>JANQSF010000103.1 GCA_028284155.1 Phycisphaeraceae bacterium
AGACGGACACGACCCCGAAGACGGACACGACCCCGAAGACGGACACGACCCCGAAGACGGACACGACCCCGAAGACGGACACGACCCCGAAGACAGACACGACCCCGAAGACGGACACAACGCCGAAGACGGACACAACCCCAAAGACGGACACGACCCCGAAGACAGACACAACGCCGAAGACAGACACAACCCCGAAGACGGACACGACCCCGAAGACGGACACGACCCCGAAGACGAACACGACTCCAAAGCCCGACGCGACGCCCAAGCCGGACGAAACACCTAAGTCAGACGACACGCCGAAGCCCGATTCGACGCCCAAGAGCGACGGCAATTCATCGGGTGACGACGGCGGCGACAACGCCGACAACAAACCCAAGTCCGACGAGGCCGGCGGTGACAGCCCGGCCCCATGACAACCCGGATCAACCTGAATCGACACGCCCTTCGGAAGGCGACGCGCCCGAAGACGCGATCGATCCATCGCAAGATAACGACGACACGGGGCTTGACGGGTCGGAAGACGAAGAGTCTGAGGCGCTCGTCCGTCGTTTCGAGTTGGGCCGCGACTCCGACCAACGACTCGACGTGTTCATCCAGCGTCGTCTGCGCGGCGTGAGTCGTCACCAGGTCCAGAAGCTCATCAACGGCGGCGGCGTGACCGTCAACGGCAAGCCCGCCAAGCGCAGCACGCAACTTCGGGCAGGCGATGTCGTCGAGGTCGTCCTGCCGCCGCCGCCCAGCAAGTACCTCGAACCCGAGCCGATCCCGCTGGACATCCTGTACGAGGACGACGGCTTTATCGTCGTCAACAAGCAGGCCAACCTCATCGTCCACCCCGCGCGAAGCCACCTGTCCGGCACGCTGCTCAACGCGCTCGCTTACCACTTCCAACAGAACTCCGACCACGTCACCGACGTCGGCGCGACGTATGAGGACGAAGAGTCGCACGCGCACGACGCGGGGGACTTCAGTCCCCCCGGCACGCCCGGCGATACACAAAACGCGCCCCCAAGACCCCAACACCCCAAACCCCCCTCCGCACGCCAACAGCGCATCAAGAAATCACGCCAAAAAGGCACCGGCGTCTGGGGGCTGTCTTCCGTCGGGGCCGACGAAGCCCGCCCCGGCATCGTGCATCGGCTGGACAAGAACACGACCGGCGTCATGGTCGTCGCCAAGCGCGATGAGGCGCACTGGAAGATCGCCCGCCAATTCGAAGACCGCTCGACACTCAAAGCCTATCTCGCCCTGGTGCACGGCGAGTTTGACGCCAAGGACGTCGGCGGCTGCATCGACGAACCGATCGGCAAGCACCCGACGATCCGCGAGGCGTACGCCGTCCGCCGCGACCGTTACGGCAAAGACAGCGTTACGCTCTACCGCGTTCGCCAGCGCTTCAAGGGTTACACCTTGTTAGAGTTGGAATTGAAGACGGGGCGCACGCATCAGATCCGCGTCCACCTACAATACCTCGGCCACCCGATCGCCGGCGACATCGTGTACGGCGGCGAGGTGATCGGCCGACACGAACTGGATCACCCGCCCACACCCGCGGGCGCCCGCCGGTTCCTCACCTTCGCCCGCACCAAGGCCGAGGGCGACAAGCTCGAAGCCGAAGCCCCCACCCGCGACGACCTGATCATCGCCCACCCCTGCCTGCACGCGGCCATGCTCCGCTTCACCCACCCCGCGACCAGCCAACCCGTGACCTTCACCGCCCCGCTGCACGAGCCGATGCTCGGCCTCGTGTGCGAGTTGCAACAACGACCCGTCGACGGTGCGGTGGCGAGCGAGGGCTGTTGGGTTGACCTGGATCGAGCGATACCTTTCTCGGCGTGATACGCTGCGCGGGCGTTTTGTCGCCAATCGTCACGGAGGTGCAGCCATGCGCAACGTTCTGTTTCTCACGAGTCGTCCGGCTGTGTCGATCGCCGCGTTTGCGGTGGTGCTGGCATTGCTGCTGATGCCGCATCATGCGGATGCGCAGGACAACGCCGGCACAAAGAAACGACCCAACATTGTCATCTTCCTCAGCGACGACATGGGTTACTCGGATATCGGTTGTTATGGCGGCGAGATCGAAACACCCAACCTCGACGCGCTGGCAAAAGACGGCCTGCGGTTTACGCAGTTTTACGCCAACAACATGTGTTGGCCGACACGGGCCGCGCTGTTGACCGGCATCTATCACGGCCGATCCAATCGCGACGGCGGCATCGCCCACGACTGTGTGGCATTGCCCGAAGCCCTGAAGGCCGCAGGGTACACGACGTGGATGGCCGGCAAGTGGCACCTTGCACGCGTCAACGACAAGAGCCAATACCCTTTCAGGCGTGGGTTCGACGAACACTACGGCACGATTCTCGGCGCCAACGATTTCTTCGCGCCGCAGTCGCTCGTACGCAACGGGAAGAATGTCGAACACGAAGCACGCAACGACCCCGACTATTACTACACCGACGCGATCAGTGACAATGCCGCGGCCTTCGTCCACAAGGCCGACAAAGACAAGCCGCTATTCCTCTACGTCGCGTACACCGCGGCGCATTGGCCGTTGCACGCGTTTGAGAAAGACATCAAGAAGTACAAGGGCAGGTACGCGATGGGCTGGGATCAACTCCGCGTGCAACGACACGCGCGCATGAAGCGACTGGGCGTGGTCGATCCCGATTGGCCCCTATCGCCTCGTCACCCCAACGTGCCCGCTTGGGAAGCGGTCCAGAACAAGGGCTGGCACGAACGACGCATGGAGGTCTACGCCGCGCAGGTCGATGTCATGGACCGCGGCATCGGCCGAGTCATCGATGCGCTCAAGGAGACAGGCCGTTTTGAGAACAGCCTGGTCTGTTACTTTGTGGACAACGGCGGTTGCCACGTCGAGTACGGTGTCAACCGCAAGGGCCCGTACCTGCACGAAAAGACGCGTGACGGCAAGCCTATCCGCCCCGGCAACGTGCCCGGTCTGATGCCCGGACCCGAAGAGACCTATCAGAGTTATGGCTACGGTTGGGCCAACGCGAGCAACACGCCGTTCCGCCTGTTCAAGCAGCACGACCACGAAGGCGGCATCCGTGTCCCGCTGATCGTCCGTTGGCCAAGCGGCGTCAAGAACCCCGGCAGCGTGACGCACGCCGTCGCCCACGTCAACGACCTGATGCCCACGCTGCTCGACGCCGCGGACACCAAACACCCCGGCCAGCGCAACGGCCAACCCGCCGTCCCGATGGACGGCCAAAGTCTCGTGCCCGCAACGCGTGGCCAGGCGTATCAGCCAAAGCAATACCTCTTCTGGAAACACGCCAAAGGGCAGGCCGTGCGCGAAGGCAAATGGAAACTCGTCAAGTTGCGCGGCCAACCCTGGGAGCTCTACGACCTCGAAGCCGACGGCGTGGAACTGAACGACCTTGCCGCCAAGATGCCGGGCCGTGTCAAGGCGATGTCTGCGGCGTGGAATGAATGGCAAAGGCGATTGTCCGGGTCACGCAGTCAGCCGCAGTCTCCAAGGAAGACCAGGCAGCAGTAGTCGCGGCTTGTTCGTTGCTTGACCGTGTTGTCGGTCCCATCACTTCAAACTGATCTTCAGCCCCATCTCTTTCATCGCGAGCAGCGCCTCCGCGTTGCCGCGCGCGTCGTCGACCGGGTCGTGTGTGTGTCGTGTCTTGCGCAGGTGTTTGAACGACTTGAACGTGTCCTTGACCAGGCCCTTGTAGAGCGAGTTGAGGTTGGACGAGCTGAAGCCGAACGGGTTTCGGCCGACGAAGTGGTGGAAGTACCAGTTGATGAACTGCCAATCGAAGCCGTTGTTGTCGGCGATGAACATCGGCCGACCTTCAGTGTTGGCGTTGACCCACTCGGCGAAGCGCTCCATGACCGCCTTCGGCTCGTCGAAAGCCAAGACCTGCTCGCGCGTGAAACCGCTGACAGCCAGCGCGTCCGGAATCCACTGGTCGCAGATCGGCTTGAGTTGGCCGTAGAACGTCCGGTCGAGTGCCGGGTCAACCAGCACCGCGCCGAAACAGATCATCGAATAGTCGCCCGGGATCGGGCCGTCGGACTCAATATCAACCATGAAGTAGCTCATGGGGTTCCCCAGATTGAAATGAAAAAGGATAGGCCGCTAAACGAGCCCGGGAATCATCTCATGCTCCGCCAGCGACATGACCTGCGGCGGGACGCCGGAGACGAGGCGGAGTTGGCCGACGTCGAACACCGTGTTGAGGATCGTTGAAATCAAGTGTTTCGGCGACAGGGCGTCGGTCGACGGTTCGCCGCCTTGCTTGTCGGATTGGCCGATGACTTGTCCGCCGCGCAGGCCGCCGCCGGCCAGCAGCAGGGGGGCGAGTCGTGACCAGTGGTCGCGGCCGCCGCGCTTGTTGATGCGCGGCGTTCGGCCCATCTCGCCGGTGGCCACGAGCATGATCTTGTCGCTCAGCCCGCGGGCTTCGAGGTCTTGCACGAACGCGGCGACGGCGTGGTCGAACGATCGGCCGACCGCGTTCATGCCGTCGGTCATGTTCAGGTTGTTGCCGTCGGCGTGCATGTCCCAAACGCCGGCGTACCCCGCGTGGATGGTCACGAACCCGGCGCCCGCCTCGCACAACCGACGCGCCATAAGCAGCAGCTTGCCGATCGTCTTGGCCTGCGACGTGTAGTAGCCGCGCTTGCCGCGGCTGACCTTGTTCCACTGGCCGGCCTTGGCGAACTGACTCGTGTCGTAACGCGCCAGCGTCTGCGGGTCTTCGTTCGACAGGTCAAGCGCCTTGGCCACGCCTCCGCCGAGCAGCAGCTCGTACGCCTGGCTTTGCAACTCGTCGGCCGCGTTGATATCACTGTGCGTGTCGAGCTTGCGGCGGAGTCTGTCGATCTGCTTGAGCATCCGCCGCCGGTCATCGAATCGGCCGGGCGGCAGGTTGATGCGCATGTCCTGTTGGAGCTGCCCATCCTTGCCGGGGACGAACGGTGCGTACGCGCCGCCATACGTCCCCGTCGAACGCAGGTCGCCGCGGGCCGACGGCGGCCCGACATCCGTCGCCACGGCCGCGGGGTAGAGCACGGCGTTGGTCGGCATGCCCGTCGTCGGGTGCGTCGGGCCGACGACCCGCGCGTAGTGCGCGCCGATGTTCGTCTGCAACGAGTCGGGGCCGACGATCGGCTGAATGTTGTGCCCGGCGTTGTTCGTCTGGAACGAGCGGACGATGGTGAGCTTGTCGGCGATGCTCGCACACAGCTGCATCGTCGAGCCGAAGTGCACGCCCGGCACTTTCGTCTTGATGACGTCCGTCACCGTCCGCACGCCGTCGGGCGCATCCGGCTTCGGGTCGAACGTTTCGAACTGGCTCGGCCCGCCCTGCTGGAACAGGAAGATGACCGACTTGCCGGTCACGGGGTTCGGCTGCCCCTGCGCAGCCGCCTTGGCGGCGAGCAGCGTCGGCAGCGTTAGCCCGCCCAAGCCAAGCCCGCCGACGGTCAGAAACTGACGCCGGTTCAGGTCGCGCGGGTTGTCACCGATTCGCAGCATGTCTGCCCAATGATCGAAGGCGTGGGGCGCGGCCGGCCACCCCAAAGCTTACCCCATGGCACGCATCGGCCCTTGCGGGGCCGTCAAACCAGTATTGCCGACCGGCCGTGTGGGGTTAACGGCCCGTCACCCGCCCGTTACGGCACGCCGTTCAGCAGGGTAGGACACGTCAGATGGCCGGTGCCGGTCGGCGAAATCGGCTAAATGCCGGCCTCCCGACATTCAGACAAACCCAGTAAGCAACCATATTTGTGCGATTTGCTTGACTGAACTGAACAGGGTTCGATAATCCCCATAGCGGAATGTCTGCATGCGCAGGCAGGGTGAGATTGAACCTGATCAACCTTGTCAGAGGGAAGGTTTATGAGCCGTGTTGTTTTGCAGGGATTAATGAGTACGGCGATCGTCGGCTTGCTCGCTTCGCAGTCGCTCTCGGTGATCACGCCGCGGTCGATCGACGGCTCGGGCAACAACGTCGCCAACCCGACGTGGGGTACGGCCGACACGCAACTGCTGCGGGTCGTTCCGAACGCCTACGACGACGGGATCAGCGACCCGCGCGGCGGCTTCTCGTCCAGCTTGCCCAGCCCGCGCGCGATCAGCAACGCCGTCCACGACCAGGCCGGTGTGAGCATGCCGTCCAAACGCAACCTGACCAACTGGGTCTTCCAGTGGGGCCAATTTCTCGACCACGACATCGACCTGACGCCGGGCGCGTCGCCGGCCGAGCCGTTCAACATCCCCGTGCCGGCTGACGACCCCGATTTCGATCCATTCAACACCGGCACGCAGGTGATCGGCCTGAACCGTTCGATCCACGACACATCGACGGGTACGGACACGTCAAACCCCCGCCAGCAGATCAACCAGATTACGTCGTTCATCGACGGGTCGAACGTCTACGGCTCGGATGCGCAGCGCGCGATGAACCTGCGCGCGGGCGTCGGTGGCAGGCTGCTGACACAGACCGGGCCGGACGGCGACCTGCTGCCGTTCAACTCCGCAGGCTTCATTGGGGGCTTTGAGGAAAACGCCAACGACCTGGGCGCCGACCCGTCGACGCTCTTCGTCGCCGGCGACGTCCGTGCCAACGAGCAGGTCGGGCTGACCGCGACGCACACGCTCTTCGTACGCGAGCACAACCGGCTGGCCGACATCATCGCCTCGATCGACGGCGGGCTGAGCGACGAGGACATCTACCAGAAGGCGCGCAAGATCGTCGGCGCGCAGATGCAGGTCGTGACGTACCGCGAGTTTCTGCCCGCGCTCATGGGGCCGGTTGCGCCCGAACTGTCGTCGCTCACTTACGACCCGTCCGCCAACGCGTCGATCGCCAACCTGTTCTCCACCGCCGGCTTCCGCATCGGCCACACGATGCTCCCGCCCGTCCTCGAACGGCTGGACGCCAACGGCGACCCGATCTCGCAGGGTAACCTCTCGCTGGCGCAGGCCTTCTTCAACCCGGACGAGGTCTCGAACATCGGCCTCGACCCATACCTCCGCGGGCTTGGCAAGACGACGCAGCAGGAGATCGACCGGTTCATTGTCGACGGCGTGCGCAACTTCCTGTTCGGCCCGCCCGGGGCCGGCGGGCTCGACTTAGCGTCGCTGAACATCCAGCGCGGCCGCGACCACGGCCTGCCGTCGTACAACGACGTCCGCGCCGCGCTCGGCCTGTCGCCCGCAACGACCTTCGCCGACATCACCTCCGACACCGACTTACAGGCCGCGCTCGCGTCGGTCTATTCAAGTATTGATGATGTGGACGTCTGGACCGGCGGGCTATCCGAAGACCACATCCCCAACGCAAGCCTCGGCCGACTGTTCGGCCTGATCCTGCAAAACCAGTTCACCGCCCTGGCTGAGGGCGACCGGTTCTTCTACCTGTTCGACCCCGACCTCGACCCGCAGACCGGCCACCCCGTCCTGTTGCAAGCCATCCAGGACGCCTACGGCACGGCCGACATCGACGACGTCCGCCTGTCTCACATCATCCGCGCCAACAGCAACGCCCACGTGCAACGCAACGTCTTCTCCAACGCCGTCCCCGAACCGGCCTCGGCGACGGTGCTGCTGCTCGGCGTGTTCGGTGCGACGATGCGGCGACGACGCACGCGCTGAAAGATCAATGCACGTGACCTGTCGTGGGTGCCACTGGCGGCTTGTCCGCCAGT
Source organism: Phycisphaeraceae bacterium (assembly GCA_028284155.1). Lineage (GTDB taxonomy): Bacteria > Planctomycetota > Phycisphaerae > Phycisphaerales > Phycisphaeraceae > JANQSF01. The sequence goes on from JANQSF010000103.1 coordinate 7,699, forward strand.
GTTGTTTATGAACGTTTGAAGCACTGGCGGGCAAGCCGCCAGTGGCACACCACCCTGATCGAAAAAAGACCTACTACTCCAGATCAAGCGCATCACAAACGAACCCAACAAACGGCGAAGCGGCCTTGCACGTCTCGACGAACTTGCGCGGGAACTGCGCGTCGCACGCGTCGGCCTGCGTCAACGCGCTGATCGTAATGAAGTCTTTCCGTTTCAGGTCGTCGATCAACGGGTGCTCAGCGTCGAACCCGCGCGGCGGGCGTTTCAGTGAGTCCCCCTCGAGCCGGAACCGACTCTTGAACGTCCGCGACGACGTGATCTTCTTCCACTGGGCCGCGTTGTCAACGATGTGCTGACGGATCGCCCCGAGCGCCTTCGGCTCCGGGTGCCAGATGCCCGTCCCGATAAACGCCTTGCCCGGTTCGAGGTGCAGGTACAACCCCGGCGCGTGAGCGGACCGCCCCTCGACATGCCGGAAGTGAACGCCCGCGTTCGTCTTGTAAGGCGTCTTGTCCTTCGAGAACCGCGTGTCCCGATAGATCCGAAACAACGCCCGCGGCGACGCATCGACCTGCGGGCTGACCTTGCGCAACCCGACACCGACCTGATCGATAAAGGCCAACAACGGTTCCTTCACGTCCGACTCGTAGCGGGCCTTGTTGTCCTGGAACCACGGCCGACTGTTGTTCTTGCTCAGGTCACGGAGAAACTTGAACAGGGCGGGGCGGATGGGGTTTGTGGGCATGGCTGGGTTGCTCGACGTTGTTCTAGACTTCGTCCGAAAGGTAGGGTGGGCACTGCCCACCAAGGTTTGCGGTGGCGTTGCTGTGCTCCGTGGTGGGCAGTGCCCACCCTACGTCGGAGCCAACTCGACGATTCAGGCAGAGCCTGGGTTGTGTGAGCGGCAACTCGCCAGTTCTGATGCCACTCGGAACCTCGCCGTTTCGCTTGTCCCGTCACGCATGAGTACCGAATCGGTGAATGATCCTGCGGCAGGCGTTTCCCGTAGTATCGCCATGTCAGTATCTGAACCGTCGAGCCTGTGTTTCCTCAATCTGTCAACGCTCATTTACCACAGTCCGAATCCGATCGGTTGGCCGTCTTTTACCGCCGCACTCATTTGCTTGGGTCTGGCCTTGCTGGGGAGTCGTTGGTCTCTGAGGTCGAAGAGAGGGCGATTCGCCGTTAGCGCGCTGGCTCCTCCGGTACTCCTTTTCATCGCGCATCAGACTTATCCCGGCCGGTACTGGGGTGCGTCGGACTACGTCGCCGTTTTCACCTACGAGGCATTCGCGCTCGGATTCGGGCTTCACCTGCTGCGCAGAGGAGGGATTGGCGCGCGCGTTTATGGTGCTGCAACGACGGCCTTCATCATCGCAACATTGACGTGGCAGGCAGCGGGATGGGGATTACGCTTCTTCTATCGAAGCGTCCCCGACTGGGGCCCGTGGGTCGCCGCGGCCGTCGTGTCCTCAGTTTGGTTTGGGTTCGCGATTTGGTACGCAATGGTGTTCCACCGCGACATTCGGCTGGGTCGCGGCCACTGTCCCCAGTGCGGATACGACCTGCGCGGGAGTGTTGGGAGCAATACTTGTCCCGAATGCGGTCGGCTGATTCGTCACGCAGGCAGGTCAGGTCCTTGACCTGACACGGATCGACGCACGCACACAGATATCAGGTAGATGACCTGACCTACATCTACGGCCGACTCCGCCCCGCGTCGATCAGCGCTTGCAACTTCGCATTGAGCGCCTTGGCCTTGTCGGCCTGCTCACCCGCGAGGTTCTTCTTTTCGCCCGGGTCTTTGGACAGGTCGAACAGCAGCAGCTTTTGTTTGGCGTTGTTGCCCCTGCCCATGCGTTGGCGTTGTAGTTTCCAGTTGCCGACGCGGAAGCCGAATCGGCCGGACCGGCCGTTGTCCTGTTGGATGAGGTGGTCGCGGCCTTTGGCGCCGGATTGACCGAGCAATGCGCCGTGGACGTCGAAGCTGTCGGGGCAAGCGTCTTTCGAGAGTTTCACACCGGTCATCGCGGCGACGCTGGCGGGCAGGTCGATCGTGCAGACGACCTGGTCGGAGACGCCGGGCGCGATTCGGCCGGGCCAATAGGTGATGAACGGTGTGCGTGTGCCGCCTTCGAGGACGCTGTACTTGCCGCCGCTGAACGGGCCGGCCGGCGTGTGTTTGCCGAGCTTCTCGACCGCGCCGTCCTTGTAGCCGTCGTTCAGCACGGGGCCGTTGTCGGAGCAGAAGACGAACATCGTGTTGTCTTTGATGCCCAGGCGGTCGACGGTCTTGAGCAGTTCGCCGACGCACCAGTCGAGCTGCACGATCGCGTCGCCGCGGAAGCCGAGCTTCGTCGCGCCGTGGAAGCGTTCGTGCGGCATGCGCGGGACGTGGATGTCGTGCGAGCTGAAGAAGAGAAAGAACGGCTTGTCCTTGTTTTGCTTGACGTGGTTCTCCATCCACCTATTCGACTGTTTGACCCATTCGTCGGCCAGGTCTTCGTCCCGCCATCGCGCGGCGTGGCCGCCGGTGAAGAAGCCGATTCGGCCGATGCCGTTGTGGACGGTGTTGTTGTGGCCGTACGCCCAGTCCATCTTGAGCTTCTTGCGCACCTCGGGGTCTTTGCCCGTCGGATGGTCGGGGCTGGGCTTTTGTCGGCCGACCCACAGCGGGTCTTTCGGGTCCAGGTCGCGCACGCGGTGGTTTTCGACGTACACGCTGGGCACGCGGTCGTTGGTCGTCGGCAGCAGCAGGCAGTAGTCGAAGCCGATTTCCAGCGGCCCGGGTTTGAGCAAACCGTTCCAGTCCGGCTTCTCACCCTCGCCCAAACCGAGGTGCCACTTGCCGACGACGGCCGTGCGGTAGCCGGCCTTCTTGAGCAGCGAAGCGATCGTCTCGGTCCCCGGAACGACGCGCGCGGTCGCGTTCGGCGGCGCGATGCCGGTGTTCGGCTGACGGAACGCGTAGTTGCCGGTCAGGAACGAGTATCGCGTCGGCGTGCACGTCGATGCCGAGCAGTACCCGCTCGTAAAACGCAGGCCGTTCTTGGCGAGGCGGTCGATGTGCGGCGTCTTGAGTTCCGTCGCGCCGTAACACGACAGGTCGCCGTAGCCCAGGTCGTCGGCCATGACGACGATGATGTTGGGTTTGTCGGCCGCGTGTGTCGTCGTGGAAAGGGCGAGCAGCAGGCCGGCGATGATGGTGAGGTGTGTAAACAGATTCGATCGCATCGTCATTCCTTGTATGTGTCGATGGGCGCGGGCGTAGGGTGGGCACTGCCCACCACGGTTTTTCGTTGCGTTGCTGTGTTTCTGTGGTGGGCAGTGCCCACCCTACGTTGCGTATCCCGCGGAAGGCTCCAGAGCGGGCCATCCGCGGGCTTCGCTTCAAGTTGTATTCTCACCGCTCTATTCTCTGCTTTTCCCCTCACTTATCCGTGTTCATCTGTGGTTCCAATCCAACTCAATACTTCGGCTCCCACCCCTTCTCATAGTCGCGTGCCCACAGCTTGGCTGCGCCGTCGTGGTTCTTGATGTGGCCGTTCTTCGGGTCGCATTCGAGCGCCGCGCCGGTGCGCCACGCGATGTTGCCCAGGTGGCAGAGCAGCGTCGTCTTGTGGCCTTCCTCGATCTCGCTGGTCAGTTTGGTGTGATTGTCGTCGCGGATGGAGTCGATCCAGTTGCCGACGTGGCCGCTGTCGCCGCCGCCGCCGGTGACCTTATCCTTTTCGCGGTTGCGCCCGGCGAACACGGTGTAGCCGTTTGAGCTGAGCACGATCGTGCCCTTGTCGCCGTGGAAACTGGCGCCGAAGCCTGAGCCTTCCATGCCGTGGCTGTTGCAGCTCTTACCTTCCCACACGATTGTCTTGCGGCCGGGGAAGTCGAGTGTGACCATCTGCGTGTCGGGCGTTTCCTGGTCGTCGTCGTGGTGGTAACGCCCGCCGCCGGACACGACGCGTGTCGGGTAGTCAACGCCGAGGCCCCAGCGTGACAGGTCGATCGCGTGCACGCCGTTGTTGCCCATCTCGCCCGTGCCGAAGTGCCAGAACCAATGCCACTTGTAGGGGTGATAGATCGGGTCGTATTCGATGCGCGGCGCGGGGCCTTGCCAGAGGTTCCAGTCGAGGTTGGCAGGTGGCTTGCCCGTCGGGTTGCGCTTGCCGGTCGCGCCGCGCGAGTTGGCGTACCACGAGCGCGAGTAGTAGACGCGGCCGAACTCGCCGGAGCGGACGCGCTCGATGCCTTCGATGATCTTGTCCCAGCTCCGTCGCTGGTTGCCCATCTGGCAGACGCGTTTGTGCTTGCGCGCCGCCTCGACCATCATCTCGCCCTCGCGCGGGTTGTGGCTGCATGGCTTTTCGACATAGACGTGTTTGCCCGCGGCCATGGCCATGATCGCGGCCGGCGCGTGCCAGTGGTCGGGCGTGGCGATCATGACAGCGTCGATGTCTTTGTCGTCCAGCGCCTTGCGGAAGTCGGTGATCGTCAGGGCGGACCGTTTGTGACGCGCACTGAAGTTCTTGGCGGCGCTGCTCACGCGACCGCCGTCGACATCGATCAGGTACTTCACCTCGCCGTTGGCGTTGGCTTCACACGCATTGGCGTGCGCCTGGCCGCGGCCCATGCCGAGCACGGCGGTCACGACTTTCTCATTGGCGCTCTTGGCCTGCTGCGCGCGGGTCGCGCCGGCCAAAACGCCGGTCGCGGCTGCGCCGGCCGTGGTCGCGACAAAGTGACGGCGGGTGATCGGGTTCGACATGGCGGGTCTCCTGCGGTGTGCGATGCGGTTTCAATGGGTGTGCGCCACCATGATACGATGTTGTGAATCCACACTCGAAAGGGGACACCCATGGGCATTGCTCGCCCGCAGGTCTCGCGTGTTCGCTCGTCGATTTGCCGGTTCACGCTCGGCGTTATCGTGCTGTTGACGCTCACGCACGCGATACACGCCCAGCCTTCCACGCAACGCCAGCACCTCGACGACCTGGCCAAGCTCAAGCAGTGGCAGGACCGCTACGGGGACGCGCCCGACGCGGCCGTGTTCGAACGACTCAAGCAACACCTGGCGGACAACCCGAACGACGGCCAGACGATGTACTGGCTCAGCGAGTTTTATCTCGGCACGGAGGACAAACCGCGTACGCCGACCAGCTCGGCTGTGCGCGGCGTGCCCAAAGACCTGCGGCAGCACATGACGCTGCTCGCCGCCGCGTCGCAGCGGCGGTTCCCGCGGGCGCAGTCGCGGTTGGCGTCGTACTTCCTCAAGGGCGTGGGCGTGACGAAGGACCTCAAGCGCGCCAAGGAACTGGCCAGCGCCGCCGCGCAGGCGGGCGACGCGCGCGGCCACGCCGTGTTGGCCGAGATGTACGAGACCGGCACGGGCGTCGAATTAAACATGTCGCAGGCGATCCAGCACTACCGCTCGGCCGCGCAACGCGATTACGCGCCGGCCATGCTCGGGCTTGGCTTGGCGTACATCGACGGCCAACACGTGCCCAAGAGCGAGACGCGCGGCAAGGCGCTCGTCTTGCAAGCCGCGACGGCCGGCATGGCGCAGGCGCAGTACCAGATGGCCATCCTCTACCTCAAGGGCATCGGCGGCAAGCGCGAGGAAGTGCGCGCCGCCAACTGGATGGTCCGCGCCGCCAAGCAGGACTACCTGCCGGCCGTCGCTGCAATGGGCGACATCCTGCTCATGCTCGACCGCACCAAGCAGCGCGAAGCCGTCGCCTGGTTCAAGAAGGCGGCCGACGGCGGCCACGCGGTCGGCGCCCGCAAGTACGGCCTGGCCCTGCTGCACGGTGAACACGCGCCGCTGAACATCCCCGAAGGCATCAAGTGGCTCGAAAAAGCCTCGACCGGCGGCGACGGCGAAGCCCAGGAAGTGCTCGGCGTCATGTACCTCGGCGGCGTCGGCGTGAAACAGGACAAGGACAAAGCAGAGATCCTGCTGCGCAGCGCAGCCGACAGCGGCCAGCCGAGGGCGCGCGTGTTACTGAATGTGTTGAAAGGCAAGTCGGCGGGGAGTGGGGAGTTTTGAGGGGTGATGTGATTCGAGTGCCACTGGCGGCTCGTCCGCCAGTGCTGATGCTGGGCTTAGGTAGATTGCATTGCAGATCTTTGCACCATCCCGCTTCTGTCTGGATTGCAACTATCCATTGGACGGCTTGACATCGTGTCATTGCCCTGAGTGTGGCCGAACGTTCGATTTGCACGATCCTCGCACGTTTCGCCGAGCGACTGATCGAGTGGGTTATGAATGGCGTCGAAGAATCACTCTCGTCGTAATTGTGACGCTCGCCAATTACATGCTGTTTGCCTTTGGCGTTTTCCTGGACAGTTTTGGCGGAACGCTCGATGCAATCGGTGCCGACATTTGTGAGTTCACCTATGGGCTTGGTCAGATCCTATTACCCGTCGCTTTCGTGTATACGTTTGTGAGGCGATTCATACTGCCGGTCCGTCAATGGGTTTTCTACGGCCCCAGTTTGGCACTCATTCTGAATCTACTCATGCATCGCCTGCTGTTTCAGCAACCTTGGTATCTGCCCGAGTGGCCGATGTAGTAGATCGCCTGATAGCAGACCGTTTCGGCTGGTCGCAGGCGATGGCGGATTGAATATGGTTCGTTGAACTCACCGGCGGGCGGGCCGCTTGTGCCACTCGCCTTTTCGTTCGCTCTCCAACTCCGCAGCCGCGACCGGAAGGCGGCAGCACACGATCCATACAGCAAGCTTGGCTCGCCCTTCCGTGGGGGAGCCGAAGGGGGTTTGGGGGAAGCGGCGGCGAGCGTCCCCCAACTCATGTGGTCTTCACGGCGAAGCCGTTCCGTTGAAGCGTAGCGCCAAGCCCCTGCGGCGCTTGAGCAGGCCCGCCCCGCAGGGCAACGCCTTCTCTTGTTTGCGTTGATCGAATGATGAACAAACGAAGTGAATCTCTTCGGTATTGGTCTTGTAACTGCCTACTCATCCCGATTCACCGCTCCTCGATCCGCAACACCTGCGCATGCACCGACTCCGTCATCCGCCGTGTCATCGTCTGACCCTGGATCGACAGGTTCAGCTCGAACGTCTGGTTCTGCACGGTGTTCCGCCCGACGGCCTCGTTCCGCCAAAGGTCGAACATGATCTGTGTTTGCAGCGTGCCTTCGGTCATGCGCAGCTCGACCTTCGGCCCGTCCGGCGGCAGGTCGGGCAGTTCCGGCTCGAACGACAGCGTCGCCTTGCCCGAGACGTTGGCGATGCGGACGCCCGCGATGTCCTCGACACTATCGAGTTGATAGTTGACCGGCGCGGTGATCTTGCCCATCTGGTGTGGCATCTTGTGCGTGTGCGACCAGCGGTCGCCGCCTACGGCCGCGTCAACGACCGCGCCCGGCAGCGTCGCCAGGTCGCTGGCCGTCTCGATCCAGTCTTCCTCGCCCGGCGCGTCCACGCCCTCGTCAAGTTTGTCCTTGATCGCGTCGAAACCGGACGTCGAAGCGATCGTCCCGTCGGCGTTGACCTGACAGGTGATCGGCGTGCCCGCGATGGCCTGCGCGAACTTGTGCAGCGCGGGCGTGTCGCCCGAACCGAGTCGGCTGTCGTTGACCTGTTCCGTCCCGTCGGGCAGGATCAGCTTGCCGACCATCCAGTCCATCGTCAGCACGCAGCGGGCCGACCCGTCGTTCGACACGTCCTCGACCCGCCAAGTCACTTCGCCGGTGATCTCGATCGTGCGCGAAGCAGACCGCTCGCGCCCGTTGCCGGAGACCGTCTCCTGCAAGACCCGCCGCGTCCACACCTCGTAACGCGAAACCTGCCCAGCCTTGAACTTTGGCTGAAGGTTGACCGGCGGCGCTTCGTCCTGCGCGTGGGTGTCGGCTGTCCAAACGAGCGACGCGAGCAACGCGGCGCACACAACGGAGAGACGTGCGTTCATGCCCGAATCATAGTCGATCGACACGTCGGCCTCACCCCAGCACCTTCGCCGGCCCGAACTTCCCGCCCAGCACAGCCTCGGGGTTCGGCAGGCCGAGCCACTGTTTGAGCAGCGTCGCGTAGATCGCGCGGAAGTCGGTGTGGAACTTCAGGTCGCCCTGGTCCAGGTCGGTCATGCTCGGATGCTTGCCGATCAGGCCGGCCTTCACGCCGCCGCCGACGAGGAACAGCGGGTTGGCTGCGCCGTGGTCGGTCCCGGCGCTGGCGTTCTCCTTGACCCGTCGGCCGAACTCCGTGAAGCTCATCGTGATCACACGCTTGTCGTGGCCGTGGTGCGCCATGTCTTTCGTGAACGCGGCGACGGCGTCGCTGAGCGTCTTGAGCAGCGCGGCGTGCGCGTTCCGCTGCGTCGCGTGTGTGTCGAAACCGCCGAGCGAGACGTAATACACGCGCGTCGACATCCCCGCCTCGATGAGCTGCGCGACCGTGCGCAACTGCTGACCCAGCGGCGACTGCGGGTACGCGATCGGCGTCGAGTACTGACGCAGCGCGTCCTGCACCTGCGCGCTGGACGCCAGCGCGTTCACCGTGCTGTGTTGGACGTAACTGAGCAGGTCGTTGTCCGAGCCGCGGTCGAACCTGGTGGCTGACTCGATTGTCCGACGCAGCGCGCCGTCGTTGCGCGTCTGCAACTTGAACGCGGTCAGGTCGGTGACGGTCGGCACGCGCGTCTTGTCCGCCGCGAGCGCGAGCGGTAAACGCCCCGCGCCCAGGTGCAGCGCAGCCAGTTCGTCGTCGTTCTTCGGCGACTTGGCCGCCGCCCGCTGCGCGTCGAGATATCGGCCGATCCAGCCCGTCTCACGCCCCGCGACACGCCCCTCGCCCGTCGGCTTGGCGGTGTGCCAGATGTCCATCGACTCGAAGTGCGAGCGGTTCGGGTTCGGGTAACCCACGCCCTGCACGATGGCCAACTGCCCCTCGTCGTACAGCGACTTGAAGCCGGTCATCTGCGGGTGCAGACCGTGGTAGCTATCGATCTTGAGCACCTGGTTCGCCTGGTAGCGCGTCACGTTCCGCGACCGGTGGTACACGTCATCGCCGTGCGGGATAACAGTGTTGATCCCGTCGTTGCCGCCCGAAAGTTGCACGACGACAAGGATGTTGTCACTGGTGCGTCGCGCCGCCGCCGCATGGGCCGACGTGTTCAGGAACAATGCCGGCACGGCCGGCGTCAGCGAGACGAGTGCGGACGTGCCCAGCGAGTGCTTCAGAAAGTTGCGTCGTGTGGTGGTCATGTTCGGTGTTCCCTTTGTATGGGTTCACTTGATTGATTTCGATTGTTACACAATCACGCCAACTGAAACTCCGGCAACGCCCCGATCGCACTGACGACGCGCGCCAGGTTCTTGCCCTCATCGCCGCGACCTTGCAACAGTGACACCAGTTCGCCGCGCACCGCGCGCGGCACGGGCGTCGCCACCAGCAGGTCGAGCAGCCAATCGACCGTGTCGGCCGGGCCGCTGACGTTGTGCTTGCGCGCCAATGTATGCAGCCCGCCGCCGGCGAACTTCGCACGGCCGCCAACCGTCAACGCGCCGACCAGGTTCGCTCGGCCGAGCAGCCGCGACGAGCTGATCCACGCCCGCCCGCCGTCCCAGCCCTTGACGTTCGGCGGGTACATCACCGCCTGCCCGACCTGGTCGAGCGATTGGGCCAGTTGATACATGTCCGTCGCGCCCTCGAGCGCCCGCAGCAGGCCGATGCCCAGGTCAACCGGCGACCGCACCTTGCGCGCCGCGACATGCTCGGAGAAGAACAGGTCGCTCGACAGGATGCGTTCGACGACCGGGCCGATGACGAAACCGTTTTCGCGCAACTGCTTGGCCAACGGTTCGACGAGTCGGTCGGGCAACGCCGGCTCGTCGCTGACGAAGTAGCGCACGAGCTTGGAAGCGATGAAGCGCGACGCCGCCGGCTGTTCAAGCACGATCCGCACCGCGTCGTCGCCGTCGAACTCGCCCGACGCGCCCAGAAACGACTTACTGCCCGTGTCGTGTTGCCAGCGGTTGAAGACGAACTTGCCCTTGCGCACCTCCCAGCCGGTGAACGCGCGGGCCATCTGCTTGATGTCGGTCTCGGTGTAGTTGCCGATGCCGAGACAGAACAATTCCATCAGCTCACGCGCGTAGTTTTCATTCGGACGGATCTTGCGGTTCGAGGTCGAGTCCAGCCAAACGAGCATGGCCGGGTCGCGTGAGATCGCGCGCACCGTCGGCTCGAACTCGCCCAGCGCCCCGCGTCGCAGCAGCGCGATCTGGTCGAGCATCATCTTCGCCTTGGTCACCTTGGCTGCGCTGGTCGCGAAGTGGCCGTGCCAGAACAGTGTCGTCTTTTCGAGCAGTTGCGACGGCGTATAACGCATGCGGTACAGCCACCAGGCCGACAGCGTCCGCGGGTTGTTGCCGGCCATCATCGTCCGACCCATCGCGTTCATCTGCGACTCGAATTGGTCGTCCTTCGACGCCGCCGCGTGAGCCGCGTCGGCCATCAGGCCGCGCACCGTCGCTTGTGGGCCGCCCTTGACCGCCGACTGCAACTCAGCCCAGTTGGCTGAGAAGCCGGCACGTCGATAGAGGTGCGCCGCCCGCGCGACGTTCCAGGGCCGTTTCGCGCTCGGCTCATACGCCGCCCACGCGCGGTTGGGGTCGAGTTGGGTGAGTGTGTTGCTCATGGTTCGGTCCATGTGTCAGGTCGTCAGGTCATGCCCCAGGCGTCATGCGTCCCGTACGACGCCAAACACCGCGCCGCTTCACTTCTCATAATCAAACTGCAACCCCAACTCGACGCGCAAGGTCTTGTCGTCTGGTACCAGCTTGAGGTCCGCGCCGCGGATGTACTGCAACGCCGTCAGCAGCAGGTCCACTTCGCGGGTTGCGGTTGCGCGGTCGTTGCCCTTCTTGAGCATGCTGTCGGCGATGAGGTGTTCCTTGTTGTCGCGCAACGCCATCGACGCGATGCGCGGGTCGATTTCGATCAGCGTGTTCGCTTGAACCGTTTCGTCAGCCTTGTCCGCCAGGATCAGGTCGGTCACCTGTTCGGCGATGTGTCGCGTGCTGGCCAACACGATGTGCTTGCCGTGCAGTGACATGGTCGGCGTGAAGTTGTAGACCATGTGCGCGTCCTTCTTGCCCTTGTCCTCCGGCAGCGTCAGGTAGTCGGCCGAGAACAGCGTTGCCTTGCCACGCTTGGCGTTGTTCGGCATGAGCATCGGGTAGCCTTGCATCGACGCGCCCAGGTTCACCAGCGACACGCTGCTCGTGAACGCGACCTGCATGTAGGGGTGCATCAGCTCCGGCTTGCTCGTTTCCATGACCAGCGCGAACGCGGGCAGCTTGATCGCGGGGATCGGCCGATCGCCCTTCGTGTTAAACGTCTGCCTCGCGACGATGAACTGGAAGCGCGGCTCGAGCGACGCGAGGATGTCGTTGCCGAAGTCGCGCCCGCCGAAGAACATGCTCAACTGCTGATCAGCCTGCGCGAGCTTGGCCGCCTCCTGCTCGTTGAACAGGTCGGGGCTTGCCCGCCAGAACTGCGCGATGTTGCGGTACGTCGAGATCGACAGCATCGTGCCGTCCGGCTTGAGAGGCTTCGGGGCCGAGCCGTTGGCGTCCGACGGCGCGAAGAAGAACTGCCGCGACTTGGACAGCTTCGATGCGTCGTGCGGCATCCCCACGCTCAAGCGCAGGTCGTTCTTGTTGACGTTGATTTCGGCCGTGAGAAACGGCGCCTGCCGCAGCGCGTTGAGCACGCCGCCCAAGAGGAATTCGGCGCCGGGGTCTTCGTTCTTCGGCCGAAGCAGGTCGCCGGCCACGCCCAGGTCGCGCAGCGTGCGCACCTTGAGGTAGGCCCAGCCGGTCACGCCCTTGCGCTTGCTCGCAAGCGCGGCCTTGAAGTCGCTGTCGTCGGCCAGCGAGAACGCGTCGCCGCCCAGGTGCGCGTCGATCACGTGCTGACCCAGCTTGCCGTTCGATGTGACGATCATCAGGTCGCCGACGGTTGCGACGTAGGCCTCGCCCAACTTGTGCGCCGTGATGCCGCGGTACTCGGCCTGCTCGATCGCGTTGGCGTTGCCCTGATCCTCCGCCGCCTGCTGCGCGAACTGCACGACCGTGTCACGGAATTTGTTGACCGTCGCCGCGTCTTTGCCGCGCGCCAGCAACACGCCGCCCTTGTTAGCCATGTCGATGCCCAACGCCACGCCCTTGCTCGTCACGCCGTCGAGCGCCTGCCGCCAGGGCATCCCCATCTGCTGCTCGAACACTGACACAGCCTGTTTGAGCCCGTCGAGTTCGGGGTTGTTCTCGATCGCCGCCTTCACGTCGGGCAACTCCATGACGCGCTTGTAGAGCGGGTGGTCGAGCAGCGTCTGGTAAAGCTTCGTCGGGTCGTCGAGTTCGACATAGAACAAGGTCGTGGCCGGCATCATCTGCGCCGGCGATTTGTCGGCCGCGCGGGTCGCGGGTACGAGCAGGCCGACAAGTAGCAACGCGGCCAACGGAAGGGTCAGGTGACGTAGAGATCGCTTCATCGATATCGCTCCCAGATAGAGTCGGGGCGGGTCAAGCCTACACATTCGGACGGTCGCACGGTCTTGCCGAATCGGCCGCCGTCAGTCGAGCCTACCGCGGCGGGGGGGGGTCGGTTGCACGACCAGCGGAATAACTGTCTATCGCGTTGTGAGCCGTAGGGTGGGCACTGCCCACCACAGAACACGGCAACGCAACGACAAACGATGGTGGGCAGTGCCCACCCTACGAAAAGCGGTGAAGCCTACTCACCGCGCACGTCAAAACAGGCGAGGTTGCCGTCACGGTCTTTACAATAGAGCAACCCGTTGGCCAGCACGACGTGCGGCCAGGCGTACGACCGCATGACGTTCTTCCGCGACGCAACCTCGCGGTACTCATTGCGCGAACGTTGAAAGGTGTCAACCAACGCGAGGTCGCCCTTGTTGCCCCAGACGATGAGCCGGTCGTCACTGGTGACGATGATCGAGCCGGGGTCGAGGAACCGCCCGCCGTCCCACTCGACCTCGCCGGTGGCGTAGTCGATGCAGTAGACGCCGCGGTTGGCGAAGTAGACCTTGCCCTTGTGGATGACGGGCGAGCAGACGCCGGACGCCTCTTTGATCTGCCAGACTTTCGTGATGCCGCGCAGCGTGACGCGCAGGCGGGCCATCGCCTGCACGTTGTACTTGCTCGTCACCAGCACGTCGCTGCCATGCACGGTCGGCGTCGGGATGTTGTTGATGAAGTCGGTGACCCACGGGTACTCGCCGACGGTCTGACCTTCGCGCCCTTTGTCGAGGCGGGCAACGAGCAGGCTGCGCGCGGTCAGCACAGCCACGCAAGGCACGCCTTCAACGGTCATCGGCATGGGCCCGCCGGAGTGACCCGCGGGCTGTTTGCATTGGCTGGCCCAGACGCGCCGCCCCGTGCGTTTGTCGAAACCCATCAACGTACCTTCGTCGTCGCCGACCTCGACGATGACGGTGTCGCCGTGCACCAGCGGCGCGGTCGTGTAGCCGTAGTCGCGACGACTCCCGCCCCGCCGCGTGACCTGCGGCCGTTGCGGCATGCGGTAGCGCTCATAGAGATTCAGCGACCAGACCGTCTTGCCGCGCGCGTTCGTGTCCGTGCAGCGCAGGTCGCCGTCGGTGCTCAGTGTGTAGAGATAGCCCGTCGCCGCGTCGTACTCGGGCGTGCCGCTCGGCCCGCGATAAAAGCCCTGGTCGCCCGTCGCGACCCGCCCGTAACGCGGGCAGCCGTACGACACACGCCACTGTTCCTTGCCCGTGCGCGCGTCCAGGCAGATGATCGAGTCCTGCCCGCGCGACCAGCCCATCGTGTAGAGCTTGTCTCCCACAACCAACGGCGACGTCGAACCCTCGCCGACGCTAACACGCCAAGCGGCATCGCCCGGCGGCCAGCGTTTGGATGGCGTGTAATGCGACGGCTCGGCAGAGATGTCGTTACGCGTCGGGCCGCGCCAGTGCGGCCAGTCGGCGGCGTGGGTGGGCCACACCGCCAAATACAGCAGCGTGGCCAAGGCGATGACGGACAGGCATGGACTACTTGGCATGCACAGATTCTACTCGGGCAGGTTAGTGAACAGACCAAAAGCTTGTGGCAGGACCGCTTTCAGTCACTGACGCGGCCTGAGGAGGGAGACTGGGTCAGGTTTGCGTATTTAGGTCAATGTCAAGTTCCATTGCCTTGGGATGGATCTTTGCGCCGCATTCGGGGCAATGCGGGCGTCCGGTCGCAATCGAGGTGCGCAGGTCGTACCGGCAATGCCTACACGTTGTAAGGAATGTGAATCGGCGACGACGGACTTGTATAGAGTCCCAGCATCCAAATGCGACGATCAGGCAAAAGGCGCCGACGCCGCCCGACGTCACCGAGCCCCAGGTGATTCGCCGCTTTAACAGCAGATCATCGTAAGTGTCGCGTTTGTCTGGCGGGAACGCACTGATGACAAACAGGCCCAGCACCGAAACGAACACAAGGCATACGCCGATGCCAAGTAGGACGGGCCATAAACGGTACATCGTCGCCTCGCCGTTCTTGGTTTGACCGAGCGCTGTCACGTACGCATAGCGCCGCAGTGATCTGCTATGACCAGAAACTTTGCCGCAACATGAGTTGTGGTGGCATCGACTTAACTGACTGTGACCAGCCCGGGACGGGCCGGCTATGTGGCGAGGGTCACGGCACCAAAAACGCATCGCCCGGTCGGGCCGGCGTTTCGTTGCCTTCCAGCTCGAACGGGTCGAGGCCGTCACGGAACCAGATGTTGTCGTCGCCCATGAGTGGTTCGGTCGTCCAGCGGACGGTGCCGTCGGCGGTCAAGACGTTCTGGCCGATGCGGTTGTGCAGTTCGCTGGGGCTGTCCGGCAGCAGGTCGCGGTGGTAGATCGGGCCGGCGAACATGGGGTTTTTGTCAGCCAGCACAGCCAGCGACGGGTGGCTGTCGATGCGCAGCGGCTTGGAGCCAAACTGGTTCTGGTAGCTGTACGAGCTTTCCTCTGGTTTCCAGTCGGTTCGGCCGGCGG
>JANQSF010000105.1 GCA_028284155.1 Phycisphaeraceae bacterium
CCCGACCTGGCACGCACGCTGCGCGCCATTGCGCGCGACGGGACGCATTGGTTCTACCGCGGCCCGTTCGCGCAAGCCTGCGCCAAGTGGATGGCTGAGCACGGCGGCGTCATGACCGAACGCGACTTGGCCGACTACCGCCCGCTGCGACGCGAGCCCGTCGTGACGACGTTCCACGACTACACCGTGGTCGGATTCCCGCCGCCCAGCTCCGGCGGCGTACACGTCGCGCAGATCCTGAACATGGTCGAGCGGTTCGACCTTAAGACGCTCGACCCGGCCGCGCGCACGCACGTCATGGTTGAGACGATGAAGCGCGCCTTCGCCGACCGCGCGCATTGGCTGGGTGACGCCGACTTCGCGAAGGTGCCCCGCGGCCTGATCGACAAGGGTTATGCAAAACAGCTTGCGGCGCAGATCGACGTGGACCGCGCGACGAAGGTCGAAGGTCACGGCACGCCGCCGGGCGCGGCCGCCGACCTGTTCGGTAAACGGCACACGACGCACATCGCGACGGCCGACTCGGCAGGCAACTGGGTCGCGATCACGGCGACGATCAACACGTCGTTCGGGTCGAAGGTGGTCGTCCCCGGCACGGGCGTGGTGATGAACAACGAGATGGACGACTTCGCCGCGCAGCCGGGCGTGGCGAACACGTTCGGCCTGCTGGGCGCCGAGGCCAACGCCGTCGCGCCGGGCAAGCGGCCGCTGTCGAGTATGAGCCCGACAATCGTCTTGAAAGACGGCCAACCCGTCTTGACCTGCGGCGCAGCCGGCGGGCCGACCATCATCACACAGGTCGCCCGCCTGCTGGTCGATCACCTCGAACTGGGCGTGCCGCTGAAACAGGCCGTCGCCACGCCGCGCTTCCATCACCAATGGTCGCCCGACATCGTGCGCCACGGGCGCACGCTTGACCCGCAAGTCGTCGAAGGATTGCGCGCACGCGGGTCACGCGTGCAAGTCTCGACGTATGCGGGTGTGTCGCAGGCGATCGGCCTTGATGGCGACGGTGGTTTCGTGCCCGTGCACGACCCCCGCGCTCCGGGCGCTGCGGGCGTTTGGCGACGGGATGACAAGTGACGAATAACTTGCGTGCGCTTGACCGTGGCACCCGGCCCCTGCAGCCTACTCTGTGATCGATACGTCTGGAGGATCCAGTACCTCCATGTTGATGCGATTGAAGAAACGCGCGGAATTTATGATGTCCGTGATTGCATGACCTTCCAGCCAAGGATTTGCGACCGAACGGACTCCCTCAACTCCACAAACGACTATGCAAGCGTACTCGTGAAGCCCAAAGTATGGGCCAAGCCGATGTCCAGTCTCTGCTTCACTAAGCAGCACCTCCCACAAAGTTCCGCGCACCCCTTGACGTCCACGTCCACGATTGATGAAGAAGGCGTCACGATTACAACTACTGATTCCAAACGCTGTTGATGCGTCGTGGTCGTCACGATATGGACGATACCCAAGAGTCAATGCCTCTTGAAACAAGGGCTCAAAACCGTCCTCGACCGGAAAGCTGCTCCAATCTGTCCAGTAGACCTTTCTCATTGCTCACTCCCCAATAATCTTCACCAGCACCCGCTTTCGCCTTCTTCCATCAAACTCGTAATAGAAGAGGTGCTCCCAAGGCCCGAGGTGCAGTTGCCCGTCGGTGATGGCGACGACGACCTCTCTGCCCATGACCTGCCGCTTGTGATGGGCATCGGCGTTGTCTTCGCCGGTCCGGTTGTGCAGATAGCCGCCCGCGGCCGGGTCGCTGCCCGCGTTGAAGGGGGCCAGGTCTTCCAGCCAGCGTTCGTAGTCGGCGTGCAGGCCGGACTCGTTGTCGTTGATGAATACGCTGGCCGTGATGTGCATCGCGTTGACCAGGCAAAGCCCGTCGCGCACACCGCTCTCTGCGACCAGCCGTTCGACATCGTCGTGGATCGAAACGATCGCGCGGCGTTGCGGGACTTCGAGCCACAGTTCCTTGGTCAGTGTTTTCATGGGCCGTCTTTCGATTCGGTTGGGTTGGCCAAAGGATGTTACAATTGATTCGGTGGCGGCGTACCGGTGTCACCGAACGGGGCACATCATGGCGAACGATAAACGGTTGGTCACAGTCGACACATTCATGCAGCAGTACGAGGCCGACTTGGCCAAGGTCTTTCTGGAGTCGGCGGGCGTCGAGGTCTTTCTCGTCGACTACAACACTGTGGCGATTGACTGGGCGTTGAGCAATGCGATCGGGGATATCAAGTTGCAGGTCGGCGCTGAAGATGTCGACCGCGCCCGTGCGCTGCTGGCTGAGCATCGGCCGAAGGTCGACTTCTGGTCGGACAAACTGCCCAGCGATTTTGAAGATGACGTTTGTCTGGGATGTGGAGAGCCGTTGCCGGCCGAGCAGGACGCGTGTTCCGCCTGCGGCTGGACGTTCGCGGCAGGGGCTTCCGAGCCCGGCCCAAATGAAGGCGAGCTAGAATGAGCCCAATTCGGAAGGCAATCGGAGATCACCCATGACTCGCTTTTCAATCTTGCTTGTTGGTTGCGCTGCTTTGTTTGCATGGCAACCCTTCGCCGCGGCACAGGACTCGTCGCCGGCCGAGGTGCTGAGGGGCGCGATCGATCCGTATTCGCTCGGGTCGGAACGCACGCGGTTCCTGCGCGCGGCCGGCGTCGACAGCGAACTGAGCGAGGACGAGTTCAAGAAGAACCGGGAGACGTCCGGCGGGTTTGCCCGTGTGTTTGACAAGTTCTCGACGATCCTGCTGTTCGACAAGAACAAGAACAAGCAGGTCGACTGGTTCGAGGCATCGGCCTATCGCGGCGCGGTACGCGCGGCTGTGTTGGCGGAGTATGACAAGGACGGCAACCGCAAGCTGACCGGCCCCGAGCGTGAGGCGGCGAACCGCGACCTGGCCGCGGGCAAGCTGCCGCGCATCAGCGCGGACAAGTCGTCGTCGAGTGGTCGGCCGAGCACGGGCGCGGCACGGCCGGCAGCGCCGCCGTCGGAGCCGCGGGTTCGGTCGTTCCGGCCGAGCGACGCGGGCTCGCCGGCTGAGGCGCGGCGGCGTGAGTGGGAGGCGTTGCAATCCCGCCTCGCCAAGAAGTATGACAAGAACGGCAACGGACGAATCGACGGGCGCGAAGAGTGGCGGGAGGCCGGCCCGGAGGTGCGCGAGTACTACCGCAAGCGCGAGATTGAGCGGTTCGATTCCGACGGAGACGGCAAGGTCAGCGACGCCGAACGCCGCGCCGGCAGGGAACGCGACATACGGGCTAATCTGCGGTGGCAGCACGACAAAGACCGCGACGGTGAACTGACCGGCGACGAGCGCGAGGCGTACGACAAAGCCATGCGCAACTATCAAGACCAGGCTGAGCACGGCGAGGTTCGGCGACAGGTCTTCATGAATCGGTTCGACCGCGATCGGGACGGCGAGTTGAGCGAGGCTGAACGCGCCGAGATCGGGCCGTTCTACGAGCGTGTGCGCGAAGAGGCGAAGCGTTCAGCCGTCAAGCAGTTCGACCAGGACGGCGACGGCGAATTAAGCCAGGAAGAACGGGACGCCGGCCGTAAAGCCGTTGAGCAGATGGGGCTCAAGCAGTTCGACGCCGACGGCGATGGCGAGTTGAGCGTCCGCGAGCGCACGGCCGCCATGCGCAAGGACCCGGTCGAAGCGGAGCGGCTGTTTCACCTCTATATGGCCGTGGCGGGCCCGAGGTCGTTCGGGCAAGGAGGGGCCGGCGGCGTCGGCCCGGCAAGGTCGATCCAGCGCAACCGGTAGATTACATGCGGTCCGTTTGTATGGGGTGCCATTACACGGCCCAAGGCGCAGCCGCAGGCAGTGTGATGTCGGACGCGGACGGGGATTAGGTCGCACATTCGCCGCCGACACGACGCTGCCGCCGGCCTTCGGCCGACGACCGCATCGTGGCACCCGCTACAAAGGACTTGAACGTGGTCTGGCGCTACCGGTTGCCGACACACTTTGCAAAGCCAAAGTGTGGCACTCCGAATTGATGCGCTTGGTTTGACGTTGAAGGCGCTCTGAGTCTCTGCGCCGCTACTCAAAACTGTAAAGCAGTCTCTCAGTGCGCAGCCTGCCAAACGTCAGATCGCGTCGTCGAGCGTCTCGTCCACGGCGGTCGTGCCGTGCAGTTGTCGTTGACGTCGGTAAGCGCGCGGCGACGTGTTCAACTCGTTTTGAAAGACGCGACAGAGCTGCGCATTGCTCTTGAAACCGGCGATCTTGGCGACCTCGGCGATCGACAGGTCTTCGGCGGCCAACAGGCGCTTGGCGTGCTCGATCCGCACGCGTCGGATCTCGGCCGCGACGGACCGGTCGGTGTTCGACTTGAATCGTGACTCGAGCGTGCGTCGCGAGACGCCCGCCGCCTCCGCCACGTCGTCCACGCTGATCGGTTTGGAAGAGTGCGACGCGATGAACCGCATGGCCGACATCACAACCGCGTCGGCGACATAAAGGAAGTCGCTGGAGTGCCGCACGACCAACTCGCGCGGCGGCAACAGCAGCGGGGCGGTCGGCGGCGGGTCGCCGGCCAACAGGCTGTCCATCAGCCGCGCCGCTTCATAACCGATCCGGTCGTAGCCGTAGTCGAGGCTGGTGAGCGACGGCTCGGGGTAATGGCAGAGCGTCGGCTCATTGCCGCCGGCGATCACGGCCGCGTCGCCCGGCACGTGCAGGCCGAGGTCGGCGCACGTCTGCGCGACGAGTCGGCCGAGGATGTCGACGCCCGCGTAGATGCCGACGGGCAACGGCGAGTCGCGCAGGAACGCTTCGAGCGCGCCGCGCGTCTCGCGCCAGCGGGCGCGGTTGTGCGCGAACCGCAACGACACGCGCAGAATGCTGCACGCCCCGCCCGCCTCGCGCACGCGACGGGCCACCACGTTCGACGTCTCGTACTCCGACTTGTCGCCGTGTCGCACGAGGCAGACCGCCTGCCGGATGCCGCGGTCGATCAGGTGTTCCGCCACGAGTGCGCCGGCCGCCCGCCCGTCCGGCAATACGGCGGGCAGACCTTTGACGGGCGAACTCATCCAGACATTGACCAACGGCAACCGCCGCCGACGCGCGACCTCCGCCAACCGTGGCGTCACGCGCGCGATGACGCCTTCGTATGGTCGCCCGGGCCCGCGGTGCTCGGCGATGGTGTCCTCAGCGAAGTCATCAACGACACACGACCACCGCCCATGCTCCGATGCATACCGCGCCACGCCCGCGAAGACATCGATGTGACGGCGCAACGGCCAGGTCAGATCGAGCATGACGGCGATCCGGGGCGACTGGGCAGGATGGGTGGTCCGGCTAGCCAGTGTTGCTTCCTAAGTGCCTGTTAACAGTTGCTTTCAGACTATCACACGACGTGCTCGGCCAACAGACAAGGCACGATGAAAAAGGAAATATTTTGCGTAATATGAAAAAAAGTGGCTGATAGGCTTTGGACAGTGAGAAGGGAAAGCCTCGAGTATGTCTGGGATTGCTCACCTCAGTCTGAAAGAGTGAAGTCACCGCCGAATGACACCGTTTCAGGAGAAACAGAAATGCAACTGAAAGCACGTCTATCTATCGCCGCCGTCGTAGCCCTGCTGTTGGTAACCGGCACGACTCATGCGCTTCCGTTCACCAACGGCGGGTTTGACGACTATGTCGGCGCGCCGTCACCCGCGGCGTCAAACTTGAACGACCAAACCCCGGTTTCGTGGGTCGGAAGTAATAACAACGCCGACCTGGATACGACCCAGGGTCAGATCGCCGTCCCGCATTCCGGCTCGCACTTCTTTGAATTCAAAACCAACAACCCTTCGTACATCTATCAGACCTTCGATACAGTCCCGGGCACAACCTACGACCTTTCTTTCTACGCCGCTCGGCCGCAGACCAACAACACGAACAACGACTTTTTCGTGGATGTCTACAGCACGCCGGGGGACCCCGGCGATGCCAGCATGGGTGATCTTCTCGACGCACATGTTCTGGATAGTCAAGTCCCCGGCGGCGGCGTCTGGACGCAATTCGACTATCAGTTTGTTGCGTCGTCGGGCCAATCGACGCTGCGATTCCTGGATGACGGCAGCACCGCCGTCGACCCGGCGATCGATACCGTTTCGATCACCGCGGGCGCGGGCGGCGGCGGCAGCCCCCCGTTTATGCCGACGATCATCGACGTCAACCTGGACACCGGCCGCGCTGTCGGCGGCGGCGGTGGCAACCCGGATAACGGCGGTTTGTTTTTCACCGGTTCGCCGCCGGCCAACGGTGTGTTGACCGATGGCGTCACGACGCGGGTTGTCACCCAGTTCTCCGAATCATCGCCCGCGTCCGGCGACACGTCGACAATGACGTTTGAATCATTGCACGACGCTTCCGGCGCGCTCTTTCAATTCGATGTCACGCTCTCAGCGTTTCAGGACGTGAACGGCGTGTTAATGCCAAGTGGATTGGAAAGCTTTGCAGGCAGTCACGCGGGTGTCGACAGCTCGAATGATTCCAACGATCAGATCGAAGCGGACGCGATGGAACTGATGCGTGTGGAAATCAGTAATCTCAACGTCATTAACCCCGGCACACTGAATGGCATGCTCGAAATCGTCGGTATCTATGGTGCCACGATCCGGACCCAGTCTGGGCAAGGTGATCTTGGAACGATCTTTGAGTCGGTTGGCGGCAACCTGGTGGGATTCATCCCGCTGGCCGATTGGGATGATTCGACTTTCCGCCCCATGTTCACGTTTGATCCGGTGGCAGGCATCGATGTGGTGCCCTCCGCAGAACAGGCCGGCTTGCAAGGGTTGCGTTTCCGATTCCAAACGGTGGGTAACGCCGTCCCCGAGCCCGCCACCGCCACGCTTGGCCTGCTTGCGCTGGCCGGCCTCGCGACACGTCGCCGCCGGCGACCTGTGTCGGCAGCCTGACCATTGCCTTCCCCCCCAAGCCGGCGCGCCGTGCGGCCCGGGCGATCAAGATCGTGTCGGGCCGTGCGGCAGCGCCGGTTTTTCATTCATCCCAGCCGTACCTTTCCCAACGGTTTGTTAGACTCGACGGATTGCCGTCCCATTCAATCGATCAGGTGACGTTATGAACTTCCAGCCTTCAAGCAGACTGCTCGCCCTGTTGCTGTGTGTTGCGACGTTCGCGTCGGCCGACGCCGCGGACAAGCCCGACATGTCCAAGCCTGTCAAGGTGTTCATCCTTGCCGGCCAATCGAACATGGAGGGCAAGGCGATGGTCACCACGCTGGACGCGGTGATCGACGACCCTAAGACACGCGACACGTTCAAGCACCTCAAGCCCGACGGCAAGTGGGTCGTGCGTAACGACGTACGGGTGACCTACCTCGACAAGCAGGCCCGCGACAAGAGCCCCAACTTCGGCCCGCTCACTGTCGGGTACGGCTCACCCAGGACCGCACGCGACCTGGACGGCAAGCGATACGCTGTCGCGACGATCGGGCCGGAGCTTGGCATCGGCTGGGTGCTGGGCGAGCACTTCGACGGGCCGGTGTTGTTGATCAAGGCGGCGTGGGGCGGCCGATCGGTCAAGTACAGCTTCCGCCCGCCCGGCGCGATGCCGAGCGACGACCAGATCCGCGCCGAGGTCGCCGAGATCAAGAAGCGCAAGCCCGATGCGGACGTCACCTTCGAGTCGCGCAAGGCGGGCTACGGCTCAGACTACCGCAAGGTCATCAGCGAGACGCACCGCGCGCTCAAGGACATTGACAAGTACGTGCCCGGCTACAAGCCGAAGCAGGGCTACGAGATCGCCGGCTTCATCTGGTTCCAGGGCTGGAACGACATGGTCGGCGGCGGCAACCCGGGCTACACCGAGCAACTGGCGCAGTTCATCCGCGACATGCGCCGCGACCTGAAGACGCCGAACATGCCGTTCGTCATCGGCGAGCTGGGCGCGGGCGGCGTCGACGCGAACGAGGGCGCGCTCAAGTTCCGCAAGCAGCAGGCGGCCGTCGCCAAGATCGCCGAGTTCAAGGGCAACGTCGCCTTCGCCAAGACGGCGATCTATTGGCCCAAAGTCCCCGACATGTCCCAGAAGTGGGCCGCGTTCCGGGCCTTGGCAAAAACAAACGAGAGCAAACCCAAAGACGACCCGACGCGCATCGACCCCGGCCTGTTCTATCAGAAGAACTGGGTCCACAAACACCGGGACGAACTGAAATACACGTCCGATCGGCCGTACCACTACCTCGGCTCCGGAGCGTGCTACTACCAGATGGGCGAGTCGATGGGCAAGGCGATGATTGGGTTGTTGAAGTAGGGCCGTGAACAGCACGCGGGTGCCTGTGAATAAGCGAAGCGTTTCACGGACGTTGATCGCCCAAACCCGTGATACGCTTCGCTTATTCACAGGCACCCAGTGTCGCAACAAACGCCTAGTTTCGCAATAAACGCACTCACCGCTTCATCTTCTCACCCATCGCTTCGAACAGTTCCAGCCAACTCAGCGTAATCGCCGCGTGGATGGTCTTCGTCTTCCGCAGCTCGGCCGGCGTTTGGCCCCAATAGAAGCCGATCCAACCCGCCGCGTGCGGGCGTGACCGCACAAAGAACTTGGCCAACTCGGCCTTGCCGCACTTGAGCACGAACGTCTCTTCGATGACGACGGGCTTGCCGACGTTGAAACCCTTGAGTGTTTCGATCGCGGCGTCGAGTTTGCCCTTCTCGGGGTAGATGTGCATCGCGACGAAGTCGAGCGGCTCGGCCACCTTGGCCGGGTCGAAGCCCGACGTCAGGCCCGGCCGATCCAGGCTCCACGGCACGAGGCCGACGGTGACCATCGTCTTGCGGTCGTGTTTGCGCACCGCCTTGGCCAGATACTCGATCCACTGCCGGGCGATCTGCGGGCGCGGGCGATCCTTCGCGTCGAGCGTGATGAACTGGACAAAGTGCTTGCCGCCGAACCCCGGGCCGAGCCAGTCCGTGCGCGGCTTGCGCCCGCCGGGCACGACCGGCTCGTTCATCAGGTCGTAGCAAAACACGACCGATCGACCGTTGCACGTCCTGGCGACCGCCTCCCAGAACGCCGCCTGGGCCGACCAACGCTCGTCTTCGTTCAACTTGTCGTACCACGCGGGCACATCCTGCTTGTGGTAACAGCCCAGCCCAGTCAGGTCGAGGTAAAGCCCCGTGCGCTCGGCTAACTTCAACAGGTCGGCCAGTTTATTGAGTTCTGCGACGTTCGGCTCGGTCGGCGACTTCATGAACTTGCCGAACTGCAGGTGCACACGCACGACGTTTGCGCCCAGTAGTTTCATTTCCGCGAAGTCCTGCTCGACCGTCGCCCACTCGTCGTGCCAGTAGTCCTCGATCAATCGCCCCTTGCCGTCGTGGTCGTAGTTGAACCCCCACGGCGTAAACGGCTTGCCCGTGTCCGCCAGCACGAACCCGCGCTGGTCGTCTGACACGCGCACGCGCGGCATCGCATCGGTCGCGCAGGCGACCTGCGGCGCAAATCCCGCCACGACCAGCCAAACCGTCAACGCAACGCGCAGCATGGTCAGCACTCCATCGTTTCTTCAATACGATCAAACCCCGGCGCCTCATCCTAACAGTCCAGAACCGAGTTCCAAACTCAGCCAGCCGGGCCTTTCCGAAGGCCCGGATCACAGTCACACCAATCACCAAACTCTCCAAGACCCACTGCATGACCAAGGTGTGACGCCCAAGCCCCGCCGCGCGGTGTTAGAGTCTCCGCATGCCCGACGGCCTATTCATCATCGACCTGACACCCGATGACGCGCCGCGGTACGTCGACCTCCGGCGACGGATGTTGGTCGATGCGCCGTGGGCGTTCATGGGCACGCCCGAAAACGACCGCGCACTCGACACCGCAACCGTCGCCAAGCGGTTAGCCGAGCCGTTTAACGACATTTTTGCAATCGAACGCGACACGGAACGAGACTCCGCGGAAGCCAACACGCTCGTCGCTGCCGTCGGCCTGCACCGCCGCGACGCCCCCAAGTTTGCCCACCGCGCCGAGGTGTGGGGCGTTTTCGTCGAGCCGGCCCACCGCGGCCGCGGGCTCGCCCGTGCGTTGATGACCGCCGCGATCAACCGCGCTCAACAGTGGGGTGTCGACTACGTCGACCTCGCCGTCAGCGAGAATTCGTTGCGCGCACACGCGCTCTACCTGAGCCTCGGTTTCGAGCCGTGGGGCCGAGAGCCGGCGACGACGCAGATCGGCGACGATCGGTACGACGAGATCTACATGTGCCTGGCCCTTGGTCGACTCGAAGAACGGCGCTAGGCGTACCTCGAGTCACCAATGCGAACGTTCAACCGACAGCGTCATCGACCGATCTTGCTCGCCGCCGCCGACTGCGCCGTTGCCTGGCGCAACATCGTGATGAACTGCTCGACCTCGCGGTGGGTAGCCGGTTGCGCTTTGATCACCAGGTGCGCCCCGAACGGCACGGCCGTGCCGTCGCCGCCCATCGCCGACCAGGTTTCAGGTTGAACGGTTTCGGTGATGAGGTGGATCAAGTGTTCCGCTTGGTGTGATGTCGGGCTTGGCGCGACCCGCGTGGCTCGCCCTCCCAACTCGCTCGTTCCAAACGGGTTGCCGGGTTGCCGACCTGCTGCTCTGGTTTGGGGCCCTACGAATGGAGCGACCGCTTTGAGCAGGTCCGCCACCGGGTAGACGCGCATCTCCAGCCGACGAAGCGTCGGGTCGCTCTTGTGCGAGACGATCACGATGCCGTCACGGATGGTGTACGCCGCCTCGGCCGACTCCAGCACGAGTTCGAGCACAAGGCTGGCCGGCGCTCTGTTCAGCGCCAGCGACACAGGGTGGTCGCCCTCGAATCCGCCAGACTGTTCCAGAACGTGCCACTTGACGTGAATGTCAACGTCGGCGGCATCCCTGACGAAACCCAGCACGTCCTTGAGGGCGACGTTGTCGAACCGGGCTGCAATCGGCGCCACCAGTTTGTTGGCCGTCGCCTTCGACTGTTCACTCATCGGGGGCGTGATCACGGCAAGCGGCGTGTCGGGCTTCGGGCGGTCCGCCTTGTCCTTATTCACCGCGGTCGCACGCGGCTTGTCCTGCTGTTGGGCGGAAACGAAACCGGGGTTCAGCCCTTGGGGTGAAGCCGGCATCATCGCGGATACGAGCAAAGCAACCGCCGCGGCGACAACGACCGTGCCGAATGAATAACGCATGAGTGCTCTCCTTTGCTGGTGTCGGGCGAGTGAGGTGAACGTGTGAGCAAGCCCGGCCGCGTCGCCGAACTCTTCAAGGGCAGTCCTGACAGCTTCGTCGTGCGGCACGTCCTGCGCCGTCAGTTCTTCGAGCCGCGTTTCGAGGTGATCGCGCAACTCGTGGCCGATCGCTGAGCGCTGCCGGCTATTCAACCGCAGCAGCCGTCCGACCAGGCCCAGGTAGTTGTCGAACTCTTGGTCACGCATCACATCGCCCTTGGGGGGTGGGCAATTGGGAACGCCGGCGGGGGCGCCGGCTAACGTCCTGCCGCTCAGGCGGGACGGGGGTTGGCCATGGGGGCGTTGTCGAGCACCGGCCGAAGCAACTGGCCGATGCAGTCAGCCAAGTGTCGCCATTCGTCGGCTTGGCGAAGCAGTCGACGTCGGCCGGCCGCCGTCAGCTCGTACCACTTGCGCTTTCGGCCGGTCGTCGCATCCCACTTGGCCCGGATGAGCTTGTCCGCCTCGAGCCGGTGCAGCAACGGGTACAGCGTCCCGGCCGGCAGTTTCACACGGTCGCCGCTGGCCTCACGCACTCGTTTCTGGATCAAGTACCCGTATTGCCGGTCCTCAGCCAAGACCGACAGCACCATCAGGTCGAGGCTGCCGCGGAGAAGTTCGGGTCCGTGTGACTTGGGCATGACGGGTCGGCTCCCGATAGGTCGGACAGCAATGTATAGCATGTCGATATATGTGAGTCAAGGGAACAGCGTGGGTCTTTTTCGCGCACAGCCAGCGCGTGCCCGACACCGAATCGGGGAGCGTCGCGGTGCGGCGGCACGCCATGCCGCAAGGCAGGTCGGTCCTATCTGTAGAATGGCCGCACCACGCCAAGGAGCCCCAGATGTCTCACCGCCTATCGCTGGTATTGCTCTGCTTATGCGTTTGTGCCCCGCAACTTGCCTTGGCCGACGCGCCACACATCGCCGGGCCGCTCATCGGGCACACGACGGATTCGACGTCGATACTTTGGATGTACGCGCCGCGCGGCAGCAAGGTGGAGGTGGCCTACCGCGAGTCGGCCGTGAAAATCGCCGAGCGGCGACAAGCGTTCACGGCGGTCAAGTCGCCGATCGGCAAGACGCCGGGCCAACCGTACAAGGTCACGCTCACCGGCCTGCGGGCCGACCACGCCTACGACTACCGCGTGTTCGTCGACGGCAAGCAACTCGGCGACGGCGATTGGCAGTTCAAGACCGCGCCAGCCGCCAACAAGCCGGCCGCGTTCCGCCTCGCGCTGACGTCGTGCATGAAGATCAAGCAACCGACCGGCTCGTGGAACTTGCTGCTCGATGAGAAGCCCGCGTTGCACCTGACCGTCGGTGACACGCAGTACTCTGACACGACGAACCCGACCGTGCAGTGGCAGCACCACGTGCGCTACCGGCAGGTCGCCGAGTTCGCCCGTGTGTTGCGGTCGACGCCGACCTACAGCATGTGGGACGACCACGACTACGGCCCGAACAACTCCGACGGCACGGCCAGGGGCAAGGAAAACTCGCTCGTCGGATGGGGCCAGTTCTGGGGCAACCCGCCGTTGGGAACTAGCCAGACGCCTGGCGCTTTTTTCAAGTTCCGCTGGGGTGACGTCGACTTCTTCGTCGTCGACGGCCGATACCACCGCTCGCCCGACAAGGCCAAAGACGACGAGAACAAGCGCATGCTCGGCGACGCGCAATTCCAGTGGTTGCTCCAAGGCCTGAAGAATTCCAAAGCCCCCTTCAAGGTGATCGCCTCCGGCAGCACACTCAACCACAGCCGCAGCGACGGTTGGCGGATCTATACCTTCTCACGCCACCGCCTTTTCGACGCGATCAAGAAGCACCGCATCAACGGCGTCGTTTACATGTCCGGCGACATCCATCAGTCGCTGGTCTGGGAACACCACGAGTCCGACCGTGTGGGCTACCCGCTCGTCGAAGTGATCTCGTCCGGCATCGCCAACAGCAAGACGCTGAGTTTTGCCGCGATCGACTTCGACACGACGAAGCAAGACCCGACCATGCGCGTCCGCATCATCCGCGGCGACGGTAAGACTCACACCGACAAGACGTGGAAGGCGTCGCAATTGCAGGTGAAGTAGGGGGTAACAGCCGTGCGTGCGTGCGTGCCGGCGACGCCGAGGAAACGTACGTGTCGGTGTTCGCATGACCGTGGCGTTCGGCTACTTGAACGACGTCGCCACCCACGCCCTCAGCATGATTCGGCCGTACTCGCGGCAGCTCGTCGTGTCGGTCTTCCGGTTCGTTGGCGCGAACGGGAATTCGAACGTCGCCGACACGATCACGCCCTCTTGAAACGCGAAGTACCGCGAGTTCTTCGGCGAGCGCTGGTTCTCGTCGCGCAGCCAGACCAGCGGCCCGACCGGCGCGGTCTTAGGCAAACGTTCTTTGATCTGCTTCGCGAACGCCGTGACGTTCGCCAGGTTGTTCGGCGGGTACCCCTTCGCGCCGATAAAGTACATGACCTGGTGGATGTCCATCACCAGCGTCGGGCAGTGAAAGTCCAGCGCGTGATTGAACCGGACCTTGCGGTCGAGCGCCATGATCGCCTGCACCTCGGGGTAGATGCTCTTGTCGCTGTAGTCGCGGTTGTGGTCGTGCGGCCTGCGGTTCTTGCCCTGGTCGCCCGCCTCGACGCCGTCCTTGTCGACAAACGGCACGGCGTACATGACATACTTCTGCCGAAACGCCTTGCCGGCCGAACTGTCCGACATTGCCTCTTCGATAAAACCCTCGAAGAGGTAGCTGGCCATCGTCTCGGCCGCGTGATGACGCGCGGTGATCAGCACCCGCTGCACGCCCGGCCGATCCTGACCCACTTGCAGCAACTCGACGTCGCGCCCCGCCCGGCTCTTGGTCAGCACGCTCTGTTTGATGTGCGGGTTGTCCGCGTGACGCTTGATGAATGCGTCCCACTCCGACTGCAGGTAGGGAATTGTCACCGCGAACCGCACCGACTCGCCGCGCTTGGCAAAGTCGTAGTAAAACCGGCTGCCGCTGACCGTCCGCGTCCCCATCCACCGCCACGTCTGCCCGCCGTCCGTGCTCATCGCCGGCCCCTGAAACCCGATCGCCCCGTCCTTGAACCCGATCACCTTTTCCGGAAAGTGAAACGTCACCCGCCCCGCCCGCGTCGCCGTCGCCTCGAAGTACCAGTAAAACCAAGGCCGATCCCCACGCAGGTCCGGCTCGACATGCACGTCCGCCCCGTCGTTCTTCACCACCTTCGCGTTGCCCCCGGCAAACGACATGTTGAGCGTCACTGCGCCCCCCGCGACGGGTTCGTCAGCGGCGCCGACCGACATCGGCCAACCAAGCAGCGTGGCGATCACGAGGGCGACTCGGATGCCGCCGGTCAATCCATACTTCATGACAGTCCCCGTTGCGCGTCGAGGTGTGGGTGATGGTGTGTCCGGTATGTTACCAAAGCGGTGTCCGCGAATCGGCTCAGGGGTGGCTGTGGCAAAGGCTCGGCGTGCCACAACAGGGGCACGTAGCCATGGTTCATTCACATGCGATGGTCCGTCACGATCTCGAAGTGTGGGATGGTCGATGCCGGCCGCGCCTACGTCGCCCGGACATACTGGTGCAACGTTGCTATATCGCGTGATGGTTGATCGACACTTGGGCATTCCCATCCCGTTCCGCCTGTGGCACGCAATGCCTTTGCCACAGGCACTCGGCGCTGGCAACCCCGTCAGCGGAGCGTCTGGTAGACTCTGGTTAGTATTCGTTGCAATCAATCAGACCTTCCCCATGCGGAGAGATGTCATGGCCTCCAAGCCAACCGAACGGTGCGTCGTGGCGCTTTTGTTGTGCCTTGTGTACATGCCCTGTCCCGCGTTGGCCGCTGACGACGAGAAGTATCAGAAGAAGGTTGATGCGTTGATCGATCAGTTGAATGACCCGGACAACGCTGAGCGGCGGACGACGGGGCGAGATGTCAGAGAGTTGAACGTCGAGGCGCTGCCCGCTCTTCAAGCCGCTCTGAAGCGCGACGACCTGTCCTGGGTCGCCATTGTTGCGATCCGCAAGGGGATCGAGGAGATCGAGAGGCGGCGTGACAAACAGACCCATGCCGCCCGTTGCGCCAAGCGGCTTGCTTGGTACCGGAAGCACATGGTCGAAGCCTACAAGGAGTTCGGGCACCGAGACCCGAAGTGGGACAAGAAAGCGATCGAAGGGATCGACCGACTCGCCCGCGCGTTGGCCAAGGACCCGACGTACGACTCCAACGTCGGCTACGGCATCGTCGGGTTGCTGGATTCTGCGATCAACGCCGGTTGCACTGATCCGATGGTCAATTGGTGTCTGGTCAACCGTTACCAATGGATCCGTGCTGGGGGCAACGAGTTTCACCGCAAGTTCTACGACCGAGCGGTGGCCGGTTTTGAGAAACGCCCGTATCACCCGTACTTTCGCGCACACGCGATTGCCTTCGCAGGGACCACCCGCCTCGACGCCAAGAAGAAGCTGACCGACCCCGCGGCCCGCAAGTGGCAGGAGAAGATGAACCCGATCATGAAAGAATTGCTGGCTGCAATCGCGGCCGACAAATCCATTGAGCCGAAACTGCTCCAAAACTCTGCGTTCAACTTGGTGACCTGCTACAAGCGTATCAGTGGCGATCGCGTAGAAGCCATGAAAACACTCCAGCCGTTGCTGGAGAAACACCTGACCAAGGCAATGCTCCACGCCGCCCGTGGCAATGACCTGGTATCGGCGGCCTGGGACGCGAGGGGATACGGGTGGGCGAGCTCTGTGACGCAGGCCCAATGGAAACTTTTCAATGAGCGGCTGACGACCGCTGTCACTGAACTTCAATCGAGCATCAAGGCAGACCCGACAAATCATCTGCCATATACCAAACTCCTGAGGGTGTCCTTCGGACTGAACGTGAATCGTCCGGTGATGGAAAAGATATTCACGGCTGCCATGTCTCTAAACCCCGACAATTACGACGCGTGCGAAGACAAGATGAACTACCTGCAACCGCGTTGGCACGGGAGTGTGGAGGAACTGCTTCAGTTCGGCAGGCAGTGCTTGTTGACCGGCAACTACGACGCGGGTTTGCCGTTCATCCTTGTGCACATTCACCAAACGCTTAGTTATCGAAATGTTCAAGGCCAACTGATGAACAAGCAAGACCCCAACTACTACGCTCGGCCCGGCGTTTGGGAAGACATTGTTGCGGTCTGCGAAGGCAAACTGAAACGACACCCGAAAGACCGCCTGACGCACGCCTACTACGGCCGGGCCGCGGTGTCCGCCGGCCGATGGGCGATCGCCCACCGTGAGTTGCAGGCCGCCGGCAATTGGCCCGACTACCGCGCCTTTTCGATGAACAAGCAACAATGGGATGCGCTGCGCGCCGACGTGGCCCAAAAGGCAAAGGCGGCTTCGGGTCGGTAAAGGTGGTTAGCAGGTAGGCCGAACACGTTGCCCGGCGGGTGGACGCACGACGACATAGGTTTGCCGGGCAATTTGCCCGGCCTACGGTAAGACCCATCACGCCAGAATCGGCGCAATCACCTTCGAATCCTCCAGCACACCCGTCAGCCTGAAGTCCAGGCCCTGGAACTTGTACGTCAGTTTCAGGTGGTCGATGCCGAACAGGTGGAGCATGGTGGCGTGGAAGTCGTGGATGGGGACGATGTCGATGGCGGCGTTGTAGCCGAAGTCGTCGGTCGCGCCGTGGGTGACGCCGCCCTTGATGCCGCCGCCGGCCAGCCACATCGAGTAGCCCTTGATGTGGTGGTCGCGGCCGGAGCCCTGGGCCATGGGCGTTCGGCCGAACTCGCCGCCCCAGATGACCAGCGTGTCGTCGAGCATGCCGCGTTGCTTCAGGTCTTTGACGAGCGCGGCCGACGCGCGGTCGACCTCGCCGGCTGTGCCCTTGATCGCGTTCTTCACGCCGCCGTGGTGGTCCCACGCGCGGTGGTAGACCTGGATGAAACGTGTGCCGCGCTCGGCGAGCCGTCGCGCGAGCAGGCAGTTGGACGCGAACGACCCGTCGCCGGGCTTGGCGCCGTACAGCTCGAGGATGTCGGCCGGCTCGTCGGCGATGTCGGTCAGCTCGGGGACGGAGGCCTGCATCTTGAACGCCATCTCGTACTGCGCGATACGCGTCGCGATCTCGGGGTCGTCCACGACGTTGTTGAACTGTCTATTTAACTGATTGACGGCGTTAACGACGTCGCCCTGATCCTCGCGCGACACGCCGGCCGGGTTGCGGACGTACAGCACCGGGTCGCCCTTGGCATGGAAGGGGACGCCCTGGAACTTGCTGGGCAGGAAGCCGGCCGACCATTGGCGCGAGGCGATCGGTTGGGCCTGGCCGAATCGGCCGATGCTCGTCAGCACGACGAAGCCGGGCAGGTTGTCCGCCTCGGCCCCGAGGCCGTACAGCAGCCAACTGCCCATCGCCGGTCGGCCGGAGATGAGCGTGCCCGTGTTCATGAACGTGTGCGCGGGGTCGTGGTTGATCGCTTCGGTCCGCATCGAGCGGATGATGCAGATGTCGTCGGCGATCGACCCGATGTGCGGGAACATCGAGCAGATTTCCTGCCCGCTTTGGCCGAACTTCTGGAACGGGTGCTGAGGGCCCATACACGTCAGCTTCTTGCCCTGAAGCTGCGCGATCGGTTGGCCCTTCGTGATCGACTCGGGCATCGGCTTGCCGTTCATCTCGGCAAGCTTCGGCTTGTGGTCGAGCGTTTCAAGGTGCGACGGCCCGCCCGCCATGTAGAGGTGGATGACGCGCTTGCACTTGGCGAGCCAGTGTACGGGGTTGACCACGCCCTGCGACGGATTCGGCGACACGGCGTTCGCGCGACCGAGCAGATTCGGGTGCATCATCGACGCCAACGCCATCGACCCAACGCCGGCGCGCCCGAGGAAGGCGCGGCGCGACGTTCGGCCGAACAGTTGCTTGACGGTGGGAGTGGACGTGTTCGTATTCATGGTCTGTTTCGCTTGGTGTTGAGTCAGCTTTGTAGGTCAGGTCATTTGACCTGACATTGGGCATCGTTGTTGTCGCGGTGCGCGAGTCGTCAATCGGTGTCAGGTCAAATGACCTGACCTACGCGGACGTCGTTCTAGTACCGCGTGATCGTTTCGTGCAGGTTCAAGACGATGCGTGCGATGTTGGTCCACGCCGCGAGTTCGGCCGCATCAATGTCGGTCGGAGCGGGCTTGGCGCCGACGCTGAGCAGTTGCTTTGCAGCTTCGGCGTCGGCCTTGTATCGCTGCGCGTGTTTATTGAAGATCGACGACAGCAGCGCGACTTCGAACCGGTTCGCGTCGCGTTGCAGAGCTTGCTGGTACGCGAAGTTGATCCGCGACGCCGGGGTCTTGCCGCCCGCGCGCACGATCCGTTCGGCGAATGTCCGCGCGGCTTCGACGTATTGCGGATCGTTCAGCAGGACCAGCGCTTGCAACGGTGTGTTCGATCGCGGGCGTTGCACGGTGCATTCCTCGCGCGACGGCGCGTCGAACGCGAGCATCGCGGGGTGGAGGAACGACCGCTGCCAATGCGTATACATGCCGCGCCGGTAGAGCGAGTCGCCCGCGTCGGGATTCCAGCTTCGGCGTGGGAAGTTCAGGTGCTGCCAGTAGCCCGCGGGTTGATACGGCTTGACGCTCGGCCCGCCCAGGTCGTTGACAAGCAGGCCGGCGATCGACAGGGCGTTGTCGCGCACGAACTCGGCGTCGATGCGGAATCGACCTTGCCGGGCGAGCAGTTTGTTATATGGGTCGAGTCGGCGCAGTTCGGGAGAGGCTTTGGACGACATGCGGTACG
This sequence comes from Phycisphaeraceae bacterium, assembly GCA_028284155.1. GTDB lineage: Bacteria > Planctomycetota > Phycisphaerae > Phycisphaerales > Phycisphaeraceae > JANQSF01. Next base: position 19,028 of record JANQSF010000105.1, read on the forward strand.
CGCTGGACGAGACGATCAGGCGGACCATGTGCTTGACGTCCCAGCCGGACTCGACGAACTCGACGGCCAACCAATCGAGCAGTCGCGGGTGTGTCGGCCACTGCCCCTGCGAGCCAAAGTCGTCAAGCGATCGGGCCAAGCCTTCGCCAAACAGGAGCATCCACAGACGGTTGACGAACACGCGGGCCGTCAACGGGTTGTCGCGTGAAACGACCCAATTGGCCAAGTCGAGGCGGGTTGCGCGCGAGTCAGTTTTGAGCGAGCCGAGCACGCCGGGTGTGGTCGGTTGCACGACCTCGCCCGAATCGTCCAGCCAATTGCCGCGCGGCAGGATGCGCATCGTGCGCGGGTTGACCGCGACGGTCACCAGCGTCTTGGGCATCGTCTTGTTCAGGTCGTCTCGCTGCTTCTTGATCGATGCGACCTTGTCACGCAACGGCTTGAGCTGCGGCGCGACCGACCGGAAGTGGTTTGCAAGGGCGTCCGCATCCTTCTTGTTACGCTGGTCGCGCGGCGTCTTGAGGACGGCAATGAGATTCGTCGGCAGGTCGATGCCGTTGCGGCTGACGCCGGCCTTGTCCCAATACGCCAGTCCGCCCCATTGCGTGAAGGCGAAGCCATTGACCTTCGCGCCAGGTTTCAATCCGACCTGCGCCGGCTGAACTTCGAGGCGCACCCACTTGCCCTTGTCCGGCAGGTCGCCTTGCTTCTTGTGGTTCGGGCCGTTCGTGCCGACGCCGCCGAACGGGATCTTGTCGGCACCCCACCAGGCGCGGTGCTCCCAACTGCTCGTGTGGAATTGCAACATGACCTGCTGCGGCGGGTTCTTCGGGTCGAGCCAGATGTAGGCGTAGAGCGTGTCGCCGGGCTGGATGGTGATCGTCTCTTTGGACTGGTAGAAGAAGTGCTGGACGAGCCCGCCGGCGGTCTGGCGACGCGATTGGTTGCCGCTGAAGACGGGGCCTTGCGACTTGTTGATGTAGTGCCAGGTCGATTGCTTGTTCGCGCCCTTGGGCAAACGCTGATCATCGACGTACGCGACATCGACGCGCTCATTCTCAGCCAATTCCTTGAGTAAGTCGGCTTCCCACGCGGGCTGCGCCTGGTCCACGGTCAATGTCGCTTTGCGAAGTTCAGCCTCAGCGGTGGCGAGTTGCTTGTTCAGGTCGTCCTGGTTGGCCAGATGCTCGGCCGTCGGAACCGCCGTCTCGCCTTGCCTTCCAACAGGTGTTTCCTGCACGTCGGCGAAGAACGCGGCGATCGAATAGAACTCGCGTTGCGAGAACGGGTCGTACTTGTGGTCGTGGCATTCGGCACAGCCGATGGTCACGCCCAGCCACGCGGCCGAGACATTGCGCACGCGGTCAGCCGCGTACTTGGCGGTGTACTCCTTGGCCTGCGACCCGCCTTCCTGAGTCGTTTGCAGGAGGCGGTTGTAGCCGGACGCGATCTTGCGTTCCCAAAGAAGCGACCGAGCCATCGAGCCATCGAGGGATCGAGGGTCTTGCGCTGGGTTCTCTCTCTTGGTCCCTTGGTCGCTTGGTCGCTTGGTCCCTTCATCCGCCCCCATCAGGTCACCAGCCAACTGCTCGCGCGTGAATACGTCGAACGGTTTGTTTTTGTTGAATGCCTCGATGACGTAGTTGCGGTACAGCCAAACATTCCGCGGGTTGTCGCTGTGGTAGCCGATCGAATCGGCGTATCGGACGACGTCGAGCCAGTACTGGGCCATACGCTCGCCGTAGTGCGGCGAGGCGAGCAGGCGGTCGACGACCTTCTTGTAGGCGTCGGGCGACTTGTCGTTGACAAACGCTTCGACCTGCGCCGGTGTCGGCGGCAGGCCGGTCAGGTCGAACGACAGTCGGCGGATGAGCGTGCGGCGGTCAGCGGGCGGGGCGGGGGCGATGCCGCGCTGTTCGAGTTGGCTGAGGATAAACGCGTCGCCGGCGTTGGTGACCCATGCTCGATTATCAACGGCAGGCGTCGCCGGTCGCGTCGGCTTGATGAACGCCCAATGCCCCTGGTACTTCGCGCCGCTCTCGATCCACTGCCTGAGCAGCTTGACCTCGCGGGCGGTCAGTGTCTTGTTCGTGCTGGCCGGCGGCATGCGGTCGTCGGCGTCGGCCGTGGTGATGCGCTGGAACACGGGGCTCTGCGCGGGCTTGCCCGGGACGATGGCCGCGCCGGACCACTTGGCCCGCGCGGCGACGAACGGGCTGTGTGGGCCGTCGGCCACGTCGAGGCGGAGCTTGGCCTTGCGGTGCTTCTCGTCCGGTCCGTGGCAGGAGAAGCACTTGTCGGACAGGATCGGTCGGATGTCGCGGTTGAAGTCGATATCCGAGTTTGCGTCAACCGCCCAGCTTTGGACAGGCGCGAACAAAAGCGGGCAGATCAGCGTCAAGAGCGGCAACAGGGCGGGACGGCAGGTCATGGACGGAACCCTCAAGAGTCAGGCGTCAATGGTTGAAAGACATTGTAAGGTCGGTCGATCAGCCGACAGCTATATAATGCTCGGCTCGATCCTACGAGAGACGAATCCCATGAGATCGATTTGGATCACTGTTGTGCTTTGTCTGGCCTTGGTTTGTGCGGCGTGGCTGAGCCCGGCCGCGGCTTCGGCCCAGGACGCCGCCCCCAGCTTCGCGCAGCAGATTCGGCCGATCCTGGCCGACAACTGCCTCCACTGCCACGGGCCGGACGATCACGGCCGCAAGGCTGGCTTGCGGCTGGATGTCGAACACGGCGTGTTTGGCAAGCGCGACGGTCGGCCGGTCATCACGCCGGGTGACCTGTCCAAGAGCGAGCTTTGGCGGCGGATCACCAGCGACGACCCCGATTATCGCATGCCGCACAAGTTGTCGAAGAAGACGCTCAAGCCGTCTGAGATTGCGCTGATCAAGAAGTGGATCGAGAGCGGCGCGAAGTGGGAAGGGCACTGGGCGTTCCTGGCGGCGCGCAAGCCCGACCTGCCGAGGGTCAAGCAAACGAATTGGGGCAACAACGCGATTGACCGCTTCATCCTCGCGCGACTCGAAGCGGCGGGGCTCACACCCAACGGCGAGGCCAGCCGCGCGACGCTCGTGCGGCGGGTGTCATACGACCTGACCGGCCTGCCGCCGACGCTCAAAGACCTCGACCGGTTCCTGGCTGACAAGAGCGCAAACTGGTACGAGAAGATGGTCGATCACTACCTGGCCAGCGAGGCATACGGCGAGCGTATGACGCTGGCGTGGATGGACGCCGCTCGCTACGGCGACACGAGCGTCTTCCACGCCGACGGCCCGCGCGACATGTGGCCGTGGCGGGACTGGGTGATCCGGGCGTACAACAACAACATGCCGTTCGACCAGTTCACGATCGAACAACTCGCGGGCGACCTGCTGCCGGATGCGACGGTCTATAACAAGATCGCTTCTGGTTTCAACCGCAACCACGGGACGACCGACGAGGGCGGCGCGATCGCGGAAGAATACCGTGTCGAGTACGCCGTTGACCGCGTCAAGACGATGGGCAACATCTGGCTCGGCCTGACCGTGCAGTGCGGCCAATGCCACAGCCACAAGTACGACCCGATTTCGCAGCACGAGTACTACCAGCTCTATGCGTTCTTCAACGTCGCGGCCGACGGCGGGATGCAGACCCGCCGCGGCAACGCCGCGCCGCTGGTGAACGTGCCCGATCCGCAGCGCGACAAGCAGGTCGCTGAACTCGAGTCGCAGATCAAGGCGATCAACGACCAGGCTGAGGCTTACAAGAAGACGGTTCAGCCGAAGTTCAACGCTTGGCTCGCCGACGCCGAGGTGAAAGCCAAGCTTGGCGATCAGACATCGGTGCCGACTGACATGTACGTCCACCTGACGTTCGACGAGAAGAAGGGCAACCAGGTCGCCGACGCGGTCGACCCGAAGCGCAAGGGCAAGTTCGCGGGCAAGCCGCAGTGGGAAGACGGTCAGTTCGGCGGTGCGATCAAACTCAACGGCAACATCCACGTCAACTTGGGCAACACCGGCGACTTCGACCGCGGCGACGCGTTCAGCTACGGCTGCTGGGTCAAGCCGGCCGGCAAGGTCGCCAACGGCGTACCGATCGGCAAGATGAACGAGGGCAACGCCCACCGCGGGTGGGACCTGTACATCGCCAGCGGCCAGGTCGCGGTGCACATCATCAACAGTTGGCCGGGCAACGCGCTGAAGGTGACGACCAAGGCCAAGATCCCCGCGAACAAGTGGACGCACGTCTTTGCGACGTACGACGGTTCGGGCAAGGCTGCGGGCGTCAAGATTTTCTTCAACGGCAAGGAACAGCCGTGGGCCATCGAGCAGAACGGCCTGACCGGCACGACGAAGACGAAAGTGCCGTTGAAGATCGGCCGACGCAACAACAGCTCGCAGTACAACGGCCTCGTGGACGACGTGCGGATTTACAAGCGTCTGCTCAGCCCGGCCGAGGTCGGCGCGTTGGCTGGCAGCGACCCGATTGGGCCGATCCTGAAGGTCGCGGCGGACAAGCGGACGGAAAAGCAGAAAGAATCGCTGCTGACGCACTACCTGCAGGCGATCGACAAGGACTACCGCAAGTTCGGGACGCAGCGCGCCAAGCTGACCGGGCAGATCGACGGCCTAAAGAAGAACAATGTCACCTGCATGGTCATGCAGGACATGGCCAAACCGCGCATGACGTACCGGCTGGTGCGTGGTCACTACGCGTCGCCCGACAAGAGCGAGGTGATCGAGCCGAACACGCCGTCGTTCCTGCCGCCGATGCCCGAGGGTGCGCCGCGCAACCGGCTCGGCCTGGCGCAGTGGATCGTTGCCAAAGAGAACCCGTTGACGGCCCGCGTGACGGTCAACCGCTATTGGTCGATGTTCTTTGGGC
>JANQSF010000108.1 GCA_028284155.1 Phycisphaeraceae bacterium
GTGTTCACCGTCACACTCGACAACGACCCATCCGACACCGTCGTGATCGACTTCGCGACCAACGACGGCTCAGCCACGCTGGCCGACAACGACTACCAACAGCAGGCCGGTCAATTGACGTTCACCCCCGGCGGCGGCCTGACGCAGATGATTACCGTTGACGTGAATGGCGACACCACGGAAGAACCCGACGAGACGTTCACCGTCGACCTGTCACTGAACAGCGGCACGGCCGTGATCACCGACGGCCAGGGTCTCGGCACGATCAACAACGACGATGTGCCGCCGCCGGTGCCGAACGTCAGCATCAACGACGTGACGCTCAGCGAGGGTGACAGCGGTACGACATCATTCGTCTTCACCGTCACACTCGACAACGACCCATCCGACACCGTCGTGATCGACTTCGCGACGAACGACGGCACGGCAACGCTGGCCGACAACGACTACCAGCACAACACCGGCCAGTTGACGTTCACCCCAGGCGGAGGCCTGACACAGACGATCATCGTCGACGTCAACGGCGACACGACAGAAGAGCCGAATGAGGCCTTCACCGTCGACCTGTCGTTGAACAGCGGAACGGCTGTGATCACCGACGGTCAGGGGTTGGGGACGGTCAACAACGACGACACGCCTCCCGCGCCGTCGTTCGCGTTCGACTTCGGCACATCCAGTTCGTCGGTTGAGACGGGCTTCACACGAGTCACCGATACAACGGCGTTCAGTGTGCAGTCCGGGTTTGGCTGGACGACCAGCAATATCAAGAGCAAGGACCGTGGCGGGTCGGACCTGTTGCGGCGTGACTTCAACGCGGTCATCGACGGCACGTTTGAAGTGGCGTTGGCGAATGGCTTCTACGATGTTGAAGTCGTTGTCGGCGACGTCGTAAACACGCGGGACCAGACACGCGTGACCGTCGAAGGTTCGACCCAGGGCCCACTGACCACCCAGGCGGGCCAATTCATGACGCTGACCTTTCAGGTACAGGTCATCGACGGGCGACTTACCGTACGGGTTGAAGACCTTGGCGGGTCAAGCACAAGGAGTACCATCAACGCGCTGACCGTGACACCGGTTTGACCGTCGAAACAAACTTGAGTTCGAGACGGCTTCCATAACACACTCGCGCGAAGGCGATATGCGATGTGATTGGCCATGCCCTGGGGCAGGTCTCGTCCTCGCTCGCGAAACTTGGAAACCAACGCCTCAAACGTTCCAATAAAAACGGAGATGGGAAATCGTGTTCCACCTGATCTAAGAGATTCGTCGGGAGACTACTATGCGACTAGTCACACCCTTGACTGTCATTGCGGCCTGCACTCTGCTTCACTCGCTGGCTGGTGCGCTGGAAGCTGCTTCCGTGCCGCAGTTGATCCGGCAGATACGTCAGCGGAAAGAGACGAGGTCCGCACTGGTCGAACTCGCCAAGCTGGGCCCGCGCGCGATCCCGGCACGGCAGGCCGTGATCGAACTGCTGGCCGGCGGCCACGGCAGGCCGTTCATAGAGGAGTCGCTTCGCGTGCTCCTCGTCACGGGCGTTGAAGAGAAGGATTTGTCGATTGTCGCCAAACGGCTGGGCGGTACGCGCGGCCGATCCGGTGAAGCCATCCTGCGTCGGGCGCACAAAGCCGCCCTGCCACACATTATCGAACGGCTGAACCAGCCCGACTCCGCATACGCACACCAGGCATGTTTCCGGTTGCTTGCGCAGCTCGGCCCGGACGCTAAACCGGCGCTCCCCACGCTGATGGACATCGGTCGCAAGAAGGTAGCCAACGGCTCACACCACCGAGCGATCTGGACGATCGGCTATCTGCGTGAAGGGGCAAAGCCCGCGCTGCCGATGCTTCGGGAGCTGATTCGTGCCAATGGACGTGAGCAGAAGTCGGCGGCGCAAGCCGTCGCCCGGATGGGGCCGCACGGCGCGGCGGCTGTGCCTGACATCATCGCCGCGTTAGAGACCGAGCAGCCGGCGTCGGCGTACGAATTGCTGAAGGCGCTGGAAGCAATCGGGCCAGATGCCGCGGCCGCCGTTCCAGTGCTCCGCCGCTTGGTTCAGTCCGATGACAACGGGCAAGTGCGTGGGTTTGCGCTGCAGACGTTGGTCCCTCTCGGTCCCGCTGCCGTGGAGGCGCTACCCGATCTTTTGGGCTTCGTTGACAGTCCGCGCCTCGACCATTGCCGACCGGCAATGCAGGCGATCGGCGCGATGGGGCCCAAGGCGGCGGACGCCGTCCCCCAACTCACCGCCGCACTCGATCGGCAGGGCTTCAGTTCGGGCGTTGACCGTCGCACTTACATTGTTCAGGCGTTGGCCAACATCGGCCCTGCGGCTAACCCGTCCGTCCCCTCCATTCTCAAGATCACGACGTTCGACGGTGCCGGCCAGAAACTGCGCCGGTCGGTGGTCGAGGTCCTGCCCCGCTTCGCGGACCAACCGAATGTGGCCGAAACGCTGACCGGGTTGCTCGACGACAGCGACTTCCGACTGCGCAACGCGAGTATTGAAGCGCTTGGGCAAATGGGCCCGAAAGGCCGTCCGGCCTTGAAGGCGTTGAATGATCGTCTGCGGCAGGCCATGAAAGACCGCCGCGTCATCGACGCCGCGCTGCTCGCCGGCGCGTTGGCGCGTATCTCCAACGACCGCAACGCGATCAGCACACTGCGACTCCTGTCCGCGACCGGCAAGACGCCGGAGTCGCGGTTGCGAGCGGCCGTCCATCTCATCGAGCTGAATCCCAACGACCCTAAACCGGCCCTGACCATGCGAGCGGTGATCGAAAAGATCGATCAGCGTCAGTGGACGCAACGCCGCAGTGACCTTGCCGTCGACCTCAAACAGATTGTTTCAATGTCGATGCCCGCGCGTGAAACATTGACGCGTATGCTTGCCGACCGTCGGCCTGAAACGCGCATCGTGGCTTGTAAAGCGATCGCGGTTGCCGGCTCGGCAGCCCAAGACATGCTGCCCACGTTGATCAAGATGATGTGGGAAGACCGCGACCCCGATGTCCGCAAGGCCGCGGACGAAGCCGTGAACTGGATCCGCTACGACATCGGCTGGACGAAGGGGCTGACCTGATCGCGATACCGATCGATCGGATGGGCGGGCAATTATCGTTGCGGTTCAAGCCATGTCCGCCGACTCGCCGGCGCTGCCAGCAGACGATCCGGCGCTGTCTTGAACTGCACCCAATGCAACTGGTCGTCGAACAAGACCAACATCCGGTGACCGCCGGGATGGATGCTGACGGCCGCGCGCTCCGGCGTCTCCGTCACGCGCGTGCCTGGTTTGGCCAGCCGACCGACGGGAAGGTCAAATTGAAACTCTCCGCGTTTATTGTGCACAGCCACACGGCCGTCTGCCTGCAACACGTAGACCCGTTCCGCCGGCCGGTCCAACCTCGTGGCGATCGGCTCCATGTCGGTTTCGATCACGCGCGTTGGCCTGGCCAACCGTGTGAAGACATGGATGGGGATGCGATAGATGTACGCACCGCGTTTACGGTCGGTCACGTCACGCAATTCGGCCGCAACCTTGCCCGCAACGTAAACGCCGTCCGGCCCGATCAAGGTATGAACGGGCAGCGGCTCGCCGGTTAGAGGCTCTTCATAGATCAGGTCGTTACCGCGACGGCGGAAGCGATACGCGCGCGATGTCGACCGCAGGATGAAAGTCCGCCCGTCCGGTGTGACCTCGCCGCCCACCATGCCCACCAACCCCATGTCCCGCACGCGGGACTTGTCACGCTGTTTCAGCGACGTCCTTGCTTGCGGGTCGATCGGTCGGCCAAACTTCAGGTCGATGAGTTTGTGCTGCTCGCTCTGCGCGGACACCGAAGTACGCAGCGATGCCAGCGCCATGGGTTGTAAGCGCGATGACGCCGCCCATCGCAAACCCGCTACCAGGAAGCGACGTTTCAACTCAAAGGTCTGTTCGTCAACGATGAAAAGCGTCTGGCTCTCGCGTGATACCAGCACGAGCCCTTCCGAACTGAGCAACAACTGGTCACAAGACGTCTCCACGTCAAGACGGTGTGTCTCACGGAGATCGGGCAGGCCGATCCGACGGAGTAGGCCTGTGCGTGAGAGCGTATAGAAGGCGTCGGCGTAGCGCGACCATTGCAACGTCGGCAGCGTTTGGCTAAGCCCGTTCAGCGTCTGCGCGGTGGCCTGACCCAGATCTCGCAGTTCACCCGACAATTGAGCACCGCCTTCGAGCTTCTCTACAGGCTTGGCCGGCCGTTCGCCATCGGCCAGCACGCGACGGGTCGTGTCGGTTACCCAGAGCAACTTCGGGTGATGTTTGATGATGAAACGGGTGCCGGTCGGATCAAACATCGGTACTCCGTGAAACGGATAGTGGCGGACGGCCTGCCCTGTCGCCATGTCGTACGCAGCAAAGCCGTTCGCCCCGCGCGCCAGGCCGTAGGCCAGACGCTTGTTCTCCGGATCAAACGCGTAGAGGTGTGCTTTGATGGCATGGACCGGCTGGCGCAGAGACGATGTGCGAAAGACCAACGCCCCGGACCCGTCTTTGCCCAAAATGTCGTGCCCGGATTTGGCGACGTACTCGCCGTCATGACTCAGAACCAGGTTGCCAACGTTGGAACTGACGCGTGCGCTCAACTCCTGATAGCGAAGAACCGACCCGCTCAGGTGAATGCGCACGATCGATCCACCGGCAGACGCGATCACAAACCGGCCGTGCGCTGGAACAAACATCTGTTCGATCGTGCCGTTAAACGGTGTCCCTCGCGGGCGTCGGACACTCGAGGCGTTTGGGATCTTGCGCGTCGCGACCGATCGCAAAACCTTCTTCTGTCGCAGGTCGACCGTGTGGATCTCGCCGACGTTCGAGTCTGAACCAGCAACGAAAACCAAGTGGCTCGCCGGCGACGTCTTCGCCGCGGCCAACTGCGGCACGTCGATCTTGCTTGTCGGTTGAAGCGACTCGTCATCCAGCAACCACACCTCGCCCGGTTTGTCGCGATGGCGATGAATGCCAACAACCCACCCCAACTTACTCCGCTCCAACGACTTGACGTGGCCGGCGATGTCGATCCGTTCTTTCGGCCGCCAATCGGGATAGCTGAACCGGCGAACAGTCCACGTCGGGTATCTTCGATCGACGCTGCGGTTCAAAGCCTCGTCCTTGTAGACGGCCAACACACTGCGCCCATCGTCTGACCAACGTACGACCAGCAACTCGGGGAGCGCGAGTTCGCGTGTCACGAAGTCACCCGCCTGCTTCCGCTCACCCAACACTGATTCCGTCATGGACCAGACGGTGTGCGCGGCCAACATGACGGTGGTTAAAAGAACGGCGCCATAAGTCTCGACACGAGGATTCATGATGGTCCCCTGTGAGTATGTGTGATCGTTGCGCGTGACGCGCTATGGGGACTGGAACGATGCCCCCGATTCGCGTGCTCGCTATTTGACCCCAGCTTACGACAGACCCAGCCCCGTTCGGCCAGGATTGTACCATGCGACGGAATCGCTAAGCAGCACGCCCAGCAAGCCTGCGGCTGCGCTGATCAGTGAGATTTCCTGCAGGCGACGCAGAGATCCGGTATGATGCCCCTAATCTGCTGACATGTATCGGCGGAGCAATTGAAGCAATAGCGCTCAGGGGGCCATCATGGACAACATGACTCCGGATCAGGCGGAAGCGGCGGTCGGTCGGCTGCGCGATTGTTACGGGGCGCTGATGCGCAGCGTGGGGCAGGTCGTCGTTGGGCAGGAACGCGCGTTGCGCGACCTGGCGACAGGACTCATGTGCGGCGGCCACATGCTGATGGTCGGCGTGCCGGGGTTGGCCAAGACGCTGATGGTCAAGGCATTGGCTGAGTGTCTGGGATGGAAGTTCCATCGCATTCAGTTCACGCCCGACCTCATGCCGGCCGACATCACCGGCACCGAGATCCTGCAAACCGACCATGCCGGGGGAACTTCCGGGGGCGGGGGACGCGCGATGGCGTTTCATCGCGGGCCGATTTTCGCCAACCTCATCTTGGCAGACGAAATCAACCGTACGCCGCCCAAGACACAGGCTGCGTTGCTTGAAGCAATGCAGGAGCACGCGGTGACAGTCACTGGCACGACGTATCGTCTCGAGCCGCCGTTCGTCGTCGTCGCGACGCAGAACCCGATTGAGCAGGAAGGCACATATCCACTGCCCGAAGCACAACTCGATCGCTTCATGCTCAGTATTCAGATGGACTACCCTGACCGGGCGCAGGAGATTCAGATCGCCCGCCGATCGCCGCGCATGCAGGTGCCGAAGATGGAGCAGGTCGCAACGCTTGACGAGTTCGTCCAATTCGTGGATGTGATCGACGCGGCACCGGTGTCGGACCATGTGCTTGAGTATGTCGTTTCGATGACGACCGCCACGCGCCCGCGCGACGCGTCGGCTGACGACTTCGTCCGGAACTATGTTGGTTGGGGTGTTGGCCCGCGCGGCACGCAGCACCTGGTCACTGCCGCCAAGGCACTGGCTCTTGTGGAAGGTCGGCCCGCTCCGGAAGTGCGCGACGTGCGTGAGATGGCCTTGCCCGTCCTGCGCCACCGCATCGTGCCCAATTACAACGCGCTGGGCGAAGGCATCGACGCGGGCGACATCGTGAAGCACCTGCTGGACAAGGTGCGCGAGCCCGCCGGCGCCGCCGCGTAAACGATAACAAGAGAGCCGGAGATACCAACCGGCGATCGCCGTCCTCGGCAACAACTTTGGCTTCCAGGCTCCCGGCTCGAGTCCAACGGACACGAACATGGCCAAGTTCACTCATCCCTATCTCGACCTGGCGCGCATGGAGATGCTGCGTCGGGTTCGACTCACGCCGCGCGGGGCGGCTGAGGGGACGTTCGCCGGGCCGCACAAGTCGCAGTATCGCGGCACGGCCGTCGAGTTCGCTGACTACCGCGACTACGTGCCGGGCGATGACATCCGACTGGTCGATTGGAAGGTTTACGCCCGGTCGGACAAGTACTACGTTCGGCTGTACGAGGCCGAACGCAACCTGCTTAGTTACCTGGTGGTGGATACCAGTGGGTCGATGGATTTCGCCGGCGAAGTCACGCGGACAGAGTCGAAACTGGCCTATGCCGGCCGACTGGCGGCCGCCATGGCGTACATGGTCGTGCGTGAGGGCGATGAGGTCGGCCTGTCGCTCGCCGGTGAGCAGTTGCACACGCACCTGCCGGCGCGAGCCGGTTGGCGACACCTGTCAACGCTGGTTGAGCAACTTGGCAGTTCCCGCGCCGACGGGCCGACCGACCTGGGCGAGTGCCTTCGGCAGGCGTACCGGCGCGTATCGCGCCGCGGCGTGCTCGTCGTCGTTAGCGACTTTCTGGATGAGTCGTCCGACCTTTGGCAAGCGATCGACCTGTTCCGCAAGTCGCAGTTCGACGTCATGCTGTTCCATGTCGTTCACCCTGAAGAACTGGATTTGCCCGACGTACCGATGGCGCGCTTCGTGGACCCTGAGGGTGCCGCCGGCGTCTTCAATACCGAGCCGCACGTCGTGCGTCAGCAATACCGCCAGCGGTTCGCGAGGTTCCTGTCACACGTGGAAGCCAACGCACGGACACGCGGCTGCGACTGGTTTCAGGTGCGCACGGATGCCGATCCGTACGTCCGGCTGAAGCACTGCTTCCTGGCGCGGGAGGCGGTGAGATGAATGAACTGGTTGACCGGTGATGTGGCGATGTGCTGGTCCGGGTGTGCCGGCGCAGAGTGAGTGTGGCGCTCGGGCAGGAAACGTTCAATGTTGACCTTCGTGCTGCCATGGATGTTGATCGGCCTGGGCGCGGTGTCGCTGCCGATCGTCATACATCTGCTGACGCGGGCAAGGTCGCGCCGCATCGCGCTGCCGACATACAAGTTATTAGTCGAATCCGGCGGCGGGTTGCAGGCGGTCGATCGTTTGCGCACGTTTCTGGTCCTCTTGACGCGGGCGGTCCTCGTGGCGGCCCTGGCGGTCATGTTTGCCCAACCGTTCCTGGCCGAACGGCGCGCCGTCGCCGACACCGAAGCCCCGCGCCGTGTCGTGCTGCTGGTCGATGCCTCGGCGAGCATGCGTGCCAATCGCGCCGGCGTGCCGTTGTTCGGCGATGCACGGGCGCAGGCGGCCGACGTGCTGCGCGGCCTGTCGCCGGGCAGCGCGGCCGCGGTGGTGTTCATCGGCGCGACGCCTAAGCCCGTGCTGCCGGCGCTGTCGCGCAACCTGGCGGCGTTGCATGAAGGGCTCGAGCAGGCGGCGCCGACGTACGAGTCAGCCGACGCGCAAGCGGCGCTCGCCCTGGCCAACCGCATGCTCGAAGGGCAGGGCGACGTGTTCGTGTTCAGTGACTTTCAACGGACCAACTGGGCCGCGGCCGACCTGGCCGACCTCGGCGGATTGCGGCTCTACCTGCGACCCATCGCCGATCGCCCGGTCGAGAATGTGGGCATCACCGATGCGCGACTCTCCCCGCTGGAGCCGGTGGCCGGCGAGGCGGTGCAACTGACCTGCACACTCTTCAACGCGACGCCCGCCGCCCGTCGGCAGACCGTTCGGTTGGACATTCCCGGGGCCGGTGTGTCGCAGGAGGCGGAGGCCGCGCTCCAGCCTTACGCCTCTGCCGATGTGACGTTCACGTTCACCGCGCCGGGCGTCGGCACGCTCGTCGGCAAGGTGTCGACCGACCCGGACGTGCTGGACATCGATGACGAACGCACGTTCAGGCTGCGCGTCGCGCCGGCGTTGAAGGTCCTTGTCCTCAGCGACGCCGATGCCGACTCACCGGCCAGCGGCGCGTTCTATGTGACCAAAGCGCTGGCGCCGAGTCGCTCGTCATCCGCGTCCGGCATCGAGGTGACGCACCGTCTCAGTCAGCAGGCGGACCGCGTGTCGCTTGAGTCGGCCGACGTGTTCGTGCTTGTCTCGCCGGTCACGCTCAGCGGCCAGACGCTTGAAGTCATCGCCCGACGGGTGACCGAAGGGGCTCAACTGGTGACCATGCTCGACGGCTCGACCGCGCCGGCGACCGTGACCGCCCTGGCCGGCGCGTCGCGGGGCGCGGTGACGCCGCCGTTTGAATTGACACGCGCGATTGCTTCGCCGCGCGGCGGTGAGGCGTTGGGGGCGCTCGTCACGTCGCACGGGCCGCTCTCGATCTTCGATTCACCCGACCAGGGCGACCTTCAGTTGCTGCGCGTCCATCGGCGATACCTGTCGCAGAACGACACGTCGCGCGGCAGCGAAGTGTTCGCTCAATATGCTGACGGCTCGGCCGCGTTGTCGCGTTCACCGGCAGGTCGTGGCGCGGCCGTGTTTTGCAACTTTTCCGTCGCGCCCGACGCGAGCAACCTGGCCGGCAGCCCGCTGTTTCCCGTCATGCTGCATGAACTGCTGCGCGACCTGCGCCGCGGTGGTCAGCGTGAAACGAACACCGTCGGCGTGCCGTGGCAGGTGGAAGTGTCCGCCCCTGACGAAGTCAACGCGGCCGACGGACAGATCAACGCCAACGGCGGTACGGCCTACCGCGTGGTCAACCCCGATGGCGATGAACTTTCAGCGACCGTCCTGTCGCGCGGACGGACGACGCGGCTGGCCCTTTCGCCCGCGCCTCGGCCCGGTGGATACGAAGTGCGTGCCGGCGATCGCCTGCTGGAAGTGGGCGTCGTTAACGTTGATGCGGCTGAATCCGACACGCGTTTCGTCGACGCCGGCGACCTGGCGCTGACCGGTGCCGACGGCCCGGTTGTGGACGTCGTGTCGGCCGGTAGCGACCTGGTGCGTGCGGGCAGCAAGCGGGCGAACGCCTGGCCGTGGTTGCTGGGCATCGCGGCCGCGGCGTTGGCGGTCGAGATGTTGCTGTTGACCCTGTGGCGAAAGTCGCCGCAGCGCGCCCCGGCCGACACACACCGGCCGCGCAGTATGGCTGCCGCGGACGCGCGACGACGCCGCGATCCGCAATGGTGAGACTTGCATGACGCATGATTGGCTGTTCTTGCCGCCTTGGGGACTGCCGGTGTTGGCGGCCGTCTTTGTCGTATTGGGCGTGCTGGTCGCGCTGCGTGCCGTGAGGGAAGGTCGTGTCTCGACCGTGCGCCGTCAGATCACGTCACTTGTGTTGCGCGGTGTTGTCGTCCTCGCACTCTTGTGGATCGCGCTGAACCCGACGCTCGTGCGACACGATCAACAGGGTGGCAAACCGAAGCTCGTCGTCCTCGTCGATACATCGCAAAGCATGACCGTCGCGGACATGGACGGCCAGCCCCGCCTCGCCGCCGCGTTGCAGACATTGAACGACGCGGACGTACGCGCCATGCTGACCGACACGTTCGACCTGGACGTGCGCCGCTTCGACCGGGACGCCGCGCCGGCCACGCTTGAGTCGTTGTCGGCCGACGCGGCGGACGGACGGTTCAGCGACCCGGCCGCGGCGCTGACCTCGGCCGTTAGTGACCTTTCCGACGCCGAGGCGCAGGCGGGCGTGTTGCTCATCAGCGACGGCCGGGCCACGGCCGGCGGCTTCGATGACGCGGCCCGTCTGGCGCTGGCACGTTCGACGCCCGTCTGGGCCTGGGCGGTGGGCGGCGAGGTCGAGCGTCGTGATGTCTGGATCGAAGCGCCGTCGAACGACGTGCTCGCGTTCGCCGGCGACGAGGTTGAACTGGCCGCCACGCTCCAACAATCCGGCTACGACGACCGTGCGTTCCGCGTTGAGGTGCTCGATGAAAATGGCGCCGTCCTGCACACGCTCGACGCCGCGCCGGGCCCGGACGGCAGCGTGCCCTTGAAGGCGACCGTCTCCGCCCCGGACGACGGCGAGCGGCGGTTCACTTTCCGCGTATCACACGACGCCGGCGAAGCCGACGCGCAAAACAACGAGCGCGCCGTCTACGCGCGTGCCGTGGGGCAGAAAGTGCGCGTGCTGATCGTGGAGGGTCAGCCGCACTGGGACAGCAAGTTCCTCGTCCAGGCGTTGAAGCGCAGCCCGCGTGTGGAAGTTACCGCGATCTATCGGCTTGGCGAGGACAAGCAGTTCGCCATCGTCTCGGCCGACGGCGAGCAGCGGCGGGAGACGGGCGACCTGTTTCCGCGATCGTCCGAAGCGTTTCAAAAGTATGACGTGGTGATGCTCGGCCGCGGCTGCGAAGCGTTCTTCGACGACCAGACGGACGACCACCTCTCAGCCTTTGTGGCGGAGCACGGCGGGTCGCTGGTTTTCGCGCGTGGCAAGAGCTACGGCGGTCGATTCGCGCCGCTGGCCAAGTATGAACCGGTCGTGTGGGGCACGCTCGCGACTTCCGACGTGCGCATCGACCCAACCACCTCGCGCACCGGGATGGCGACAAGTGCGTCGGACAGCCCCATCCTGGAGCTCGCGCCGGCCGGCGATCTGGACGCGCTGATCGACCGCCTGCCCCGCTTGGACATGGTGCGTCACACCGTTGGGGTGAAGCCGTTGGCGGTCATCCTCGCCGGCGGGCAGGGTGATCTTCAAGGCCAGGCCGCACCGGGGCCGAATGGCGTCAACCGTATGGTCGTGTTGGCGTACCAGCAGTTCGGGCAGGGCCGGGTGGTCACGCTCAACGCCAGCGGCCTGTGGCGGTGGGCGTTCCGCGACGATCAGGAGCAAACGGACGACGCCGTTTATGAGCGATTCTGGATCAGCACGCTGCGCTGGCTGCTGTCCGGCAGCGACTTTCTGGCCGGCCATGACGTCGCGTTGCGCAGCAACCGTCGGCTGTACACCGACGAACAGATCGTCAGCATGCTCGTGCGGACGCGCGGGCTGGAGGCGCAGGCGTATCGACCGACGTTGCGGATTTCACCGCAGGATGGCGACGGCGAGACGGTTCAGATCGAACCGCGTGCCGGGGGTGCTGGGCACTATCATGCTCAAGTCGGGCCTCTGCGGCCGGGCGCCTACCAGGTCACGCTCGTGAACAACATCGGCCGACCGACGGAATTGACCACGACCGTGCGCGTCGCGCCCAGCACGATTGAAAACCGTGTCCTCAGCGCAGACCGAGCGACCATGCAACGTATCGCCGAAACATCGGGCGGCCAGGTCGTCGACGCCGACGACGTTGCCAATCTTGACACGATCGTGCGCCGTTGGCAGGCGCGTCAACAACTGGCTGAACGCAAACGGTCGCTATGGGATCGCTGGTGGATTCTGGCGCTCATTGTCGCCTGTCTGGGCGGTGAGTGGTATCTGCGACGACGAGAGGGCCTGCTTTGAACGAATCAACCTCCAGAACCGGGCCGCGTTCCGAGCCGCAACCTCACGGCGTGCTTGGCCACCTCCGCGCTCGCATGGCGGCGTTGATCAGCCTGCGTGCAACGCTGTTGCTGCTCGGCGCGTTGTCATTGGCGGCCTTGGCAATGGTGGTCGCTGACGCGGTGGTCATTCTGCCGCGCGATTGGCGCGTGGCGGCGCCGTGGTTGCTCGCCGTGTTGGGGGTCGTTGTGGCCGTTTTGGCGATGGGCTCGCTGTGGCGGTTGAGCGAGGTGAAGGTCGCCCGGGCGTTCGAGCAACGCTACCCGGAACTGGGCACATCACTGACCAACGCGGTGCAGTTGTCGCGCGAACCGGGTGAAGAGCCGATCGGAAAGTGGTTGCGGTCACAAGCTGTGACACAAGGCGCGGCCCGTGCAAAACAGCAGGCAACGTGGCCCGTCGCCAAACGCAGCATCACCGCCGCGGCGATCATCTTCAGCGGCGTCGCGGCGTGCTGGGTCGTCGGCCTGCTCCTGTTTGGCGACGTGTTCGATGCCGTCCTTCCACGATTCACCGACCCGGACGGCGATCACCCGCCCTACAGCCGCCTGCGCATCGAAGTGACGCCCAGTGAGCAGCAGGTCCTGTTCGGCGGGCAGGTCGATATCGCCGCCGTCACCAGCGGCGCGCCGGCCGAGAAACTGTTTCTCGTCGCGACCAACGACACGGGCGAAAGCGAAACGGTCATGTTCCGCCGACCGGATCAGTCGTATTTCCAGGCGCTGACCAACCTGCGGGAGCCGACCGAGTTCTGGGTGACCGACGGCCGGGCGCGCAGCAAACGGCAGCGCGTCGAAATCCGTTACACCCCACAGATCACACTGGTCGAGGTACGGTCGCGGTTCCCCGCTTACACCGGCTTGCGAGCACGCGAACGACGCTTCGAAGGCGAAGACCTGGCTGTCCCGCAAGGTACAGAACTGACCTTCCGCGTGACCAGCAATCGCCCGCTTGAAAGCGGCGCGATCGAATTGACGCCGCTGCTGGGTGACGACGTGATCACTGTGGAACTGTCGCCGGCGTCCGATACGGGGCTGATCGTCGAAGGCAAGATCAAGGCTGAACAGGCGGCCGCGTTCGCCATCACCGTCAAGGACGTCGATGGCCTGACTTCCAACACGTCACCCAAGGGCCGCGTCACAATCATTCCCGACCGCCGCCCGGTCATCGCCGTCATGGAACCGGGCCGTCACGCCGTCGCCACACCGGATGTCAAGGTGCCCGTACGCGTGCGGGCTGAGGACGACTACGGCATCGCGCAAGTCTATTGGTTCCGCGGCCTGAACGGTTCGATCGAACGGCCGATGTCGATGAACCATGTGGACAGCGGCCGCGCCGGCGTGGTCGAAGCCGAGGCGGTGCTCGACCTGGCCGACCTGGGTGTGCGCCCGGGCGACCGCGTCAGTTACTTCTTCGAAGCGGTCGACAATTATCCGGCCGGCCCGAACGTCACCACGAGCCGTATCTACACGCTCGAGATTATATCCAACGAGCAGTATCAGGCGATCCTCCGTTCCGCGGCGGCACGGCGGGCGCTGTTCGACCACTTCATCGCGCTCGATCACCAGTTGCGCCGCGTGGCCGAGCGTGCCCGGACGTTGGAGCAGGCGGCGCGTCAAGCCAAGGCAAAGCCGGGCGATGCCGATGCGCAGGCGTCCGCCGACGAAGCGGGCAAAGCGATGGACGCGGCACTGGGCGACTACCTCAAAGCGCTGGCGCAGGCGATGGCGCGGCCGCCGATGTTCGACATCGAGCAGGCGTTCCGCGAGCACCTGCGTCAACACGCCGACGCGGGCGCCGAAGCGACTGACAAGTTGAACCAGATGCGTCGCGAAGCCGCCGCACGGGGCGGAGCGATCGATCCGGAGTCGGCCAAGGAACTCGCCGACCGGCTGGCCGCGCTAAGCGGGCAGATGAACGAGAACGTCGGCAAACCGGCGAAGATGGTCGCCTCGGTCGCACGCCTGCTCGCCGCGGCCGACGCATTCACTCAACTCACTTTGCGGCAGGGCGAACTGGTGCGTCTCGCCAGGCGGTTCGAGGATCAGCAAGGCGAACTGTCACGCATTCAGCAGATGGAACTACAGGAGATCGCCTCGGCCCAGCGCCGCATTCAGGACGACCTGACGCAACTGCTGGACCGCATTGACAGACGGATCGACGACCTGCCCGACGACCCGACTTTTGATGAGCTTCGCAACCAGGTCCGACAGTTTCTCGACGCCGTGGAGGACGCGCAGATTAAGCCGGACCTGAGCACAGCCACGTCGCGCTTCGCCGGGCTGGACGGTCCGCGGGGCGTGCCCGCGGCGCGATCGGCCCATGAAAAGATGAACGCGCTGGTCGCCAAGTGCGAGGGTATGGATATGCCTGGCACCGCGATGCAATGCCTCAAGTTTCAGCCGAGCCTCAGCAAGGCACTGGGCGATTCATTGAGCCAGATCATGGCCGCGATGCAGGCCGGATCGGGACAGTCCGGCGGCTCGGGCTACGGCCTGTTCGGCGAGGACGTGGGCATCTACGGACCGGACGTGCAGATGTCCGGTGCGCCGGGCGGGCGTCACGACATCGATCGCCCGCAGGCCGGCGGCGCGTCGCGGACGGCCCGCGCATCCGGCGACGCCGACGACCCTGCGCTGCGCGCGACGCCGGATGAGCCCGGCCGCGTTCGGCTTCAGCACCAACAGCGTTTCCCCTTGCGTTATCGCGGCCTCGTCGGAGACTACTTCCGCGCCGTCGCGGAGTCCGAAGAGTGACACGACGCGCATAGCGATCGAATAGATGCGACGCGCCCCACATGAGGATGCCCGACATGAAACGACAATCATGGTCACTGACTTTGTTGTTGACTTTGCTGACACTCGCCGCGGCGTTTTGTTTTCGGGGCCCCGTGCGCGCGGCCGACCGTGACAGCGGCGGCTCCGGTGAAGCCGAGTCCGTCACCTGCGCGAATCTGATTTACGCCGGCACACGCAGCAGCGTCTGCTTCAGTGACAAGTTTCTGAGCATCGCCGCGCGCGATTCGACCATCAGCACGGCCCGCAAGTTCAAGCCGGTCAAACTCGCGGGGCCCGACATGTACCGCCACCCGTTTGCCATCATGACCGGCGAAGGCGCGTTCACACTCACCGAGTCGGAGCGCGCCAACCTGCGTCGCTACCTGGAGCGTGGCGGATTCCTGCTGGCCAGTGCCGGGTGCAGCAGTCAGCAGTGGGACGCGTCGTTCCGCCGGGAGATTCAGACGATCTTCAACGAGCGCAGCCTGACGCCAATCGACATGAAGCACGAACTGTTCCGCACGGTGTACGACATCGAGCAACTTCAGACCAAAGGCGCGCCAGCCAAACTGGAAGGACTGACCATCGGTGGCAAGATCGTCCTGATCTATTCACCCGACGGTCTGAACGACACATCGACGATGCACGGCTGCTGTTGCTGCGGCGGCAATGAGATTGTCAACGCACAAAGAGTAAACGTGAACATTCTGGCTTACGCATTGATGCAGTGACTCCAATCCCGCACACCTGTTCCGCCTGACCTGAACACACGATCGGCCGAACCAATGCGGCATCGGACGACCAACCTGTTTCGACTCTGCGGCGCGACATTGTGCGCTGTGTTGGTGGCGTGTGACGGCGATATCGCGAGCAAGGCCGGCGGGCCGCTTGCCGGCTCGTCGCTGCGCGTTTTGTTTACGGGCGAAACGCTCGGCGAATTGGAGCCCTGCAACTGTTCGGGCAAGATGGCCGGCGGGTTACCGCGTCGGGCCGGTTACATCGCGCAGCAGCAGGGGCCGCGTCTGCTCGTCGATGTCGGCTGCGTCGGCCGCGGCGCGCGGACCTGGGAACAGTTGCGCATCAAAGCGGCGCTGCGCGCGATGAAGGCGATGGGGTACGACGCGGTCAACGTCGGCGAGCACGAAGCGTGGTTGGGTCGCGACGATCTGGCCAGCATCGCCAGCGACGAATTGCCCTTCGTCAGCGCGAACGTCGTTGACGCGAAAGGCTCGCCGGCGGTACGGCCGTTTGTCATCGTCGAGCGGAACGGCCTGCGCGTTGCAATTACGGGTGCCCTGGACGATGCGGTTCTCACCGTCGGTGATGGGTTGAACGTTCAACCCCCGAGTGAGGCCATCGGCCGACTGATGCCAACGCTGCGCGAACGCGCCGACGCGGTCGTCCTTTTGGCCGACCTGCCGCGTGACGAGGTCGATAGCCTGGCCGGCGCCTATCCCGAGATTTCGTTGATCCTCATGCGCGGCCGCGGTGATTCACTGGAGCCGACGGTTGTCAACCGATCCGTCGTCGCGTCGGTCTCAGGCGAAGCGCTCTATGTCGGCGACGTGACGGTCACTTGGGACGCCGCCCGACGCCCTACCGGGCAAGGCGAAGCCGTGCTGCTGAATGATCGTTTCGCGGAGGACAAACGCATCGTCAAGGCGTCCATCGACTGGTACAAGCAGCAAGTCGATGGAAAGGTGTTCGACCTGAGCGAGGCACGACCCGGCTGGGACCGCATCCGGGCCTTTCGACCGGAACCGGGCAACGCGTTTGTCGGCTCCGAATCTTGTACGAAGTGTCACCAGAGTCAGAACGCCGTCTGGAGCAATGCCCGGCACGCCACGGCGATGAAGTCGCTTGAACGCGTCGGCTATGCGCACTCGCCCGAGTGCGTGGTGTGTCACGTCGTCGGTTACGGCGCTGCCGACGGGTACCAATCCATGCGGACCACACCGCACCTGGGCGCGGTCGGTTGCGAATCGTGCCACGGCGCGGGGAAGGCTTTGCTCGGCGGTGACTGCCGTCAGATCGCGCGAACCGGCGGCATGCCCGCCTGCGCCGCATGCCACACACCCAAGCATCATCCAGACTTTCAATATGACGTTCACTGGCAGCGGATCAATCACAAGGAGGGGCGATGATGATGTGGTGTGACAAGCGTCAGGTTCCGTTGACGCTGGCGGCGCTGATCGTCGCGGGCCAGTGTGCGCTAGGTCTCGCGCAGGAGGCGAAGCCGAGACCGAAGCCGCGTGAGCACGCCGGCCTGGCCACAGCCGCCGAAGCGGCGCAGCGTGACGGCGAACCGATCATGATCGTCTTCGGCGCGACGTGGTGTCAGCCGTGTCAGGCACTGAAGCAAGAGACGCTGAATACCGACGCGTTCCTCGGCCAAGTCGGCATGCTGCACATCGTACACATCGATATCGACGCACAGGCGGACGTCGCGCGACGGTTTCAGGTCGGGGCGATCCCCGAGATCGTGCTGATGACCGGCGAATCGATGATCGTTTCGCGGCGCCGGGGCTTTGCCGAGTCCGACGAGTTGCTCAAGTGGGTGGAAGAGGGGCGCGGCCTGGCGTCACGCGGCGCGTGGGCCGGCCTACCGGGCGAGGGCGAAGCGCCTACGACGGACGACCCGGCAGCGCTGGTCGCGGCGCTGGGTGACGCCTCGCATGACAACCGACGCGGCGCGGCCACGCGGCTCGCCGCCATGCGAGCTCGGGCTGTGCCGCACCTGATCAACGGCCTTGGTGACAAGTATCTGGGCGTACGCATCGGCGCATCGGACGTTTTGAAACGGCTGGCACCGGACGCGCCGCAATACGACGCATGGTCGGCCGCGACCCAGCGTGGGGAACAGATCAAAGCCATCAAGACATGGTGGAAAGAGGCCGGCACGCTGCCCGTAGCGGGCGAACAAGCGGCGCCGTTGAACCCGTCTGAGCGGCGCACCATTGATGACGCCGTCGCCGATGCGCGGTCGGACGATCCTGTGCGGCGGACACGCGCGATGACGACGCTGGTGCGTCTGGGCGCGTCGGCGCTCCCGGCCGTCCCCGCGGCCATCCGGCGCAGCGCCGAGTCGGGCGATCAGAAGTCGGTCTGGGTGTTCGAGAATGTGCGCTGGGCGATTCTCGTGCCGCAGTCGCTTGAGTCGAAACTGAAGGTCCGCTTCGACCTGGCGCGCGGCGCGAGTGAACAGCGGCAGGCGGCGGCGGTCCGCCTGGGTTCGGCGGGCGAATCGGCATTGCCGGTTCTGCGCGAGTTGATCAACGACGGCGACGGGCTGGTGCGCGAGGCGGCGTCCCGCGCGCTGACGAAAGTCGGCGGCGCCGACGCCATGGCGGCCACGGCCGTCCTGCTCGAAGCGAACGACGCGAACCTGCGCATGGTTGCCGCTCAGCAACTGGGAGAGTCGGGCGACGCCGCCGCGGCCCGCTATCTGATCAAAGCGATTGACGATCCGGACGAGTTAGTCGCAACCGTCGCCATCGCCGCGCTGGAGCAGATCAAGGCGACATCCGCGGGCGACGCCCTGACCGCGGCGTTGGACGATCCGCGTTGGCGGGTGCGCGCCGCCGCGGCCGAAACACTGGGCAAACTCGAAGTGGCCGACGCGACGGAGCGGTTGACCGCGTTGCTGGACGACGAAGACGCATTCGTCGTGAAGAACGCGTTGGACGCCTTGGCGCAACTCGGCCACACGCCGGAGCCCGATCGCCTGCGCCAATTGATCGATCGCCTGCCGGACCTGACGCAGAAGGCGGTCGCGATGATCCTGCGGTCGAAATCAGGAAGCGATATGGCCACGATCGAGCAGATATACGACACACTGCCTTCGGATCGTCGGCTCGACGTGTTGGCCGCCCTCGCCGAGCAATCAGCAAGACGCGGCGGCAGCGATGAAGCATGGAAGGGCGTGCTCGACAAGACGGCCGCGGTAGACGATCCGGCGTATCGGGCCGCGCTCGTGGAAGTCCTTAAGGGACGACCGGTGCTCACGTCGGGGCCTTACCTGCTCGCCCTATTGAAAGCGAAAGAGCCGGCGGTGCGCACCGGCGCCGCCGCACTGGTCGTACGGGCGGCGGGTCGTCACTATGGCATCGCGTCGAATGATGGCTATTCGGGTATTCTCGATGTGGGTGGAAGGACAACCCAGGACGACTTAGGTGTGCTCGATCCCGACTTCACTCCGCCGAAGACCGATGACGATCTGAGTTTCTCCGTCGAGTCGGACAAGGACGCAAGCGACGATGACGAAGCGAAGACCGCCGAGAAGCGCGCCGAGCATGCGGAGCAGGCGCGCAAGTGGCACGCACAGTGGCACGAAGCCTTGGCCGACCAGGTCGGACCGGAGGCTGATGCGTGGATCGGCCTGGCCTACTACCTCACCCACCCGCGCGCTGCCCCGCCGGAGGCCGGGCTGACGGTTGTCAGTCAGTTGATCAAGAACGGCTCACTGGCGAAGTTGGCCGGTGATTACAAATCGCGCAGCGCGATCCCCATCCTCCTGGCCCGGCTGCCCTGGCCGCAATCGCGTGAGGTCATCTCGGCGGCGATGGACACTGCCGCGCTGCACGCGGCCATGCTGCAGTCGATGCAACACGCCGCCCCTGACGTTCGCACGCTGCTCACCGATCGCGACCGCCTGCTCGACACCTTCGCGTCAAGCGACGTTGAGTCACTGGAGCCGATGTTCGAACTGTTTCTGGACATCGATACCAATGGCCCTCTGAATCTGTATACGAAAGACGAGTCCGGGGCCACGATGTTGACCCGGATGCTCAAGTCGCCCTCGCCGGCCGCGCGGGCTGTGGGTATCTACCTCACCGGTTTGCAGAAAGACGCCGCCTTTGACGACGACTCGCAACAGTTTGTGCGGGCGTCACTCCAGGACGAGAACGAATGGGTGCGTCACGCCGCGGTGCAGGCGGCGGTGAATCTGATCCGTGTTCCGGCCGAACGTGAGTCGGCGATGGGACCGTTGCTGGACGATCCCTCGCCGCACGTCGCGGCGCTGGCGGCTTATGGCCTGCTGGACCCCGCGATCACCGACATGGTCGGCTTCAACTCGCATCTGTCCTACTTCCGTTTCCAGACGATTGACACGTGGGCGTCGTCATCCGCGACACAGTTGGACAGCAGCCAACTGCCGCCGCCGATTGTCATTGAACGCAAGCCCGCCTTTCTCGATACGGCCCGCAAACGGCTGGCCGACCCTAAAACCGCCCAGAACGAACAACTTAAAACGGCACTGTCGCTATTGCTCGCTCAGTACGGCGAGTTTGAGCCGTTGAACGCGGCGCTGGACAAATGGCTCGCGGGGCCGAAGGACACATCGCCGCCCATGTTGATGATCGGCCTGTTGCTGTCGCACGATGAGCGCTATCTGCCGCCGGTGAAGGTCGCCGTCGACCGTGCGGAAGAGCGATACAGCCTCAGCCAAACGCTCCAGTGGCTTCGCGGCGTGCCGGGCAGCGCGGCACGCAGCCTGCGGCGAGACATTAACCGACGCTTGCGCGCCATGCCGCAGTATTGACACAAGCCGCAACCGCTTACCGTTCCAGCTTGATCTCGACCCGACTCATGATTAGGAACCGTTGAATGCGACCACTCGACACCTTCGCCCCCCCATCCGTCAGCGTCGCGCGATGTGTCTTTCCGCACCGACTCGCAATGGCCGTTCTGCTTTGCATCGCTGCCGCCCTGTTGACCGGCTGCCATGTGCAGGACCACCTGACGATCAACGCCGACGGCTCGGGGTCCGTTCAGATCGAAACGCGTTGGATGGGGCCGCACGAGCAGATACTGACCTGGCGACATCAAGGAGGGGGCGAGGCGCCGCACTTGATGTATCCGCCCAAGACGGAACAGGAAGCTCTCGCGTTGTTCCCCGGCGACGACTTTGAAGTCCAGGTAAAAACGGACACCGCCGACGGCGAACCCGTGACGCGCGTGACCGCCACATTCCAGGACGTCAATGCGCTACTCAAATCGCCCTACGCGCGGGCACACTCCTTGACACTGGCGATCGATCCGAAAGACAGCGGGCGACTCGTACTCCGGGCCCGCACCGGCATCGAAGGCATCGGCACGTTCGAATCAGTCAGCGACGAGGACCTGGCACAAAGCGGGCTGTCGCTGGACGCCGACGAACGCAAGCAACTGATCGAAAAAACCGGGTTTGTCTTCAAGGTCACGCTTCCCGGCGATGCGAAGGTCAACGCAAAAGCGGACTTCATTACCATCGACGGCCGCACGGTGACGTGGTCGCACGCCAGATCCAAGACCGACAACGCGGCCCAATTCAGCGATCAGCTCAGCCGAGTGATGTCGGCCAGTTGCCCCGCAACGGGGGTGACGTTCAAGCCCGTAACGCCGCCACGACTTGCGCTGGATGCCTTTGCCGAGTTAAGGTCGGCCCAATATGGTGAAACGGGCGACCCGGTCGACGCCGCGAGCGTTCGCAAGGCGGCGCGATTCGTCCCGTTGATCGCCAAGGTGACGCGCACGTTCAACCTGACCGGTCAGAATCGGATCGGGGAAAACCGTGCGATGCTCATTGGTGCGGTCGTCGTGCCGATGAAATACAAGCCGCTGCGCTGGGGCAAACCCAAGTTCACTCACGTGACGGCCGCGGGCGGCGCGAACCTGCTACAGAAAGTGGACGAGGGACGCTTTGCGCGGCGGTTCGGCGTGGGGGACTTCGGCTGGGGAATGGACGAGGAATCGCAAGACAAAGCGGAAGACGTTGCAAAGATTGTCCAAGTGCCGATGAAAGTGCCTCCGCCCGAAGTCACGAGCATTGCGTCGGTGAAGGGCTCAATCGCCATGCACTTTGGCGGCGCTTTGCATGTGCTGAAAGTCAAGGACGCCATCAAGACCGTTGCCGACCAGGCCGCCGGATTCGGCGTCGGCTTCAGTGAGCGAGCGCCGCTGAATGACGCCGCGCTGAAAGACCTGGGAGTGACGATTCAGGTCATGGGCGCGGCGCGCCAGCGCGGGTTTACCATGCTCATGTTGCAGATGGGCGAAGACGGCGCGGTCGTCAAAGACATCCAGGTTTTCGATAAGGACGGCAAGGTCTGGCCGACGTTGTACGTCAAGCAGAACACCCACGCACAAGTGCTTGTGCTAGGCCAGCCGCAGCCGCCGTTGTCGCTCGCATTGCTGGCGTCCGGCGGCGGGCCACGCGTCGAGTTGCCGATCGAACTGACCAACGTCCCGCTCACCCCCAACAAGCCACCCGCGGAGCCCGAACAAGAACAGTCCGAGCCGTGACCCGTCGTCACACCTGAACCGACTCATGGGCACCGAGTCTATCCAGTTGATTGATACGCACCGACTTTATCGAGCATTGGAGGCATTCATGCGTCGCCTGATTCACCCCGCTGTCGCGCCGGTTTTGTTGCTCATCGGCGTCTTGTTTACCGGTGCGTGCTCAAGCGAATACCACGTCAAGGTAACGATCGCACCGGACGGTTCGGCAGAGGTCAGCGCGGAAGCCGCCATGACGCGGCAGCTCGCTGAACAGTCCATTGCCATGTACAGCCGGTCGCGCGGCGCGACCCAATTCAGCACGTGGGATTCGTTCGACGCCCAATCCAAGCAAGACAAGCCCACCGCCGTCGATGACAGTGACCCCGATGCCAAACTCAAGAGCAAACTGCGCAACGCCTTGCAAGTGCAAGTGAATGCCCACGGCAGGGCATATGGCCGCTCAAGCCCGGTCGCATACGACGGCAAGCGCCCACAAACGACCATCGGCACGATCAAGATCGAAGACGACGTCGTCCGTGTTCCCATGACAACGCGGTACGACGACGCCACTCAGTTCGTCAACGGGATAAGCCAGGCGATGCCCTCGCTCGCACTCGACCGTGCGCGGCTGGAGAAAACCGACGAAGGCAAACTCCGACTGATCCTTTCCCCAACGAAAGCGGGCGGCACGAACGTGGCGGCGGCGAATATGCAACGCTACCAACGCATGATGATGAAGTCTTCCGGGTACAAAGGCTCTGTCGCGGTCGTCATGCCCGGCAAGATCGTCTCCAGCACGCTACCGCAGAGCGAGGGCAACAGCACGACGATCACCATCGACGCCGCCGATTCCAAGTCGCTCGACGCCGCGATCGATCTCATCGGAAAGAAGATTGAAATCGTCAGCGAACCCGGTGGATTCGACGTAGCTTCGCTACCGATCGAAACCGGCGGTGACGAAGGTCCTGTGGACGCTGCTTTTGCCGATATCCTGGATAACTCCGATCCGTCAAACGCATTGGCCGGCGTTCCGATTACCGACGCCGGTCCGGGCTTTCGAGCCGAAGCGATATCCGTCACGACCACGAGCATCCACTACTTCCCCGAGGCGCGAAAGCGACTCGGTCAAGCGATGAGGTACCTCGCAGAGGGTCAAAACGGTTGTGTCGTGCACGTCCGTGTCTATGCGCCGGCCGCACGGATCGTGCATTCCACAAGGCATACGAAACTAACCGCGGCCGTCGATGATCAGGATCGGCCGATCAAGTCCGCCAGTGATCGCGAGGGCGACCACTTCATGACTTCCTATTTTGGCAATGCAAGTGGGGAGGGGGACGGTTCCCGAGCGGCCGACCTCCGGTTAAGGCTGCAACTGCCCAAACCCGATGCGGAGGCGATCGAGAAACTGACCGGCGAAGTAGTTATGGCGACGTTCGCCGGCTGGCAGCAACAGGTCATTGCCAAGCCCAAGGCTGATCGGTCGACGCGCATCAAGATCGATGACGCGCTGCGTGGCGCCACGCTGACGGTTCTCGACCTGAAGAGTCAGTCCGAAGACCAGGGAGGTCTCCGCTCACAGGAGGGCACGATGGCGGTCGAGTTGCGCGGATCAGCCGACGTCCGCACGCTCGAGGTGATGGTTAGCGTCGCCGGCACGGGCAGAATGTCCGGGGACAGCCACAACATGTTCGACGAAACACGCGAGATCGATGGCGCCCACGTGCGCCGCATCTCGCTGCAATACAGCGCTTGGCAACGACGCCAATCCGGCGAGCAACCGCTGAGTATCACAGTGCGCCGCCCACGCGACCTCAAGCAGGAGCGGGTTAAGTTCAACGTCACCGCCATCGACCTGTTCTGATTCGCGTTAGATTCAAACTCAGCCGACCACGTATGGGTTTGAATCTTGATCAACCACGTTCAAGGGTAAAGTGACCCCGTTCCACACGGCCCTTTTCGTTCGGCGTCAGTGCTTCAGCACGACGGTGATCCTAACCACTGATTTCGTGCAATTCTTCGCCGAAACGACCCTCACTCATGGTTTGACAAACCCATTGGGGACACACAGTCTTACCGTCGGATGTGCATTGAACCCACACGGGGTCGACTGTAGCGACATCCAGCGAGAATCCGGCACGCATCACACGCAGGTTCGAATCCTGCCCCGCTCGTTGAAGAACTGTCCCGGATGTCGAATGCGGCGTGAAGCAACACGGCCGGCTGAGTATTAACCCCCTTACGCCAGCACGTCGTGCACGACGTTGCCTGCAACATCCGTCAAACGGAATTCGCGGCCGAGATGCCGATAGGTCAGTTTCTTGTGATTGATGCCCAGTAGGTGTAGGATCGTTGCGTGCAGGTCATGGACATGGACCTTGTTCTCCGTAGCGGCGTAGCCAAACTCATCACTCGCGCCGTAGATGGTGCCCGGCTTCACACCGCCACCGGCCATCCACATCGTGAATCCGTAGGGGTTGTGGTCACGTCCGCTGCTGCCTTGGTGCGTGGGCATCCGGCCGAACTCACCGCCCCACACGACGAGCGTTGTATCGAGCAAGCCCCGCGCCTTCAGATCGGTCAGCAGCGCTGCGATCGGCTGATCGGTCTGGGCGCACTGACGATCGTGATTGCCCTTCAGGTCTTTGTGCGCGTCCCACGCGGTGGGGCCTTCGTTTCCGCCGCTGTAAACCTGGACGAATCGGACGCCGCGCTCGACCAGCCGCCGCGCCAGCAGGCAGTTGCGCCCGAAGAACTGGGTGGTCTTGTTGTCCATGCCGTAGACCGCACGCGTGGCGGCGCTCTCCTTCGAGAGATCGACCACATCCGGCGCGTGCATCTGCATTCGGTAAGCGAGTTCATAGGACGCGATGCGGGCTGACAACTCGCTCTCGCCGGGGTTTGCCGCCGCGTAGCGTTCGTTCCAGCGCTGGAGCAACGCGAGGCGTGCGCGTTGCTGTTTGGCAGAAACACCGTCCGCCAGTCCAAGATTGAGGATTGGCGACCCGGTTGGGCGGAACGGCACGCCCTGGTAGGCGGCCGGCATGAAGCCACTCGTCCAGTTCAGCGTGCCATTCACCGGCGCTCCGCGCTGATCGAGCAGGACAACATAACCGGGCAGATTCTGGCTGACCGAACCGAGGCCATAGGTGAGCCACGAACCCATGCTGGGATGGCCGGGCACGACGAAGCCCGTGTTCATCTGAAAGAGAGCCGGACCGTGATTGTTGCTCTGGCAGTGCATCGAGCGGACCACGCAGAGTTCGTCGGCCACCTTTGCCAGGTTTGGGTAGCGATCACTTATCTCGATGCCCGCTTGCCCATGCTTCGCGAACGCGTAGGGGCTCGGCATCGCGGTGGCCTTGGTCTCTTTGAAAAAAGCGTGCTTCTTCTTGAAGACGGGGATCTCCTTGCCTTCCCACTGCTTGAGGGCCGGCTTGGGATCGAAGGTGTCAACCTGGCTTGGCCCGCCGTACATGAACAGGAAGATGACCGATGTCGCCTTGGGCGCGAAGTGTGGCACCCTGGCGGCCATCGGGTTGATGGCGGCAATGTCTTGATCTGAGGGATTGCCGGCCGCGAGGAGCCCATCGCGATCGAGCATCGCGTGAAGCGCAAGGGTGCCGAAGCCGCCGGTAGCCGCGGCAAGCATCTCCCGCCTGGAGACACCCTTTTCTTCCATCAAACGTGATCGCACACGGGCATCGTTCATCACATCAATCCACGTAAACGAACTGGCTCGAGTTGAACAGCACGACACAGTAATCGCCAAGCGCCCACTTGTCGGTCTCCCGCTTCGACTTGCCGGCGGCCTGGTGATACCGACGTTGCCTGCTCACGTACGACGCACCCTCAGAAGCTTCCTGCGTAGTGGCCTCGCGTCCCAGGGCGACGCGGATCGCGTGGCGTACCTGGTCCGCAGGGTCGTCGCCCGCCTCCGCCATGACGCGCAGCGCGAAGTATCGCGATTGCTTGTTGACGAAGTACCCGTTGAGCAGCGTCAACGCCTGTGTGGGTACGGTACTCACCGGTCGCTTGGCACAACTGGTGGACGAGGTCGGAGCATCGAACAACTCGAGCATCGGCATCCGCAGTTGACGCTTGATATAGATGTAGACGCTCCGCCGCCAGTGTTGCGGGCGCTCGTCCTCCACGACCGGCCACTTGTTACGCTGACTCTGGTCGATCACCTCGTGGGCGATGCGTGGCTTGATGCCCGGCCCGCCGAGTTTGACGTTCAGGTTCCCGCTCGCCCGCAAGATGCTGTCGCGGATCACCTCCGCTTCGAGGCGACGCTTGGGCATGCGCCACAGCCACCGATTGGGTGCGTCTTGCTTCAGCCCGATCGTCGTGGGCGTCGATGCCTGGCGGTACACGCTGGACATCATGATCTGCTTGTGCACCGGCTTGAGTCGCCCGCCGCTGGCGATCAATTGCTGCGCGAGATAGTCCAGCAGAGCGGGGTGGCTTGGCGCATCCCCGCTGTAGCCGAAGTTGTCGGGCGTCGCGACAATCCCACGGCCAAAGTGGTGCTGCCACAACCTGTTGGCCAGGACCCGCCAGGTGAGCGCGTTGTCGGGAGAAGCGATCCAGTTCGCGAAAGCCAGCCGAAGGCCCGTGGTTCGCGCCCTGTTGCCGAGGGCTTGGAATCTGACAGGCGCGAAGTGGGCCAAAGCGGCGGGCAACGCAGGCTGGACGACCGGACCGCGCATCTGCGGGCTGCCGCGATAGAGCAGGTGGGTCGTACGCGGCTTGGCCGACTTGTCTGTCAATGCCATGGCCGAGGGCTTGTTGGTCGGCTTCTGCTTGTCCTTCTTGTCAAGCATCTCCTCGGCGGTGAGCGTGAGGGACTGAAAGGCCTTGCCTTCCTCGTCGAGCCGTCGATCGACGTACAGCGAGCTATTGAACACAGCGAGGACGGCGTAGTAGTCCTGCTGCCGAAAGGGATCGGTCTTGTGGTCGTGGCATCGCGCGCAGCCGAGCGTCACACCCATGAACACGGTGCCGATCGTCGAGACGATGCCGTCCAGTTGGTCGAGCCGGTACTGCTCACGGAACCCCGGGGCGACGTTGTTCTCATTGCTGGGCCCGTTGCGTTGAAAACCTGTGGCGATCCAGGCTTCGACGCTCTGCGGCGCCAGTTCGTCGCCAGCCACCTGCTCACGGATGAACTGGCCATACGGCTTGTCGGCATTGAGGCTGTCGATAACATAGTCACGGTACCGCCAGGCGTTGGGGCGATCCAGGTCGTCGTGAAACCCGGCGCTGTCCGCATAACGCGCCAAGTCCAGCCAATGCCGCCCCCAGCGTTCGCCATAATGGGGTGATGCAAGCAGTCGATCGACGAGTTTCTCATAGGCGTCGGGCGACGCATCTTCGACAAAAGCTTCGACCTCCGCGGGCGTCGGCGGCAGGCCAATGACATCCAAGCTGGCGCGACGGATCAGCGTGGCACGATCGGCATCGGGCGAGAGCGACAGGCCCGACGCATCGAGCCGAGCAAGCACGTAACGATCGATCGGCGTGCGAACGCGCGCATCGTCCTTCACGCTTGGAGTAGTGGACTTGGCCAGTGGGCGAAACGCCCAGTGCCGGCGTGCTTTGGTCAGGTCGTAGAGTTCATTGCCCTTGTCCGCGGCCACGTCGTCGGACTTCGCTGGTTCCATCGACCGCACCCAGCGCGCAAACGACTCAACCACGGCGTTGGTCAATCGCTTCTTGGGAGGCATCTGGAGGTCGTCGTCTTCCCAGCGGATCGCTTGCATCAGCAAACTCTGTTGCGGATGGCCGGGCACAATCGCCGGACCGCTGTCTCCGCCTTGCAAGACCTCGCGCGGGTCGTCCATAGACAGGCCGCCCTTGAGTTTCCTGCCCGGCTTCCTGGAATGGCAGGCTGAGCAGTGCTCGGTGATTAGCGGTTGAATCCGCGTTTCAAAGAACGTGGCTCTTGACACCGCATCGGCCGCTGTGGGATCCGCGCCCGCATGATCCGCCACTATCAGGGCGAAGGTGGTAACCGCGGCTAGCGTCACCCAGGTTGTCGAAGAGCAGCAGAACATCAGAGCATTCTATCACGCGAGCCGTGAGACATAAGAACGCTGACTTGGCACGAAAAAGAGAGTGATTTATGCGCGCATCATGACAATTGCTTCGCCTCCCGCGTTAAACGACCTGTTAACGGCAATCCTGCCCAAAGGGTGAATATGTAACAGACCGTTAGGCGGCGCCCACGAGCTACCCCTCGCGTTCATCTTGACGAGACACCGCAGCATCATGCCCACGAACCGTGCCCATCGTAACTAGCGCGTCATCCTTCGCCTGGCCGCGTCCGGCCTGCGGCGCAGCGCATTGTAGTTCATTCTCACCGTCAGACGTCATCACTCACGGCGTGCGGCACATCGTGCCGGAGCGCGAGCGGCCTGCCGCATGCGTTAGCAACAACGGATCCTGCTCACTACGCGCCGCGACTGGTAGAATTGTTACTGGCGAATCACACCACCCGCCAGCGACGAGGAGTCATCCATGATGTCACGCTCCCCTTTCCCTGCGAATCGTCATCGACGGCGTTTGCTTGGCTTGATCGTGTTGCTCGCACTATTGACTGCTTGGCCGGTCCATCAAGCGCGTGCGGAGGCCAAGTCCTGGCGTGTGTTTGCGCCCAGCCGCAAGAGTGAGTCGTTGCTGATCGTTCGCGCGGTGGAGGCTGCGTCCGGCAAGCTGACGTTGGAACTGGAGAAGCGCGTGCCATTGGGATTCACTGCGGCGACAATCACGTCGCATCCCACCAGGCCCTGGCTCTACGTGGCGTCCAACCGCAACAGGAACGGTGAGGCTGGCGGGGCAATGATCCAACTCAACGCCGACGGCAGCTACGCGTCCAAGCACGTCGCGTCGCTCGCGCACGGCTATTCCTACTTGAGTGTCGACCGCAGCGGCAGGTACCTCTTCGGCTGCAGCTACGGCGGCGGGCAGGTCGACGTCTATGCGCTGAATGAGGATGGCGCCATCGGCAAGCGCGTCGGCGGGCTGGATGAAGGCCGAAAGGCGGCTCACTGCGTGCTCGTGTCGCCTGACAATCGCTTTGTCTATATCCCTTACGTCAAGGGCAACAACGCGCTCTACCAGTACCGCTTCGATACGAAGTCGGGCACGCTGCGGTCACTGAATCCGAAGAACGCGATGCCGCCCGTCGGTACGGGTCCGCGTCACATGGCGTATCACCCGCGCAAGCCGATCGCCTATTTCAGCAACGAGCAGCACTTGGGCGTGTCGGTTTACGAGATTCATGACAGCGGTCAACTGAAGTTGCGTCAGGTGTGCGACGCCGTGAAGCCTCTGTTTGAAAAGAAAGGCGTGAGTTCTTCTGACATCGTTATCACGCCTGACGGGAAGTTTCTGTTCGCGGGCATCCGCGGCCATAGCCAGGAGGTCGATGCTGTGTCACGCTATCGCATCAAGGAAGACGGCACGGTCGAGCACTTGGGCATGACCAAGGCGGACAAGATCCCATGGGGCTTCACCCTGTCGCCAGACGGCAAGTACGTGCTGGTCACAGGGTTCAAGGCCGGAACTCTCACCGCCTTTGCTATCGATGACAGTGGCGAATTGCGGCGAGCAGCAAAGTTAACGTGGGATCCGCAGATCTCGGACGTCGAGGCGCGGTAGATAGTGGGTGTGTCGCGGCCCAGCAAATAGTGCACCTGTAGAGGCCTCGTATGGACTCAATCAGCCACCGCCACTGGGCGACTCGCCCTCCGGCACCTTGCAACGTATCGCGAGAGTGTGCTTGCCGCCGTTGATCAGGCGCGGAGAGGGCGGGTTTTTCTGCTCGCAGACCTTGTGGCCAACACGCCGGCCCGCAACGTCTGACCTTGGCACTACTTGAGACTGTGTCAAGAATGTAGCAAGTCACTGTTTGGTGATAGAAGCCGTGTGGGTGGCGCTGCAAATCTGCTACAAACTCGCAAGTACTGGCTGGGCATTTTGCTTTGGCGGGCGACAAAGCGGGCAACGCTCCTTGGCTGCTGCCTTCAAGCGGCCTTCAAATCGTTGGTTGGAGTCCAGTTCGGCACGCCTCACGACACGCGGCCATCGACCTGGCGCCAATTCATGTACAGCTAGTTTTGAGAGATTGTGTCCGGCATTGCGTGCTTGGCTTGACCGTAACGGAGTGACCTGTTCGGGAAGCAAATAGCGCGTCAGATATGCGATTGAACGGGAGTTGTAAACGGGAGGATCTTGTTCCACACGCCGTAATCGGTATCTCCCATGCCTGACGACCCTGCCCAAGACAATTACGAACGCTTTGTTCGACTGTTCACGCGGCATGAGGCCGCGGTGCGTGCCTTCGTTCGCGCGATGATGCCGCGCCCTGATCATTGCGATGAGATCATGCAGGAGGTGAGTATTGTTGCGTGGCGCAAGTTTGACGATCTCGCCACGGCGGGGGGCGACGAGTTTTGCCGGTGGGCATGCACAATTGCCCGGTTCGAGGTGCTCAAGCATCGACGCAGGCTCGCACGTGATCGATTGGTGCTGGACGAGGATGTGCTGAAGTTGTTGGCCGACGAGGCCCTGGATGAGATCGAAGTCCGATCGAGACAGCGGGAAGCGTTGGACGGTTGCCTCAAGAAGCTGAAGCCCGCACAGCGGGAATTGGTCATTCAGGCCTATTCGCCGGGGCCGACGATCAGCGAGATCGCCGCCGCTCTGGGCAAGACGCGGGATGCGCTTTATCAGGCGCTTCGACGCATCCGGGCTCAGTTGTTGATCTGCATCGAACGGTCCCTGGAACGGGAGACGGGCCTGTGATGGACCACGCAGACCAACGTCTGATCGCGTTGTACCTCGAAGGTCGAATGACCGACGACGAGTTCGCGGCCTTTCAGCGGCGGCTTCGGGATGATCCGGGCATTCGTGCTCGGCTTCGAGCCGAGGCGAATCTGGAGTCGGCATTACATGATTTGACGGCGACCGATGCCCGCGTGACCGAGTTGTGGAACGCCGCGGGGGGAGAAGCAGACGAATCGAACGGGTCGCCGTCGCGCGATCGAAGGGCCGTGTTCCGTCCGCTGTGGCGCGCCGTCGCCGCGGTGGTCGCGCTGGGCATATTGACCGGCTTGTTAATCTGGTTGAACGCCGAAGACCCCGTCGAGCACGCCGTGACGGCGGCGCTCTGGGACCGCGCGGGCAGTGTCGCGGTTGTGGATTCAGCGGGGCGTCTGCGGTCGGTTGACGCGGGCGTGACACTTCGGCCCGGCGACAAGATCCGGTCGCACGGCGACAACAGTTTTGCGACGGTCGGGTTCACCGACGGCACGCGGATCCAACTGGTCGGCGAGACGTCGATCGCGCTGTCCGGCACGGAGCCGATGCGGTTCACGCTGTTCTCCGGGTTGATCACCGCCAAAGTAGCCCGGCAGCCCGACGACAACCCAATGGTGATCGAGACGCCGAACGATCTGGTTGAGGTGCTCGGGACGGAGTTCGCGCTCGAGACGTCGTCCGAACATACCGACATACACGTTCGTTCCGGGCGCGTCAGGCTGATCCGATCTACCGACGGCAAGGCCGTGTTGCTGTCCAAAGGTGAGCGGGCGTTGTCGGATGTGCACAAGGATGAACTGTTGATCAAAGCGGACCGGGCACCGGCAGACACGTGGGAGGAGTCGTTCGAGCAGAGGCTGCCCGGCGACTGGCGGCGTGGCGAGTTCGTTCGCAACGATCTGCCGGCGGGCTCGTTGGGCGGTGTTCGGAATCAGTTCGAGCCGCGCTGGAACAGCTACCTGATCGACTCGTCGATGCGTTGGATCGAGGGGCTGTTCGTCGTACACGCCGACACCCACCTTCATTTCACGTTCATGATGGAGCAGCCCGGTTGGATGAACCTGTTCCTCCTGACGCGCACCCACGACGAGTCGAACCCGACTGACTTGTTTCAATACAACGCGGCGCCGTTCTCCAGTGCGACGCCCGATGCGTGGTACATGTTGAGCATCCCCTTGAGCCAATGGAAGCGCAACGACGACCAACACGGCACAGGTTTTGTCGGCCCGCCACCGCCATCGGGTGACCTCGTCTGCGCCGTCAGTTGGAGTTCCCGGCACGTCGATCGGGGGCTTGTGATCGACCGCGTGTGGGTGACACGCGGCGGGCCGGGCAAGGTCGAGATGACGCCGTTGCGTTAAGTGGCTTTCGCAGACTGTGTGATTGTTCAAAACCAAGCTCAAGTGAGACCGAAGTTCATGACCTTATCGCGAACGTATCTACATACGAGCTATCTGTATGAAATCGAAAGTGGCGGAGGCCGATCCCGATCACGCGGTAATGTCATCGCGTTAACCGCCGTCCTGTTGTTGTCGTTCGCTTTCCGTGCGTCGGCTGAACCGGGGTCGAGCGATTCGCGGGATTGGCGGCAGTTCCGCGGCCCTCACTTCAACACGACCACCGCGAGCGGCATGCCCACGCGTTGGAGCGCGACGGAGAATGTCGCTTGGCGATCGGCGCTGCCGGGCCCGGGAGCGGCGTCCCCCATCGTCGTGGGCGACCGCGTGTTTGTGACCTGTTATTCGCAGGACAGTGGTGCGGGGGTCGTTCGACACCTTGTCTGCGTCGCGCGCGGCGACGGCAAGCAGTTGTGGTCGAAGCCGTTGCCCGTGACGCGGCCGCCGCAGGCGTTTGAGTCGGTGATGCAGAAGCACGGGTACGCCAGCCATTCGCCGACGAGCGACGGCCGACGCGTGTTCGTGCATTTCGGCAATTCGGGCGTTTACGCGTTCGACCTTGAAGGGAAGCAACTGTGGCGTGTCGATGTCGGCGAGCGGACAAGTCGATACGGCTCAGGCGCATCGCTCGTTGTTTTTAAGGGCTTGCTGCTAGTTAACGCCAGCGTTGAGAGTCACTCGTTCCTCGCGCTCGACCCAGCCACGGGTCGGGAAGTGTGGCGCAGCCCGCTCAAGGGGTCGTACAGCACGCCGGTCGTCTTCACTGACGACGCAGGCCGCGACGTAGCTTGTGTGACCGACCATGACAGGGGCGTCGTCGGCTTTGACGTGAAGACCGGTAAGGCATTGTGGCGGTGGACCGGCTTCCATGAGCCTGGTTACGGCTGTTCTTCGCTCGTCCTCCACGACGGCGTGATGTACGGAACAGCGTCGAACGAAGGCCCGATCGCGGCCTTTCGCCCGAGCGGCAGCGGCGACATTACGCGGTCGGCTGTCGTCTGGAGAGATGAGACGCGCTACCGCCCGCGTGTGACATCACCGATCGTCCACGACGGTAAGCTGTTCTGGATCGAAAACAGTGTGGGCGTGGTGTACGACCTGGCCACGGGCAAGCGGTTGGCCGGCGAACGTTTGCCGTGGAAAACCTGTTACGCAACACCGTTGTTGGCTGACGGCCGACTATACATCACGACCGGCCACGAAGGCACATTCGTGCTGCGGGCCGACACGTCGTTCACGCAGGTCGCACAGAATGTCATCGAGGAAGACGGCGAGCGCGGCGTTCAACTCAACGCGTCGCCCGTGCCGCACCGCGGCCAACTCTTGATCCGGACCAACGCCGCTCTCTACTGCATTGGAGCGACACGCCCGTGATGAAGATACACGCGAATCAATCCGTTGTCACCGCCGCACACATCTTGGTGCGCAGTACTCAATGCGCACCGAAGATGCGAGCGGCGACAGATGTGCCGCGAGAACGCGGGGCGTGGCGACCATACGGACGTTCGATGACCTTTCGCCTGCCCGTTGTGATCTTGTTGCCGCTGATCAGTCACACATCGATCGCAACCGGACAAAGTGCGACGACCGGTCCCGAAGTCGCAAAGACATCATCCGGCCCGTCAGCCCTACCCGCAGGCTTCGAGACCGACCGGGTCGGCTTCCAGAAGACCATTCAACCGTTCTTTGCCCGGCACTGCGTCTCCTGCCACGGCCCTAAGACGCAGAAGGCGGGCTTGCGACTCGACAACATCAGCACTGACTTCGGCAAGTCTCTCGTCGCCAACCGTTGGACAGAGATCATGGATCGGCTCAACGCAGGCGAGATGCCACCGCGGGAGGCGGCGCAGCCTTCGACCGAAGACCGATCGGCCGCGGCACAGTGGATCGTGACCGAGTTGCGCCGACGCGAGGCGGCGCTGCAAAGCACGGGCGGTCGTGTCGTACTGCGTCGGCTCAACCGGGCCGAGTACATCAACACCGTCCGTGACCTGTTGGGGATTGAACCGCGCGACGTCGAGGGGCTGCCCGAAGACCCGCCCGCGCACGGCTTCGACAACATCGGCGCGGCGCTGTTGATGTCGCCTATGCAGGTCGAAACGTACATGAATGTCGCCGGCCGCGTGCTCGACCAGGCGATCCCTTCGACGCCCCGGCCGCCCAAGCCAGTCAAATGGCGGTTCAAGATGGATGACATCTATCAGGAAGGCGAAGCCGGGCGATCACATTTTGACCTGGACACACACCGGACCGACTGGTTCGGCAAGCGTGTCATGGTCAAGCTGAACCACGACAAAGACCGCCATTACCCGTTCCCGCGGCGCCACCGAGGCATGATCACCATGACGCCCCGTACAAGTTGGGCGGGTGTCTACCGCATCCGCTTTCCCGAGGGGCGGTACGTGGTGCGCGTGCGCGCGGCAGCGTTGATCCCGACGCGTGACGAGGTAGTGGCGACAGGATTGAAGCGACTCGACAAATACGCCCGCAACCGGCACGACGTCGAGGAGATGCGCACGCATTTCAAGGAAAGCCTCGACTACCAGTTCGGCCCGCCGCGTTTGCGCATCCGTGAGGAAAACGGTCTGCGGCGCGTGCTTGACGAGATCGACATCGACGCGCCGGTCGATCAGCCGAAGGTCTACGAGTTCAACGTCCGGTTCGACGCGACATCGGGCGGCGTGATGCTCGGGAACTACTACTCGAAGCCGAACAACCGCGCCGTGCGTGTCGCGAACGGCCGAACGTTTCCGCAGAGTGTGTTCTTCATTGACTACGTTGAGATCGAGGGGCCGATCGTCGAGCAATGGCCGCCGAAAAGCCAGGTCGCGCTGTTGGGCCCATCGGAAGGATCAGCGACCGACCGTGCCCGGGGCGTCCTGAAGCGATTCATGCCCAAGGCTTGGAGGCGGCCGGTGTCGGACGACGAATTGCAAGCAATGGTCGACCTCTTTGCGCAACGGCGAGCCGAGACGGACAGTTTTCAAGAGGCCATCAAGATTCCGCTGTTGGCTGTCCTGTCAAGCCCACACTTCCTGTACCTCGTCGAGACGGACGGCCAGAATCCCGCGTCGGACGGCAAGACTGACGCGAGAACGTCATCGACGATTTCGGACTACCAACTCGCCAGCCGACTCAGCTACTTCCTCTGGTCATCCATGCCCGACGACGAACTGTTCGACCTGGCCGCGCGGGGCCGACTAACAGACATTGCAACTTTGCGGGCTCAGGTCGATCGGATGTTGGCTGACAAACGGTCCGATCAGTTCGTGACTAACTTCGCGGGGCAGTGGCTCGGCCTGCGACGGGTCGGCACGAACCCGCCGAGCCGGGACCTGTTCCCGCGATACGACGACCATTTAGAGGAGTCGATCGTTCGCGAAACGCTCGGCTTCTTCGCCGAGGTCCTCCACAACGACCTGGCTGTGCGCAACTTCATCCGGTCGGACTTTGTCACAATCAACGAACGGCTCGCACGGCATTATCACATTGAAGGCGTGCGCGGCGATCACATTCGGCGTGTCGACCTGCCGCCGAACAGCCGGCGCGGCGGGCTGCTCACGCAGGCGAGTTTTCACACCACGACGTCGAACGGGACGCGGACGTCGCCGGTACTGCGCGGAAAGTGGGTGCTCGAGACGTTGCTCAACGACCCGCCGCCACCGCCACCGCCCAACGCGGGCGAGATCCCGCAACCCGTGCCGGGTGAAGGGCGGGTTACTGTCCGCAAGCGACTCGAACTGCACCGTCAAATGTCCGCCTGCGCCGCGTGTCACAGCCGCATCGACCCGCTGGGTTTTGCGCTCGAAAACTACCGGGCCGACGGGTCGTGGGAACACCGCTCCGCCTCTGCGGCCGGCTCGTGGGCGCGAGATACCGACCCGGTGATCGACACCACCGCCGCGATGCCGGACGGCCGCCAACTCAAGGGTCTACGCGACCTTCAAAACGTCCTGCTCGAAAACGAAGACCAGTTCCTTCATTGCCTCGCCGAGAAGCTGGCGACCTACGCGCTCGGCCGCGGCATGGAGTACAGCGACCGTCGATGGATCGATTCGCTCGTCACAGGCATGAAACAAGACGGCAAGACACTGCGAACGCTGATCAAGCACATCGTTGTAAGCGATCAGTTCAGGCGGAAGTGACCGGTTGCAGGCAATCGGCAGATTACGACATGCGCAACCTTCAAATACGCGAGTCACCTCGATGAACAAACCCCTTTCCCGTCGTACCGTCCTCCGCGCCGCCGGTGTCAGCCTTGCGCTGCCGCTGCTGGACGCGATGGTCCCCGCCCGAGCGCAGTCGGCCGTCGCCGCCAGGCGCATCCCGCGCAGCGCGTTCGTCTACTTCCCGCACGGCGTCAACAACCGCCAATGGACGCCGAACGGCGAAGGCCGCAACTGGCAGGTCTCACCGACGCTCAAGCAGCTTGAGCCGCTGAAGCAACACGTCACCGTTCTGACCGGGCTCGGCCACCCCAACGGCAAGGGTGGCCACGAGGGCGCGGACCTTTGGCTGACCGGCGCCGCGCTCGACGGTACGGCCGGCCGGGACTACGCCAACTCGATCTCCGTCGATCAGGTCGCTGCCAAAGTGCACGGCCTCCTGACGCGAGTCCCCTCGTTAGAACTATCCGCGCTCAGCGGCCCGGGACGCGGCTACCACACGCATACGCTCGCCTTTAATGACAGCGGCGCGCCGATCCCCGGCGAGAACCGCCCGCGCGCCGTATTCGAGCGTTTGTTTGTCGACGACCGCGCCGCCGCCAAGACCGAGCAACGCCGACGCATCGCCAATCAGCGCAGCGTCCTGGACGTCGTGCTCGGGCAAGCAAGATCGCTCGACAAACGCCTGGGCTCGGCCGACCGCGCCAAACTCGACCAGTACTACACGTCGATCCGGGAGGTCGAGCGGCGCGTCATCCGCCGATCCGAATGGATCGACCGTCCCAAGCCGACCGTGAAGGCCGACGGCATCGCGCTCGACGTGCAGCCGTTTACCCGCCAGCACGACGAATACCTCCGCGCCATGTTCGACCTGATGGCGCTGGCTTTCCAAACCGACACTACGCGCGTGGCGACGTTCATGATGGCAGGCGAGGCGTCGATCGGACGGTATGACGGCGCGCAGGTCAGCGA
The DNA here is from genome assembly GCA_028284155.1 of Phycisphaeraceae bacterium. Classification (GTDB taxonomy): domain Bacteria; phylum Planctomycetota; class Phycisphaerae; order Phycisphaerales; family Phycisphaeraceae; genus JANQSF01. The sequence goes on from JANQSF010000108.1 coordinate 37,684, forward strand.
CCACCACGGCATCAGCCATCACGGCGGCGACCCCGACATGCTGGAAGGATTGGCCCGTGTCGACCGATTCCTGATCAAGAACTTCACGCATTTTCTCACACGACTACACGGCATGGAGGAAGCCGGCAGCTCGATGTTGGACCACACCATGGTCCTCTACGGCAGCGGCATGAACAACGGAAGAACCGGCACGCACTCGCCGAAGAACTTGCCGCTGCTCCTGGCTGGCGGGTCGAATCTGGGCGTCAGACAGGGCCAACACCTCAGGTTCGCCGAGGACAGCACGCCCCTGTGCAACGTGTACCTGACGATGCTCCAGCGCATGGGCCTTGAGGTCGAGGCTTTTAGCGACAGCGCGGGGACCTTGAACCAACTGACGTAGCAGCGCCCCCGGCCGACGTCACCCAACACCGCGCTCACCGTCACCGGCAGGGTCACCGTCAGCGTGCTGTCCGAGCCCGACGCAAGCGTCGCCTCGAACTGCGACCCCAGTTGCATGTTCCGAAGGTCCTGCGCCGACAGCGTGCCGATCGGCGATCCGCCCGGGCGCTGCACGTTCAACGGAGCAGCGTTCTTGTCGCGTGTGTCCGCGATTACCCCGTTGAATAGCGACTGGCCGTGGAGGTAGTTCAGACGCTGCTGGACCCCCCCCCCACCGCTTCAATGCTGTGCGAACCCGATCCGCCGAATTGCCGCGGTGTGCCGAGGGTGTCAAAGTCATCGTGCGTTAGCGGTGCGTCAACAAACCTCGCTGACCCACTCGTCGACAACACCGACGGGAGTCTGGTATTAAAGTCGGCTAAGAACGGAACGCACAAACCCGAGGTGGGAATCGCCACGGCCGTCACGCCCCAAGTGTTGAAGGCTCTCATCAGTCTTTGCTCCTGTCCGGCAGTTATACCAGGTTCCAGCCGGCCCGAAGACCGGAGCCTGCGTGTGTAGCCGTCCGGCAACTAGCGATGCGTTCTGACAAATGACTACGCCAGGGTTTCCAAAGCGACATATCGCTGCGCCAATGCGCTGGCGCACATTGGCCACCCGAATGAGGTCAGGATTCAATTGGCTACGTCAACTTACCGTCCACTACCGTTTTGGCGATCGAATACCGCGATTAGATACGAACACATGCGAGACAACGCGACAATTTCCGAAAACAGCCACAAGGGCGTAACATTGGCCAAACAAGGAGCTTCTGAGTTTTTCGCTCTCGATTCCCGACCTCCTTCGGGACGAAGAGGCCGTAGGTTCAAATCCTATCACCCCGATTCGAGATCTCTATCGCTGAATCGCTGCGTTAGGGTGTCGGCAACTTGTAACGGTGTTTCTTCGTGTAGTACTTATTGGTATCGCGCCAGAACGCCAACGCGATCTCCGTAACCGGCACTGGTTTTGAGTATTCAGGGACGACCGTTGGCCAGCTACTTGGCGATGGCCCGGTCGATCTGCTCGTGGCTCAGTGGTTTACCGTACTTGCTGAAGTAGACATCGCGATCATCTATCGTCGCCACGGCGCGACCGGTGGCTTTGTGGAGTCTGTAGGTGGCGGTGCGCGTTGACTTCGCTTGCGTTATTTGCGGCCTTTGCACTGGTATTTCGATCAGCGACCGAGTAATTGAAGACGTATGGCCTGGGCCAAGCGTCTGCTGGCGGACGCGGAGTTGGACTAGACGTCATCCATCAGCGGGACTCCGATCTTCAAGAGGCGTTAGCCTTGATTCGTGTCCAGTCCACTGACAAGTACCAACTGGCACGACCTGCGTTTTGTGGCGGCGTCAGGCCCCGGAGTCGAGGACGCATCCATCCATGTCCACGACATCGGTCTGGATGTTCAAGCCGCCTTTGTCTGCGAAGAACTTGTACTGCTCCTCTTCAACACTTTGGGCCGGGCCATCAAAGCCTGTCGCGCTGTCTGGTGCGACATCTCCCCCACCGTCGAATCCGCCGTCCATACCGTCCACGCCGGCCATGCCGCCATCCATCGCGCCTTCGAACGCACTGGCAGCGCCCACCAACAGGCCGGTCAAGACGACGGCGGTCTTGACTTCGCGAGCTGTCGTTGCGCGGCCGGTGAATTCCGTGATCTTGCTTGCGGTGGCTTCAGCGGCGTGGTCGGTGGCTTTCCTGACACCGGCCCTGGCCTTCAGGGCGGCGTTCTCCACGGTCTTCAACCCGGCCGCCACCTTCTGCGACGCCTGATCGTTGCCGGTGATCTCGTTCAGTTTCCTGCCCGCTGCCTGACCGACCTTCCCGCGGGCTTTGTTCATCTTGTCATCGGCATTCAGAGCCGCCTGCACGGTCTTGCCCAGCAGACTGGTGGGGCCACCCTCACTCGCGGCTTCGCGCTTGGCTTCTTCAAGCCTTTGGCGGGCCTGATCGGTGACTTGCTGGGCTTTGTCGGCGATTTTGTTCAGAAAAGACATCGTGACTCTCCGGTAGCCTGTCGCGCGGGCAAAGTGCCCGACGACATGCCGTTATCGCCTCCGGAACGGCTTCGTTGCACCACCGTGAAAACTTTATTCAGGTTGTGAGGGCCCGGAATTGCCGCAGAAGACTCGGCGTCAGCGACATGGCGCGGGATGGGAGGCCACAAAGAGCGCGGACAGCACTCCCTGACTGGTCCCCGGCAAGGGCCGAGCGGACGGACACAACGCGTACAGGTGCAGGGCGGGAATCTGCGACTCGGCAGGTGTTGACTCGCGCACATCCCGCCCAGCGATGTCAACAAGAACCCGCCGCAACCGATCGGCGTGAATCCACCACAAACGCATACTCGGAGCACAGGTCGACCAACCTGAACGAAGAGCTGCGTGCATTGGGCGACGATCGGGTGCTGCCCAACAATCCCGCCCACCCCCGGAAGTGGCCGCGTCAAGCCGCGCCGACGGGGTTACACATGGGGCGCGTCCACGGCACAGTCGTCAACAGTCATCACTCCCAGAACGCTTCCCCATCATCTCTCATATCCTCGATCTTCTCTTGCGCTTTCTCCTTTCTGTCTTCGGCCTCTTCCTTCGTCTCACGGATCATGTTCTTGGCCTCATTAACGGCGTTTACAATGTCGTTGACGTCGTCCGAACCGCCGCTGGCGGCGTTGTTCGCCTCACTCCATGCATCGTTACTCTGTTCCTCGCCTGACTTGTAAGCGTCGTCGAGGTCGGTCACTTTCGTGCCACTGATACCGACTTGCTGACCGATGTGTTCACCTACGACGCCGACGTTGCTACCGGGGAATTCGACTTCGTCGCGGCTAACCTTGGATCCAGCCTCCCAGGCCTGCTGGGCAATCTGGGTCGCGCCGTTAGCCGCGTTGGCAACCTTGCTCGCATCCGACTCAGCCATCGATTTGGTTTCCTCGACATCATCAGCGATGACGTCAGCCACTCCCCCAACTACGGCTTCTCCAAAGCCTTCAAGGTTGGGGACGGGGGGAACGACGTCGCCGTCATTGCCGGGTATGGCTGCCCCCGTGGTCTGGCTCGTCGTCGCTTCCGCCGCATCGGCCTGTTCGGCCGCCTGGTTCACGGCTTGCGAGATCTGACTTGAAATCTGTGAGGGAATCTTGGACATGGGAGTTGCTCCTTGACGCTGTCTGCGAGACCCGTCGAATCTACCGAGCAAATACGGAAGACGAGAGAACACCGTTAGCGGTGTGACTTGAACCGATCGGCATGCCCACCGCTGTGCTTCGAGATTGGCTTAGATCAGTTTGCCGACCTTCTTCGCCGCCTTGCTGGCGGCCTTGGAGCCGGAATCGGCGGCGTCGCTGGCCGCATCGCCCGCTTCGCTGGCGGCCTCATTGGCTTCGTCCGCGGCGTTGCCGGCCGCGTCATTGACGGCGCCGGCGGCATCGTTGGCTGCTTCGTTGGCTTCGCTCGCGGCGTCGTCAGCCGCATCGTTGGCTTCGCTGGCGGCGTTGTTGGCCGCTTCGGTACCGGAATCCGCGAGGCTGACGGCCGGTACACCCTGATCGAAGCTCTTGAGCTGCACGGCTTTGAGGCCATCGGCATGTGTCTCTCGAATGGCCTCCAGTTCTTCCTTGACGTCTTGTTGCACCTGTTCCGACTCTTCCTGTAACTGCACTGCCGTATCCATGGCTTGTTCCGCCAACTGTTCGGGCTGAACCACGGCGCCGTCGCCGTGGGCACCTCCAGCCATCTTCGCGGCGTCGGCCGTAGCACCGAGTACCCCCGATATCACATTAATAGCGGTGACTGTAGCCCCGGCGACGCTCGGTGCGGCTTTCCCAACTTTCTCGGCAAGTTCGGCTGCATCTTTGGCGGCATCAGTTGCGTTACCAGCCGTCTCCACAGCCAACTGTGCCATTCCGACGACCTCAAGATCTACACTGGCTTGAATACTCTCAAAGGCGCGATTAATAAGACCTTCAGCGCTGTTCGTGGAGGGCACGACGTCGCCGTCCCCAGGCATCGCTGCCCCTGTGCTCTGGCTGGTGGGCGCTTCCGTCGCTTCCGTCGCTTCGGCCTGCTCGGCCGCCTGGTTCACCGCTTGCGAAACTTGATTCGAGATCTGGGAGGGGATCTTCGACATGGGATGTGCTCCTGAAATTGGAATGCCCTACCAGTGTACTCGCAATGAGTCCGTGGCCTGCGGCTTAGCCTGCGTTTTGCAGGGATTTGCGGGAATCAATGGGTCATCCGATGACTCGGGGCCGTCGTGGGGAGTTATCTAATCACGTGTTCATGGTCTCCTGATCGTCCCGTGCGGGTTGCCAATCCGACTTATCCAATTGGGCCTTATCCTGCGAAGGGGCGAGGCGCGACTTAATGGCCGGCGGAATACTGTTAGTCCGTGGGATTGCTTGGAACGGGACCGGCCGGAGTTGGGTTAGCGCCGAAGATCGGCTTCGGCGGGTCTTTCAAAGACTCGCCGCGATCGACGATCACCTGGGGCGTGCCCGACTCGCCATCGGTCTCGCCCGTGCCGGGATTGATCGCCCAACCATGTCGGGGCAGTGACGTTGGGGAAGCGGATTTCAGCGTGTCCGCGTCGGGCAGGTTGCGGCCTTCCGGACCAACCGGGCGAACGAGGCCGGCCTTGGTTTCTTCGTACTTGGCCTGCAAGCCGTCCTTTTCAGTGGACTCGATGGCGACCGCATCCGGCACGGGCGTGCCGCGCCGGCCGGTCGATGCGGGACCGGTCTTGATGAAGCGTTCACTGTTAGAAGATCGCTCCTGGCCGTCGGGACTCGAGGCGTAATCGTTCAGCCAGTCGACAACGTTGTCGTACTTGCCCGACTTCTTGGCTTCCGGCCAACTGGTGGGAACGCCTCCGTTCTCGGCATTGTCATTCTTCTTACTCGACGCGTTAGACTTGTTCTTGTTGTCGTCCTTGCCGGTCGTCTTGTTCTCTTTCTTATCTTGCGTCTTTTCATTCCTTGGTTCGGCTTTGTTGTTGTCGTCAGCCTTCTTGTCGTCACTTGTCTTCTTTGATTGTTGTGTTTGGGTCTTCTTCGTGTTGTCAGACGCCGCTTGATCGAGGGCCCAGCCCGATCGGTCGGAAGCCTTGCGATCAATGGCGACCAGTTGATCAAACATCCCCTGCCCCGTAACGGCACCGAAACCCTTGAGCTTTGCACTGCCGCGATCGAAGACCATCGAGTCAGCCTCGAGATTCGATGACTTGTCGAGGCCCGGCCTGATGGATCGAAGATCGGGCGCCAGCTCGTCGACGCCCGTCTGATCTTGACGCTTGGTTGCCGCCGCCGGGTCACGTGACATAGCGTCGATGCGTTCTTTCGCATGCTCCAGCACCGAGTAGTTCTTGGGCGTTGGAGGAAGGATTGAGCCATCCTGTTGTCCCTTGACGGGACTTGGCTTGGCTGAACCGTTCGCCGTTGAGGCCTTGGCGTCGGCTTTCAACAACGCGGCCTGAGTCCCGCGAGGTTGGACGTATGGCTGAATGCGATGCATAGCGGCGGTCCCTGTTGGTAGCCTGCCGGCGTTTCCCCGCACAAACACAAGGGCAATCACAGGGTTATCCGTCGCCAACGTCCTTCGTTGCACGTCATCCTGACTCTTTCTGATCGATGTTGAAGTGAGCTTGGGAAGCTGTCGCGGTGCTACGCTTACCCTGTTGCGCAGGTGTCTGTGGCAAAGCCTCTGCGCGCCACGCCAGGGTGACTCGTCCGTCGTTCAACCACCTGCCACAGCGCGCGACGATCTCATGGTGTGAGAGGAGTTGAGATAGGTCACGCCTGCTCCCCCATACGAATTGTCTCAATCAGAAAGATCGATCGACGGCTGTGACTTTGGTTCTAGCCCCGGCTGTGGCACGCAGAGCCTCCTTGCAGGAGGCCGAAATCTGCCAGAGGAACTTACTTCCAGCATGAATCAGGATTCGGGTTTAAGCGCGAATTGCAAGACTGAAAGTGCTGACACAGTGGTGGTGTCACACGTGATGGCGGATCACTTATCGTCTTCTCGCTTGCCAGATGAATCTCGGGGCTCATTCGTCTGACCATCGACAGCTTCCGTCGAATCAGTTGCTACCTCGGTGATGGACTGTTGCTCGGTCGACAGACCGCCTTCGATACCCGCGCTCTTGCTCTCGCCGTCTGAGGAGTTGGTTTCTTCCGTCGCAGGCGTTGCTTCACTCATTGCACTACTGGCGGCACCATCTAGAGAACCGACCTCAGTCCCGCCGGGGATGTTGCCCACGGCCATGCCGTTACCGACAGACGCGCCAGCGTCGGCACCGGTCGCTTCACCCGAGACGCTGCCGGTCCCTGTTGCGGTGCCAGTCGTTCCGGCCCCGAGCGTCCCGCCCGCCGCGACACCCCCAACACCCCCGGCCCCCGCCGCAACCCCCCCGCCCGAGGTAGAGCCTCCCGTACCAACCGAGATTCCTACACCGACCGCAACACCTGCACCAGCGGTCACAACACTCGCGGCCATAGATGCCACGCTGGTTGCCACCTGAACGGCATCCATCACCTGTCCGTCCGTCAGCTTGCCACCTGGATCGGTGGTCTGCCGATCCTTCGGCGGGTCACTGTCGGCCGCGGCGAACTTGGCGATGCCGGATTCTGCAAGTGCCTCGTCACTCGGCGTTTTGGGGATGTCGTCCGGGGTGGGTACGGGGGTCGATGAACCGATTTCCATGGCGAGACCTCGCATTTGGAGAGAGGCGTTGAACCGGCACTTCCCGAATGGTCAGCGTCCGACAAGAACGCCGAACGACATGGAGGAAGTATAACCGATCCGAACAGATCAACCGCAGCAACGAGCGTGATTGATCAAGCACTCCTTGGGTTGGGACTTGTCGCTCACAGGTTCACCTGGCGGGCTGCGAGACCAACGTTCTTGCTGGGTAGAAAACCCGCCGATCGTGATCGGCGGGTTCGGGTCGGTGTTGGGGTTTGTGATCGCGGGCTCACTGGGTCGGGTTGTTCGGGTCGCCGCTGGGGGAGCCGGGGTCGCCAACCGGGTCCTTGCCGGGCAGGTCGGAGGTATCCACCTCGGCCGGCGCGCCGCCGGTGTAGTCGCCGTGGTCACCGGGGTCGATGGCCCAATTGGTGCGCGGGTTGCCGCCGGTCCGCAAGGCTTCGAGGCGGGCCGCGATCTGAGCGGCGTCCACGCCGGGGTCGTTCGGGTCGGCCGGGGTCGAAACCGTGTCTTTGGGGTTCACCGTCGGACCGCCGACGTTGATGTCAAACACCGGGTCCGGATTGGGGTTGTCGCCGGAAGTGTCGTCAGGCGTCGGGGTGGATTGTTGATCGAGGACGTAATCGACGTCCTCCGAAGATTCTTCTGACTCGCTCACGTCGCCACCGCCGCTCGAACCATCCTCGACGTCTGCGACGTCGTCTTCAGTTTCGGTTTCTTCCGAGACGCCTTCGGGCAAGTCAGCGCCGTTGTCAGTTACTTCGGGCTTTTCCTTCTCACCGTCAGCGATCCACGCGTCGTAGACGAAATTCATGCCGCCCACGGCAATCGCGCCAAGGGCTGCGGCCGCGGCGACCGGGGGTGAAACGGCCAGGCCGAGAAGACTGACGGTTGCGAAGCCGAGGAACTCGGCACCGTCGCCGCCCTGAGCATTGGGATCCGGATTCTGCCCGCCGGCGGCACGTTCGCTGACGCGGCTGCCGAGTTTGCTGGCGAAGTTCTCTTCCGCGGTGTACGCGCCATTGAGCGGATCGCGCGGGCCGCGCTCGCTGGGGCCGGTCTTGATGCCGGCGTCGAGATCACCCGCCGGGCCGGGGCCGCGGTCGACCAGGTCGCTGTCGACATCGTTCGTGGGAATCTCGGTCCCGGGCAGCCCGATATTGCTCAAACCATCAATCGCCTGACGCGGGTCGGTCAGGATCGAACCGTCGTGAATCACGCGGCCGTCGACGCCGGCTTGGTTCTTCAGCCCATCGGCCAACGTCTGGCGGGCGTCTTGCTGACTCGCGTTGGAGTCGGTCTGAGCCTGCTGTTGGTTCGCGTAGCGGTTGGCCGTGTTGTTGTTGAGCTGAAGGTTCATCGTCAAGTCCTTTGAGTTGGAGGGGTTGTTTCTGTCAGTTCAGCGGTGTTATCCCCTCAGAAACGCGCCTGTTGCAGGTGTAGAGAGGTTTTTTTGTGCCTTCGAGTGCCGGCCATCACAAACTATTGATACAACTAAAGTTGCGCCCAAAAAAAAGACCACCCACCCGTTGGCTGTCGCCGTGGGGTGGGTGGTGTCCAAGGTTGGCCTGGTTTCTCGATTCCTGAGCGGGGCTTACGGGGCGTTGTCGCCGTTTTCGTAATCCTCAAGGGCTGCCTGGACCGCTTCCCACTGCTCTTCGGTCAGCTCGGGGCTGAAGTCGGACCGTTCCAGTACGCCGTTGGTGTCGTTGTTGCGGGCCACTTCGACGGATTCGATCAGTGAAGCCTGCTCTTCGGGGTTCATTTCGTCGAAGGTCTTGCCGTCGTTAACGGCCTGTCGCCAGTTGTAAGCGCCATTTCGGCTACCGGTTTCGACTACGGCGATCCCCATGGCGAGCAAGGCCTTGTGGATGTAGTCGTTGCCGCCGTTCTGGCTCTGCCAGACGTGGGCCGCCTCGTGCACCAGCAACGGTGTGTTGCTGCCGCTGTCCGACGAGTCGATGTAGATGTCGTTGCCGACGGCGTGAGCGGCCATGCCCAGCTTGGTCGTGATGTTGTCCTCGTGGACGCGGATCGAGTCGACGTCCAGCGAATCACCGTAGTGTTCCCGCAACAGGGCTTTTTCCTCGTCGGTCAGGGGACGGGACGGCTCGTGGAGGAACAGGGCCGTGCCCACCACGTTCGCCGCGCCTTGGAGGCCGATCATCAAGCCGTCAACCACGTCGCCCACCACGCGGCTACCGGCGTTGACGAATCCCATGCCGAAATCGGCTGCGGCATCGCCGAATTCACCGTTCAGAAGGTGTTCGACAGCCCGGACGCTGCCCTTGACCACCTCGAACGGGGCCTCGGTCATCGTACGGAAGGCATTGCGACTCAATTGCGCGGGGACGTTGTACAGCGTCCGTCCGATGTCGGCCGTACGGGCAACGACCTGGTCGCGGAGGAAGCTGCCGACGGGATCAGGCAGCAAGTGGGTTGGTGCCTTGAAAACGTCTTCCGTAGCGTTGATCAAGCCGTTGACTAGCCGCTGGCCGGAGCGGAAAGCAACCTTGTCCACGCCCTTGATCAGCGTTTCGCCGGCCCCGATCAGGTCGCCTTCCAGCAACTTGCCGGCCGTGCCCAGGAAGATGTCGCCCAGGCCATCGACGAACATCCCGACGCCGTCCACAACGCCATCGACAGCCTCGTAGGCTGCCTTAGCCAGGCTCTCGCCCGCGTTGCGCAGCGGTTGGGCCGCGGCGGCCAAGAAGCTGGTGACGGCCGACGCGACATTGTTGACGACCGATGTTCCGATTTCTTCGGCGGTCTCGGCGGCCGCTTCGGCTGCACCGACGACGGCTGTGCCGACCTCAGTGCCGATCTGCTCAACGGTTTCGACCGCGTCTTCAACGCCGTCGATGACCTGTCCGACGACGGCTTCGGCACCGTCGCTGACGGCCTCGGCCGCGTCCTGAACGCCGTCCATCACGTCGTCCGCGACGTCGCCAACGAAGTCGGCGGCCTGCTGAAACGCTTCATTGAGGTTGATGTTAAACATGTCAAGTCCTTTGGGTTGAGGTAGGGGTTCAATCCGGTGTTGAACCGGTTATCCCGCCCCACCAAAGACCGTTGCAACGAATCTCAGAAAAACCCACCATTCCCGCTCACGGCAAGCGACCCCAAATGAGCTGCATCGGGAGCGAGAAGCCGATGAGTTGGCGTTCTGGCAATCACGGACCGATGGGAAAGCCCAGCGAGCTGGAGCACGTCACTTTGCGCCGTTTGCCCGGGCAGCAGAGGGATTCGATGGCATCCGAGAACGGCTCACGGGAGCATGCCCATAGCACTGGTGAACCGTTTGCCAGGCTACTGCGATGGGTTTACCATGGACGCCAATTGATCACCCCGTGGAGTGACTGCTTGTGAAACGCGCTTTAGTCTTTGCTGTGGCTGTCGTTGTGATGTGTCTGACTCGGGGCGCTTGGGCAGAGGGGCTCGATCTGGATACGTCCATCGCCTTCTTCCAACCTGTCAACGGGGCGGACTTGGATGCGGCGGATGACGCGGCGGTCGAGCCGGGCGCGGCAGACGTCGATCAGGTCGGCCCGGCCAAGCGGACGACCGGTCTGCTCGCGTCGAATCACGACGGATATGAGGGCGGCCGGGGCCTGATCACGCTCGAGGGCGTCTCCGGTATGTTCCTGAATCCGACGTCGGGCACGCTGGGCCAAGGTCAGTTCACAGCGCAGTACTGCGCCGCCGTGCTCCGTCAAAACAACGACGAAGAGATCCAGCACACCGCGATGTTCTCGTACGGCCTGACCGATTGGCTCGAGGTGGGTGCGTTCTTTCGCATCAGTGACTTGGACAACAGCAGCACCAATGTCGGCGCCGGCGGACCGTTGGTTCGCGTTCGGTTACTCAAAGACGAAGACTGGCTGCCCGAAGTCAGCGTGGGTGCGATGTCGCGCAACGGTTTCGACGCGCTGACCAAGCACACGGTGTTCATCGCCGCCTCCAAACGATTCGTCATCGACGAGGACGGCATTCTCAAGAGTGTGCGAGGCCATATCGGGTTTCGGCAGCTCTGGCAAGACTCGGACGTGAACGAGGCGAACGGATCGATTGGCTATGTCGGTATCGACGTCGAGCTCCCCTACGACATCTACTTCGTCAGCGAGGTGTCGAACAAAGACGACGTATTCAACCACACGCCGTTTTCGTTCGGCTTGCAGTGGCGGCCGACAACCGTGCTCGGCCTGAGTATCGCCGGTGTGCAGACCGGTGGTGAAGACAGCATCAGCTTCTATATCGGAATTGGTGCGACCTTTGAGTTCTGAACCATCGCCCGTGGGCGGTCCTTGGGCAAATCGTATTCTCAGGATTCCCATGCAAAAGAAAACCGGCCCCTTGCAGGGGCCGGTTTTGTACTTGCATGGTTAGGATCCAGGGGTTCAAGCGCTACGGAGGAAAGCAACAAGGTCGTTGGCCATCTCGCCAAAGCTTGTGTTGTACGCGTAGTCCGCTGCGCGAGCGGCGTTTTCCTTGGCTCTTTCCGCTTCAGCCTGGGCTTCGGCACGCCGCTCGGCGAGGAAGTCCACACCATTATCGATGAGTTCGGCGGCCGCGTCGTAATTGTCGCTCAAGAATTCGACCGCCGCACCACGGGCATCATTGAATCTGGCCTCGATCGCCGCGGCGGCTTCCTCGCCCTTGCTGCGCACCATACCAATACCCTCTCTCAAAGCGTCTACGCCCTGCTCGCCTTTCTCTTCGATGAAGGCGCGGGCGTCGTTCGCGGCGGCCTGGACGGCGGCCGCGCCATTGCGAATCGACTCCTGGATCGCCGTGCCGGCCTCGCCAAGTCGATCACCGATGCAATCGAGCGTCTGCATCGCGCGGTCCTGAACTTCCTGATTGAATCGCGCGATCCCCTCAACAATGTCTCTCGGCGATGTGTTGGCGATGGCATCAACGACCGTGCGCCCGACTTCCTGAGCGCTTTCGATGGCGCCGCCGATCCCTTCCGCCGCGTCTTCCACGGCGCCGTCAGCCCACTGGGCGGCGTCGGTGCCGGCCTGTTGGGCCCCATCGACGACCGAATTGACAGCGTCGCCGACGGCTTCGGCCGCGTTTCCCGCCGCCTCCTGCGCAGCGTCCACTCCACTACTGATTGCGTTCGCGATGTTCGAAATGAATCCCATCTGACGGTCCTTTCATTTGAAGGTCTGATTGAGTCTGTGCGACCTCACTCGAACAGTGAGATGGCCCTCTTCCAACGGGCCCTGATTCGTAACGAGTGCTGGGTGATGCCACTTACACTGCGTTGGCTGAGAAGCCTCTGTCCAGATTCTGAACAACGGGTATGGTAATCGTTTTCAAGATTGCTCGCTTGTGATTCCAGACGCCTGATGGCGGTCGATCACGCTTGCGCTCTGAATGCCCAATTCACACGATGTCAATGAATCACGCGACAGGCCGGCCCCGTCAGTGGGGCCGGCCTCGCGTGATGGTTAAGGGTTGTATTAGCTGGCGTGATCGCCGAAGTCCGTGTTGTACAGGTAGATGAGGAAGTCGCTCACGGCCTGCCCAGCCTGCTTGGCCGCTTCGACGGTCGTCTCGACACCGTCTTCAACCAATTCCTTGCCTTGTTCGGCGGCTTCGATCACGGTGTTGACCGCTGTCTCCGCTGCTTCCTTGACCAGTTCGGTGGCCTGGAGCGTGGCGTCACGGACGATCGTCACGGCCTTCTCAGCGACATCGCGAACATTCTCGGCGGCTTGCTTGAGCATTTCGACGGCCGTATTGACGGCTGATTCGAGCGCTTCGACGGCTTGGCTGATCGCGTTGGAGATGGCACGGCCGGCCTCACCCAGACGTTCGTTGACGAAACTGATGGTTGCCTCGGCTGACTCGCGCACCTGGTTGGCGAATGCGGTCACCGCGCCGACGGTCGACTCGACGATCTCACGCGGGGAGAGGTCGCCCAGGTATTCGAGCGTGGCCTGGCCGGCCTCAACGCCTGCCTCGACCCATCCGCCGACCGTTGCCGTGACATCGTCGTAGCGGTCTTCGGCGAACTGCACGGCGCCATCGACGAACGTGTCCGCCGCTTCCGCCGCGTCTTCGGCGAGGTCCTGCGCACCGTCGACCGCTTGGCCAACCGCTTCGCCCACGGTTTCCACCGTTTCCTCCGTCCAATCCTGCACGGTGTCCACGGCATTGTTTACGGCGTTGGCGACGTCCTGAAAGAAACCCATTGTGATGCTCCTTGTGTAGGGGGGAAAGTTGGGTTTACCGTTTGCGAACCCACGTCGGATTCGCCGGAGTTATCCCGGTTTCCCCATGCGTGTTGCAGCGGTGGCACAAAAAACTTCACGCCGCACGACGAAGACGACGGCCTGATCGGCATGGAGATGAAGACACCCGACCGGCGCAGCGGTCCGCTGCGCCCAACCGAGGGGTTGAATCCAACGACAACCGAATTGACGCGGATTCAAGAACGATGTGGAGAAGGCGACGGACGGGTCGGCGCGCACCGCCCCTATGCGCCCAATGCCGTCGCAAGCGCATCGAGCGCCTTGGCGTGGTGCCGTGAGATCGTGGCCTTGTTCTTGCCCAACTTCTGGCCGATCTCCGTCATGCTCTGTTGTTCGAAGTAGAACAACCGAACAATGGTGGCCTGGTCGTCGGGAAGTGACTCGATCGCACCAGCCAATTTACCGACCAGTTCCTTGGTCTCGACATCCTGATCGGGCGTTGCTTCGTCGACCCCGTCGAGCGTGGTATCTCCCTCGCCCTGGTTGGTTACCAGGAACACGGCGGCTAAGCGTTTGATGGCTCCATTCACCGCTGCGGCGTTCGATTCTGGATCGTTGGCCAACTCCGGAGCCACGGCGGAATCTTCGGCGACCTGATCCATCCCCGCCTCACGCGCGGCCTGCTTGCGCAGCGCGGGCGTCAGCCCGGTCATTTTTCGGATGCCCTCGAAGATGGAGCCGCGGATGCGGTAATAGGCGAATGTCGTGAACGCGACGCCGCAGAGTGGGTCGAACTTGTTCGCCGCCTCGACCAGGCCCACTTCGCCGTAGCCGACCAAGTCGTCGAAGATCGCGTGCTTGGGGAGCTTGCGTGCAATCTCCTGGGCGAGCTTGCGCACATAGTCTCGATGCGTCGTGATCAGTTCATCAACGGCTTGCTGCATGGTGCGATCGTTCCAACGTCGGCCGACTTACACACGCCTCACGAGGCGTACTCTATAAGGACCTGCCATCCAAGATAACCAACCAGCAACACCACCGCGGCGATCGACAGCACGGCATAGAAATAGTCTCGCAACGGACGCCCCCGTCGCGATTTTTTTTTCGCCGGTTGCGCGTTTTCCGCCTCGTCCGCCACGACTGAGCCGATGCTCACCGAGTGATCGAGCGAGGCGCTGGCGTCCACGGAGGAGGACGGCGACACGGTTGGCGTGCTCGGCGCGGGTGGCGATGACGCGTCCGCATCGGAATCTTCGGCTGCCGGATCACTTTCTTGCAGCGACGACAGAGAGACCTTGCTCACCTCGCGCTCGACGCAGCGATACTGACAAGTGGACTGCCCCAGCTCGATCGTCGCGCCGGTCTTCAGCGCTGTCGAACGTGTCAGCTTGACCCCATCCAGACTCGTCCCGTGCGTGCTTCCAAGGTCTTCGATCCAATGCTGCCCATCCTGAAACGTGATGCGCACGTGCCGGTTGGAAACGTAATCGTCGTGGATGGTCAGGTCGGCATCCCGACTCCGGCCGATGACGATGCTGCTGCCCGCGCTGGTGGGCAAGCCCATGGGGAACTCGCGCGTCTGGCCGCTTTCCTGAGCGACGACGAGCAGTCTTGCATCCAGTTCATACTTGGCGGATTGCTCTGCCATGTTGCAACGCCTTCACGCAGGGCACGATAACCGACGCGACGATACTATAATCCAAACCGCGATAACGTGATCCTGTCGTCGAGCGGCTTGTCGCACATTCAGGACTGTCATGACCGATCAGCCGGACAAGCACGACCCACCGACGCAGGAGGAGGATGACGCCCAGGATCAAACGCAGGCGTTCGACGCTGACGATGCGCCGGACACGTTCGGACTCGACAGTTTCGACGCGCTGCAGACCAACCCGGGTGTCGCGCGTGGTCGGCCGCAGTCTGGCGAATCGACGAGCTTGCCAGAAGAAGACGCGCAGCCGACCATGCCCGCGTCACCGGCCGAAGCGGCGACGCTGCAGGATCTCGACTCGGCCAAGTCACCAGTCCCTGATGGCGACGAAACGAGCGATGACGAGGCGGCCCGACGTCCTCGTGATGTCCTGTCTGGCGACGACATCGGTGATCTGCCGACCGAGCCGATGCAGGCGACGCCGACCGAAGATCCGGCAACCTCGCTGGACCAGCTCATCGAAGTCGGCCTGTTGCAAACGGCGACCGAGGAACAGATGCAGCAAGGCGCGTCGGCCGTTTTGGTCGGCCGGTACCTGATCTTCAGGCAACTCGGCGAGGGCGGGATGGGTGTCGTTTTCGAGGCGCGCGACACGCAAACGGACGAGGAGGTGGCCGTCAAACTGGTCCGCGCGACCTTTGCCGGTGATGCCGAGGTTCGGCAGCAGTTCGTGGACGAAGCCGTCCAGATGAGCAAGCTGGAAGAAAGCGCGTGCGTGCTGGGCGTCAAGGCGATCGGCACAGCAGAGCGACCTTATTACATCATGCCTTACATGCGCGGCGGTTCGCTGGCGCGCCTGTTGCGACGCGAGCGCGGGTTGGAACGCAATCGAATCCTCGAACTCGCGGTCAATATCGCGACAGCCATCGACCATGTGCATGTCAAGCTCGGCCGAATCCACCGCGACATCAAGCCACAGAACATTTTGTTGGCCGAGGACGGATCGGCCCGGCTGTGCGACTTCGGTTTGGTATTCGAAGTCGGTCAGGGCGTGGCGGGCATCCGTGCCGGGACGTTGGCTTACATGCCGCCCGAGGTGATCACGAAGGACAACAGGAACATCGGTTTTGAATGGGACATCTACTCATTCGGGGCAATGTTGTACGAGATGTTGGCGGGCAAGCGGCCGTATGACGAGTTGTGCACGCGCAAGACCAGCGTCGCCTCCCGCGTCCGCAAGCTGCGCGAGGAAATGGTCAAACGTCCCCCCGAACCGATCCGCAAAATCAACCGCAAAGCCGATGCCGACCTGGCGCAGATTGCCGATTGGGCCATGTCCAGGGAGGTACGCGACCGGTACGTGAGCATGTCCGATGTGCTGGCCGACCTGCAACGCGTTCACCGGGGGCGAAAGCCGCTGGGGCCGCGACAGCGTCGGGGCGTGGGGCTGGTCATGACCGTATGTGTCCTGGTCGCGCTCTTTGCCAGCGGTGCCTTCGTTTGGCCGAAACTGTTCGGTCCTGACCCGGTCGAAGTGGAACGGATAGTCGCCAAACCCAACGTCGTGGTCGACCCGCCGTTGGGGCTTCGGACAACCGAAGCCGGTGGCGTGGCGTCTTTCACGGTGCGACTCGATTCCAAACCTTCCGCGCCGGTGCGTATCCCGGTCCGATCGACTCGACCGAACGAGGGCCGGACCGATGTCTCGTCGTTGAGTTTCAATGCCGACAATTGGGACGTGCCTCGCACTGTTGTCGTGACCGGCAATGACGATCGCGTGCAAGACGGTTCGGTTGAGTACGCCATCACGCTGGGGCCAGCCGAGAGTGAGGACGAGAAGTACGCGGGGTTCAAGATCGACCCTGTGTCCGCAACGAATAGCGACGACGATCAGGCCGGTATCGACGTGCGGATCGCGACGGACCTAGCCACGAGCGAGTCGGGCGACCATGTGCCGCTGGAAGTGTCTCTAACGTCACAGCCGACCGCCGCGGTTACTGTGCCGATCCACGTTAGCGACAACAGTGAAGCGAAGGCGATTCCTCCAACAGTCACTTTCACGCCACAGAAGTGGCAGACGCCTGTCACGGTGCGAATCGTTGGCCAAGATGATGCTGCACAGGACGGACCAGTGCCTTACGAATTAACCGTCGGCGCGGCGGTGTCGGAAGACTCCGTTTACCGCGGTTTGTCGGCTGGCCCCTACCGGCTGGAAAACCGCGATACCACGCCGCGCAATGTCAAAACGAGTACCGGTAACGGCATTGTGGACGGTCAGAATGCAAAGCGACCGATTGACGTGCGTGTGACCACTGTTCCCGAGGGGAAGCAAAAGTTCGGTTCGAATGACCCAATCCAATTTCACGTCACAGCCGATCAGCCGGGACACGTCTTGTTGATGCTGGTCAGCCTCGACGATCCGAATCCCGTCGTCACCGTCGTCTACCCGAACGTCGAACAGAAAGTGCAGTTGCTGGAGGTGGGCGGAAGGATTGTCGCGCCGACCAAAGCGGTGATAGCGCAACCCCCCACGGGACGTGTTCTGGTCAAGGTCATCATGACGCCCAAGCCCGTGCCGCTGGCGTCGCCGGGCAACCAGTCAATTGAGGGCGGCATGTTCCGTCTCGGTCTCAAGGGGATGGGCACAGAGAATGACGCCGACTTCGAACTCGTGAAAGACCTGAACGCCATCTTCGCCGCCGATACGTGGTCGACGGCCGAACTAGTGATCGAGATCACCGACGACGAAGGCGCGGCAAAGAAGAATCGTTAATGCCGTGATGGTCAACCTGTCTTAAGACGGATTGTCCGGTAGCATGCGCTTCCTGACACAATGCAGATTGGAGACGCAACGTGCAACAACGCATCCGAATCGTGGGCGTCGGGTTCGCCGTGCTGGCGATGACCCTCCTGGCCGGTTGTAAGACGACCGGTTCCGCGCGATCGGCCGATGGGGGCGGCAACGTCGTGGGACCGGACTTCATCGCTCGCGCGAATTATGAGTCCGCCTCTTCCGCAGGTGGACTTGGGGGCGGTTCAACAATCGCCGTCCGCGTGCGAGACGGCCGAATTGTCAAAGGCGACACGCGGCCGGACGGGCGCGAGGTCATCGCCAAGGGCGACAAGGCGAAGATCTTCCTGCCGCATTCGCCCGCGGTCGCTTTGCGCGACGGCATGATTGCCGGCTTGAAGAAACAGGGATTCCGCATCGTCGCCAACGCGCCCGTCGTCCTCGACGTCGAGCTTCGCCGGATGGACCTGCGGGCGTACCAGTTCACACACTGGAATCTTCCCACTGAGCGTGCGTCGACGCTCGATGCGATCGGCGCGTTGTTACCTGGACCCACACGACCGACCGCTGCCGCGACCATTCTCAGCGCGACCGTCCGAAAGCATGATCAGACATTTGGCTACAACCACTTTGTCGAGAAGCGTGCGAACGGAGCGAGTACGGAGGAGTCGATAGTCACCAGAGTTCTGAGCAGGAGCATGACCAACGCGATCGACGAACTGATCGCGCGAGCTGGAACCGACGTCAGGCTGGCGGCGAAGCTGCCGGTTACGGATGCGGAATTTCAGGCTCGCAACACCGAGTTGGAGGCGCGCATCGCGACACTGGAGCGTCAGAAGCAAGCCTTGGAGTCCGGTCAGGTCACGAAAGCCGATCTTGAAGCACTGCGACAGGAGAAGGCGCGACTCTCGGCCGCGTTGTCACAGCGCGACCGCGAGTTGAATCAGTTGCAAGCCGCGATAGCCGGTCGAGAACGTGAGTCTCAACGGCTCCAAACGCAGATCCGCCGGATCCAGTCGGCCAGTGACGCGGCCGCGTCCACAAACCAGGCCAGGCTTGGTGTCTTAGAGCGCGAAGTGACTCGACTGGAGGGCGAACAGCAAGGTCTTTCCAATCAGCTTTCCGCCGTCCGGGCACAGAAGCAGGAAACGCTTGCCAGCTTTCAGGAAGCAACCCAACGTGAGATCACGCTGGATCGTTTGAACCGCAAACTGAAGGTTGAGCTTTCAGCCTCGAAGGCGGAAGTTGAACGCCTCAACACGCGCATCAACAAGATGCTGCAAACGAAGCAGGCGTTCAGCAAGTGGAAAGCCATGCTCGCCGGACGAACTGAAGACGTCAAGCCGCCGGCGGGCGTCGTAGCCTACTTGAAGTCGAGCGAGTGACCTTGCGTCATGCCGGCAGTGGTCTATCAACTCTCCATCATGACGACCTTCAACGCCTGCGGAGATAGCTCCGGCGTCAGATCCTGATATGCCAGCACAACGACCTCGGGCAGGTACGGTCGCAAGAGATTCCACAACGGCTTCCGCACGGCCGGTTGATTGACAACGACGACGGCCGGGTTGTTCAGATGCAGGTGCGGGTCGATGGTGTCGCAGAAGGCGAGAATGACTTCCTGACGGTCCTGTGGCGACAGCGCCAAGACCGTCTGCCCGTCCGCGACCTGCATGGCGCCGGCGACGGTGTTCTCGACATCGTGGGCGACAGAGTAGAACCCGAGTCGCTCGCGGCTTGCCGCATACTTGGCGCAGATCACGCCGCGCAGGTCGTACCGGACATAATCCGTCAACACCTTGACATCAATGGGGTCTTGCGGGCTC
Source organism: Phycisphaeraceae bacterium (assembly GCA_028284155.1). Lineage (GTDB taxonomy): Bacteria > Planctomycetota > Phycisphaerae > Phycisphaerales > Phycisphaeraceae > JANQSF01. Next base: position 57,276 of record JANQSF010000108.1, read on the forward strand.
CGCCGTGAAAGCGGAACGCGTTGCGCAATCGACTCGAGGATGAGCCGCAAGTCGCGGATCGGGATCTCTTCTTCGAGCAGGCCCTGGAGCACCTCGGTCAGTTGGGCTGAATTGATCAAGACGGGGATCACCGCCTTGACGAGGTCCGGCCGAACGTCTCGCATGCGATCGAGCAGTGTGCTCGTTTCCTGAATCCCCAGGAAGCCGGCGGCGCGACGCCGCATCATGACGCGGACGTGCTCGATAATCACGTCGCGTGCCTGCAGCGCAAACACGGGCTTGCCATTGTTCTTGGTCTTGATCAGCCTTGCGGTTTCCTCGACCTTGTCGGGCGGGACAATGGGCATCGCCGCACGCGTCCAAGGCAGCGGCGCGACGGCTTTGAGGCCGATCTCCTCGGCATCCGTCTTGGAGATCCCCCCGCTGAGGAAGACCTGGTTGGAAAGCATCGGCGAGTGCGCCACGGGCGCGTCGAAGAACAGGATGGCATAACCGGGCATGCTGAACATGCGGTCGTCCGGCCGAAGCACGACGGGCGGGAAGGCAAAACCCATCTCATCCTCAAGACCACGCCGCAACTGCTTGAGCTTTTCCAAGATCTCGGGTTTGCTGGTCGTCAGGACCTTCGTTGCGCCGTCATCCGCGACGACCTCTTTTTGCTCGATGAACAACGTGGCCAACGCCGAGTGCAACTCGAGCACAACGGGTACCGGCCCGCGGACCATGGGCCGTTCATCCTCGTCCTGCTCTTCTTGCGTGGGTGCGATCGCCAGACCCGACTCGTCGGTCTTGGTTAACTTGGCCGCGGCCTCCGGGCTGGCCGAGAACGCCGCCATCGCGGCAATGAGGGCCAACACCCAGAACACGAGCAATGGGAATCCCGGCAGGACGCCCATGCCAAGCAACACCACCGCGACGATGCCGATCGCCTTGGGTTGATTCAGCACCTGCTGGAACATGTCCTGCGCGACGTGCGTCGACTCGGTATCCGACCCCGCGGCGACGCGCGTCACCACCAGGCCGGCTGACACACTGATCAGCAAGGCTGGAATCTGGGAGACCAGCCCGTCGCCGATCGTCAGCAGCGAGTAGACCTCCGCGGCCTCGCCCGCCGACATGCCCAACTGCATCACGCCGATGATCAGGCCGCCGACGATGTTGATCAGCGAAATGATGATGCCGGCAATGGCGTCGCCCTTCACGAACTTCATGGCACCGTCCATGGCCCCGTACAACTTCGATTCCTTCTCAAGTTCCGCGCGCCGCTCGCGTGCCTGCTCGGGAGTGATCAAGCCCCCGCGGAGATCGGCGTCGATACTCATCTGCTTACCGGGCATCGCGTCCAGCGTGAACCGCGCACCGACCTCCGCCACGCGTTCCGACCCCTTGGCGATCACGATGAATTGCACGAGAACCAACACGATGAACACGACACCGCCGACCACGAAATTGCCGCCGACCACGAAATTGCCAAACGCGAAGATGATGTCGCCCGCGTTGGCCTCCAGCAGGATCAGCCGCGTCGTGCTGATATTCAATCCAAGCCTAAACAGCGTGGTCAGAAGCAGCACGGTGGGGAACGCGGGCAACTTCATCGCGCTGGGCACGTACAACGCGACCAGCAAAACCGTCGCGGCGATGGCGATGTTCGTGCCGATCAGCGCGTCCATGATCGTCGGTGAGACCCGGATGATCATGATCGCCAGAATCACGACGACGAGCGCGGCGACCATCACATCGCTGTGCTTAGCGAGCCACTGACTGAATCCGCGAACACTCTTCATGCAAACGCCCCGCTCGACGCGACCGCGTCGACAAGACCACGCTGCCCACACACCTCAAACGTCCGTGGTGTGTGCGGGGCATGATAACGAAAAGTCTGCGACGGCGGGCACTCTGAAACGGCGGACGGGACGGGCGGTCGATGAACTCCCTACCGTTCGTACGTCGTGACATCCACGACCTGTCCGCGGCCGGTGATGGTCTCGACGACCTGTTCCTGCGGCGTTGATCGTCCGGTCACTTTGAACTCTCGGTCCTCGGCTGCCCTGCGTTCGTCGTCTCTTTCCTGACGAAGTTCGCTTTCGATCTGGCTCTCAAGGTCTGCCGCTGCCTGCGTCTGACGGAAGGCCGAAGTCATCAGCGTGGTAGCGATCTCGGTTGTCGTGCGAACGACCTTCATCGTGGCCTTCGCGATCGCCTCGATCCCCGGGACGTTCATTTGTAACCGCTGGATCAGGCTGTTGCCGATCCTCGGTTTGAGTGGGGCGACCTCGGCACCGACACGCTGGATCAGGTCGGTGATGTCCGTCGAGAGTTCGACCCGTGCGACCTGGTCATTGGCGGGCGACTGACGCCGTTGCGTTTCCAGGGCGACCTGCTCGATTTCGGTCGCGGGCAGATTGACGCGGGCATGGTCGGTGGCTTTGTCTTGGATCACGTTATTCATGGCTTGCCCTTTCTAGTTCGTGCTGCGGTGTGCTCTGCTGTTATCGCGGTGCTTGCGGGCACGTTGCAGGGCGGGCCAATGAAAAAAGCCGGCTCGATTGAGCCGGCTTCGTGACGATCGAATTGTGGCCATCGCTCAACGGATGTTGTTGATCGCCGCCATGGCCGTGTCGTGCTGAACCTTCTGCATGTTGCTGATCAGAGACACCAATTGCATCTGAGACTGGAGCAACAACTGCAGGTCCTGGAACAGTTGGGTCCGATCTCCCTCGCCGTTGGCGATCTGATCCCGCACCTCCGCAATGGCGTCGCCGAGCGAGTTGAGGTCGAACAGGTCGACGTTCGCCAGCACGGAGTCGCCGTCATTCGACGTCGCCTGGTTCGAGCCCGCCGCGGAAGTCGCGGTCATTCGCTCGGCGCCGGCCGCGGCGTTCCTGTCGACAAAGATGTTCTTGCCGACTTCGCGGGCCTGGCTGATCAACTCGTCACGCGTGCGCATGGCCTCATGGATGACGCTCGAAACGGTTTCCTGCGCGGCGGCCGGGCTTTCGCGGGCGGCAGAGTGACCGGCCTCGGTCCTTTGCTGCGTCACCTGTTCAAGTTTCTGAGACAGTTGGTTGTTCAGTTCATCAAACGCCTTGCGGGTGTTCTGGATCAACTGCTGAGCGTCTTGTGTTTGCGGGAGTTTCGGGACCATGGTGTACCTTTCCTCAGAGGTTGGTGAGATGCCCTGACGCCATGAACGCACAGGCCATTATCGCGGATTCGGCTGCGTACATGCAAATGCCTGCCCGGCGGGTGCGCACGACGGAAAGCCGACCCTTTCGGGCCGGCCTTCCGTGGACTTGTGATTCTCCATTAGCGGATGTTGTTGATCGCCGCCATGGCCGTGTCGTGCTGCACCTTCTGAATGTTGCTCAGCATCGAGACCAGTTGCATCTGCGACTGGAGCAGCAATTGGAGGTCCTGGAACAGTTGCGTGCGGTCGCCTTCGCCGTTGGCGATCTGTCGGCGGACCTCGGCGATGGCGTCGCCGAGCGAGCCGAGGTCGAACAGGTCAACGTTTTCAAGAACGCTGCCGGTTTCCGTGCCATTCGTCCCGCCGGTGTTGTTCGCACCCGGGGCTGTTTCCGGGCCAGCCGCCTTGGGGGCCTCACCGAAGAACATGTCGGTGACCAGCGAGATGGCGGGGGTCGCGAGCGTGACCGCCCCGTCGTATACGTACTTGCCGGCGTTCTCCGCAGCCTGCTTGCCGCCATTCACGGCGTTGCTGATGTTCTCTTCGAGTTTCTCGACGCCCTCTTGAAGGTTGTCGGGAATGTCGATGCCAGTGGCCTGTTCCGCTTTGTTCAAGAGTTCGCCAACCATTGTCCTGTCCTTTCCAAGTGGGTGAGTGTGGGTTGCCTTTGAATCCCCGTTGGATTCGCTCCTGTTATCTGCCTTCACCCCTTGCCGTTGCAGCAACGCTCAACAAAAAAGTTCAAAACGGGCGGAATCGGCCCTCACGGCCCTGGACGCGTGGTTTTGAACCCCCAGGCCGCGCAACTTTCTTGGTGGCAAGCAGCGCGCAATCCCCGAGGCGGTCGGGCTGGAGTGGTCAAGAACGACAACCGCCCGGCATGAGCCGGGCGGTCGTCGAGGACTTCGGACTGGTTGGTAAGGGTTGGCTCGTCTCGCAGGCTGATTTGCGTTGGCTGCGTGAGTCGAGAATTGTGGTGTTGGCCAGTCTCTGAAGGTCGTCTTCGTGTTGGTCGGTCTGGCGGGTTGCCGGCGGATCAGTCGGTCTGGGGCTTGCCGCGGTCGCTGTTCCGTGTGTCTCGGGGTCGTCGTGAGCGTGTCATGGTGTGTCCTTTCCGTGTGAGTGTTTGCGTCTGTCGGGTTCGTTATCCGCTCACTTGTCCCGGCGTTGCACGGCGGGGTGAAAAAATGAATAATCTTGACGCTGGGTTCGTCACCGAGTGCGCCGACGCACCCTCAGCCTCAGGATGGAGTTGTCATCGTCATGCCCACGCCATGCCGCCCCTACCGATGCGTTTGGTTGTTCTTGCTGGCCGGCGCCTGCATGACGGGCTGTGAAGACAGTTCCGAGGTCGTCATGGTGAATTCGGAGAAGGAGGCCAACCGAATCCTTGTGGAATTGGAGCAGCGCGGCGTGGCGACACCAGCCAAGACGCAGCAGACCGCCAACCGCAACACCGTCTGGGTAATCAGCGTCCCCCATGCGCAGGCGTCGCAGGCAAGACAGATCCTCGTCGAACTCGACCTGCCCAAGGAGAGCCGTGGTGGGTTGGAAACGATGATCAGCGATGCCGGGCTGATCCCGACCAAGACGGACGAGCGTGCCAAGCTCATGCACGCCATCGCGCAGGAGTTGGAGACGACGTTTGAAACCTACGACAGTGTCGTACGAGCCCGCGTTCACGTCGTGATACCGGACGGCAACATTTCCCTGACCGCCGACCCCGAAAAGCAGCCCAAACCATCCGCGACCGTGCTGATCAAGCATCGGGTATCCGCGACGGTGGCGGACGGTGATCCGACCAACGTCGATCAGAAGCCACCCATGACAGAAGAGGACGTCCAGCAGATCGTGGCCGCCAGTGTCGAAGGTCTGAACTCGACGGACGTCTTTGTCACGTTTACGCCCACTGAGGTGACGGCCACCGCGGACGCATCATCGACGACGGCGGCGGAGGGCGGCGGTCCGCAGAACAAGTCGCTTCTCTATCAGTTGTATGCGGCGGTGGTCGCGCTCGGCGCGCTTAGCGTGTTCCTCATTGTCAAGCTGGTCAAGAAACCCAGCCCGACGCGTGCAACGCCCGCCCCGGCTGCGTGATAACCTTCATCGACGTAAGCACCTGTTTGCACGCGATTGCTGTCCCGGAGTTCAGACCACTTGTCCGTTGCGCCGCTGGATCCCGAAGATCGCCGACGGGCCGCGCTCCATTGCCTGCTGTGCGAGCAGCCCGGTGTGTTAGCGCGGCACCCTTTACTTGACACCGCTCAGGTGCGGGAGGCCGGTGACATCGATCTTCGCAGCCTCTTGATTGACGAATTGCCGCTGGAAGAAAGGCGAGCACGCGTCACGCCAAGCGTCGCAGCCTCGGACAGCAACATTGGCTACTACTTGCGACGTCGTGAGGTCGCGCTTCGCGACGAATGGCGGGTTCTGCTTGGCACACTGCCCGACTTCTGGCGGGTGTTGATCGAGCTTTCACCCAACCTGGTGGACGAGTTCATTCACCTGCTCGGTGTGGAGATGGTCGCGCGTATGGCGGCGGGGAAGAGCAAGGCGATGATTAATGATCTGTTGATGCCGCTGGATCGACCACTGGCAGAACAGGTGCTCACGCGTACTCAGGCGGTCGATCCCGACTCGATGCCGCTGAGCGTGACGTCCGCATGGGAGAAGTTGTATCGCCATGGCGCTAAGCGCCGTATTGGCCAACGGTTGATCCGCTGGATTTGCCTGGCTCTGCTGAGTGACCTGATCCACCAGCGTCTGACCGCCACACGACGGTCCATGGCCGCGAGGCACAGCCGATCCAACGTGCTGTCAATCCTCAAACAACCCAGCCGCCCAATCGTTCCGGCTCAACACGCCGGCGATGTCGAGGCGGTGGCATTGCAGTTGCTCGGCAGTTTGACACCCATCAACGATGCGCCGGCGTCCTGAATCCCACGACACACCCAACTGACATTGAGCTATTCATGTCGTCTGACGAGACCCATTCAGAATCTGATCCGCAAGCGGAGGCCGAGGCATCGGCCCAACCGTTGACCACGCCCGCCGACGCGGACGAGGCTGCCGACCTGCCCAAGGCGCGTGTCGTCAAGGCCGAGGTGGCGCAGACGGAGCCTTACTACCCTGTTGCGCGGTTGATCAAGGGCGCCGTTCTGGAGGCGGAAGACTATCGCGCCGAAGCACGTCAGTTACTGGAGTCCGCCAAGGCGGAGGCAGAGCGCATCGTTCACGAGGCCAAGGAGCAGGCCCAACAGGAACTGACGGACGCCCGCCAGCGCGGATTCGACGAAGGGCACGGGCAGTTCAGCCGACTGATCGACCGACTGTCAACACAGACCGAACAGATGGCGGACCGGTTCGGGGCCGAGGTCACCGAGGCCGCCTTCCGCGTCGCCCGCGAGATTCTGGCCGTCGAACTCGAACAGAATCCCCAAAGCATCATTCAGGTCATTAACACCGGTTTGCACGACCTCCGCTCCCGCCTGCCAAAGCGCGTCACGGTTCACTTGCATCCCGAAGACTTCGATCTGGTCGCGTCGCACAAGTCCGAGTTTGCCGGCATCATGCCCGACGGCGCCCAATTTGGATTCGTCAAGGACACCAACGTCCGCCGTCATGACGTTCTGATCGAAACGGAAATGGGGCACTACGACTTCAGTGTGGAGAGCCAGTTGGCCGAGTTACGGCGTGTCATCCGTCAGCGCCCTGAATCCGGTACAATGTAACCATGAGCGTTGAGCCGACCTTCACGTCCATAAGAGACTCAATTGATCAGGCGCTGGAGGGTCAGACGCACCGCAAGCGCGGCGCGCAGTGGGGGCATGTGACCGCGGTGACCGGGCCGATGGTGCGCGCGGCCGTGCCGGACATCCGGATCGGTGAATTCTGTCAGATCGAACGGCCCGGCCAACCACCGTTGGACGCGGAGGTGATCGGTTTCGACCATGAGGGCGCGTTGCTGATGCCGTTGGGGCCGCTCACCGGGGTCCTTGTAAAAACGAAAGTCTGGTCCGCCGGAACACAGTTTCTCGTGCCGACCGGCGCCCAAGTGCGCGGGCGTGTGCTCGACGCCATCGGGCGTCCCATGGACGGCGGCCCGGAGCTGACGCCGGATTGGCCTCTCATGGCCGAGTCGCCGGCCCCGCTCAATCGCAAGGTCATCCGCCAGTCGTTATCGACCGGTGTCAAGGCGATCGACGCCACGCTCACCGTCGGGCTTGGCCAGCGGGTCGGCATCTTTGCCGGCGCCGGCGTCGGCAAGAGCACGCTGTTGAGCATGATCGCGCGCGGCGTCGAGGCCGATACGGTCGTGTTGGCCCTGATCGGTGAGCGCGGCCGCGAGGTGCGCCAGTTCATCGAAGACGACCTCGGCGAGGACGGACTGGGGCGATCAACGGTGGTGGTTTCAACCAGCGATCAGCCACCGATGCTCCGTCTCAAGGCCGCCTACACGGCGACCGCGATCGCCGAGGCCGCCCGGGCGCGCGGCGAGCGCGTCCTCCTGATGATGGACTCCGTCACGCGCTTCGCTCGCTCGCTTCGTGAGATCGGATTGGCGGCCGGCGAGCCGCCCGGCAGACAAGGGTACCCCGCCTCGGTCTTCGCCACGCTGCCCACGCTGTTCGAACGCGCCGGCAACGACGACAAGGGATCGATCACCGCCTTCTATACCGTGCTGGTCGCGGGAAACGACTTCACCGAACCGGTCTGCGACGAGTCGATCAGTCTGCTGGACGGACACATCGTGCTCAGCGCGAAACTCGGCTCACGCGGTCAGTTCCCGGCGATCGACCTGGCGGGGATTGAGAGTGACAGGCCGAGTGTCAGCCGCGTGATGAACAACGTCGTGCCGAAGGAACACGTCGTGGCCGCGTCGCGCGTCCGCAAAGTGCTCAAGTCATACGAAGAGAACTATGACAAGATCACCTGCGGTGTGTACGACATGGGCTCAGATCCGCGCGTCGACTACGCCATCCAGCACGTCGACACGGTCAACACGTTCCTGCGGCAATCGACCGACCGGCTTCAGCCTCTTCAACAGACGCAGCAAGAGTTAGCGAACCTGTTGCCAGCCGGGCCCGATGAGTAGCTACGTTCCCCGTGCGGCGGCTAGTCACCCGTTTCGAATCTCTTCCAGAGCGCAAGCGGCATGGGCAAGAAGAAGTTCAAGTTCCAGTTGCAACCCGCGCTTGACAAGGCCGTCGCCGAGCAGGAGAAGGCGGAGGCCGCATTGCGCGACGCGCGGCGGCAACATCAGGAAGCGGAGGCCAAACTAACTTCGTTGCAGGCGACTCTGGATCAGACACGCCAGCAGATCCGGCAAGAACACGACAGGCTCGTTCAACCTGCCGCCGGCCCGCAATCCGGTCTCGAGCTGATGCAGCGCGACGAGTTCATCAAGGCCCTGGGCATTAAGTCCGAAAACCAACGGCAGGCGGTCGAGCAGCAGCGCACCGAGGTCGTCTGGTGCCAGCAGCGCGTCGATCGCAGCCAGGAAAACGTGAAGCAGGCGATGATGCAGGTACGCGCCATGGAGCGGTTGCGCGACAAAGCGCTGGAAGACCACCGCAAGGCCGAGGAACGCGCCCTGCAAGAGGACATCGACGAGGCCGGGATGCAGGGCTACATGCGCCGACAGTGAAGCCGATGGCGTGCCAGCGCACACCCGCCATCAGTCCGCCTGTTCCGCCTCGGCCGACTCCGGCTCCTGCAGCCACTTCGGCGTCTGTCCCTGCGCGGTCGCGACGATCTCGACCCACTTAAGCAATTCGGCCACCGCGTCGTAGAGATCCTCCGGCACTTCGGTGTCGAGTTCCAATTCATTGAGCGCACGCGCCAGTCCGACGTCACGCACGATCGGTACGTCGTGATCCTTCGCCACCTGCTTGATCTGCTGGGCGATGTATCCATTGCCCTTGGCGATCAGACGCGGCGACGCTTCCTCGACGGGGTCGTAGCGCAGGGCGCACGCGATGTGGGTTGGGTTGGTCACGACGACGTCTGCCTTGGAGGTTGAGAGGACCATCGCGTCCCGCAGGATCTCCTGGTGCAGCCGCTTGCGTGCCGACTTGTTTTGCGGGTCGCCTTCCTGTTCCTTGTATTCCTGTTTGACCTGCTCCTTGGTCATCCGCATGTTCTTGGCGTACTGCCAACGCTGGTAGAAAAGGTCCAGCACGGCAATCAACGCAAAGAACATGACGATGTATGCCACGCACCGCCCGGTGATGCGCACCGCCTGGGCCACAATGACTTCAAGCGAGAGATTGCCGAGCATCAGGATCGTTCGGATCTCGCCCTCGACCACCGTCCAGACGATGATGCCGATGATCGTCAATTTTGCGATGCCCTTGAGCAACTCGACATAGGTCGAGAGGCTGAAGAACATTTTTTTCAGGCCGTTCAATACATTGAACTTGTTGAGGCTGGGCTTCAGCGGCTCCAGTGTGACCAACGCACCGATCTGCAGGAACGGCACGAGGATGCCGATCGCCGCCAAGGCGACAATCAACGGCAGGATGAGGCCGCTCGCCTCAGCGACCGCGTCCGCCAGGCCGGTCAGCAGCAGGCCGGCGTTGAGTTCGGCCTCCGTGGCAACGCGGAACGTCCTTTTCGCCATGGCGCTGAAGACCTCGCCGATGTCTGACAGCCGCCAGGCAATCGTGCCGAATGCCACGGCCAGCAGCGCTGCGGCGGTCAGCTCAGTCGACTTGGCCACCTCGCCGCGCTCGCGCGCTTTGCGGAGCTGTTGCGGTGTGGCTTGTTCGGTCTTTTCGCCGCTGCCAGCCATGGCCCGTCTGTCCCTTCGTTATCGCCGTTGGTCACGTGTTGTTGCAAGGCTAGGGCAGAATAGTCCATTGCCTGATCGAACGCAGGAATTCACCGAAGTGCTCGTAGAACAACGCGAACGTGACGCCAAGACTCAGGAAAACCATGAACAGCCCCAGCGTCGATTTGACCGTCAGTCCCAGGAAGTACACCTGCACCTGAGGGGCCACGCGATTGAGCAGTCCCAGCACGATGTCAAGGAGCACGAGCACGATCAACGCCGGCGCCGCCAACCGGATGGCTGTGACAAACAGCTCACCGGACAGCGCCAGAATCTGCAGCGCCGCTTGCTCGCCGACCAGCCGCGCCGGCAACGGCTCGTAGACCGGCATGGCGACGAGACTGTCCGCCAACGCGTTGATCACCACGTGCAGACCGCCGATCGACAGGAACAGGACGATCGCGACGTGTAGAAAGAATGTCCCGAGGATCGACTGCTGCTGCTGCGTTGCCGGGTCGAACACATTGGCGATCGTCGCGCCGCGCGCGACATCGATCACCGCGCCGAACGCGGAAAACGTGTGATACATGATCAAGACCATGGTCGACAGCGTCAGACCGATCAGCAATTCCTTGGCCGCCAGCGCCCAGTACCCGATGCCAACCGGTGGAGCGGCCAGGGCCTGTGGGATGACCGCCGGTGTCAGGACCATGATCAGAAACAGTGTCAGCCCGACGCGCATCCGCCGGGGCAACAGGTTGCCGCCGACGATCGGGGTGAGCAGCACGACGGGCAACACGCGCGGAATCAGCAACGCCGCCGCGCCGGCAATGGCGCGTGCCTGCGGATTCTCATAGAAGCGGATCAGGTCTTCCATCGCCCACCCATGTCAGCCGTAGCGCTTCAGCTCCCGATGCGGCTGATGTTCTCGAACAAGGCCGCCGCAAACTGGACTAGCTGTCGAAGAATCCACATGCCGAACAGACCCAGCGCCAGAAAGACCGTGGCGATCTTCGGGACGACCGTCAACGTCTGCTCCTGGAGTTGCGTCGCCGCCTGAAACAGGCTGACAATCAGGCCGACGATCATCGCCGCAAGCACGGGGATCGCGCTGACCACCAGCGTCAGCAGCAGACCCTCACGACAGATTCGAATGACGGTGTCCGCGTCCATGTCAGCCTAGTCCGCTTAGCTACGTGTATCCAAGCACCACACCTTGAATGATCAGTGTCCAGCCGTCGATCAAGACAAACAGCAACAACTTGAACGGCAAAGAAATCGTCACGGGCGACAGCATGTGCATCCCCATCGCCAAAAGAATGTTGCTCACCGCCAGGTCGATCACGAGAAACGGGATGAAGATCATGAACCCGATCTGAAACGCCTCCACAAGCTCCGTAAGCATGAACGCCGGCGCCAAGACCACGAGGTCGTAAACAAGGGCTTCGATATTCGGGTTGTCGCCGAACAGTTCGCCGGCCGCCTCGTCGATCGGCGGCACGTCGTTGCCGCGGCTGAGTTTGACCTGCAACTGTTCAAACAGCGCGATGTTTTCGGGGCTGGCGTGTTGTGTCAAGAACTTGCGGATGGGCGCTTCCACGGAAGCCAGCATGTCGGCAACCTTTTGATTGCTCTGTTCGTAAGCCTTGCGCGCCGCCTCGCGTTCGTTTTCGGGAAGCGCCGCGATCTCCGCCTCATGCTCGGCCTGCAATGCCTTGTACCGGCTGAACGCGTCGATCGCCACGGGTGACATGATGTGCAACGTGAGAATCAGCGCGATCCCCGTGATCACGGAATTGGGCGGGATCTGCGGCGTGCCGATCGCCTGCCGCATGATGCCGCCGATGATGACGAGCTTGGCGAACGATGTGATGAGCGTAAACAGGAACGGGGCCAACGCCATGGCCGCCAGCAGGGCGATCCAAAATCCGATGTTCTCCGAGGAGCCGCCACCCGCGGCGTCCGCCTGCGCCAGCACGGAAAGACCGTGACTCGTCAACATGCGTCAGCCCCCCTCCGAAGCACGGTTGGGCACGGCGCTTTTATCGCGAAGGACACTGGCAAAGGCCTGGGCACCCAACGTTGGCTGATGCCCGTGTTCGATGTCAGACCGCGACGCATCCGATGCCCCCTCACCTCCCGGAGCGTCGGCCGTCATGCTGCTTAGGTCGTCATCTTCCCCTTCTAGCCCCGTCGCCAACGTCTGTAGCCCCTGCTCACTGCTGCTGATCAGCAGCATTCTTCCCTCGACGCGGATCAGGTACACCCGCCGCCGCGGCTCGATCTGCAGGCTGTCCACGACGGTGATCCTGCCCTTGCTCCGTAGTGCCGATGAGCGCATTAACCAGCGGGGCAACAACTTCGCAAGCACAAGCAACCCGATCAGAATCGACGCAAGGACGACGACCATGCGCACCAAGGCCTCGCCAAAATTCGGCACGCCCGCCAGTGGATCCTTTTGCCTGTTCAGCCCCGAGGCATCACCAGCTTTTTCAACTGACCCGTCGTTTACTTTGCCGCCGGACGGGATGACACCGTCCGAATTGTCCGAGTCATTTGTGGGCTGTTTGGGCTCTGATTCGTTCGGCACTGCGTCGGTCGGCTGAAACGCGGACGCGACTTGAACGAATCCCGATGCCGCCAGGAGGCAGCCGACGATCAGCGCAAGCGCAGTCCAATTGGGTTGTGCGGCGGGGCGGGGAATCAATCTTGAACTCCACGGCCTGACGACGGTCGCAATCCGTCGTGCGACGGACGAGCGGGTTATGTCGCGGCGGTCAACTCGACGATGCGAACCGCCAATTCGCGGCCGATTATAACAAGTTCACCGTGCCCAATGACGCACGCCCCATGCCACAAGGAAACAGGTGCATTCGCCGACTTGACCAATTGCAGACGCTCGACACTCGTGAACTGTGTATCGACCAGTTGCGCGTCACCGATTGTCGGCTGGATCGCTTCGGGCAGCATCGCCGCTGGTCGAAATGTCGGAGTGCATGCCCTTACGGCGACATCGATGTGGGTCGGCGTGTCCTCGATGATGGTCGCGTCCGCGATCCGCCAGTTCGTCGGAGTCACGAGTTCACAGCCTTGTGGCAGTGTTGTCAGATCGGACGCTCCAAGCAGGATGACGTCACCGGTCTCAAGGGCTCGCATCTCGTCGGGTTGCATCGAGAAGGCGGGCAGCGCCAAGTGGACGGGCAATGGGATCGCTGTTGCTGGTACTCGGCCCAGCGCCGAGCCGATCGCGAATACGGCAGACCATTGAACGTCTTTCCATCCCGCAATGAAGAGTCGTACGAAACCCTCGACGCCTCCCAGATTCAAGGTCAATGGGACGCAGCGCGTCTCGTGGCGCGCGAGCCACTGTTCGGCCTGCGCTCCATCGAGCATGGCTTCAATCACCGGCCCGGTGTCGTTCAACGACGCTCGTCGCAGGACCTGATCGACGGCCTGCAACACGAGGTATTCCGCGACGCCAAACTCGGCGGCAGTCAAGCCGGCTGACGGACCCGGTGCCACCGGCGACATGAGTCCTTCTTGATCACTGGTAACGGCGTTGACGAGACTACGGATGGACGAGGAGTCGAAACTGATCAGCGTGTCGGTCCCATTGGATGCGTCGCGAACGATCACGGCGAACAGGTGATCTGCCTGGCTGGCGGCCCCAACGTCGGCCGTGCCGGTTAAGGCAAGCGGTCGGTTCAACAACTGCCGCCAGACGTCTGCCACGGTGGCGATCGCCCAATCCAACGCGGCCGCGTGGCCGACGGGTACGACGCCGTGATCACCGGCCACGACGATGGGGCGCGACAGCGCCGCCTGCGGCCAGCGGACGTCAGTCGACGATGATTCGGGTGCTTCGCCGGCACTGCCGGCCAATCCCTCGTCGCTCGTTGTGGCTTCGGGTTGCGCGGGATGGGTCATGGCATCTGGGTCAGTCAATGTCCACCTCTACCACTTCCACGTTGCGACCGCTCAGCGCGCTGACAAGTTGATTGATCTGGTCTTCACTTAAGGCGTCGGTGTTGACACCGGCGAACCGCATCTTGACGCGCCGCCGACCGCAGGACGTGAGGCAGACATGCATGCCCGCGAGCGGCCCGCTCCCGATCCCAAGCCTGAACTCACTGAGGCCTTCCTTGGTCTTGCCCACGGCCGCAAACTGCACCAACTGTTCGAGCATTTGCACATTGACACCGGCCGGCGGAGGCGTTGCAACGATCGGTGCGTGGCCGCGCGTGGTAGGCGTGGGGAATGCCGGCGCGATCGCCGCGGCGTCGATGCGTGGCTTGAGGTCCGACCCGCTGTCGCTGTCGCGAGCCGATTGATCGTCGGTGCCGGATTGCGATCCGGAACGACCGCCCACTTTCGACAACTGAGTCGTCGACTCGGGGGCCTGCACCTCGGAGGAGTCCGATGAGACCGAACCGAGTGTGGCTCCGGTCCCCGCGGACGTGCCGCCACTCGAGGCAGTGCCGGCCGCCGGCTGGCCGTTGCTTGCGTTCGCGCCCGACGCACCGGCGAACGCGCGGCCGGCTCTCTGCCCCGTGGTGGCTTGTTCGCCGGATGCCGAACTGCTGGGCGCATCGCTCGCACCTTGGGCGCTCGCCTGTGCAGCCCCTGAGTTTGCGGGTTTAGCGGCAGGAGCGTTCTTGTTCTGCGTCGTCGGCTGCGCCTTATCAGGCAGCGCCGCTGCGCTCTGTTGCTGTTGCATGCTCTGTTTGAAAACGCTCGCACGCTTCTCGCTGGTCGCACGCTGTTCCGCCTGAAGCAGGCGCTTCTTTTCGATGCGATCCGCTTCATCATCACCGTCTGGCGATCGCGAATTCGGGTTGATCTGGATATCCGCCATCGCGTCCTGTCCTGCCGTTGCTTAGGCCTGTGTCTGCGAAATCTGTTTGATCCCGCTCGTACCCTGTTCGACGACTTTCGTGACCAGTTCGACACGGAAGTGCACGTCTTGAACACGGGTCTGCAGGTCGAGCATCCGCCACAACTGCAGTTGCCCGTCAGACTCATCGATCTTGCCCGATGCTTTCATCTGTTCAAGGTTGTCGCGGATCGAGGCGATTTCATCGCGGATACCGTTGGCTTGCTGCAGCGGATCAATGCCACCGATGTTCATGGCCTCATTCGGACCTTGTGTCCCATGTGGCGGCGCGGTCGCTCCGGCGGGCTCGCCAGCCTGTTCCATGTGCTGGCCGAACGCCACGCCGGATGTTTGACCGGACTTGGCTGCGGGGTTGGCCGAGTCAGCCCCAGGCGTTTGACCTTGGCCAGGAAGGGAGTTCGGTGGTATTGGGCCGGGGGTGCCGGGGATCGACATCATGCCCCTCCTTTCGTCTGGTTGAAGAGTCGATTGAATAACTGTGACAACTGCGGGTCCGACGTGAACTTCTCAGTCACGGCCGCCGTCATCTCCGGCGATGCTTGATCGCCGAACTGCTGAGTGAGTTGGTCATCGACAACGCTTTGAAGGATCTGTTCTTTGGATTGTCCCTTGGACAGACCATCCTGCACCTGAGAAGCGATACGGTCGAAGTTCGGCCGCAGAGCGCCGGCCGAGTCGGACGGTCCCGTGCCTTGACTCGACTGGGTTTGTCCGGCGCCCATCGCCTCACGAAAGCCGGTCTTGTCCGTCTCCTCCGCGCCGCCGACGCCCTTGGCCTTGTCAGGCCCGTCGGGCTTGATCGGTTGATTGTCAAAATTTGAGCCGGGTCCTCGGATTTCCATGACACACCTCAAGTCGTGCACCGGTCAACACTGTCAATTCCGGTTGATGATCAAGCGTTCTTCAAAAGGCCAATCATTTGACCGTTCTCAAGCATGTCGGCCGCATGTCGGCCGGATGGTCCGTCCTTGTCGAGTTCCACGGCATGCGCAAATGCCTGCCGGGCCTGTTCCGTCTTGCCCTGATGCAGCAACGCTTTCGCCGCTACGACATACGCACGGGCGGTGGTGGACTGGTCTGTACTGTTGCCGTCCGGTCGGGCCAACGCGGTCTCGATCGCGGCGTCTGCCTGCTTGTGGGCTTGGTCGTATTGATTCTGCATCAAATACACTTCAGCCAAGCCAAGGTATCCCGCCGCGTCGTGCGGGATCAGCGTCGTCAAGGCCTTGAAGACCGTTTCGGCTTCGGCCCATCGACCCAGGTACGACCAGAGGAATCCAGCCTCTCCCAGCAGTTGTGCCGGCCGGGGATCCGACTTCAGATCCAGCTCTGCAATCAGGTCATTGGGGCCAGCCATTCGTGTTTCCTTTTCAGCCGGTTGTCGCTATTCCTGTTTGCCGTGGCCGAGCAATCCGGCTCAGGCACGAATGTTCCGCACGGCGGCCATACGCGTTTCATGCTCGGTTTTCGACACGTTCGAGAGCGTGTTGAACTGCTGGCTCTGAACCTGCATCTGATTCTGAAGTTGCAGCAGTTGCATGAACTGGGCGTTGTTGTCATTCAGTTGCCCAGACAAGCCGCCCAACGCGCCGCCGCCACCCGTCAGGCCACCCAGCGCGCCGCCGCTGTAGACATTCGCGGCCGTCCCGGCGAGGCGGGCGGCGAAACCCAAACCGGCGTTCAGGGCTTGCCCCAAGCCGTCGTTTTCGGATTTGCTCGTCTCGCTCTGGTAGCTCGGCGGGTTCTGAAAGTTCTGACGTTCGATGTTGATGTCGGCCATGGTTCGTTCCTTTCGTCGTTGCCCTGATCAGCGTTTGATTCACACGCCCTCGTGGGGCGACACGCTGTTATCCTCCGTTCGTCGTGGCCGTTGCAGGACCTACGACTATTTTCTTCATGCTGAGCTGCCGACAAGCGCATTGTCGGACTTAAACATTGAAATATTAATTACTTAAGCACTATTGCCGCCCGACAAAATCTCCAGCAGTTCTTGAGTTTTTTCGAATCCCGCGGCGACCGTTTGGCACCGGTGTCCGCTCTTTGGGTTGCTGGCGGCCTCCGCCGCGGCGGCGAGCCTGGTCAGCGGTGCCTGAATCAACGACTCCGCCAGCGCACCCTGGCCCGCCGCCTTTTCGCGGAGCAGTTGCTCAATCAGCTCGAAACCGGTGGCGTCATTGCCGCCAGCCTGGTTTTCAGCGCTCACAGACGATGACGATGGATTCGAGGGAGGATTCATGGTCTAGCTTCCGATCTTTTGGCTGGCATCCGAGAGTTGTTTACGCAGTTCCGCCATTTTGTCCGTATCCTGACCGCCAAGCGCCTGCTTTGCGGCGTCGAGGCAGTCGAGGCCTGCCTTCAGTGAATCGATCCGCTTGAGCTCCGTGCCCGCAGCGAGGTAGAGCTCTGCTCGCTTCACGTACCCGGCCGCGTGTGACTTGTTCAGCTTGTGCAGCCGATCGAAGTACTTATCCGCTTCGTCCGCCAAGGCGGTCTCCTTCGACTGCTTGTACCAGTCGGTGTACACCGACGCCATTTCCAGTAGGAGCACGACGTTGTTGGACAGCTTGGGATCTTCTGAATCGACATACGGCTTCAAGATCCGTTCGGCTGACTGGTACTGCCCCTGCTTGTACATCAGGCTCGCCATTTCAATCTTGGCGGGAAAGAAATCGGGATCCCACTGCAGGCTGTAGTCCAGACGCTTGACCACCTCCGCCGACGACTTGCCTTCGGCTTGGTCCAGCAAGGCGTGGTGATACTCGATGTCCGCGCGCAGACGGCGCATGAGCCCGGCGTGATTCACAAAAGTCCGGTTGGCCTGCTGCATCACCAGCCCGGGATTCTCAATCGTCCACGCCTCGGCGTCCTGGAGCCAGACCACGATCAACCGCAGTCGCTCATCCTCGGTTAGTGAAGGATCGTTCGGATTGCGACCGGGCTCGGGCTTGCGCGGGATGTTCAAGCCGAGCATGTCAAAGAAGTCCGGCGGGCGGGGCTTGCTTTTCGTGTTGCCCTGGATCTTGTCCAAGGCCTTTTGCGCACTACGCAGATGAGAACGAGCCGCGCTGAACTCGCCCTTGCGCGCTGCCACGTCCGCCAGGCCGACCCAGGCGGGCACCCAATCCTGGCAGAGCCGACGCGCCTTGTCGTACCCCGCGTACGCACGGTTGACCTGACCCGACTCCAGGTACATCTGCGCCATCTTCGAGTGGAACAGCACGCATCTCGGATCGTTGGCCACCGCGCCGTCAAGCAGTTTCAGGACATCGTTCATCTCCGACTCGAGCGCCTCACCTCGCAGATCCCGCGCCCTGACTTGGCCATACCGTCGCTTGGCATTCTCATAAAGACCGACACCGTTCTGACTGACCAGGCTGACGCCAACACAGTGAGACTCGGTCGGTTTGGGTGTTGTCTTGCAACCGGTCATCAGCATCACACCGACCGCGACAACGGGCAAGACGGCACAGCATGAGGGACTGCCGAACCAATGCGCTGCCGTTTGTGAATGACGTTCCGCCATGGCGAGACTCCCTTTGCAACACATCGCTCAACGCGCTCGTGCGGACTGGCCGCTTCCTATTGATCTTACACGATTTGGCTGTTGCCGCTGATCCGTCGGGCGAATCCAATTCCCGCAATTCACGGGCTGCCGCGGCCGAATGTTCACCATCGCCGGCGGCGGTCATGGAAGCGGACGTCGAGTTCCCACCATTGCGGCTTGTGAACCCAACGCCCATCACGGTGCTCGGCGAAGCACCTGACGTATGCCGGCGCTCCCTTGGGATTGTGGACCTTATGGAAGTGGAGCTTGGAGGGTTCGTGAGTCTCGTAGTACTCGCCAAACCGCACGTGGTAGTGGGGATAGGCGGTTGATACCCACACGTGATAAGCCACGCCGTCCGTGTAATGGATCTTGTCGCCTTCCCGCCATTGCCGCTCTCGCGGCCCCGGCTCGGTCAGGGCGCATCCAATCATCGAAGCCACGCCGATGCTCAGCGCGACCACGGGACAGAGAAGAGACCGCATAAAAGCCTCCTTGGGATTGTGGCGGGCCCAAGCCACGACCGGACGGAGGCCGAGCACGGGCTCGCGGGATTCGGCTTGTTATCGCGATCGCCGGACCAGTGTTGCAGGCGATGGACAGAAAAACTGCCAATTCCTGGTCCGATCCGGTCCGAGTCCTGCCCTCTCTGCCCGCGTCGAGACCGATGCTGCCTCGTCGTTTCTCAGCCGATCTCAGGCATTTAGATGATTGATTGAGCCATCCGTGCAACGCTCGCAGCCGAAGCTCGATAACCGGTTCGAACTTACTCGAACACAGGAGCTTCGACATGAACTTTGGCCCCTTCGATCTCAGCCCGCTCACGAACGCCGTCGGTGACTTCACCAACCAGGCTGCCCAGGGTATTCAGGACAAGGCGGAAGCAGCGTGGCAGGCCGCCGGTCAGGCCGCTGGCGCGGCCGCGGACGTCGTCGAAGACGGATTGGTCCTTGCCGGTCAGACCGCGCAGGCCGCAGGCAACCTGGCCATGGGATTGGCCGAAGGGGCCGCGGGTGTCGCCGGCTGGGTGGCCCAAACGACCGGCACGATCGCTGCGGATCAAGCACAAATGGGGCCGGAACTCATTTCATTGCGTCAACGCGCCATCGACGCGAACCAGGGCGAGCCCGTTCAGCGTCGTCACGACACGCCGCAAGAGGCCCGCGAATTCCGCGACCTGAGTATCGCCATCTATGACAGCAGTCAACCGCTGCCCGAAGGATATGAAGAAGTCCCTAATGCGGAAGAGGAACTAGGCGTTCCGCTGAAGGACCCCGATACCGGGCTCGAGGCCAAGGTCTATCGCAAGGACGATACCTACGTGCTGGTGTTCGAAGGCTCGACGGGTGAGGACAACGCAGCCGACTGGGGAGTCAACTTCGCCCAGGGTGGCGGCGCTGTCCCCAAACAGTACCGACAGGCACTCGACATCGCGTTGCGATTCAAGGACGTCTACGGCGACCGGGGCGATGTTGTGGTCACCGGCCACTCGCTGGGCGGCGGACTCGCGACTTTCGCGGGCGTGGGCGCCGGCATCGAGACGTATACCTACAACACGTCCGGACTCGGGCCGGGCACGAAGGCCTTCCTGGATTCCGCCGGCCTGGTCAATCAAAACCAACACCTTGTCAAGAACTACATACAGCGTGGCGAGATGGCCAGCATCGCCCGCGTCGCGCTGCACACCGTCGTGAATGCCGCTCTGCACAACGTGCCCAACATGCTCGGTTATGGCCCCATGTTCATGATCGGCGAAACCGAACGGATTGGCACTTACGGTCGCGATCCGGTTTCAGCACACAACGATCCCGACATGTCCGGCGTTCGATAGACTGACACGCACCGGTTCGAATTGTCGGAAACTGCTTACACAGTCAATCTCGGTCGAGTGTAGCGATGCGCCGGGCTACTTGAACGCGGTTACAACGAGCCCTTCAACGGCAAGCTGAGAGACGAACGATTCAATACGCAGGCCTTTAGCTCGCTGCAAGGGGCGAGGATATTGATCGAATGTTGACGTCGTCGCTACAACGGCGTCAGGCCGCACAGCCGCAGGGGTATCGCCCCCTTTCCGCGTTGATTCAACTTTGGACACCAGGCTCCAGGGCTGCGCCCCTGCGCATGCCGTCCAAAGTTGAGCAGGAATCTGTAACATATCCGTGCTCGGACTTCGATTCCTGTAATTGATTGGGTTAACAAAATGATGTCAGGCTTAACAAGAGAGTGTTGCATTGCCGCCGTTTTCGTACTCTCGATAGGCATTTTCTCTGGCACGCCCTGTTGGGCCGAGACTGCTGATGAGAACGCCGAGGTGTTCAGCACCGTCGTTGATGGTGTAGACGTCAAGATCTTTGTCCCTGCAAAGGTCAAGGTGTTTCGCGGCGCACTGCTCCACTCGGCCAACGCCTCGTTCAAGACAAAAGGACGCTGGGCGGAGCTGTGTAAGCGACAGGAATGGGTCCACGTGGTCACGACAATGAAGAACGTAAGGAAGCAGGGCAATCGCGGGCCGCGTCTCCACAAGGCGACTGTTGAAGGTCTCAAGCAATGCGGCAAGGCCAAGGGACATCCCGAACTCGCCCACGCGCCGTTGATCGGCGTCGGGCACTCGGCGGGCGGTCTCGTGACGCGCGTACTTGACCGCGAATGGAATCGAACTGTTGCCTATGCGATCGATTGCAGTTGGGTGGTGAAGAGCGAGAAAGTCTCTCCGGAATTCGCTCGCGTGCCGGCGATGTTCACCATGGGCGAACTGCCGGACGCATTCAAGATGCTGCCGGCCATCCCCAACGCCTACGAGCCGGCACGGAAACAGGGATTGCCATGGGGGCTCGGTCTCCAACCGGGCTGCAAGCACGACTGGGGCAACGCCGGCACGATGATGGTCCCTTTCATCAAGGGCGTTGCGGCATTCCGCATCCCCCGCGACTGGGATCCCCGCAGCGGGCCTGTAAAACTCGTTGACATGAAGCAGGAGGACGGCTGGCTGGGTGACCGATCCACGATGGGTTCGCACATGGCAACGGTTGCCTCATGGTCGATGTACAAGGGCGACAAGGCCGCGGCTGCCTGGTTTCCCGATCGTGCTACCGCCTTTGTCTGGCGCGCGTGGTGCTCAATGTTCCCTCCCGTGCAATTGAACGCCACAACCACGGACGGTTCGGCCAAGCTCACCGTTTACAAGAAACGATCGGGGATCAGCATGTACCCGGCCGCCGGCAAAGACATCGAACTCGGTGTCGTGTTGGACGAGGGCACGTCGCTGAAGAAGGTGCGCTTTTTCTCGGGCGACGTGCTGATTGGCGAAGCGACAGCAGCTCCGTGGACCTTCCGGTGGAATTCGCCGCAGGTCGACCAGCACGCGGTATTCGTAGAGTGGACGCTAACGGATGGGACGGTCGGTGTGTCAAACCCCGGCCTGATCACTGTGGTCACACCATGACGATCGATGACGAGGGCAATCTTTAGGCACACTACGCAAAGCCGCTACCAGATGGCTGTGGGCGGCCGGATGTTGCTTTCGACAATTCCCCGCCAACTCATCGCTTTCGGAATCGGCAAACGTTTAGAGATTCACGGTACGATCGGCATGTTGCCTTTCATGTGCGTGTCGCGCGCGATCCTGGCATCAACTTCAAGTGGGCCAGTGTGCGCTGCCAGACGTGACCGCGCCAAGGCCACCGCAGCCAACTACTTGAGCATGTATCGACTACTTGTAGCCTAACCGCCTTCGCGCGAGTAGTACAGGCCTGAGCATCGACGCAACGGACTGTCGCTCTCCGGCGCTGGCATCTTCAACTAGCAAAGCGCCCCTCTCAGTGCTGGGGCACTACAGCGCGGGTGACTCGTAGATTTTGACACCCCATACACCTGGAACGACAATAGCGATCCTATGGGCCGAGTAGTTTCCAATGCTGTTGTTGCGGTAGACCTCGACACTGACATGCGTCCGGCTGCCCATCACGCCAATCACGCCTCACTCGCCATGCGAATGTTTACGAGCTTGCTATGTATGGCGTTAGTCTTGCTCGGTTCGCCCGACGCTGGCGGCGCATCGGACGACGATGTCCGCGCGGGCGACCAGGCAATGGCGAGCGGCCATGTAAACGCGGCCGTGTCCCATTGGCGACGCGCGCTGTCCGACGCCGAAGCGCAGGCCGGTCGGGGAGCGACCGCACAGCGGATCGACCTGCACCTCCGTCTCGCCGGCGCGATGCACGCGCTCGGCCGCATGCGGCAGGCCGTCGCGCACCTGGACATCGCCGTCGATCGGGCCGAAGCGCTGATGGAGCGCTCCCGCCTCGCGCAAACGTTAATCGCACGAGGTGGACTGTTGACGGTCACCCGTCGGCTGGACGCCGCGTTGCGCGACCTGGAGCGGGCGCGGCAACTCGTTGAATCAGCAGACACGCCCGCGCTTCGCATCGCGTTTACGAGCAATCTGGCGCAGCTCAAATCCGAGAACGGCTTGAAGAACGAAGCCCTGGCCCTCCTTCGCCATGCCATTGACGTAGCGGACAAGTCTGATCGAAAGCAGGACGCGATCAAGACACGGTGCAACCTGGCTGCGCTGCTCGTTGAAGAGTCTCGACGTAACGATGCCGTTGCCGCAATCAACGACACACGGCAACAGGTCGATCAACTCAATCCTTCACGGGAGAAAGCGCTCGCGCTGCTCACCCTCGCCGCGCTTCTGCACCGCATGGCGGACTCGGACAATCCCGACCTCCTGCGCGCCGCGTTCGACGCTGCGCAGGCCGCACAAACGATCGCCAACAACCTGAAGGACGCGTCGACTGAGTCGCTGGCGCTCGGATCGCTTGGGGCGTTGTATGAGTCGGCCGGCCAACTAGACCACGCCATAACCATGACCGACCGAGCCATCGCGCGGTCGACCGTCATCGATCGCAGCGACGTGACGTGGCGTTGGCATTGGCAACGCGGCCGACTGCTCAACAAGTCGGGCGACACCGGCGGCGCGGTCAACGCGTACCGGCAGGCAGTGCGGTCGGCCGACGGACTGCACAACGACCTGGTGCTCGGCGTCGGTGGCGACGGTTCACGCCAGCCATTCCGCCAGCGCGTCGGGCCGATGTTTTATGAGTTGGCCGACCTTCTGCTTACCGCGGCCGACGCGAGCGACGACCCTCGCCTTGCCGGCGAACTGACCCGCGAGGCCATGGCCGTTGTCGAGCGGCTCAAAGCGGCCGAGTTGGAAGACTACTTTCGCGACGAGTGCGTCCGACTCGCCCAGGCGCAACAGCGCGGCGTCGAAACGGTCGACATCGGCACGGCCGTCGTCTACCTCGTGCCATTGAACGACCAACTCCGGATCATCCTCGCAACGCAGGCCGGCCTGACCCGGCACCGGGTCGCCGTTCGACGTGAGCAACTCGTCGCGACGGTCCGACAGTTCCGCCACCAACTCGAAGACCGCACGTCGCATGACTACCTCGCCGCCGCACAACAACTGCACCGTTGGCTGATCGACCCGCTGGCCGAGTCTCTCAACAAACAGTCCATCGACACGCTGGTGTTCGTGCCCGACGGCGCACTGCGCACCGTGCCCATGGCCGCGCTGCACGACGGCGAGTCATTCCTGATCGAGCGGTTCGCGCTGGCGATCACGCCAGGCCTGGCGCTGCTCGACCCCCACCCGCTGCAACGCGGCGACGCACGGGTCCTGCTCGGCGGCCTGTCCGAACCGCGCGGCCGATTCCCCGCGCTGCCGCACGTCCCGCGCGAACTCGACGCCATCGCGCAACGATTCGCATCAACCGTCCTGCTCAATGACGCGTTCAAACGCGAACGCATCCAGGAGTCATTTACCGAGCGCGCGTACGGCGTCGTCCACGTCGCCTCGCACGGCCACTTCGGCAGTAACGCAGACGACACGTACATCCTGACGCACGACGGCCGACTCAACCTCGACCAACTCGAACAACTCATTCGGCCGAGCGGCTTCCGGGGGCAACCGGTCGAATTGCTGGCGCTCAGCGCCTGCCAAACGGCGGCCGGCGATGATCGCGCCGCGCTTGGCTTGGCCGGCATCGCCGTCAAGGCCGGCGCACGCAGCGCGATGGCCACGCTCTGGCACGTCAACGACCGCGTCTCAACCGACCTCGTGACATCGTTCTACAACCACCTGCACAGCGACCCGACGCTCTCCAAAGCAAAAGCCCTGCAACGCGCGCAGGTCGAGGCGCTGCGCGACGTCAACTACCGACACCCCTGCTTCTGGTCGTCTTACCTCGTCATCGGCAACTGGCTCTAAGCCGGCCTTCCGTAACCAGCCGAACAGCAGCCCATGGATTCCAAGAGTCGAACCCGGCGATGGGCTGTGTGGGTCAGCATCGGTATCGGCTTGGCCGTGTTCGCCTTCGTCTACGCGCTCCGATCCGGCGGCGCGTTGCAAAGGCTGGAACTGTTCGCCTACGACACGATCCTGTCACGGCAACCGACCGACGACGCGAATGCCGCGCCGGTCGTCATCGTCGAGCTCGACGAGGCCGCGATCCAGCACGGCAAAGTCGACTACCCGATTACCGACGACCAGTTGGCCGACGTGCTCGAACAACTGCTCAGCTACAACCCGACAGTCATCGGGTTGGACATTTTCCGCGACGCGCCCGTCGGCGTCGGCCGCGACCGTTTGCGTGACCTGTTTCTTGAGTACGAGTACATCGTCGCGATCACCAAGCTGAGCGACACCACCCACCGCATGCCCGTCCCGCCGCCGGAGTTCCTGATCGACGCCGACACCGGACAACCGGCGATCGACACCGGCCAGATCGCCAGCAACGACTTGCCGCTGGACCCGGACGGGCGGGTGCGCCGCGGCATCCTTTTCATGAACACGGCCGACGGGCCGACCTACCCGTCACTGGCAATGCTGGTCGCTAATCACTACCTGCTGTACCACCACGAGATGGTGATCGAGATTGATCCGGCCGAACCGTCGCGCGCGACGATCGGCCAATCGACGCTTTCCAGGCTGACACAATCAGACGGCGGGTATCGGCTTGACGAGGCCGAACTCGGCGGGTTTCAGTTCCTGCTCGACTATCGCGGCCCGCGTCGGTTTCACCGCGTGACCGTGTCCGAGCTGCTCGAAGGCGAGGTCGAACCGACTTTGTTCGAAGACAAGATCGTGCTGTTCGGTCACGCGGCAGTCAGCGCCGCGCGTGACACGGTCAGCACGCCGGTGCAGGACACGGCGTTGGGTGAGCCGGGCGTTGTGGTGCACGGGCGCATCGCCGACCAGATCGTGCGCGCCGCCCTCGGCAAAGAAGCGGACGTCGGCTATTTCGCCGAACCGGTCGAAGCGGGTTGGATCCTGTTCTGGTCGTTGTTCGGAGCATTGATCGGCCTGTCCATCCGTTCGACCTGGTTGTTCGTCGTGACGACGGGCCTTGGGCTGATCGTGATCGGCGGGGTCGGTTGGTTTGGGTTCGACGTTGGCCGATGGGTGCCGGTCGTCCCGCCGTGGTTGACGTGGATTCTGTCGGCCGGCGTCGTCACGTCGTACATGTCGTACCGGGAGATGCGGCAGCGCGGCCAACTGATGCGGCTCTTTGAACAGCACGTTTCAGACACCGTCGCCGCGACCGTCTGGGAACAGCGTGACGCGCTGCTCGACGGGCGGCGCGTTCGGCCGACCGAAGTCACGGCGACCGTGTTGTTCGTCGACATCGAGGGCTTCTCGGCGATCGCCGAGGGTCTGACGCCCGGTGAGTTAATCGATTGGCTGAATCGATACCTCGACCTGATGTCGTCGACCGTCATCGAGCACGACGGGATGGTCAACAAGTACATGGGCGACGCCGTGCTCGCCGTGTTCGGCGTTCCGTTCGCCGCGACCAGCGACGAACAGATCGACCGCGACGCGCGGCGGGCTGTAGCCTGCGCGCTGGACTTGCGCCGCCGGCTGACCGAGTTGAACGAAACGACGCAACGGAATGACAAACCGCGCGTCCGCCTGCGCGTGGGCATCGCCACAGGGCCGGTCGTCGCGGGCACGCTGGGCACGACGCGACGCGTTGAGTACTCCGTGCTGGGCGACACGGTCAACACCGCCGCCCGGCTGGAGTCGTTTGAAAAAACCGCGATGGGCGACGACGACGCGCCGGCCGGCTGCCGCATCCTGATCGCCGAAACGACCCTGCAA
Organism: Phycisphaeraceae bacterium; assembly: GCA_028284155.1. Classification (GTDB taxonomy): domain Bacteria; phylum Planctomycetota; class Phycisphaerae; order Phycisphaerales; family Phycisphaeraceae; genus JANQSF01. The sequence continues at coordinate 83,840 of JANQSF010000108.1, forward strand.
CGGCTGGACGAAACGGTAAAGACGCGTTCCGTGGGCACGCTCGACCTGAAAGGCAAGAGCGTTCCCGTCTCCGTCCACGCCGTGCTCGACACGTCGGCGTCGTAAGGGCAATCAATCCGACCTACGATTACAGGAAGCGCCCGTTCGACGCACTCACTTCACGTGATAAGCAGGACATCCCAATGCGACTCAGACACTTGACCGTATGGATTGCCCTGCTGTTTTGCGTTGCGGCCGCACCCGCGCAGGACAAAGGCAAGCCCGCCGCGAACAAAGCCGAGCCGACGGCGGACAAACCGAACAAGAACACCAAGACGCAAACCGCGTCGGTCAAGCCAGACAGTTCCGACAAGCCCGCCAAACCCGTCGGCACGATCGCACCGGTCAAGACGAAAGCCGCACCGCCTACGGCGCCCAAGCGGCGCGCGCGCCGCAGGATCAACCTCAAACTGCCTAAACTCGGCGCGCCCAAAACGCGCATCAGCGCCGGCACGCGCGGTTCGGAAGACGACCCCGACGCGCCGCCGAAAGTCACCGTCCTGGCCACCGATCACGTCGGCTTGACGTCGCAAACCGCGCCCACGTTGTTCTGGCACTTGTCCACCGCGACGGACGCGAAGCTGATCGTCGCCGTGATCGACACCAAGACGCTCAAGAACGTCGCGCGCGTCGTGATCCCGGGCAAGCACGAACCGGGCATCCACGGCTTCGACTTGGCCAAGCACAACGTCACGCTCAAGCCGGGCGTCGATTACCGTTGGCTCGTGACGGTCGTGACGGGCGAACGCCCCACGTCCAAGGACCCGTACGCCAGCGCGTTGATCCGCCGTGTCAAGCTGTCGGCCGACGACGCCAAAGCGTTGGCCGAGGCCACGCCCGAAGATCGCCCGTACATCGTCGCGCAACTCGGCCACTGGTACGACGTGCTCAAGTCCGTCCACACGCAGATCGTGACCGACCCGAGCGACGTGTCCTGGCGGGAAGTGCGGGCGCAACTCTGCGATCAGGCCGACCTGCCCGACGTCGCCGCGGCTGAACGCAAGCTGGTCAAAACGCCCGCACCGTGACGCTGAGGTGAATGCCCAGGTCCTGCGGGTCGTCTTCCGGGTCGTCGAAATCGCGGAACGGGTAGCCCCAATAGAACTGAACGTTCAAACGTTCATCCGGGTTGAACAAGAAGCCAACGCCGACGCTGGTCAGGTCGATCACGTCCGACCCGTTATTGTCGTTCCAGCCCGCGCCGATGTCGACGAACGGCGCGACGTGCAGGATGCCCCGGCCGTTGGCGTCCTGGATGATCGGGATCCGCCACTCGGCTGAGAACACCACGCCGTTGTCGCGCACGACCTGGTTTTCGCGGTAGCCGCGCACCGTGTCGACGCCGCCGATCGCGAACTGCTCGAGCGTCAGAAGCGGGTTGTTCGACCACTGCACCGTGCCGCGCAGGATCAACTGGCTGTCGCCCTCGCCGATACGCCGCACGTACTGACCCTGCCCCAGCCAGGTGATGAATCGGCCGTCGGCCTCCGGACCGGTCGAGGCGTCCAGCGCATCGACTCCGAACGAAAACGTCGAACGCGCCGCGATGACTTCCTGTTGCGTCCGGTTGACGAACTCCTGCCGAAACCGCACGACCGACACCGTGCTCGTCCCGTCCATCGCGCCGGGCGACAGCGAAAACGGCTCGCCCAGCAGAAACGACTCGTTCTCGCGGTGTTCAAACGCCACCGCTAACGCGAAACCGGTCTGCGGCGTGCGGACAAACGGGTGACGGATGTTGACCCCGAACGACTCGGTTTCACTTTGAATGTCCAACGCCTCGAACGCGTCTTCGACAACGACCGTGTCCGTCCGTTCGTACGACACGCCCACCGTCGTGTCGTACACGGTGAAGGGCACGACGTAGGCAACCGACAGGTCGTCGATGCCGGCGAACTCGAGGTCTTCCAGGCCGTTGCGTGTGATGCCCCAATGCATCGAGAACGTGTCATTGAACCCCAGCAGGCTGTGGTGCACAGCCGACAAGGACAACCGACCCGCACCGATGCTCGGCGACCGGTGATTATCGAATTGCAGATCGACGTGCCAAGGCTGGGCCTCGGTGACGGCCACGTTCAACTGCGCCTCGCCGGGCAGGCCGCCCGGCTCGACGTTCGCGTTGATCCGGTCGATCACCGGGCTTTGGCGCAAAACCTCCAGCCGATTGCGCACGGCGATGATGTTGAAAGGCGGCTCGGTCGCCAGGTTGATTCGGCTGCGCAGATAGGCCTCGTTTAACGCGGCGTTGCCCGTAATCGTCAGCTTCGAGAGCGTCCCTTCAATGAGTCGAAACGTGATCACGCCGTCGGCCACCGTCTGATCCGGCAGCACGGCCCCCGAGCTGATGTACCCCGCGTCGATGTAGTGTCGCGACAGGGCGTTCCTGGCCGCCTCCAGCCCGGCGCCGGTCAACGGCCTGCCGATAAACGGCGCAACCGCGGCCGACAGTTCGTCGTCGGTGAAGGCCGTGTTGCCGTCAAACTGGAATGCCTTGATAACCACGGCCGACGGTGGCTGATCGTTTGGCGGAGGAAGCACTTGCGCATGCACGGCCGAGCAGTACATCAGCACGGCGGCGACAGCCGGCGCAATCCAAAGACCTGTCTGCGTCCGTGGGTCAGGCTGTCTTGTCAACCGCGCGTCTCCAACGGTTTGACGTGACGCGGAATCGACAACGCGCCCGTGCAAATGACATGACAAGATTCATGGGCGCGGCTGATTCGCGAACGCCCCCCCAAAACTGTCGGGCCCCGTCACGGCCGTTTCAACAGTAATATAACAACTCCTCGTCACATCGGTCGGCCGACCAAGCCGCCTGGCCTTCGGGAGGTCGCATGCCGTTTCATTCGCCGTTGATCGATCAGGTCGACGCCATCGCCGCGCTCGACGACAAGCCGCAGGTCCGCAACCTTCTGATCACCCAGTGCTACCACGACCTGGGACAGGGGTTCGTCGATCTTGTGGGCACGTCGAATGTGACATGGTGCTGCTTCGCGATTTGGGCGTCGAAGACGGCGGGCAAGTTCATCCGTGGCGAAGAGATCCCGGGGCGGTTCAAACAACTGGTCGTCGAAGCGCCGACATGCAAGCGCTGCGTCGAGAAGATCAACAAGAAAGCGGGCAAGATCGCTCCGCACGCCGTCATCGCGCACGACGGCGAGACGTTCCACGACGTCGTACACAACATCGTCGAAGCCGTGACAGAGTACATCACCAACGGCAACCTGATCGTTTTCAAGGAGCTGGGCCCGCTGTTCCGCGACATGATCCATACCTTCAAAGACGATACCGAGCGAGACGACGCGAAGTTCAAGCAATTCATCGCGCCGCTCAACCCCAAACCGAGCGAAGACGGCGGACAGTCGCTGCTGATTGCCGCGCTGACCAACCTGTACGACGCGAAGTTCGAGACCGACCCGAACAAGAAAGCCGAGACGATGCTGCTGGCCAACGCGCACTCGGTCTTGCACGAGCAGATTCGGTTGCAGCCTTCGATCAGCGGGTCGATGGACGCGCCGGTCGAGATCGCGATCGACGCTTTGCTGCACAGCAAGTGGTTGGAGTCGATCGGCGACACGGCATTGGGCAAGGTGATGGCCAAACTGCTTGAACCGCTGATCCGCCTGCTCGTGTCCGAGATCACCCAGTTGTGGCGTGAGTTCTCGACGCGTGAACTGATGACGATGAAGACGCCGAACGGCGTTCTGCACCTGGGCGAAGACCTGCAACCCCTGCCCGGCCAACCGCTCTTCCCGCCGCCGCTCGACGTCATTGAGAACGAGGAACTCAAGAAGCTGCTGGCCGAATACGGCGTCGGCGTGAAGAAGCCCATGAAGCCCAGCCTGTTCCGTCGCATCTGGCGGAGCGTCATGCGATTCCTGCGCAAGTTCAAGCTTGTGCCGCGCACCTTCGTGCACAGCGCGGCCGACGACTGGTCGAAACTGCCCAGCCGAATGCGCTACATCTTCACACTGTTTCGATCCAGACAGCAGGACGAAAACCTGCGCGGCCAGCCGTTCACCGACACGCAGCGGCAGGTCATGTTCGATGAGAGGCTGCCGGACCCGCCGTTGTCCTAATCACTTGACGGGTCGAAGATGAAAGGCCGCCATGCGCCGGGTAGCGGCGCGAGGCCGCCCTTGGAACGGACGCGCAGGCTGCTCACCTCGCCTTCCAGGGAGATCGAGCACAGCTCGCGTAACTGCGCCGCGCTGTCCTGCAACCGTGAGGGCAGCACAACCAGGCCGCCGGCGATGTCGACCTCCGGCGGAGCGACGAGCGCGCGCGTCAGGATCTGGCTGTCCGAACTGAGGAACCGGTCCGACGTGATGCGCACGAACACCGGTTCGCCGCCCGCCCGGCCGTCAATCAGGCTTTGCGAGAGGATCGTCGGGTCGGCTGTGATGCTGATCACGCCGCCGTCGTTACCGGCCCGCGCGGTGATCTCGCTCGACGTTGCACTGAGAAGCCCCGTCGCCGACAACTCGATGTTGCCGCCGTCGCCGCCGGCTTGCGCTTCGACCCGGCTTTGGTCAACCGTGATCTGACCCGACTGAATCACGACGTTCCCGCCGGCCGACAACGGCGCTTGCGTCGTCACCGCGCCGCCGTCGCGCAGCGTCACGTTCTGTGACGCGGTCACGTCCACGCTGCCGGCGTTCCCGGAACCGAGGCTTTCGCTGGTCAGCCGACCGCCGGTGTTCAATTCGAGCGACCGCGTATCGATCGTGACCCGCCCACCCACGCCGCCGACGTCCGGCCGCGACGTGCTGGCGCTGATCTGGCCTCCCTCTGTCACAATCGCAGTTGTCGTTTTGATGATCGCGTCACCGCCGACACCCGCGCCGCGCGAAGCGACCGACACCTGCGCGTTGTTCGTGACGCGCAACGTGGTCGCGTTGATGGTCACGTTGCCGCCCCGCCCGCCGCCCAGGTCGCCGGGCGCGCCCGGCACGGTCAGCGGCTGATCGATGGTGATCGTGCTTGGGGTCGTCGCCAGATCTGGCAGCACCTGCGGTACGTCGTTTGAAGTGAAAGTCTGCTCGCCGATCCGCAACGACCACGCGTCGAGTTGGCCGCCCTCGAACAGGAGCGAGTCGTCAACCTCGAGCGTCCAGACGCCCTGCGCGGATTGGCCGACGAACGCGGCGAGCGGCTCGATCGGTTGGAACGTGCCCGTGTGCGGCGCGGGCGAGCCGGCGATCGGCAGCGCCGCCGCGTCGTCAAACGACGTGTCCGCGAAGTTGGCGTCGCCCTGAGGAAATGAGTTGAAGCCGTTGAACAGACGAACTTCCGTGCCGTCCGGGCTGATCAGCGTCACGCCGACGTTGTTGGCAGCGGCGTGCGTGATGTCGAACGACACCGACAGGTCAGCCACGCCCGACGTGTACGTGCCGCGCGTCTCGGACCGGACGCCGGTGAATCCGACGGTCTCGCTGCCGTCGATCACCAGGGTCTGCGCGTTCAGCGTGATCGCGCCGGCATCGCCTGAGCCGAACGACGTCGATGAAACGACCGTGCCTTCCAAGAGGTGAATCACGGGCGCGTCAATCACGATACTGCCGCCGGCCGCGCCGCCGACAACCTTGACCGTGTCGGAACGGACCAGACCGCCACGGAACTCGGCGTGGTCTGTCGCGGTCAACATGATCGAGCCACCGGGCCCCGTGCCCTCGGTCGATGACGTGATCTCGCTGCCAGTGGCTACTTCAAGGATCGATGTGTTGACGGCGATGCTGCCGCCCGCGCCCGTCCCGCCGAGCAGCGCTTCGACGCCGATGCGCGCGGTGTTCGTCAGCGTGACGCGGTCGGTCGCGTTGACGGTGATCGCGCCGCTGTCGGCGTCGCCGAGGCTGGACGAATCGAGCGTCGCGTTGGTCAGTTCGAGCACGCGCGTATTCACCGAGACGTCGCCGGCCTTGCCGCCGAAGAACGGGAAGGCCGAGGTCGAACTGATGCCCGTAAAGACCGTCTCGCCGGCGCGGTCTCCGCGGATCGTGTCGGCGTTGACCGTCACGTTGCCGCTCCCACCCGTCCCGAATGTCAACGAGTTGACCGACCCGCCGCGCAACAGGTCGAGGGTCTGGGTGTTGATAACCACGTCGCCGCTGTCGCCGCCGTTGAAGGGCGAGATGGTCAGCGACGCGACCAGGCCGTCGGCCGCGCCCATCGCGTCGATCATGATCGTGTTGGCGTCGATGCGGATCGCGCCGCCCGCGCCGTCGCCGAACGCGCCGCTGCCGATCGACGCCCGGCCGAGCATGACCAAGTCGTCCACATTCAACCGCAGTTCACCACTCGGCCCGCCGCCGGTCTGCGCGATCGTGCGCGAGATGATCTGCGACGGGCTGGGCAGATCGGCAGCCGAGCCGTCGATCGTGACCACGCGGGCATCAATGATCAGGTCAGCGCCGGTCGCGGGCCCGAGCGTCAGCGTCACGACCTCGCCGGCGTTGGTGATCGTCAACGTGTCGGCTGTGATCGAAACGTCGTTCGTGTCAACGCCAATCGGCGTCGCCGCGGGCGATTGACTGACCGACAAAACCTGCGTCGATTCCGACACGCCGCCGCCGTCGATGAACACGACGCCGGTTTGAATATCGATCAAGCCGGGTTGACCAGCGCCGGTCGTGTTCGTTACGACCTTCGCTCCGTTGACCATCGTGAACACGCCGGCATGGATCGACACCGGCCCACCCATACCCGCGCCGGCGTTGTCGGTGGTAACGACGCTGCCACTGAGCGTCGCGCCGCCGGTTGCGTCAATATGAATACCGCGGCCGTCGCCGTCACCCACGCTGTTGGCCGTGATGCCTGACGTGTCGAACGTGACGTTGCCGCCAACGATCTCGACGCGGCCACCCGCAAGACCGTCGGCCACGAGCACGGCCCCGAAACCGGTCACGTCGCCGCGCTGCACCTGGGCTGGCACCTGCGGCGAGGCCTGCGGGTTGGCCGAATCCAACTGCACATCGCCGGCCGACGCGACGCTGGCCACATTGACCTGCCCACCCGGCGCGACGATCTGCCCGCCGAGGATCTGCACCGGGCCCGAAACGATCGACACCGCCCGGCCCGGCGAACCGATGAGCGTCGCCTGTTGTTCCGGCGTGCCCTGCACCGTGACACCGGCCGGCGTCGCGCTGACGAAGCCGAATGCGCTGGGCGGCGCAGTCGTGATCTTCGAGTCGTCACTCAGGTCGGCGTTAACCACACCGCCGTCCACCAACCGCACGCGGTCAGCCGTTGTGACAATGAACGACCCCGCGATGTTGATCTGCGCCGTTGGGCCGATGAGTACGCCCGCGCGATTGATCAGGACCAGGTTGGCGCTGGGCATGCCCTGCGTCTGCAACAGGCCGTTGATCGACGAAGGCGCACCGCCCGTCACGCGCGCCAGCACGTTCAACGTCGAAGCCGGCCCGGTGAATGTCGCCGACTCGCCGGTGTTGAGATTGAACGTCGAAAAACTGTGGACCAAGTTCGTGCCGACCTGTCGCCCGAGGTTGGGCGGTATCTGATAGTTCGGCCCGGCCAACGGCCCGGCCGGCGTATCGCCCAACGACCCGTCGCGAACGACTTGCGCCGTCGTGTTCGCCGCGCACCAAGTGATCAACGCGGCGGCTAAAGCGAGTCGTTGGCAAGGGGTTGGTGTCATCGGATGTCTCGAAACCTGATCTGACGTGCTCAGCGCGTCGAAGTTATCGGCCGATAGGCGCGATGTCAATGAGCCAAACGCTTTCAAGTCTAAGACCTTGTTCGACCCGCCTGTCGCGTCGCGCCGACAATTGGGATAGCATGTCCGGTAAGGAAGCGGCACATCGTGCGCGGCTTTGAAGTCGACAACTGGACACTTCGGACGGCAAGTATGACAGACCCCTGGGAAGGCTATCCGACCAAGCGCACGTTCATCGCCGTCGGCACGACGATGGTGTCCGGCCTGGTTATCGCCGGGTTGGCCAGCAAGTTCGCCTGGGGCTGGACTGCAGCGGCCGCGTCCACATTCCTGACTCTGGCCGTGTTGGCCGGCTACGCAATCATCACCAAAGACGAACTGATCGGCAAGCTCTGCGCGTTCGGCGTGGTCGTCGGCTTCGGCGAGTTGTTCACCGACGCATGGGCGGTGTCGTCCGTCAAGGTCTTGGTCTACCCGCCGCAGCCGTTGATCTGGGACTCGCCGTTCTACATGCCGTTTTCATGGACCGGGCTGATGGTTCAGCTCGGCTTCATCTCGGTCTGGCTCTACAGCAAGTGGGGTGTGTGGTGGGCATGCGGGATCATGGCCGTCATCGGAGGCAGCAACCTGCCGTTGGGTGAGTACCTGGCTAAGGGCGCGGAGTTCTGGCATTACGTCGATTGCAAGATGCTGTTCGGCAGCACGCCGTGGTTCGTCATCCTGGGCGAGGTCTTCATCGGCGCGCTGATGCCAGTGATCGTCTGGCAGGTCATCCGTCGCCCGTGGGGCTGGGTTGTCCCGCTGGGCGCGGCGATGGCGGTGTGGCTGTTCCTCTGCAGCATCGCCGCGTGGGCAATTGTCGAGGGGTTCTGACATGGAACATCCGGACCGTTCATTGCGCATCATCTGGGCGATGCTCGCCTGTCTCATCGTGCCCGTTACGCTCACGTTGCTGAGCATCGACGAGGTCACCGAAATCGTCACGAAAGAAGACGATCCGACGCCGTACGGCTACACGTGGAGCCTGACGATCTTTCTGATCCCGTTGATCGCCATCGCCATCTGGTTCGCGACCAACCGCCAATACAAGATCGAAGCGAAGGCGTTCATGCTCACCGCCGGCGGCGTGCTCGTGATGGGCACGGTACTGGACATCATGTTCGGCTACCTGTTCTTTCGATTCCCCGACCCGCACTCGGCGCTGGGCATCTGGCTGCCGGCGTTCGGCTGGACGGATGGCTGGGTGTGGGGCTACCTGCCGATCGAGGAGTTCCTCTTTTACATCCTTGGCGGGCTGGTCATGACGTCGCTCTATGTCTGGGGCGACACGTACTGGTTTAACCGTTACTCACAACAGAACCACAAGATCCTCGCCGCCATCGCCCCGCGTTTCAGCTTTCACGTGCCGACGGCGCTGATCGGCTTCGTCGCGATCGGCGTCGCCTGGCTTTACAAGAAATACGGCAATCACCCTTACAACGAGGGCTTCCCGGGCTACTTTGCGTTCCTTGTCTTGATGGCGATTCTCCCGACCATGTCGCTTTACAAGGCCGCCAAAGACATGATCAACTGGCGGGCGTTCGCGTTCATGTATTCGTACATGCTGCTCGTGAGCCTGATGTGGGAGGCGACGCTCGCGCTGCAGTATGGCTGGTGGAATTACAAGACCGAACAGATGATGGGCCTGATGATCAAGCCGTGGTGGGACCTGCCCGTCGAGGCCGTCATGCTCTGGTTCGCCGCCGCTTGGGGGCCGGTCGTGACGTACAGCGTGCTGCGAGTCAAGTTCCACCAAAAGGCCGTCAAGCTCGGACTGATCAAGGTCAATACCGCCAAGGCCGAGCCAAACAATCCACCCAACTCAAACGACGGCGACTAAACCGGGATTAACCTGAACCGTACATCGGACGCCGGGTCGATGTCGAAGTTGCTGCGGTTGATGTTCGCCTTGGTCGGGAACACGCCCGCGACGAACGTCTCAGCGTTGGGGGTCGTGCCGCGCACGGTGATGCGTTTGATCTCGGCGGCCGGCCCGCCCAGCTCCGTGTCGTCGCCGGTGTTCGGCAGGCCGTCGGGGCCGGCCGAGTATCCGGCGCGCATCGTGCCGGTCAACAGTTCGCCGCCGATGTTGACCGTGCCGATGTTGAGCGCGGAGAAGTCGCCCGAACTGCTCCCGCGGCTCATCACCTGCCGGATCTCGCCGGTGACCAGCGCAGCGAACCCCGCCCCCACCGCGCCGAACGACAGGTTGCCCGTCGAGCCGACCACGGTCATCAGGCCAGCCGATGCGACGCCACCGACCTTGAAGTTGTTCACCGCGGACCGCGCCGTCGGGTCGCCGGTCACCGTCACGTTGACGCCCTGCATGTCCTCCTTGACCTGGAACGTCCTGACGGAGGCGGCGGTGAATTGACCGTTAGTCCACTGGTCAATCCGGGCCGTGCCAACCTCGCCGCCTTGGATGTTCACGTCGGTGAGCACGTCAAGAGTGGCGCGCTTCAATTCGCCGCCGACCGTGATGTCCACGTCGTTCGCCGGCTCCTTGAACTGCACGCTGTTGACGTCGTTGGCGACGGTGATGTCCACGCCCTCGATCACGTCGGTCACCTGCACCGTCCGGGCCGCGTTCGCGACGAGCTTGCCGTTCGTCCACCGCGCGACCCGAACAGTCCGCGCCTCCCCGGCCTCGATGTCGGTGTCGGTCGCGGTCGACAGGGTCGCGCGGTTGAGCGTGCCCGAGACGTTGATGTTTACGTTGTCGATCGGCCCGCCGAACTGCACGTTGTTGGCGTCGCCCGTGACGAGGATGTCGACGTTGCTGCCGCCGTCGTCGACCCGGAGATTGCCCAACGTTCGGCCGCGCGTCGCACCGATGCCGCTCATGACGACGTCGGCGTCCCACGTCCCGCCGATTCCCCGACGACGGTCGCGACGCGCCAGGATGTTCGTCGCGTGCGGGATCGTCAGGCTGTCCGGGTTCGACTCGGGGTCCGTGTCGTTCCAGGCCGTAATGGTCAGTCTGCCCGGCGCGCCAGAGACAAACGTCACGTCGGTCAGCACGCCGAACGTGTAATTGGATGGGCGGTCGAACGGCGTGCCGCCGAACTCGATCCGGTGCTGCGCGTCGACGTCCAGGGCACGGAAAGCGCCGACCCGTCCGTTCACGATCAGGTCGCCCGTGAAGGAGATGTTGCGGGCATTGACGTTGCCCAGCGCGCCGTCGCTGAGCAGGTCGTGCAGTTTGCCGTCGCCGTTGCCGCGGTTGTTGATCGTCACCCGCGAGCGGTCGGACGTGCCCTCGAATTGCAGCGACAGGCGTCCGTCGGCTTCGCGCAGGACGATCCCGATGCCGTCGCCGCTGAGGCGGAAGTCGAACGAATTGCCGAACGCGTCGGGGATCTCGATCTTGGTCGGCCCGACGGGTTTGCCGAACCGCGCGACCTCCTCGGCCGGCAGCGGCACCTCGCCGATCGTCACGGTCGCGCTGTCGTTGTTGCTGACGTTGTAAACCGGCGCGTTGGGCGAGATCGTCAATACGACGGTCTCGTCGTTCTCTTCCAGGTCGTCCGGCAACGCGTCGATCGGGATGACCACGGACGATTGACCCGCAGGGATACGCACGAAGTTGCTCAGCGTGACATAGTCGACGCTGTTGATGGCCGTGCCCGTGACCGAATAGAAGACGTTCAACGCGCTGTCGGTCGGGCCGCTGCGCGAGACCGTGAATTCGCCGACCGTCCCGTCCTCGGACGCGATCGGGGCCGTCGCCAGCACGCTCACACTCGGGATCGCCGCGTCGTCGTCCACGATGTTGACTGTGTCGCGGTCGAACGTACCCACGAGATACGTCGCGGGGTTGATTGTGAGCGTCAGCTCGACTGTCTCGATCGCCTCAACAACGCCGTCGGCGAACGGGTGGATCGGGATGGGCGCCGACGACGCGCCGGCCGGGATCGTGACCGAACCGGACAATGTTGTGAAGTCGACGCCGTTCGTGGCCGAGCCGCCGATCGCGTAGTTGACGGTCAGTGATTGACCGGTGTCGCCCGTGCGCGTGACGGTGAACCCGCCCGGGTCGCCGGTCTCGGACGCGAGGTTGTCCGTCGCGTCGATGTTGACAACGGGCAGGTCGTTGTCATTGTCGGCGATCGTCGCGCTGCCGCTGGTCGTGTTGCCCAGCCGGTAGTTGCCCGGGCTTTCGGCGAGCGTGACGATCACGGTCTCGCCGTCTTCGTCGATGTCGTCGTCGATCGGCACGATGTCCAGCGCGAAGGTCGAACTGCCGGCCGGGATGACGACCGACCCGTCGAGCGTCTGATAGTCGCTGCCGTTGATCGCGTCTCCGTCGAGTGTGTACATGACCGTCAACGGCGAATCGTTCGGGCCGTTGCGGGTGAAGTGGACCTGCGCGACCGAACCGTCCTCCGACCCGTTGGTCGTGATGGGCAGGATACTGACCGTGGGCACGAAGCCGCCGTCGTCGTCCGTGATGGTCACGGTCGCGCCGGCGACGGTGAGGTTGTAAGCCGCGTTCTCCGTGAGCCGCAATTCGAGCGTCTCGCTGTCTTCCTGCGTGCCGTCGTCAACCAGCGCGACGTCCAAGTCGAACGACGACTGCCCGACGGCGATCGTTACCGAATCGGGCAACGCCGCGTAGTCGGCGCCGCTCGTCGCCGTGCCTTCACCGGTGAAAAACACGGTCAGCGGTTGGCCCGTGTCGCCCGTGCGCGTGAATGTGAAACGGACGGGGCCGGCGCTCTCGGACAAGCTCGTCGGCGACGCGGAGACGGACACGTCCGGCGTGCCCTGCTCCGGCCGATTGCCGAAGTCGGCGTCGTCCACGTCCTGCCGCGGGGCGACGTCGATGACGTGCGCGAACGGGATCGGCACTGGCGCGATGAAGACGTCCTCGCGGTTATTGAAGTCACCGTCCACCAGGTCGCCTGCCAATGAGCTGAACGACACCAGCCGGCCGTCCGCGCTGAGCTTCAAGTCGAAACTGTTGCCCGTCGGGTCGCCGCCGTCCGGCGTGGTCGTGACCTTGACCGTCGTCTGTTGGACGCGGTCGTAAACGTACACGTCGGCGAAGGTATTCGTTGTGCCGGGCAGGATGTTCGTCGCCGTGCTGCTGTACGCGACGAATCGGCCGTCGTCACTCAGCGACGGGTTGAAACTGCCGGAGTTGGGCGGCAGGCCGTCGGGCGTGTTGCTGATGCGCTCAACCACGTCCGTGCCGCGGTTGTAGAAGTAGATGTCGTTGCGGTTGTTCGTATCGTCGGCAGCGAAGTTGTCCGCACTTGTTTCGAACGCGATGAGTTGGCCGTCGTGGCTGATCCCGCCCGAACTGACGAAGCCGTTCGGCTCCTGCCCGTCGAACGTCGGGTCGATCCGTTCCAGGTCGCCGGTGAAGCGGTCGAAGATATACACGTCGAGGTTGTCGTTGTTGTCGCCGAATACCAGGTTATCGGCGAACGTGCCGTACATGAGGTACCGCCCGTCGCCGCTGAAGCGCGGGTCGTAGGCGAACGCGTTGGTCCGGTCGCCGAACACGCGCGGCGACGCCAGTTGCTTCTCGCCGGTCGTCCGGTCGTGAATCCAGACCTCGACGTGCTGTTCGTTCTGGTCGTCCACCTGGATCGAGTTGAACCCCACGAATCGGCCGTCGTCGCTGATCGTCGGGTTCTGGTTGATCAGCGCCCTTCGGTCGTCGGAGAAAGAGTCACCGATCAATTCGAACGTGCCCGTTTCCAGGTCGAACACAGCCACGTCGAGTGACGGGTCGCTGTCGAAACCGAGGTCTTCGGTGTCGACGAACAACGCGGCGTATCGGCCATCGCCGCTGAGGCCGGCCTGCCGCACAAAGTAGCCGAACGGGACCGGCGCGATCAGTTGGTTGGTCCCCGTCTGCCGGTCGAAGATGAAGTAATCAAAACCTTCGTGGTCATCGTTATCGACGAGGTTCGACGCGGCCGAGAGGAACAAGGTGAATCGTCCGTCGTCGCTGACGTCGAGGATCAGGCTTTCACCGTCGGTGTCACCGCCGGTCGTGCTGATCGACACGCGTTGGATTGGCGCGGCCGACCCGGCCTGGCCGGGGTGCGTCTGCTCGAAACCCGCGACCGTTTCCTCGACGACGATGTAAGGCCCCGGCAGCAGGTCGTTGAACGCGTAGTTACCGTCGGCGTCGGTCACCGTGCTCGGTTCGTCCACGTCGAGCACGCCGTTGTTGTTCAGGTCGAGGAACACCGTCACGTCGGCGAGGCCCGGTTCGCCCGCGTCCTGCACGCCGTCGCCGTTGTCGTCGCGGAACTTGACGCCGGCGATCGAACCGAACTGCGGCTGGTTGCCGAAATCGGCGTCGCCGACGACCTGCCGCGGCTCGAGCGTGACTGAATGGTTGCCGGCCGGCTGCGGCGAATGGGCGAACAGGGCGAAGTCGTCGTCGAACCGGGGCGGGTCGCTCAGTTCACCGGAGGCCGAGAAGAACACGACGTGTCGGCCGTCGGCGCTGATGTCGGAAAAGATGCTCAACCCGTCGGCCGCGAAGCCGTTCGCGTCGTTAGACAGCCGTTCGATCGACTCGTTCACACGGTCGTAGCGGTAGATGTCGAAGTCAGTATTCGCGTCGTTCGGCGCGAGGCCCGCGATGTTCGAGCTGACCGTCAGAAGTCGGCCGTCCGTGCTGAGCCGCGGGTAGGAGACCTGCTGGTCGGGGTCGGCGCCGACGCCCGCGGCGCTGACCGCCTGGTGCGTCATGTTCTGCCGGTCATACACGAACACGTCGGTGAAAAGGTCCTGGCTAACCGAGAGCCCCTCGAACGGCGACGCGCTGAACGCGACGAAGCCACCATCGCCACTGATGTCGTGGTAAACATCGACGAAGCCCGGGGCGTCGAAACTGGCCAGTTCCGCCGTCCGCGTGTCTCGGTCGAAGACGAAAATGTTGGCGAAGTCCGTGCTGCCGGCCACGATGTTCTCGGCGATGGAATAGAAGCTGACGTGTCGGCCGTCGTCGCTGATCCGCGACAGCATGCTGTTGCCCTCGGCCGGGCTGCCGTCGAAGCCGATGCTGACCAGGTCGGTCAGGCCCGTCTCCCGATCGCGCACGAAGATGTTGGCGAAGTTGTTGTCGTCCTGCGTCGACAGGTTGTTCGCGATCGACGTGAAGGTGACGTACCGACCGTCGGCGCTCACGTCAGGCAGGCCGGAACTGAAATCGCCCTGCGCTCCGCCGGTCGACAGGCTGACGATCTCGGTGATGCCGGTCTCACGGTCATACAGGAACACGTCGGTGGCGTCGTTGTTGTCGTTGGACACGAGGTTGGTCGCGTCCGACGCATAGACCACATACCGGCCGTCGTCGCTGAGCACGGGCGAGTTGCTCCTCCCGTCGGCGTTGCCGCCGTCGGTCGAAATCGAGATGCGCTCAATAAGGTTCGTCGCGCGGTCGAGTAGGAACACATCGGTCGCCACGTTGTGGTCGTTGGGCACCAGGTCGGCCCGGTCAGACGCGAACACGACGAATCGGCCGTCACCGCTGACCGACGGCTTGGGCTGATCGGAACGCGGAATCCCCGTCTCACTCAGAAACGCAAGCTCGACGCCCTCGGGCCCGTCGGTTGACGGGGCCGTCTGCAACCAGCCCGGCTGCGGGACCTCGGCGACGCTGTACGTGCCCGTCGGCAGGCCGTCGAACCGGTAGCGCCCCTGCGCGTCGGTCGTCGTGGTCGGCTCGCCGTCGTCCAACACGCCGTTGCGGTTGGCGTCGAGGAAGACTTCCCAGTCGGCGACGGGCAGGTCCTCGGCGTCCTGCTGACCGTTGCCGTTTTCGTCAGCGAACTTCACGCCCTCGATCGCTCCGAGTTGAGACCGGTTGCCGAAGTCGGCGTTATCGACGAGGCGGTTGTCGTCGTCGATGACCACGCGATGCGTGCCGGGCGGCGTGCCGCCGCCATCGCGCTGGAACGTGGCCAGGTACGTGCCGTTGTCGGCCCCGACGAGGTACAACTGCCGACCGTCGGCGCTGATGACCATGTCGTTCACGTCGTCCTGGCCAATCGCGGCGGTGACGAAAAGGTCTTCGGTCAGGGTCAGCGCCCCGGACTGCGGGTCGCGTGCGAAGGTGAACAGGTGTTCGGTGAACGCGTCGAAGACGTAGAGATTCACGCCGTCCGGGCTCATCTCCATGAACGTCGCATGACTGAAATTGGTCAGGTCGCCGAACCCGCCGAAGATACCGGGGCCGTCGGTGCGGCTCAACTCGCCGCTGATCGGGTTGCGCACGTACGACACGATCGACCCCTCGCGCGGGGGCAGGTCCGTCCGCTGGCCGCCGGCGTAAAGCGATCGGCCGTCGGGGCTCATGGCCAACGAACTGGGCACGGTCGAGTTGCGGAACACCTGGTCGAACGTCAGCTCGCCGTTGGCCGGGTCGCGCTCGAAGTCGAACAGGCTCAGGCCGACGGACAGCACGGCCACGCGTCTGCTGTCGGGCGAGACCTCGATACCGCGCACCGACAACAGCTCCGGCGACTCGGGCAGCGGCACGACCCGTTTGAACGTGAGCAGGCCTAACTCGGCGTCGCGGTCGAAGTTGAGTAGCTCGATGACTTGAGGGTCGGCCAACGGGTCGATCGTCGCCAGGTAGAAGCTCGTCCCGTCGGGGCTGACGGCCATGGCGGTCGGGTTGAGATTGTTGTTGCCCGCGTCCGACTCCTCGATGGTCTGGATGTGCGTCAGTTCCTGGGTGGATGCGTCACGAGCGAACACCTCGATCACGTCGGTCACGAGGATCAGGCTGTTGCCGTCTGGTGTCACCAACATGATCGGGAAACCGGCCAGGTCGACCTCGACGGTTTGAACATGCGTCACGTCGCCGGTCGCCGGGTCGCGTTCGAACACTTCGATGTCGTCGCCGAGCGTGTAAAGGCCACTGCCGTCCGGGCTGACCACGACGCGGGACAGGCCGTCCTGCGCGATCGTCTGGTCAAACGTTAGTTGGCCGCTTCCGGGGGTCGGGTCGGGGAAGGTCTGCGCAAAGCCGGGCTGCTGCTCCTCGACGACCTGGTATGTCGCGTTGTCGAGGCCGGAGAACGCGTAGTGACCCGACGCGTCCGTCATAGCCGCCGGCTCGTGCGCGTCGCGGATCAGGTTGTTGTTCAGGTCGAGGTAGACGGTGAAGCCGGCAATCCCCAACTCGCCCGCGTCCTGCACGCCGTTGCCGTTGTCGTCATCGAACTTCGTTCCGCCGATCCGCCCGCCCTCGTTGTCGCGGATCGACACGGTGGCGCCGGTGTCCGGCCCGATCACGAAAGCAGCGTCGGGCGTCAGCGTCAGCGTGACGAACTCCGTCCCTTCGATGTCGAAGTCGTCAATCGGGATCACGTTGACCGTCACCACGAACTGACCCGCGGGGATGATTGCCGTGCCGTCGATCGTCTGGTAGTCCGTCCCATTCGTCGCCGTACCGGTCACGGTGTATTGAACGGTCAGGTCGGTCTCGGTCCGCGCGTCGCGTGTGATGCGGAACGATCCGGTGTCGCCGTCCTCGGAAGCGACGTTATCCTTGGAAACGATGTTCACCTCGGCGAACGCCGGGTTGGCGTCGAAGTTGCCGAAGTCGGCGTCGGTCACGACCTGCTGCGGTTGCAGGTCGATGGCGTGCACACCGGGCACGACGCTCTGCACGAAGATATCGATCTGGGCGTTTGTGTCTCCGTTCACCAGGTTCGTCGCGCTCGACTCAAACGCGACGCTTGGCCCGTCGCTGATCGCCGCATCGCCGCTTGAATTGTTACCCTCCGACTGGTCTGTGCCGACGCTGGCCAACCGGGTCAGGCCGGTCAGTCGGTCGTAGACAAAGACCTGCCGCGTCCCGCCCGTCGCCGCCGGGTCGAGGTTGGTCGCGAACGATTCGTACGTGACGTACCGACCGTCCGGGCTGATGTCCGGGTCGCGGCTGTCGTCGTTGGCGGGCACACCGCCTTCCGTGATACTCGCTAGTTCGAGCCGGCCGGTCGCGCGGTCGAACAAATAGACCAGTGCGCCGTCGCCCGAGATGCCGGGGAAGAACTCCGTTGAGTCGGAGTGGAACACGATGAACCGACCGTCGGCACTGATCTTGGAGTTGCGCGAATCTCCGTCGGTGGCACTGCCGGTGTTGGTCCCCTGCGTGCCGTCGGGCAGGATGCTGACGATCTCGGTCGTGCCCGTCAGCCGGTCATGCACGAACACGTCGCGCGAGTCGTTCATGTCGTGATCGACTAGGTTCTCGGCGTCGGAGTGGAACGAGACGAATCGGCCGTCGGCGCTGATGGCCGGCCGACCGCTCTGTTCGTCTGCTTCCACTCCACCCGGACCGACACTGACCCGTTCGATCGTTTCGTTCAGGATGTCGTAAACGAAGATGTCGCCGGCTTGGTTGTTGTCATTGGGGACCAGGTTTTCCGCGATCGATTGGAATGCGACGAATCGGCCGTCGGCGCTGATCGCCGGGCTGAAGCTGTTTCGGTCTCCGGGCTGACCGCTGTTGCTGGCACTGACCAGACGTGTCAGGTTGGTCGAACGCTCGAAGACATAGATGTGTCGCGTTCCGTCGTCGGCGCCGGGGACGAGGTTGGTCGCCGTGCTGAGAAAGACAATCCGGTCGCCGTCCGCGCTGACCTGGCCTTCGAAGCTCGAATCGTTGGCCTGCGTCCTGCCGGTCCCCACGCTGACACGCTCGACGACGTGCGTCTGCCGGTCGAACAGGAAGACGTCGCTTGCGTTGTTGTTGTCCGTGGAAACGAGGTTCGACGCAAACGACGAGAACGCGACGAACCGACCCGGATCGGAGACCCCCGGTTCGAGGCTGTTGCTATTGCTCTGCCCGCCAAGGTTCGGCCGACTCACGCGCTCGGTGACGAACGTCGGCGCGGGGAACGTCTGGTCGAACCCGGTCTGCTGCACCTCGGCGACCGTGTAGGAACCCGGCACGAGGTCGGCGAACGCGTAGCTCCCGTCTGGCGCGGTGACCGTGCTCTGCTCGCCCGCGTCGAGTTGGCCGTTGCCGTTGCCGTCCAGGAAGATGGTGAAGCCACCCAGCCCGCCCTCGCCGGAGTCCTGGAAACCGTCGCCGTCGGCGTCGTCGAACTTGACGCCGCGGATCTCGCCCAGCGTCGAGCTGTTGCCGAAGTCGACATCGGTGACCGCCCCACCGCCAGGCAGGACGACCGTGTGCGCCCCGGCCAGGGCGTCGTCGCTGTCACGGTCGAAGACCACGACGGAACTGTCGAGCGTGCCGGCCGCGTAAACGGTTCGACCGTCGGGGCTGACCGCCACGCCGAGCACGCCGTTCAGGCCGTCGACACCGTTCTGGCCGTCCTCCTCGAACTCGACGGCCGTGACCAGCCCGGTCGCCGCGTCTCGGCTGAACGCCATGACCGCGTCATCAATCTCCGCGGCGACGTAAACACTGCCGCCGTCTGGCGACACGGCGATCGACGTCGCGCCGTCGAGTTGGATGTCGTTGCCGTCGAACACGACCTGGATGAATTCGAGCAGACCCGTGTTCGCGTCGCGCTCGAAGACGCTCATCGCCTGGTCGTCGTTACTGCCGGCGTATATGTGTTTGCCGTCCGGGCTGATCGCGACGACTTGTACAGCCGCCAAGCCGTCGACCGCGCCCGCGTTGTCACCGTCGCGGATTACGTCGATAAAGGTCAACTGCCCGTCGCCCGCGTCGCGTTCAAGGATGGCGATGGCGTTGTCGTCGCGCCCGGCGACGTACGCGTGCAGGCCGTCCGGGCTGACCACGACCGACCGCGCGCCGAACAGGCCGTCCACACCCGCGACGCCGTCGGTCAGGAAGTGGATGAACGTCAGCTCACCCGTGTTGGCATTGCGCACGAACACCGCCACCGCGTCGTCGTCGATCGACGCGGCGTAGACGTTTTGCCCGTCGTCGCTGACGGTGACCGAACGTACGCCGTCCAAGCCGTTGACCGTGTTGCCGGAGCCGTCGTCCTGACCGTCGCGTACGAACTGCACGAACGTGAGCATGCCCTGCTCGTCGCGTTCGAACACGGCGATCGCGTCGTCGCCCTCGCCGCCGACGTAGACGTGTCGGCCGTCGAGACTCACGGCCGCGCTGCGCGGCGTGTTCATGCCGTCGACCCCGCCGACGCCGTCTTCAAGTGTCTGCACGTGAGAAAGCTCGCCGGTGACTGCGTCGCGTTCGAACACCAGCAGCGTGTCGTCGGTCGACGCGGTCGCGTAGACGTTGGCGTTGTCGGCGCTGACGACGACGGCCCAGGCGTCCAGCAGGCCGTCCACGTCGATGGTGTCCCTGATCTGCTGGACGAAGTCGAGCTCGCTATCACCCTGATAGATGGGCGACGGCGCGGTCTGTTCGAGTCCCGGCTGCTGCACCTCGCGGACGAAGTGCGTCCCCTCGGCCACGTTGATCAGTGTGTAGCTGCCGTCGGCCGCGGTGACCGTGCTCGTCTCGCCCGTGTCGAGTCGGCCGTTGTTGTTGGCGTCAAGATAGATCGTGAAACCGGGAAGGCCCGCCTCGCCCGCGTCCTGCACGCCGTTGGCGTTATCGTCGTCGAACTTGACCCCGCTGATGGTTCCCGGCTCGCTCGGCACGATCGGCTGATTACCGAAGTTGATGTCGGTTACGTCCTGACCAGCCGCCAACTGCACGAGGTGCGTGCCGTCAGCCGCCGCACCGCCTTCTCGGTCGAATCGCGCCAGCGCGCTGTCGAACAGCCCGACGGCGTAAGCCTGTGTCCCGTCCGGCCCGACGGCCACGCCGATCGCGCCGTCCAGGCCGTCGACCCCGCCCTGCCCGTCGATGTGCGCCGCATCGAACGTCAGGTCGCCGGTTTGCAGGTCGCGGGTGAACATGGCGACCGCGTCGTCCGTCTCGGATGCGACGTACACGTTCGCCGAGTCGGGGCTGACCGTAACGAACGTCGCGCCGCCGAGCCCGTCGACACCGCCCGCGCCGTCCTTGATGACATGCTCGAACACCAGCCGCCCGTCGGCCGCGTTGCGGCTGAAGTGGGCCACGCTCTGGTCGCTGTTGCTCACGGCGTACACGCTGCCGCCATCGGGGCTGACGGCCACGGCTTGAACGTCCTGCAAGCCGTCGATGATGTGGCCCGCGCCGTCGTCTGTGCCTTCACGAAGCACCTGCTCGAAAGCGAGCATGTCCGTCCCGGAGTTAATGGTGAACACACCGATCGCGTGGTCGTCGCGACCGGCCGTGTAAACGTTTTGCCCGTCGGGACTGACCGCGACGGAACGGACCTTGAACAGCCCGTCTGCGCCGCCGACGTTGTCGCGGACGACCTGCTGGAACGCGAGTTGACCCGTGCCGGGGTTGCGTGTGAAGACGGCCAAAGCGTCTTCCTCGAAACCCGCGGCGATGACGAGCGTACCATCGGGCGTAATCGCCACGGAGCGCGCGCCGTCCAACCCGTCCACACCGCCTACACCGTCGCGCACAACCTGCTCGAACGTCAGTTCGCCGGTGTTCGTGTTGCGGCTGAAGACGCCGACCGCGTCGTCGGCCTCGGCCGCGACGTACACGTGCGCGCCGTCCGGGCTGACCATGACCGACCGCGGCTGCGCGAGTCCGTCAACCCCACCGACACCATCGGTGAGCACTTGCACAAACGATAAGACGTCCGTTCCGGTGTTCCGGCTGAAGACGGCCACCGAGTTGCCGCTCAGCGCGGTGACGTACACGTGCGCGCCGTCGGGGCTGACCGTCACGGCCGTGGGATTAAAAAGGCCGTCAACGCCGCCGACACCGTCGCGCAGCACCTGCTGAAAGGTCAGCGCGCCGGAGCCGGCCGGCTGGGCCGACGGGAACGTCTGCTCGAAATCCTGTTGCTGGACCTCGGCGACGGTGTAGCTGCCCGCATCCAGGTCGGGGAAGGTGTACTGGCCGCTGGCGTCGGTGGTGACGTTCGTCTCGCCCGGGTCGAGCACGCCGTTGTTGTTGGCGTCCAGGTAGATCACAAAGCCGGGCAACCCGTCGTCACCGGGGTCGCGGACGCCGTCGCCGTCGATGTCGGCGAACTTCAAGCCGCTGATGCTGCCGGTCGGTGCATCGTTGTCGGCGATGTTGACCGTCGCCATCGCCGGGTCGCCGATCTCGTACGCGGCGTTGGCCGTGATGGTCAGTTCGACGCTCTCAGCTCCCTCGACCTCGCCGTCATCGACGGGGACGAGGTCGATCGTCGCGGATGCGAACCCGGTCGGGATCTGCACCATACCGGACAGCGTCGTGTAGTCGTCCGTGTTCGTCGCCGTGCCGCCGATGTCGTACAGCACGGTCAGCGGCGCGCCCGTGTCGCCCGAGCGCGTCACGGTGAATTGACCGATACCGCCGTCTTCGGAGGCCGAGTCGTCGTTCGCGGCGATCGTCACGAAGGGTAGCAACGGCTCGTTACCAAAGTTCAGGCCGTTCACGTCGGCGTCGCCGACAAAGACGCGGTGCGCCCCGGGCGGCGCGCCGCCGCCGTTGCGGTCGAAGCGCGCCAGCCCGTTGTCCAGCAGGCCGACGACGTAGACCTGCGACCCGTCGGGGCTGGAGTCGATGCTGACGGGGAAGTCCAAGCCATTCACGCCGCCGGCGCCGTCGACGACGGTGTTGACAAAAGTGAGCAGACCGGTGTCGGTGTCGCGCGAGAAAACTGCGACCGTGTCTTCATCGTCGCTGGCGACGTAGACGCTTGCGCCGTCCGGGCTCACGTCGGCGTACGTGGCGTCGAAGATCCCGTCCACGCCGCCGGCCCCATCGACCAACACCTGCGCGAACGTGAGAACACCGGTGTCCGTGTCACGGTCGAACACGCTCACGGCGTGGCTGTCCTGACTCGTGGTATAGACGTTGCGACCGTCGGGGCTGACCTGCACGGACTGGATGTGTTGAATGCCCTGCACCAGCGTGCCGCCGCTGTCGTTCTGACCGTTGCGCACGATCTCAACGAATGTAAGCAGGCTCGTGTTCGGGTCGCGGCTGAACACGCCGACGGCGTCGTCCCCGCGCGCCGCGGTGTAGACGGTCATTCCGTCAGGGCTGACATCGACGCCGCGCGGCTCGAACAGCCCGTCGGCACCGCCGATGTTGTCGCGCAACACCTGCTCGAACGTGAGCAGCCCGGTGTTGGCGTCGCGACTGAAGACGGACAGCGCGTCGTCTTCAAAACCGACGGCGTAGACGCTCTGCCCGTCGGCGCTAACGGCGATCGACCGCGCGCCGTCCAGCCCGTCCACGCCGCCGACGCCGTCTTTCAAGACCTGAAGGAAAGTGAGTTCGCCGGTGTTGGCGTTGCGGCTGAAGACCGACACGGCGTCGTCGGTTTCGCCGACGGTGTAGGCGTGCATCCCATCAGGGCTGATCACGACCTGCCGGGCGGTGGCCAACCCATCGACGCCGCCGACGCCGTCCACGAGCACCTGCACGAACGCCAACTCGTCGGTCACGGGGTTGCGACTGAACGCGGCGACCGAGTCGTCGGTCAGCGCGGTGACGTAGACGTGCGCGCCGTCGGGGCTGACCGTCACCGACGTGGGATTGAACAGCCCGTCCGCGCCGCCGACGCCGTCCAGGAGCACCTGCTGAAACGTGAGCACGCCGTCACCGACCGGCATGGTCGAGGGGAACGACTGCGCAAAGCCCGCGGGCACGACCTGACGCACGTCATACGTGCCCTCGGTCTGGCTGGGGAACGCGTAGTCGCCGTCGCCGTCCGTAACGACGCTCGTCTCACCGCCGTCCATCTGCCCGTCGCGGTCGGCGTCGAGGAACACGACGACGCCGGCTAGCCCCGGCTCGCCGATGTCCTGCGCCCCGTCGCCGTCCAAGTCGTTGAACGCCGTGCCGGTGATCGCGCCGTCCAGCAGGATGCGCGGCTCAAGCGGGTTCAACACGAAGGGCGACACCTCGCGCCGAGGCGTACGCCAGATTCGCCAACTCCACGGGCGATTGGCCGAGCGCTGATGAGAACGACGGTCCGACGCGCGATTGATACTCAGCATGTCTTCTGCCTCTTCGTTGAGTCTTGACCGAACACACGGATCGAAGTTTCTGAGCGCGTCGCAGCGTCCTGAGCCTTAACGGGGCCCTTGTTCCGCAATTCCAATCAGACTGAACGCGTGAGTAGTACACTGACGATTGCTGCGAGGGACCTCGACAATCTGTCCAAACTCATTGACTGACTTGCGTGGCCCAGCGTCGAGTGACGCCCTTAGCAGAGGCCTGACCGCGTCCGAGACCGCGACGAGCGTCTCAATCCGAATGAAGCGCGGATTACCCCAAAGGCCGTAGCCGACAAAGGCAGCGAAGAACCCCTGTTGAACAGCAAGGCTACCCCCAGGCCCATCCCGGTGCAACCCCCACTTAAAGGGCCGGCCCCAGTCCACGCAATGGTCGTACTCCTACGCCCACGAGCACGGCGGTAAGTTGTACATCGTGTTCTCGGTCGGTAAAGAGGATCGCGGCTTGACGGTCGTGCCGGTGTCTTCGCTACACCGCACATCAAGAAGGTGAGTTGACTCATGAAACATGTACCACGCCTATTCACCACTGTGCTTCTCCTGACTCTCTTTGCGTCGTTCGCTGTCGCCGCCGAGCCCAAAAACCGCGTCGCTGAGGGTGCGCTCGAATCATTCCTGGGTGAGCCGACATTCGAGCGGCAAGAGTTGTTCGACGGCGAGCGGTTTCCGAACGTGGTGGTCTGTACCGATGGCACGGTGATAGCCACGTGGGGTAGCAAGACCTTCAGAGTCCGGCGCAGTGAGGATGGAGGCAAGACTTGGGGCCAACCGATCACGCTTGGCAAGGGCATCCATGGCGGTGGCGCAGTCGTAGACCAATCCAGCGGCCATGTCCTGCTCTTCACGCATCCGAAGCATCCCGCCCGTGACGGCACGACCGCGCCGCGCACGCTGTACCGCAGCACGGATCACGGCAAGACGTGGAATCCGGACAAAGCGAATTTCGCTAAGGACGCTAAGGGCTACATCCCCTCTCTGCACATGAGCGAGCACGGCGTGACGTTGCGACATGGCAAGCACGCCGGTCGGCTCATTCGGCCCGCACGTGTGTACCAACCCTCGCCCGGGCGATACTCGACTGCGATCTACAGTGACGATGGCGGCCGTAATTGGAGGGCCGGTAAGCCCGTGCCGATTCAGGGTTCCGGCGAAGGGGCGCTGCTCGAACTGTCCAATGGTCGACTGATCTACACAGCCCGGCGCAGTCATTTCGCCGAGGGCCAAGCGCTGCGGTACGAACGGCATTACGCGGTCAGCGACGATGGCGGCCACACCTGGCGTGACACGTCGTTGTTCAAGTTGTTGCCGGACGGTCCGCGATACCGCGGCAAGAAGGGCAAAGGCGCCAACTACAACGGGCACTTCGGCATGTTGGCCGGGTTCGTTCGCCTGCCGGTCAAAGGCCGCGACATCCTGATTTACAGCAACGCCGACCACGACGGCCATGAGCGGGTCCGCCTGACGGTTTGGGTGAGTTTCGACGGCGGTAAGTCTTGGCCCGTCAAGCGCCTCATTGACGAAGGCCTAAGCGCGTACTCCTCGCTGGCCGCGGGCCGGCCCGGAACACCCAGCGAAGGCTCGGTGTATCTGCAGTATGAATACGGCAAGCACGGGCAACAGTACGCTGGTTGCCGCATCGCTCGCTTCAACCTTGCCTGGCTACTCGCCGGTCAGCAGACGGGCGACGGTGAAGTGCCCGAAGGGATTGCTACCGCAGCGCCGTCAGCGCAGGATTGATAAGACCGGCGCAGTTCGGTTGACGTTGGCGCCATCAGCAACAGCGCGAACAATATGAATGATCGGCTGAGTGTTAAACCGTCACGCGAGTCCATCACGCCAACAAGTGCGGCAGCGGCCCGTCGCCGGTTGCGTCGCCCTTGAGCATCGCGTCGTGCACGCCGAAGTATTCGCGCTTGTCGCCGGCCGCGTGGAGGAACGTCGTGTAAAGGTTGCCGGTCTCACGGTGGCCGGCGATGCCCCAGTACGGGTACTCGACGTAGCGCCCGCCCTTGATCCCCGTGTGCTTGCCGGGCAGCATAACGAACGGCCATTCCCAGCAACGGCTGTGGTGACCCTCTGCCGCGTCGGACAGATAGATGACGACGGTGTTGTCGAGCATCGTGCCGTCGCCTTCGGGCACCGCGTCCAGCTTCTTCATCAGGTCGTGAATAAGCTGGAAGTGGAACTTGCGGATCTTGACCATCATTTGTGACGAGGTCATGCCGTTGTAGCTACCGCCGTGGCCGATGCCGTGCTTGCCGAAATCGATGCCCAGCCCGGTGAACTTGACGCCGAAGTACGGGTTACCCACGCCCGACGCGATGGTCACCGAACGGGACAGCCCGCCGATGAGCGTCGCGGCGGCGATGTCGAACTGCGCGTCGAGACGGTCGCACTCGACGTCGCTGGTGAACTTGTCATTGACCTTGGGTGCGACCTTGCGAAGCGTGCCTTCGATTTCACCTAAGCGAGATTGACGTTGACGCATCGCTTCGTATCCCGCCAGGTGCGACTCCAACTTGCCGCGCTCGCTGGCGGGCACTTCCTTTTGCAAGCGCTTCACGTCGTCGCGCAGGAAGTCGAGCAGGTTGGTCTTGGCGTTGAACTCGGCCTTGGAGTTGCCGCCCGCCACGCTGCCGAAGATGCTGCCGTAGGCCGTCATCGGCTGACAGATCGTCGGGACGGGCTGGTTCTTCCCCCACGCCGAACAGTTGTAAATGACGTTGTGCTCGACCCGGCCGGACATCCCCAAGCCCACGTGCGGGAAGATGCCGCCCAGCTTCTTGCCCAGCGCGACGTCGATCGTCTCACCCTTGGCCGTACCACTGCTGCCGACGCCGCTGCCACAGTTGTAAACGCCCAGCGCGCCGAAGTCATTTGAGTGACCGCCGCCTGCGATCTTGCCGGACAGGCCGTTCACCACCGTCAGCCGATCCTGATACGGCGCGATCGGGTGCAATGACTCAGGCAGCTTCATCTTCGTCAGCGAGACGTCGATCATTTTGTCGAGGTTGCGCTGCCGCTTGATATCCAGCGGCGTGACCTGCGCCGGTGGCAGGCCGTTGCCTTCCATGACGAACACGAACCGCGGCGGCAGCTTCACGCCGTCAGCCTGGGCGCGGACCTGCTGGAGGATCGGCGTCAGCGTCAACGCGCCGGCGCTGGCAGAGACGTTGCGGAAGAACTGTCGGCGGGTGATCGGCATGGGTCGTCCTCTGAAGAAGCGTCAGCTTCCATTGCAATTCAAGGTCGGCGGGTTAGGCGTGTGTTCTTTTCTCACATCGGCCCGACGGGCGTCGAACCCGTCCCACCGCACGGCTTATTCTACGGCTTTCCGATACAGGAACGAGTCACTGGTCAGCAGCGAGACGATCAAAGCCTTCATGCTGCCGCCGCTGTTCACATAGTCTCTATCGGCTCGTCGCAGCGTCGCCGCGTCGATGGGCGTCTCGTTTCGGCCCATCCAGTAGCGGAACGCGTACCGAATAAAGACCTGCCGCACACGGTCGGAATCGGCCAGTTTGTGGACCAGTTCGATCGCGTTATCGACCTTGCCTTCCAGCGCGGGGTCGCCACTGCGATCAATCGAGCCGGTCGTGACAACGGGCTTTTCCAACTCCCGCGTCCGCCATCGGCCAAAGTGGTCGAACATCTCGAACGACTCGCCCAGCGGGTTCATGTTCTTGTGGCAGTTCCAGCAGTATGCTTCACGCGTGACGTGCATGCGCTCACGCAACGTCATCGTCGGGTCGTTGGGCAATTGCGCATCGACGGTGATCGGCAGGTCGGGGATGCGGCCGCCGAGCAGTTTTTCGCGCACCCACAGGCCTCGCCGGATCGCGTGGTTGTCGAAGTTGTCCGACTTGGCGACCAGCCAGGCCGGCTGGGTCAAAACCCCCGCGCGTTGCTCGCCGAGCAAGGTCAACGGCTGACGCGGCGTCCACTTCCAATCAAGAGGCAGGTTGTAAGCCAGGTACGCGCCCAACCCCGCCCGACCAGCGCGGGCCGGCTCGCCCTTGCTCGTCGTGTATTGCACGAAACTCAACTGTGTTGTGAGCAGTTCGCGGAGCACGTCCTTGTCGCGCTCATAGAAGTACATAATCAGCCGGTCGGTGTCGGCGACAAGCGTCTCCGGGTCGTGCTGAGGAAACAGCGCCTCGTCCTTGAAGACATCGACCGCACCGCCGTACTCGAAATACTCACGGAAGAAGCCGAGGATGCGCGGCTTGTCAATCTTGTCATCATTGAGCAACCGCTCGACCTGCGCTTTGATCTGTTCGCGCGTGTTCAACTTGCCCGAGTCGGCCGCTTTGAGTAGTTGGCTGTCGGGGCGGTCGTCGGTGAGGGCCAGCGAAATGGCGAACGCGATCTCGCGCGGGCTGAGCATGACCCGGCCGTGCTCGTCCGGATCACCCTGCCCGGCCTCGAAGCGATAAAGCATCCTCGGGTTCAACAGCACAGCCGAGATCATGTTGCGGACGCCGAGCAGTCGGCCGTCCTGCTTCATGCTCTGACGCGTAAACGCGATGAGACGGTCGACTTCGTCCTGTAGCGGGTCGCGGAGCAGCACACGGTGATAGAGCCAGGCGATCGCCTGCCCGAGTTGCGCGTCGGTTGGCTCTTTGGCGTTTGGGTTGATCAGATCGAAAAAGTGCTGCGGCGTCGATCGGCCGCGCGAGACCTTGCCGTCCTGCACGTCGATGTCCGTCAACGCCGCCACGGCCCGCTTGGCGTTGGCCATGAGCTGGTTGAGATCGGGGCCGGCGATTGTGTACTGGTTGTCGTAGTCGCGGAAGCCGTGGCCCGGTGCCTTGAGGTTGAACGGATGCGGGTAGTTGCCCTTCGCGACCCGCTGGATCGTCGCGTCATACACGGCCGGCCGAATGCGCCAGACGCGCGGCGGCGACATCGCCGGCCCGGCGGGCCCTTTGCCGAACAGCACGTCGTGCGGCACATAGTTGCCGTAGCCCGGCAGGTCGAGTTTGCTTTCGACCGACTCGCCCGCCTTGCCCAACTCGCCCTTGATCCACGCGACCACGCGATGCCGCTGCGCCGCGGTCGGCTGTTTTTCATCTTCGGGCGGCATGTCGCCGAGCGTGAGTTGGTCGAGCACTTTCGACCACGTGTCATTGTCCTTGCCCGCCAGCAGGTCGGGGCTGACCTCATGCAAAACGACCTTGCCCTTGGGCTTCTGTGCGCCGTGGCACTTGACACAGAACTGAGTCAGGAACGGCTTGACGGTCGAGTTGAATCCGGCCAGGTCGGCCGACTCGGCGGCGTGACCCTGGCGGGCGGACAGCGTCAGGCCGCTGACCATGAGCAATGCAAGGATGGAAACACGCTGCGTCATCGTTGATCGTTTGCTCGCGTCGTTCAATTCTTCTTATCCGTCGGGTCCGAACGCTTTTGGGCCAACACCAAGCGCATCCCGAGGAACGGCGCACCGCGGTCGTTATTGCTCATCGGCCCGAATGTGCGGAAGCCGGCTTGGCAATACTCGGGCAGGCTGCACCACGCCCCACCCCGATGGACGATCGTGCTGTTCTTGTCCTGCCCCCTAGCTCGCGGGTCAGTCCCACCCGGCAAAGTCGGTGTGTATTGGTCGGCCACATACTCGACCACGTTGCCGTGCATGTCGTGGATGCCCCAAGCGTTCGGTTCGTAACGACCGACAGGGGCCGGCCGCTTGCCCACGCCGTCGCGGTGCTGGCGGTCGGAATAGTAAAAGGCGTCGTCATCCTGAAACAGCGATTCATCGGCATAGTTTGCGTAACGATGCAGGTCTGCGGGCGAATCACCGAAACTGTAAGCGGTCGACGTGCCCGCCCGGCAGGCGTATTCCCACTCCGCTTCGGTGGGCAGGCGGTAGACCCAGCCGTCGGGCAGTCGGCCGGCCTTCTGCTCCACGCCCATCAATGTCTTTGGCCCTATGCTGGTCGCGCTGGGCCCCTTCAAGAACGTCATCGGAACGTTCGCGTCGTGCACTAACGACTCGCGCGACGGCGACCGCCGGCGCATCTTGTAATAGTCGCCGTTGGTCAGCTCGTACTTGCTGATCCAGAACCCCTCGCGGATCGACACATCGACCGGCTTAGCGTCCTCGGCCTGCGGCGAGGCCGGGTCGCTGATCCCCATGCGGAACGACCCGGGCGGGCACCAGCAGAAGACCATGCCCAGCGCGTTGATCCACTCGTCGCCCGGCTGCGGGTTGCTCGGCGGAACCGGCGACGTCGAAACCTTGCGAAGCCTGGACGTGACGATGCGAGCCGACCGGTCGGCCTCAAGCGGGAAGTCGAACCAGACCGTTTGCTTGCCGCCCGACCGTTTGGCGACATCGTCGCCGACGCGGGTCATCACCGTTTCGAGGTTGACGTTCTTAGCGCCGATGTGCTTGGCTAGCGATGACGCAAGCAACGACGACTCGCCCTTGGCCAGCGTCTGCTCCGGCGGCATGGCGTAGCAGATCAGACCGGTTGGAAAGTCCGTCGCCTTCACGGCCGGCAAACCCTGTTGGTCGCCTTTGGCGAACGGGCTTGGCGCCGCGCAATCGAAAACGACCAGGTTCAGGCTCGCCCGGCTGCGGTCGCGGAGCGTCTTGGCGATGTCGAAGATCGAGTCGGGACTCCGAGAGTCAACCGACCAGACGCCGGCGTTCGGCTCGACGGTGGTCACTTTCTTCTTCTCACCGTCGTCCGTCGTGACCGTTCGGCTGACCTTCTGCGGGTAGCGATTGCCGAAGCCCGCAAAGTAGAACAACAACACGCCGCCGTTCGGACAGTCGAGCGCAAACGACTCCAGGTCTTTACGCAGGTCTTTGCCCACGTCCTGCTTGACCGTCACGTCGAAGCCCGCCGCCTTGAGCGACGCGCCGAACGCAGCGACGCCGGCGGTGTCGACCGGAGCCTGCTGCTTGTCGTACTTGGCATTGACCACCAACAGCGCGACGCGGTCCTGGGCGACCGCGCCGCTGCCCGTGGACAGCCCTACCAGCAGTATCAGGACAGCGATCAACCTGCTCATCGTGTTCCTTTTGGAAGTACGTCGACCGGGCGGTCGAGCCGGGGTGAGCCGGGGGGTGTGCCCGACTCGGGTTGACTTGCGTCGGACGCCCACCGGGTTAACACGGCGCCGCGCGTCGGACCACGGATTATAGGGGTGAACGCAGCCAGTCTCGGCTTACTCAACCGCTGGCCCGCCCGACCGCTGCCCGCAGTTCGCGAAGGTGGGCGGGGATCGCCTCGAGGGGGTCCTCCTTCTCCTCGTACTCGAACACGACGTACCCGCGGTACCTCGCCTTCGTCAGGATACGGAGCAGGCGGTCGTAGTCGGCTGGCGTGTCCTCGCCGTTGACGCGGGTCATGACCTTCAACTGGGCTGTCACCGCGTACGGCGCGATGCGCGCCAACTCGGCGTAGGGGTCGGGCGTTGGCGTGAGGTTGGCAGAGTCCCAGATCACACCGAACCAGTCGCTGTCGATGCTGCGCACGACGTGCAGCAGGTAGTCGATATTCTTGACGAAGTCGTGATTCTCCATGCCGAGCATGACGCCGCGCTTTTCGGCGTACGCCAAGGCCGGCTCGAGGTTGGCCACGATGTGCTTGAGGATCTGTGGATCACCGACGCCCCTAGGCGGCTTCTTGCCGGCAAAGATGCGCACGACCGGCGCGCCGAGGTCGGCGAAGTGGTCGACCCATTTGCGGAAGTAGCGCATCTGCCGTTCGGTTTCGGCGCTGCCGGGCGCGTGCGTGAAGTCGTTGCTCATCGCGCCGCCGCTGATGTCGAGGCCGAGCAGGTGGGCCCGTCGCTTAATGGCGTGTAGGTAGGGCCGTTCGACCGGCGTCCGGAAGAAGTACGACGTCAACTCCGCCGCGTCCAGGCCGAGCTCGGCGCAGTACTCGAGGAAGCCGAACATATCCATCTTGCCCTTGGTCGGCTTGCCCCACCACCACTTCATGTGCGGCTTGAGCGAATAGGTCGTCATGCTCAGTCCGCTGAAGTGGGCGCGGGGCCGATCGAATGGCTCAACGGCCAGGCCAGGTGTTGCCAGCGCGGCGGCGCCAGCGGCCGTGTGGGCGAGCCAATCGCGTCGGGTCAGGAACGGCTTCATGGACGACCTCGCAATTCAAGGTAGAGAGGACAAGCACGCATCCTCGCGTGCGAAACCGATTCTACATTGGCCCCGCCCATTCTTCGATTACACTCGTGGCATGAAGACGCATTCCAGCTCAGCCTTTCATGTGATCTATGTATTGCTGCTGGTCACCGGGCCTGTCCCCTGCTTGGCGCAACCCCGCAGCGTGGCTGCCGGCGACCCGAAAACGACCTGGACGCGTCAGGACAACATCGACGGGCGATGGAATGAGACGGACGTCGGCCCATGCCTGGCCAGCGTGATCGGCACGCCCGCCGGCACGATCGCCAAAGGGTTGAGCGTCCGTGTCGGCGACAACGAAGAGGGCGCGGTCGCCTACGACCTGCAGACCGGCAGCTTCCGCGCCGCGTGGACGGGCGGCTTCCTGAAGTTCAACGCCTACAAGTTCGGCGTCGTGCGGACTCCGCAAATCGATGGTGACGTTGCAATCGCAACGCCGTCGGCCAATTGGCCACAAGCGCGCGTCCAATACCGCGGAATGTTACAGCACGGCCGACGTGTCGTACTGAACTACGACGTTGACGAGACAGCGGTCAGCGAATCGCCGTGGGCGTACGCCCGCGAATCCACGACGCTCTTCACGCGCGACATCGAAGTTGGCCCGCGTCAAAAAACACTGCACTTGGCCGTGTTGGACGGGCTGCCGAACGTCAAGTTAGGCAAGGTGGCCGAGCACCCCGCGGCGCGCGTCGAACACGGCGGGAAACTCACCGCCGTCGTCTTCATCGCCGACCCGACCCAAACGCGCCTCGCGACGGGCGGCAGCGCGCTGACCGTGCTGTTCAATCCGTCGGCGACGACCACGGCCGGCAGGGTCATCTATTGGCACGGCACGAAGGAGACTTGGCCAACTTTCGAGCGACTGGTCCGCGACCACGTCAGGCCGCAACCGTTGCGCAACATTCAAAAGCCGACGAAGCCCGTCTGGACCGAAACGATCATCACGCGCGGTGTGGTCGACCGAACGGACGCCGCTTTCGTTGTCGATTCGATCGCCCTGCCGTTCGACAACCCGTACAAGGCGTTGATGTTCGTCGGCGGGCACGACTTCTTCAGCAACGGCGACATCGCGGTGTGCACACTGCACGGCGATGTGTGGGTCGTGCGCGGCGTCGATGATCGTTTAGAGAAGGTAACCTGGCGGCGATTCGCGACTGGCCTGCATCAGCCGCTCGGCTTGCGCATCGTGGACGACAAAGTCTTCGTGCTCGGCCGTGACCAGATCACCCGCCTGCACGACCGCAACGGCGACGGCGAGGCCGACCAGTACGAGTGCTTCAACAACGGCGGCGCGACGTCGATCCGAGGCCACGACTACGCCGCGTGCCTGGAGACGGACGCGCAAGGCAATTTCTACTACATCCGCGCCCACGAGGGCGTCTGCCGCGTCTCGGCCGACGGGCGACGGCATGACTCGATCGCAACCGGAATCCGCAACCCGATCGGCCTGGGCGTCGGTCCTGATGGCACGATCACCGCCGCGCCGCAGGAAGGCGAGTGGACGCCCGCGTCGGCCATCATCGACGTGAAGCCCGGCGGCTACTACGGCTTCGGCGGCCCGATCGTCACGCCGACACGCCCGTTGGGCTACGACCCGCCGCTGTGTTGGATGCCACGCGAGCAGGACACGTCCAGCGGCGGACAGGTGTGGGTCACCAGCGACAAGTGGAGCGCGCTCAAAGGCCACATGCTCCACCTCTCATACGGCCGATGTGAGGCGATGCTCGTCCTGCGCGAAAAGGTCAACGGCGTCGCGCAGGGCGGCACGGTGAAACTGCCGATCCGATTCACCTCCGGCGCGATGCGCGGCCGATTCAACCCGCGCGACGGGCATCTCTATGTCAGCGGCATGCGCGGCTGGCAGACGTCGGCGGCGCGCGACGGCTGCCTCCAACGCGTGCGATACACCGGCAAACCCCTCGACCTGCCGACCGCCCTGCGCGTACGGCCCAATGGTCTGGCGATCACCTTCACGCGCAAGCTCGACGCCGAATACTCGGCCGACCCCGGCGGCTGGCACGTCGAACAGTGGAACTACCGGTACAGCGCGGCGTACGGCTCGAAGGATTACAGGCCGTCCGCCCCCGACAAGGTGGGACGCGACGAGGTCAAAATCAAGTCGGTCCGTATGCTCAACGACCAGACGGTCTTTCTAGAACTGGACGGTCTCAAACCCGTCATGCAGATGCACGTCAAGTTCGCGATCAGGTCGGCCGACGGCGCGCCCATCCGCCAGTCGATCTACCACACGATCCACGCTGTCCCAGACAAGTGAGAGTGTTCAACACACGCTGATACGCAACTTACCGATTGACCACGACGTCCCGCACGACGGGCGTGGCTGGCTGGACCTTGGGCTCGACACCGCGACCAAATTGATAAGCGACCACGCGGATGGTCAGCGGATACCTGGCGCGTCTGGGCAAGTCCGACAACACGAGTCGGCCGTCGACGACCTTGGCCGGGCCAAACGCGATGTGATACGACACGGGCAGGTCGGCGTCGCTTTTGGCAAGGAGCGTCACCGGGCCG
Organism: Phycisphaeraceae bacterium; assembly: GCA_028284155.1. Lineage (GTDB taxonomy): Bacteria > Planctomycetota > Phycisphaerae > Phycisphaerales > Phycisphaeraceae > JANQSF01. The sequence goes on from JANQSF010000108.1 coordinate 118,291, forward strand.
ACGTCCGCTTTCATCGCTGCGACAGGTGGGAACGCGATGGTCTGCGCTTTGCCCGTCTCGAAGCCGGCTGAAAGCTTGCCGATCATGCCGACACGCTCGGTGTAGCGATACTGCTGGTCACCGTTGCTGTAAGCCATGAAGGTGACACGCGCGCTTTCAGTCGCCGGAGCCAACTCGTCGAAACGTACTCGAAACCGTCGCTCGCCCGCCACGACGATCGGGCCGCCGGCGCGTTTGATCTTGATCGGCGCATCGCTGCGGCCGACGGGCTTGCCCGCGTCGCCCCACTTCGAGCCCCGGCCGCTGTACTGCTTCGGGTATATCGCAGAGTAAGCCGGTTGCACCTCGAATGTCTGACCGTCGCCGACCCACTTCACGTCGGTAAAGAAGAACCGCGCGCCGGCGCTGACGCGGTACGGGTCTTTCCATTCGATGAACTGGTCACTGCGATCGATACTCGCGTGGTAGGCGACGGTCGCCTCGGCCAATTCCCGGTCGAAATGCCACGCCGCTTTCGACCCGTCGCCGGTGTAGGCGTTGAACTTCGCGGGCTTGTGTTGGCCGACGGGCTTGATGCTCATGTCCGTCAGCCAACCGGTCGCGGGGTCGATGGCGCGGAGCGTTGGCGGCTGCTTCGTATCGATCGGCCAACGAGCGGGGATGCGCGCAGCCGCCGCCTTGGCGATGAACAACGCCAGGAACTTCGCGTTGCGGTCCGACCACGCGTAGTGACCCGCACCGGGCTCGACGAGGATGTTGCCCAAATACCCGTCACCCATCGCGCGGTAGCCGGCCATCTTGTCGCGGTCTTTCTCCCAATTCTCGACGCCGTTCGCGTCCCGGCCGATCTTCCCGAACTCGTCAAACTGGCCGATCATCATCAGGCAGGGCACGCCGGCCGGCACGGCCCCGTCGTCGATCGGGCTGCCGCCGCGGTACTGCACCAGGCCGAAGCAGCGGTCGCTCATCGCCGTCGCGAGCTTGCGCGCCTGCGGCCCGCCGGCCGAGTGCCCGACGAACATGAGCGGCACGACGGACAACTCGCCGTAGCCGGACTTGTCCGCCAAATCGTTGAGGACTTGCTGGACATCCACCGCGCCGAGGCCGGACTTGAGGAACACAATCGCCAACTGCTGCTCGGCACACGCGGCGCGGATGCGCGCGTCTTGCGCGAACTCGCGCTCCATGAGCGTCATGCCGGCCATGACGACGCCGCGCACCTGATCGGCCTGCGGCGGAATCCAAAGGTATGCCATGCGCTCGCCGCGTCGAGTCTCAACCGGAATGGCAATCTGAAACACCGCGCCCGTCGCGGCTGACTCGACGATTAAGAACAGGACAATCGAACTGACCAACATGCGCATAGTGCTCAGTTCCCATTGAGGTCGACGGCGTACAAAGCGTTCCATGTCGTGATGTAAAGCGTCTCGTCACGCCCTCCGCCAAAGCAGAGGTTCGTCCCGTTGCCCTTGGGGATCTTGATGCGCCCACGTCGTCGTCCGTACGCGTCGAACACCTCGACCTTGTTGCCGGCCGTGAAGTAGATGTCGCGGTTGCGGCGCACGGCGATGCCGTCCGGCGCTTTGACCGCCGCCCACGGTTTGGCCTTGCCGCGTTCGACATCGATCGTGCCGTCCGCCAGAATCGGGAAGCAGTACACGCCCGAGTGCTTGCCGTTCTTGTAGTTCGAGATGCCGACGTAAAGAAAGCGTTCGTCCGGGTCGATCGCGATGCCGTTGGGATTGACCAGCGTCGGCTCGTCCTCGCCGTCGAACAGCACGGTGACCTTGCCCGTCTGCGGGTCCACCATCGACAGCCGACCCTTCTCGGGGTCTTTGAGCGTCGTGAAATAGATGCGCCCACGAGACGTGACCGTCAGGTCGTTCAGTGAGATGTCGCGCCCGCCCGCCGCCTTCTCAAGAATGACCTGCGGCTCGGACTCGGGTCGCCACGACGCCAGCTTGCCGTCGAACAAACCGTAGAAGGAGCCCTTCGGCCCCGCTTTGCCACGCGAGGCGCCCGATCGAACCGTCTCAACTTTGCCGTCGGTCACGCGGAACAGCTTGCCTTGTTCGAGATCGGTGAACAGGACAAACGGCGACTCCTTCTTGCCCGTGCGTTTGGGCAGCCAGGCGGGCGTGTCCGCTTTCGTGAAGCCGTCCTGGATGAGGCGGACCTCGCCATGCTCGATTGGTTTGAGTTTCGGCGCCTTGTCGAGTGGGTACGCCTCGGACGGCGTGTCGATGGTGTACGTGCCCGCCGTGCGGACCGGGTCGAGACTCGGGCGATAGCCTTCCCGCCACGGCTTGGAGTTTTTCGGCGGCCGATCCGGCCCGACGAACGGCCGAACGGGCGTCTTGTTCGGGTCGTCGAGCTTTTCATTTGTGTCGAGGATGCGTCCGTCCGTCAGCGAGACACGCACAACGCGCGCCGGGTCTTTCCGCTTAGCGCGCGAAGGAGTTGGCCGAAACTCCAGCACGGTGTAGTCCGGGCTGACGCGATAAAAGGCGTACTGCATTCGGCAGATGTCGCGGTAGCTCAGGTCGTCGTACTCGGTCAGCCAATGGATGCGCGTGAAGACGGCCAGCGCGCTCTCCCACTCGTCGCCTTTCAGAATGTCGCCGATGCCGAGCGTTTTGATGATCGACCCGTCGTTCTTGTAGATGATGAGGCGATGCTTGTGGATGTCCAGCGCCCGGTAGCCCGCCTCGCCCAGCTTGTCGCGTTTGGCCAGGACGGCGTGCGAATGCATGTGCGACTTATCCGGCCAGTACTGCGTGATGTGGTTCCACAGGGCGAATGTCTGACCGTCCGGCGCGATAAAGAGCTGCGCGTAAACCTGCCCGCCCTGCACGCCCCGCGCGGGGAACGTTTTCGACTCGCCTGTCTTCGTGTCCTTCCAGGTGTACGACCACTTGTGCGGGCCGTGCACGTTCTTGCCGCGGACGGTTTGTGTTGCGGTGACGACGTATCGGCCGTCAATGGACTGACAGCCGTCGATGTACGCGGGCTGCTCGTAGCCGGCGTGGGCCGCGGTGGCGGCCAGGCAGACAATAAAGAGACCTACAAGTCGACCGCACGGTTTCATGCGTTTTTCCTCTTCACGTTGGTCAGTGTCTGTGGCTTCACGCGATCACGTCGTGCACGACGTCACCGTACACGTCCGTCAGTCGGAAATGCCGACCGCTGGCGTGATAGGTCAGCCGTTCGTGATCGAGACCCAGCAGGTGCAGCATGGTCGCGTTCAGGTCGTGGACATGGACCTGGTTTTCGACGATGCCCTTGGCCGTCTCGCCGGTCTTGCCGTAAACCAGTCCGCCCTTGACACCGCCGCCGGCCAGGAAAATGGTGTAGCCGTTGCAGTTGTGCTCTCGCCCTGCCTTGCCGGCCCGCGACCCAGCCGTTCGGCCAAACTCGCCGCCCCAGAAGACGAGCGTGTCTTCGAGCAAGCCGCGTTGTTTGAGGTCGGCGATCAATGCGGCGACGGGCTGATCGTGTCGGCCGCAGAGGATCGGCGTGAGCGTGTTGTTCTGCTCGTGCGAGTCCCAGCCGTACATGCGCGCCAGCTTCATCGATTTGGGCGGCCGACTGAACGGCACGAGGACGAACCGCACGCCGCGCTCCGCCATGCGCCGCGCGATGATGCAACGCTGCGCGTACTCATCCGTCTCCGGCCGACCAACGCCGTACATCGCGCGGGTCGCTTCGCTCTCCTGCGAGATGTCGAACGCGTCGGGCGCCTGGATCTGCATTCGGAACGCGCGCTCGAAACTCTCGATGCGCGTGTTCAGCCGATCGTCGCCGGCCCGCCCGTTGGCGTGCGCGGCGTTCATCTTCTGCAACAGGTCGAGTTGCTTCCGCTGTTGCTGACGGGAAAGCCAACTGTTGTTCAGGTTGGAGATCAGCGGGGCCGGCTCGCCGGTCTTGCTCTTCTTCGCCTGCTCGTCGCCGAGCACGACGCCCTGTGTCCACGCGGGCAGGAAGAAACTCTGCGTCACGTCGGGGTTGGTCTTTTGGCCAATCGACACGAACGCGGGCAGGTTCTCGCTCTCACAGCCGAGGCCGTAAACGAGCCAATGGCCGATCGTCGGCACGGGCGTGTTGTTCTGCGGGACGCCGGTCATGACGAACGTCTGCGCGTGTTCGTGCGTATTCGTCTCGCCCTTCATCGAGCGGATCACGCAAAGGTTGTCCGCCTGCTGGGCGATGTGCGGCAGCAACTCGCTCACCCACATCCCGCTTTGGCCGTGCTGCTTGAACTTGAACGGCGCTTCGGTGACGTTCTGTTTTTCAGCGGCCAGCTTGTTGATGGCCGGCTTCGGGTCGAACGTGTCCATCTGCGACGGGCCGCCGCTCATCCACAAGAAAATGATCCGCTTGGCACGGGCCGGGTGATGACCGTGCCGCGCGGCGATCCCGCCGGCAGCGCGGCCGGCGTCGGCAACGAGTTGATCCTGCAACAGCGACGTCAACGCGATCGCGCCCAGACCGCCTGCACCGCGGCCGAGCATACTGCGGCGGGAGATCAGGACGGGGTCTTGCGAGGGCTTACGCATGGCACACACTCATTGTCATCGGCGGGCGGGAGGATACATCAGTAATCGCCAAGCGCCGTCCGATTTCAGGTAGTAGTGAACCGCGGCAAATTAGGTGGGTGCCACTGGCGGCTTGTCCGCCAGTGTTGTGACCGCACCGCAATAGCACTGGCGGACAAGCCGCCAGTGGCACCCGAGCACGGCCGTTCCGCACACATTGCCCTTCGGGACAAGGTCTGCCACCCAGCCTGTTGCAATCCTAATCGACAAAAAGGAACTCGTTGGATGCAAGGAGCACCTGCAAATACGCCTGCCACTTGGCCACGTCGGCCGGGTCGGGCTCGCCGGGCTTGGGTCGGCGGTTCGGCTCGGCCTGTCGTTCGACCTGCCAATCGGCGACAAAGGCCAGTCCGTCCTTGATCTCGTTGTCGGTCGCCGGGCGGGCGAATAACAGGAGGAAGGCCTGCCGGACCCGCTCTCGCTCGTCGGCGATCGCCAACAGGCGTCCAGCAAATCGTCCCGTGCTCGCCTTGACGTGCTCGCTGTTCATCAGGAACAACGCCTGTAACGGCGAGACGGACGACGAACGTCGCGGCGAGATCAGGTCGCGGTTGGCCCCGTCGAACAGCAGGCCCATCTCGCGCGTCATGTCAATCGAAGGGTCGCGCTTTCGTTCGTCGCTGTTCGGGTCGTACTCCAGCCACTGGAGCGTGCGCCAAATCGATTCAACCTCAAGGCGTTTGCGCTTCGCGATGCCGAACAACGCAACGCGTTGTTCGCGTTCAGCCGACGCAATGTCGAGCATCGACGTCTGCTGATAGGTCGCCGACAGGACGATGCGTCGGACCAGTTGTTTGACCGACCAGTTGTTTCGAACAAACTCGTCGCTGAGGTAGTCGAGCAACAAGGGGTGCGTCGGCGGTCGGCCACTGCGCCCGAAGTTGGACAGCGACGGCGTCAGGCCTTCGCCCAACAGGTAGTACCAGACGCGGTTGACCATTAGCCTCGCGGTGATCGGGTGTTTGGCATCTGCCAGCCAGTTGGCCAATTCCAGTCGGCCGCTCTGTTTTGTCCGTTCACCAAGCGGCGTCTGATCCGCGCCGGCGAGGATCATCGGAAAACGCCGCGCGACGGCCGGCTCAGGCGGCGTGTCGTCACCGACCTTGGCTTCGGTGCCCTGCGCCGGCGGCGAGGCGTCGGCGATCTTCGACGGGTCGGACTGATCGACGAACGCGTCGAACAGGAACTGGTCACGCCAGCGCTCGTTGAACGCGTTGTTCTGAGCCCGAAGCTTCATGTACTCCTTCGCGCCGGGCGCTTCGAGGTCGATCTTGCGCTTCTTGATGTCCTCCTCGGCCTTCCCCTCGTCAGCCAACAGTTTCTTGATCGTCTCCTGAACTTTCTCCTTGGACTGCTTTGGGTCGTCGAGTTTCTTGCGTTCGGTTTCGATCCGCGAGCGCAGATCGACGAGCCGGGCGACGCGTCCGTATTCCTTCAGTTCCTTCTTCATCCGCGCTTCGTTCGCCTTCATGCGTTGGAAGCCGGCCATGTATTCGTCAAACTGGCCGCGGTCTTCAAGGTACGGCGCGTCGATGACCTGGCTGCTCTCGAAGACGCCCTGCAGCGCGTAGTAGTCGTCCCGGCTGATCGGCTCCAGCTTGTGGTCGTGACATCGGGCACAGATCAAACTCAACCCCATGAACGTGCGGCCCAGCAGGTCGAGCTGCTGATGGTGGCGTGACTTCAACGACCACGGTCGGACAGCGATCATGCCGTCGAGGTTGACCTTGCCGGCCTCGGGCGGCGGCATCAGGTCGCCGGCGATCTGCATCTTGAGGAACCGGTCGTACGGCATGTCGTCGTTGAACGCCTTGGCAACCCACTGCCGGTACGGGTCGTTCTGCTCGCTACGTTTCGAGAACGGCCGAAAGCGCACGTGGTCCAGCCAATGCCGCGCCCAGTGATCGCCGAACGCGGACGAGGCGAGCAGCTTGTCCACGTAGCGAGAAAGCGTTGGATCTTCGGTGTCGTTGAGATGTTCATCAAGATCGTCCGGCGAAGGCGGCAAACCCGTTAGATCAAATGCGAGCCGGCGCATGAGTGTCCGCCTGTCGGCTTTCGGCGCCGGCGTCAGTTGTGCCGCTTCAAACCGCGCAAGGAAGAAGCGATCGATCTCGCCCTGCGGCCAGTCTTGTTGATTAACCTGCGGCACACTCGGCCGCGTAACTGGCTGGAACGCCCAGTGCTGACGGTCTGACGGGTAGATCTTGAATCGCGTCCGGAGTTTGGGCGCGCTCGAGGCGTCGGTCGCCGGCCAGGGCGCGCCCATCGCGACCCACTTCTCCAGCAGAGCGATCGACTTGTCGTCCAGTTTGGGCTTGCCCTTGGGCATCCGCAGGTCACCCGCGTGGCGGACCGCCTTGAGCAACAGGCTGTTCCGCGCGTCGCCGGGCACGATCGTCGGCCCACTCTCGCCGCCCCGGATCAAGGCTTCGCGCGACGTAAAACTCCACTTGCCCCGCGCTTTCGACTCGCCATGACACGATGCACAATGCCGAGCGAGCAACGGGCGAATCTCGACCTCGAAAAACTCGACCTGAGCGATGGTGAACCCGGAACGCGCCGCGCGGTCGGCGGATGCCACCGCGCTCGCACCCGCCGCGTCGGCAGCAAGCCCCACCGCGGTGGACAACATCGCCAGTATCAGCCATCTGCAGTGGGACATGTGATTGGCCTGCTCCGCGAAAACGCTACAAGTACCTGACAGACGTTACCGAAGGACTCGTGCCACGCTGAGTTCCTCGATCTCTAAGGTTGTTTCAGACCGACTTTCGGTTACAAGCGCGGCGATACGTTCCTGATGCGTTGGCAGGCCACCTGCAGCACAATCGCTTGGATCGGCGAGCATCCTGTATTCTATCTTGAATGGGGCTGAGCCCTTGGCGGCATCAACAGCATGGATAGCTCAATGCCATGGGGCGTCGCAGGTGTAACCTGATCCCCACTGTGTCCCAATCATCCGGGGCATCCCTGAGCAGGTTCATCACAAGGGTACGCCGCGTGGCTTGTCGCCAGGTGTTCGGCTAGAAGAAGTCCGAGCGACCCAGGGTTGGTATTCCGACAATCGATACATAGAAAGAACAAACATGAGCAAGTTGTCCACCACGATTGCGCTCGTCGTCCTTGTTTCCGCAACGACATGCTGGGCGGGCGACGGCAAGCCACTGCGCATTCACATGCTCAGCGGGTCCGGCGAGTACAAGTCGGCGGAGTCCTTGCCCAAGTGGGCGGAACAACTGAAGAAAGAGGGCCATACCTGCACCATCGCGTCGGGCGTCGAGGATGACCAGGACATCGCCAACCTGAAGCGGTGTGATGTCCTGATCGTGTTCTGTAAGCGGTGGAAGCTCAATGATGAGGCGCTCGAGACGGTCAAGGCCGTGGCGACCACTCGGCCGATCATCGGCATCCGCACCGCCTCTCATGCGTTTCAAACATGGCTCGCTTTCGACAACGATGTAATGGGCGGCACTTACAGCGGACACGGTGGCAGCGGTGAAGTGACGGTTGTGCTGGATGACCAGAACAAGAAACATCCCGTCCTCAAAGGAATCGACGCGGGTTGGAAACGACAGGGCAAGGTGTACAAGAATCCAGCGGTCGCGTCCGGCAAGAGCGGTTCGCCGAAAGCGCCTTGGAAGAAAGACAATGTCGTGCTCATGCACCTGTCAGGCAAGGGTGTCAAATCGACACCTGGGACGTGGGTCCGGCAAAACGCCAACGGCCAGCGCGTCTTCTACACGTCGATGGGTTACGTACACGACTTCGAGGACAAACGGTTTCAGCGATTGCTAGCCAATGCGCTGGCGTGGTGTACGGAGAAAGTCAAGGTGAAGCAATGACCCGCGTATCGATCGCTGCAATCTGTCTGTTGGTTTCGGTCCAGCCGGCGTCGGCCGAGGACGAGTTTGACCATGTCGCGACCATCAAGTCGCTCCGCTACGGCGACCAGAAGGCGGGGCGTGCGCTATACGCGGTGCACTGCGCCTTGTGCCACGGTAAAGATGGGACGCTTGCGGTCAACCCATCCGCCCGGCGATTCGCCAAGGAGCCGTTCAGGTACGGCAGCGATCCCTACTCGATGTGGAAGACGATCAGCTACGGCAAAGGCCAGATGTTCCGTTGGGACACACTGCTGACCCCCAAAGAGCGCTACCAACTCGTCCACTTCATCCGCGAAGAGATCGTCAAAAAGAACAACCCCAAACAGTACTTCCAGCCGGACGACGCATATTTCGCCAAGCTGCCCGCCCGCGCTAAAGCGGACGCCATCGCAGACGCCGCCAATGCGCAGAAAGTACAAACCGCGCCGGGATTGATCGATGGCACGGGCGGAAAGAGCATGGTGTACGGCCCATTCATGCAACACGCGGTCAGTTACTCCCCCATCAAGAATAAGAACGCCGAATACATCCCGGACGTGACCGAGAAGGCAATCATCGTTGACTTGCCGGGTGAGGCGGTGATTTGCTACGACGCCCATCGGCTGAGCGTGAGCGGCCTGTGGCACGGCAAGATGGCGATCACCGACAAGACGCACCACACCAGCCACAAGGGCGGGCGCTGTTTACAACCCGGCGGCAAGCCGTTCTATCAGAACATCGATGTGATCGGTTGGGCGGTCGGCGCCCCGAAGGCGCCCAAGACCCGCGATCACTTTCGCTACAACGGCCTGTACCTCTCGGGGGAGAACGTCGTACTCAGTTACACCGTCGGCGGCCGTGACATTCTTGAATCACCCTATTCAAGCATCGGCAGTGAAAGCGTGTCGCGCAGCTTCAAGGTCGGGCCTGGCGATCAGTCTCTGTACTGCCTGGTCGCCAGCGGAGACCTCAAGGCCCACGGCGATGGGTTGATCAAAGCCAGCGATGGCTCGACCTGGCTGAAGATACCGGCGTCGAGGGAGTCGACTTCTTACAACGTCGTGCTCGGCGACACGCCCGAGAAGGTCAAAGCGGTCGATTTGAGCACGTTTACGAAAGGTGGGCCGCGACGTTGGCCGGTGACCGTGCAGACGGCGGTGGCGCCCGGTGAGAACAAGGACGGCTACGCCTTTGACGATCTGACCGTGCCGCTTGCCAACCCGTGGGGTTGTTGGATGCGCACGACCGCGCTCGACTTCTTCAGCGACGGCCGAATGGCGGTATCGACACTCAGCGGTGACGTCTGGATTGTCAGTTGGACCAAGGAGAACCCCAACGGCCTGACGTGGAGCCGGTTCGCCGCTGGGCTGTACGAGCCGCTTGGCCTGAAGATCGTGGATGACGTCGTCTATGTGCGCGGCCGGGACCGGATCACCAAGCTGCACGACCTCAACAACAACGGCGAAGCGGATTTCTACGAAAGCTTTTATGAAGAGCCGAACGAGATCGGCGCAAGCTACCACGCATTCATCTATGAGTTGCAAACCGACAAGTCAGGCAACTTCTACTTCTCTCAGTCCGGCTACAAGTCACCGTTGACCGGCGGCGTGGTAAAGCTCAGCCCGGATGGCAAGCAGGCTGAGTTTATCGGTACGAACTTGCGTAACCCCAACGGCATGGGCGCCGGCGGGCCGAAGGACTGGGTCACGGTCGCGGACAACCCCAGCGGCAAAGCGGTATACAACGGGTTCTTTCTCGCCAAAAAGGGGGCGAAATACGGTTACACGGGAGGCCGAACCGTGCCGATGCTGGTCATGTTACCGGCTCGCATCGACAGTTCGAGCGGCGGCCAATGCTGGACCGAACCCAATGGCTGGGGCCCGCTCAGCGGGTCGGTGATCCACACCTCATACAGCCGGTGCTCGACGTTTTACTGCTTCATTCAGGATGTCGAGCCGTACCCGAATGGCTTCGCTGTAGAGTTCCCTTTCCCGTTGAAGTCCGGCGCGATGCGGCCGCGCGTCAATCCGATCGACAAGCAGGTTTACGTGGTTTGCCAGAAAGGTTGGGACACGTCGGCCCGCTATGACGGCGCGATCTATCGCATCCGTCATACCGGCCAACCCGTGCGCGGCGTGACGGATGCCGCTGTGACGCGAACCGGCGTTCGTCTAACCTTCGGCTCGGACCTGGACCCTGCGTCGGTCAAGGCCTCGTCGTTCACGGGCGTTCGTGAGTCTGACAAGAAGAAGTCGGGCGCGGCCCTCCCCCAGATCAAACTTGGTGACGTTCGCCTGGTCGATCCCAAAACCATTGAAGTGGGCATCCCCGGTATCGACAAGGAAGACCTGACCAACCGCACCAATGACAAAGGCCTTGTCACTGTCACGCCGCCGATCTCGTTGACTTACAAGCTCAGGTCGAAGGACGGCACGCCTATCGAACAGACGATCCACGCCACCATCAACATAGTGCCTGATACACCATGAAACTTGCTTGCGTGTCTATTCTGATGTGCTTCGTAAGTGTGTCGCCTATCAGCTACGCCGAGGTAGCTCAAGATGCGCCGGTGTCCGGAGTCTACTACGCCCAGAAGATGTCGGTCAGCCCGCATTTCAAGGCGTCTGGGATCGCATGGTGGAACGGCAGGCTCATCATCTCAAACCGTGAGCCGGCGGCTCTCCACGCGTTCACGCCGCCGGACAAGTTCGAGGTCGCCAAGAAATTGACACGGCCGGTGGGCGTTGCGGTCGATCCGAGCAATCGCCTGGTGTTTGCGGAGAAGGAAGACAAGATCCTCTACCGAATCGCCCGTTGGACAGAAGGCGGAAAAGAGGAGGACATCCTCAAAGAAACCGGCGTTGACAACAAGAAGCCCGGCCCCAAAGGCATTGGCACGCCTCAGTTCCTGGCGATCCATCCGAACGGGACGGTCTATTGGTCCGGCTTTCCCAATGGCGGCACGCGATACCTCTTACCCGGCTCGAATGATGTCATCGTTGCATCGCCCAAGATTGTGCATACCTACGGCATCGGCCTGAGCCCCAAGCACGACTGGCTTTACGTCAACTCGAAGATACCTAATCGCGATGCCCGCGGTGTTTGGCGATTCCCGGTGGACAAGGATGGCCGATTGGGTAAAGGAACGCTTTTCATCCGAATCGATCAGTTCACGACGACGCACATCAAGGGTCTCCCGCCGGCCAAGGACGGGTCGGACAGTCTGTTGGGATGGGTCGGGCGGCTGCAGGGGCTGGCGGTGGATCGCCTGGGTTACATCTATGTCGGCGGCGCCGAATCTCACAGCTCCGGCGCGGCCGTGGCCGTCTTCACGCCGGATGGCAAGAAGCTCGCCGCGATGATCGTGGCCAAACCGAACTCCGACCTGGGAATACCGACCAACATCTCCGGCCTCGCATTTGGCGGCAAGGACGGACGGACGTTGTTCATTACTGGGGCGGGGACGTATCGGCTATATCAAGTGCAACTGCCGGTGGCGGGCGAAGTAGTCTCGAGAAAACGATGACGACCCAGCCGTGCAGGCGGCCACTGAACGCGCGTTTAATCGTAAGCGCGCTTTTGTTGACGGGTGATGCAACCGTAAACAGCGGGCGGATCCGGAGTGACACGAGCACATGCATGTGACGTGATCGACGACGAGGCAACAAGACACATGAAACGATCGCTCTTCTTCGCTGTTCTGCTCGCCTTGCTGACGGCCTTGCCGGCAGCAGTGTCCGCTCAACAAAACGTCCAGCGTGTCAACGTCAAACTCGACAAGGCACTTGTCGGGCTTACCCCGAAAGTGCGCGATTGGGTGCTTTCACCCGAAATCCAGTTCACGCTGATCGATGGCAAGGTGGTGTCGCCGACCATTCACCTCAAACGCGGATGGACCGTGCCCTCGTGGAAAGGCGTTGTTGATTCGCACAAGCTGACGGTCCGCGCCGACAGGCTGACCGGGTCACTTGTGGCAAAGATACACTCGGCCACAACGGTGGCCGGGACGTTCGACATCACGATCGACGCGACCATTGCCGACAGCGTGGTCAGGGGCACGCACCTCACTTCGAAAGCCGGTGCAGAAAAGAGAACGGGCCAGTTGACCGGTACGGTCGTCCCGGATGTTATCTCCGGCGACCCCGCACAAGACGGTGTGTGGACGGTCCACCTGGCCAAGGCGCTGCCGCGTGGGGAAGTTTTGTCGCTTTACATCGACAGACACGACGGCAAGTTTTCCGCGTTCGCGTTCTCGCCCGATTTCACGCGGCGTCCGATGGACGTCGATGCGAGCAGGTTGAGATTCGTAGACTCTAAGCTATCAGGCAGCGTGACCGTTACTCGACTGAACAAAGCCAACGACGGGACACGCTCGACCTTCGGGCAATACCGCATTGACGCGGCCGTCGGCGGCGCAATGGTACGCGGGACGTTTCAAGGCACGACCGTTAACGATCAACCCGTTGAGGGCGATGTATGGGGCGAGATCCGCCACCGCCGACCGATCCCCGGAAACCCCACGGTCTGGATCAAATGCGAAGGCGGATACACCGGCGGCGCCATGTGGCAGAATCGCGTCTTCCTTCAATGCACTCTCAAGGACGGCCGGTTCGTCAAGGGGACTGCGAGCAACAACAAGGGCGTCTTCAAAGCGACGCTAGCCGACGCGAAGTTGACGTTCGGCCGCAACACGGTGAACGGCGTCATGCGATCAACGGTCTTGTCATCCGGGAGTGTCACCGAGGGCGATTACACGTTCAAACTCAAGGGGATGCGTGCCGGCGACGTGATGTACGGCCGGTTCTATACTCAACTCGGCGGCAAGGAAGTTCAGACCGGCTACTTCGTCGGAGGCATTCGTCGATAGGCGTCGTTCTTCCAACGTCGAACAGCGACTATTGTTTGGCCGACGAGGACTTGGTGTGTTCGGATCGGCACTTGAATGTGTGACTCTCAATAATCACGATCCGGTAGCAGATCGCCCTTCGCGAGGTCAGTGATGAGACGAGTGTTTCTGCTCTTGTTCGCAGCAATCCAGTTGACGTCCGCCACCGGCTGGGGCGCTGAGTTGGCACCGAACCCGGTCTCGGGCGTCTACATTGCCGAGAAGATGGCGTCCAGCCCGCATTTCAACGCCAAGGGCATGGCGTGGTGGAACGGTCGCCTGATGATCGCGAATCGCGAGCCCGCCAAGCTCTACACCTTTACGCCACCGGACAAATTCGAGGTGTTCAAGGAGCAGGGCCTGACCAACCCGTTTGGGGTCGCGGTCGATCCGAATGGCCGACTGCTGCTCACCGAAAACAAGGACAACGTCCTGTACCGCCTCGCCCGCATCACAGCCGACGGCAAGGAGCAAACGCTCCTCAAGGAGACCGGCGTCAATCACAGAAACAAGAATCCCAAGACAGGCCTGTGCACGCCCCTCATGCTGGCGGCGCACCCGAACGGGACGATCTACTGGTCCGGCTATCCCAGCACGGGCACGCGCTACCTGTTGCCGTCGTCGAAGGGGTTCAGCCTGGAAGACGTCAAGATCGCGTCACCCCAAGTCGGACATTCTTACGGGATTGGCCTGAGTCCGAAACATGACTGGCTGTACGTGACGTCTCAACTGCCGGACGCAAAGAACCGCGGCGTTTGGCGGTTTCCGGTAAACCAAGACGGCAGTCTCGGCAAAGGCAAGTTCTTCATCGCCGTCGATCAGTTCACGACCACGCACCTGAAAGACCTGCCGCCGGCGAAGGACAAGTCGGACAAACTGCTGGGTTGGCTGGGACGCATCCACGGCCTTGCCGTTGATCGTCTGGGCTACATCTACATCGGAGGGTCACATGGCAAGCCGTCCGGCAGCGCGGTGGCGGTATTCACGCCCGACGGGAAGAAGCTTGCAGCGATGATCGTGGGTGACCCGCAAGTCAGCTTGGGCATGCCCAGCAATGTATACGGCCTGGCGTTCGGCGGCGACGATGGACGCACGCTGTTCATCTCGGGTAAAGGCAAGTACCGTCTTTATCGAGTCAGACTGCCCGTGGCCGGTGAGGTTGTGTCGAGAACGAAATGACATCTCAAGCGATACTTGAATCCGATTGAATAACATACGGCGCGATTGGTGAGTGATGCGTAGACCCCTTCTCTTATTGGCTGTCCTCCTCTGCACCTCGGCAAACGTCCTCCACGCGGACGAGGTCAAGCCCGGTCTCGTCCAAAGCCGTTTTGTGACCAGTAAGCACATCACCGCGCCCACCGGCATCGCCGTGTCCCCCGAGGGTGTGGTATTCGTGAGCTGCGACGTCAACGGCACAACCAACACAAAACGAGGCGCGGGCAAGGTCGTGCGTTGCGAAGACACGGACGGCGACGGCCGGGCTGACAAGTTCAGCAACTTCGTTGTAGGCATCGACTCGCCGCGCGGCAGTTGCTATGTGGACGACACGCTTTACCTCATACAGCCGCCCAACCTGGTCGCTTATCAAGATCGGGACGGCGACGGTGTCGCGGACAAGAAAACCGTCCTCGTTACGAACCTGGGGCAAGACCTGCGGTCAAGAGGCGTTGTCCACGGCGCGAATGGCATCCGCATGGGGATCGACGGTTGGCTCTACCTGGCGACCGGAGATCAGGGTTGTTTCGATGCGACAGGGACGGACGGCAGTCAGGCCACGCTTTACGGAGGTGGCGTGTTGCGCGTCCGACCGGACGGCAGTCGGCTTGAAGTGCTCGTCACCGGAACGCGCAACATCTACGACATCGCTGTGGACCCTTACCTCGACCTGTTTGCACGCGACAACACCAACGACGGCGGCGGCTGGGGCACTCGCTTGCATCACCTGACGGAACTGGCTGACTTCGGCTACCCAAATCTCTACAAGCACTTCAGCCACGAAGCGATGCCATCGCTGGTTGACTACGGCCCCGGTGCGGGCACGGCGATGCTGTACTTGCACGAGCCGGGCTACCCCGAGGACCTGGGCGATGCGCTGTACTCGGGTGATTACAACACCGGCCTGGCGATCCATCGACGCAAGCGCCACGGAGCGAGCTACCAGATCCGGCAGGAGCGCATCACGGACTCGCCCCGGATCGTCGGCATCGATGTCGACGGCTTCTCGCGAATGTACATCGCCTCAAGATTGGGCGGCGGGTTCGGGTTTGCCAGCGAGCCGTTCGGTCACGTCGATCTCATTCGACCTAAGGGTGACAACGGCCGAGCGGTCTACCCCGATATCAACGGCGCAAGCGATACGGAACTGTTGACTCACCTCGCCAGCCGCAGCCAGGTGGCGCGCGTCAACGCCATGCGCGAGATCGTGACGCGCGGCCGTCGGCCGAGTTTCACCGACGGCTTGCTGGCGATGGCGAAGGATGCGAACGCCCCGCTGTACGCGCGGGTTGCCGCGTTGTTGACCCTTAAGCAACTCGACGGCACGAAGTCGCACGCGGCTTTGAAAGACCTATACCGGGACGCAGAGTTGCGGGAGTTTGTTGTCCGTGCCCTTGGCGATGTCGCGGACGAATTCGATGACGTCAGCAAGGCGGTTTGCCTTGCCGCGCTCCGAGACCACAACCCACGCGTGCAGATGCGAGGGATCATCGGTCTGGCACGGTCCGGCGACGTGAACGCCGCCGAGGCCATCCTCCCGCTGGCCAAAGATGAAAAGCTGATCGCAACCGACGACCAAAATGGGGTCGGCGAACCCGACGCCGACGGCTGGTCGCCTCCGCATCGGGTCCTCCCGCACACCGCCCTCAAGGCCGTGGTGAAACTGAACGCGGTTGATCTGTTGATCAGCAAGCTGGACGACAGCGAACTGCGTGAAACCGCCCTGCGCGGCCTGCAGGAGATACACAGCGAGCGGGTCGTGGCGGGGCTGGCGGCGAAAGTCGAAGACACAGACGACCAAGAGCTTGCCAGATTGATCACCATCGCGCTGTTTCGACTCTACCACCGCGAGGCCTCATGGGACGGACAATCGTGGTGGGGGAACCGCCCCAACTTCACCGGCCCATACTTCAAGTGCGCGACATGGGAACACACGCCGGCGGTCAAGGTCGCCATCGAGGCGGCTTTCAAGAAGGTTAATTCATCGATTTACAGCGACCTGTTCATTCTCATGCGCCTCAATCAGGTGCCCGAAAGCGAACTCAACCTTGAGATCGACTTCGATGAAGCCCTTGCGCTGTTGAACAAGAAGACGCTCACGCAGGAAGAGTTCAACTTCGTCATGGACGCGGTCGTTGACCCAGACCGCCCGGAGCGGGAACAGTTAAAGATCTACGAGTACTTCAAGCGTGGCCCACTCCCGGACAGCTACTTCAACCGCGTGTACATCCTGCGCAAGTGGGGAGAGGGCAGAGCGGAGGGCAAGTTGCAACGCCAAGCCTACGCCGAGTTTGTCAGCGGCGTGGAATTCATTGGCAGGGTGGACGCACTTGGGCCGTTCTTCAGCAGCAGCCACCGGGACAGCTACAAGTATGCCCACATGCAGTTGATCAACCTGCTCAACACACCGACCACGCCTGCGGCGACGCGAAAGGCGGCGGAGGCTGAGATGGAAAAGACGTGGAAGGACGCGAAGAACATCTACCGTCCGTACCGCTTGCGTGGGCTGATGCTGGCCTTCGAAGAGGTCGACCCCACGCCGTACGCCAAACAACTCAAGCCGCTGGTGGAGCACCGGGACGAGCGCGTCAAACAAGGGGCAGCGCGATACCTCCAGGCCATCAGCGAAGCCCGACAAAAGAAGAAACCGTGACGGCGTACGTGCTCAGGCCAACAATTCGGTGATCGGGCCTGAACTTTCCTTGAACGACTCGACCGGGCAGCCAAGCTGTTGCAGGATGGTGAGGTAGAGATCGGACATCGGCCGTTCGTCCAGCGGCCAGCGCAGGTGTTGGCCGTGCTTAAACCCGAGCGCTTTGCCGCCTGCGAGAATCGTCGGGAAACTCGTGCCGACGTGGCTGGCGGTCTGCGCGCCGCCGAACAGGATGGCCGTGTGGTCGAGCAGATTCCCCTCCGCGGCGTCGATAGCCTGAAGCTTGTCCATGAATCGCGCGACGCACGCGCACAGCATCTCGTCGCGGAAACTCAAAGCGATCACGTCCGGGTTGTCCGCCCCGCGATTGCCACCACCCTTGTGATGGACGTCGTGCGTGCCGCGGAGGCGGGCGCCGGCTTTGCGGGCCCAGTCCTTGTAATCGTCGTAGTTCGGCCCCGCCTCGCCGCCAAGGCACTGCGTGGCGACGCGTGTCATGTCCGTCTGGAAGGCCAACACAATCAGGTCGGTCATCAGCTCGATATGTTCCTGCATGCTGTTGCGGGCTTCGCGTTCCAGCCGAACCTTGGATTGGTCGAAATTCGGGCGACCGTTTTCAAGGATGGCTTCCTTCTGAACGAGTCGCTTCTCCACATCGCGAACCGCGTGCAGGTACTGATCGATCCGTTGCTGGTCGATTCGGCCGATCTTCCGCTTGATGTCGTTCACGTTGCCCATCGCCGTATCGAGGATGCTGCGATTGAGCGCGAGCCGTTCCTGCGCTTGCTTGACCTCCGCCCGATTGGCGGGCGGGAACAGGCTCTCGAACACACGGCGGTAGTTGCCCGTCGCCGGGATGTCCACGCCGAGCGAATTGCGGGAAAGCGTGGCCGTGCCTACGCCGTTGGTCCACGACAACACCAACGAGTTCAGATAGGTCGGCCCGAGATGCTTCGCCGCTACCTGGTCGACGGAAATCGTGTTGCTGATTGTACCGGGGATCAGGTTGATATTGTGACCCGTCAGCCAACTGTAAGGATGGGTGTGCCCGCTGATACGTCCCTGGATGTGTGACAGGCCGGTCAGCACCGTGAACCGGTCGCGGTGATGCTTCAGCGGTTGATGCGAGGGGGCGAGCGTGTAGTTCGGGCCGGTGTCCTTGGGGAACCACTTGTACTGGCTGATCGCGCCGGGGATGTAGAAGCAGGCCAGACGCGACGGGTCTTTGCGCTTCTGCTGTGCCGCAAGCGCCTTGCCGCCGAACGCCTCAAGCGTCGGCAAGGCGATCGTGGCCCCGAGGCCGCCCAGGAATGCGCGGCGATTGAAGGAGGGGTCGCGTTTCATGTCGTGCACCTTTCGTGGTGGTGAGTCCTTGTGTCCGCTTTCGAGTCGCGCAGTCATTCACATTCTATCTTCGCCAACTGACAACTTAGTGCTCCAGGAACGCTTCGGTTTGAAACACCTCTAACAGCATATCCCGGAGTGGGTATCCCTTATCGGCATGCTTCTTCATGATGCCCTTGATCTCCGCCATGTCGTCAACGTCGGGCTTGCGTCCCGTCGCGTAGAGCATGAGCTTCTGCATAAGACCCCGCACCATGTCGTCCTGATAGTGCTCGACAACCACTTTCTTGAATTCGTCATAGCTGCGGAACTTCTCGCCGCCCGGCAGCACGCCCACGGTATCCACCGGCCGAGTCTTGCCCGTGCCCCGCCAGGCCACATTCGAGTCAAGCTCGTCGACGACATAAAACTCATGCTCGACTTTCCGCCATCGACCGCTGATGTCGAAGTTCTGGAAGGCAAAGCCGATCGGGTCGAGTTTCGTGTGGCAGACCGAGCAGTTCTTGTCCTCGCGGTGGAATGCCATCAGTTCCCGCGGCGTCATGTATTTCAGATCGCCGGCCGTCGGGTCCAACTCGGGCACCTCAAGCGGCGGCAGTTGCGGCGGGTCATTGAGAATATGCCGGGCGGCCCACGCCCCGCGATAGATCACCCAGTTATCACCCATCCAGCAGAGCATCGATTGGATGCCGGCGTGCGACATGATGCCGCCGCCGCGCAGGTCGTCCTTGCGCAGTTGCACCTTGCGCAGGTGTCCGCCTTCGATGCCCGCGTAGCCGTAATGACGGGCGAGGGTGTTGTTCATCATCGTCCAGTCGCTGGCAACCACTTCACGGGCCGGACGGTTGTCGGCGATCATGCGGGCGATGTAAGTCCAGGTCTCTTCGCGCATCGAGTCCTGAAGGAAACGGCGGAAGTGATAACTGGCCATGCCCCGCCGGTCATCGACGAGCGTGATCGGCTGCTCCATCTCGAGCCACTGTGTCACGAAGGGACGGATAAACAAGTCGTAGCTGCGAGGATCGTTGAGTAGCCGGGCCGCCTGCGCTTTCAGAATCTCGGGCTGTCGCAGCTTCCCTGTTGCGGCGAGTTCGCGCAACTCGCCGTCCGGCGGCGAACCGACCAGCATGAAACTCAAACGAGACGCCACCGCGTGGTCCGCGATGACCTTGTCCTGGTGCGCGGTCGAGTCGAGGTAGCGGAACGGACTGCTCATCAACACTGACTGAAAGGTCGAACGCAGCGCGTTGTCGAACGTCATGCCGTCGGCGCGAAGCTTCTTGTAGAACGCTAAGAACGGTTCACGCTCGCGTGCGGTAACAGGCCGGCGATAGGCACGGTCCATCCAAAGCGCCAACAGCTTCTCGGCACTCTCAACAGAATCCGTGATCTGCCCCAGATCGACGTTCCACTTCTTCGGCGGCCAGGCCGCGACGTAGTGCGGTTCCAACTCGACCTGTTTGAGGACAAGAAAAGGTTTTGGCTGCTGCTCGGGCTGCCGCAAGGTTTTTCGGTCCCAGACCGGCCGGAACAATCCGGCGCCGTTCGGCAATTGGCCGGGCTTGGACTTGTCTTCGTTCTCAAAGCCTTTCACGCGATAAGGCATCTCCACCCGCGGTGTGATCTCAACGGACAGGCCACGCGAACTGATCAGCGCGTCCTCGAACTGCACCTGGTATTCCAGGTCGATCGGGCCCGTGATCTCCCGTTGATCCAAGATGCGTCCGCCGAACTCAACCCAGAGAACCGGGTTCGGTACTTCTGAGAACGCGCTGAATGAGGCCACGCTGAACTTCACCCGCATCACACCGCGTCGGTCGGCCGGCGGCGGGACACGGAACAGATTGCTGCCGCGGTCTTTCGGCCACTTGGGTTCAATCAACGCGCCCATCCCGGGCTTAGCCATGCGCGGGAGCTTCTCAAGGTAGATACCCGACGCCTTCCACGGATCGAACAGTTTGGACGGGTCCTTTTCAGCGTTGACCAGGTCAACCTTCAGCACCTTGCTCGGCGCGGGCTCCAGGAAACGGATGGACTCCACGGCGCGACGCGTGACTTCCATCATCTGGTTGACGGAGTCGGCCGCGTCCTGCAACGCCTCCGCGCCGGTATCGAAGCCCTCCACCTTGCTGTCGCCCGGCAAGGTGTAGGCGAAATCAACATCAAGTCCGGTCACGTCGCGCAGAGCGCTTCCAAACTCGCGGCGATTGAGCCGGCGCGTGCTGCCTGAGCCCAACGCCCGCTGCTCTTTCTCGATCCACGCCAAGACACCCTTCTTCTCCGACGCGCTCAGTTGCGGCTTGTCGTTCGGCGGCATGTCGCCTTCAGAGAGTTGCTCATGGATCATGGTCCACAGGTGACGGTCTGAAAGCCGGAAGCCGTCAATCTGGTCGTAGCGGAGACGGGCTTTCTGTATTTCAGCACCGTGACAACTGACGCAATACTTGTTCAGGACCGGCTTGACCAACTCACTGAACGTCTTGGTGTCAACACCGGTGTCCGCGGCTGAGGCCACCCACGTGGGGAACACGGCTAGCAATACCGCCAAAGGGATGAGTACTTTCATCACGAAATCTTTCCAGGTCTCGTTGCCGCGGGCAACAGTGTTTACTTGCTCTTGCTGACCATAACGTCGTCGATCGAACGCTTCGAGAACCCCGTCGCGCTGCACCCATTGGTGATGAAGCGAATCGTGTCAATGGGGCCTTTGTTCTCAAAAGGGATGTCCGAGTAGGTCTTGCCGTTGAAGCTGACGCGGTAAGTGCTCGAGTCAAGATCGACATCGATCTTGACGACGGCCTTGTCAACGACGGTCTTCGGGACGGCCTTGTCATTGACCACGAACAAGGCCTTGAACCGTCCGTCCTTGAGGTAGCCGAACGAACCCCTGTCTTGTTGATCGACGAATTCGCCGCCCCCCCAAACGAGATTAACGCCCATCCCTTTGGCTAGGTCGTTGTTACGAATCAGGAATCGGGGTATCTCGGCGCTGTTGCCCAACTGCATGTAGAACGCCCAAGTCCCCTCGGAAGTCCGAAGCCAATCCATCAGGAATGAGACGGTGAATCGACCTGTTTTCTGCACGGGGAAGGTGCGTCTGATGCGTGGCCTGAATTCCTCTTCCTTCGCCTGAAACAGGGCCGCCTTGTCTTTCAGCACGGCTGAGCCCTTGGATGACCAACCGTTCCCCACGGAGTCGGCGTCTTCGCGACTGAAATCATCAGCGAAAATGACAGTCCTCTCGTCGGCGTAGCACGGGGAAAGGGCCGCCGCAATACTCACGAAGAAACAGAGTGGGTAATGGCGAGGCAGGATCACAGAGTGTCTCCAGCAGGATCTGAGGTCATCCAGCCTGCCATTGTACGATCGTGGCGGCAAGTAACTCCGGCGGGTCGAGTATTAGCCGATGGACGGCATGTAACATAGACGCGGAGCAAAGCAATTCATGGTCATGAATCGGTGTGTTCCGAATCCTCGACGTTGTCGGCAAGACCTGCTGCGGAAGTGTGTTGAGCGGCAATTTGTGACGATTGCGGCGGTTTTGCTGGCCATAGGCACAGGGTCTGCCGCTGCTGTCGACACACCCGCCAATCTGGAAGCCACTTCCCTTCAGGCCTTTCGCCGCGATGTGCAACCCCTGCTTTCGCGGTACTGCGCAGGCTGCCACGGGGCAACGAAGCAGAAGGCCAACCTGCGCTTCGACCGGCTCGACCCGAACATGGCTACGGGGAATGACGGCGAGACCTGGCACGACGCGCTGAACGAGTTGAACCAGGGGAACATGCCGCCGGCCAAGGCGGATCAGCCCAAGCCGTCAGAACGTGAATTGATCGTCTCCTGGCTGACCGATGAGTTGAAACGGGCAACGGCTGTGCGTCGCAACACGGGCGGCCGCGTGGTGATGCGCCGCCTGACGCGTTACGAGTACGCGAACACGATGCGTGACCTGCTGGGTGTGGATGTCGGTTACATCGACGGCCTGCCGCCCGAACCGTCTTCACCGGACGGCTTCAAGAACAACGGCAACACGTTGCGCATGTCGCCACGGCGACTTGAACACTACTTGCGAGTCGCAAGAAGAGCGATGCAGAAGGCCATCGTCATCGGTGATCAACCGGAAGTTGTGCGTTTTGAGAAAAAGAAGATCGGCGGCGAAGGCTATGGCCAGGGCACGGAGAGGCAGATCCCATCCGCCGGCACGATGATCTTTCCGCCGGCCCCCGTCGAAGGCCCCTTCCGGGTCCGCGTCACGGCCAGTGCGGAGCAGGTGGCTGGCGTCAATGCGCCGATGTTGGGGGTTCACCTCGGTTATCGAAACAGCCCAAACAACTTCAGGTTGAAACTTGTCGGCGAGGGGACGCTGACCGGCACGGAAAACGAGCCGCAAACGTTCGAATACTTCGGCCACATGGAAAAGTTCCCGCACCCCGACCCCAGCACGCCGATCAAGGAGCGTCGGAACCCGGGCCTACGGATGGGGTTCAGCAACTCCTACTACCGGAGCTACCCCGCTGGCATCTGGGCGCCGCAGATGTTCGATGATCGAGGCCGGCCGGCCAAGCCGGACCAGGTCGAGCGATTTAGGAAGCAAGCTCAGAGAGCAACATTGCCCAGCGAAGAGGGTAAGCCGCGCATCCGCATTCACTCGGTGGTCTACGAGTCGCCGTACTACGAGACCTGGCCGCCCGCGCATCACACGCAGATCATCTTTCCATCCCCCATGCGTGTGAAAGACGAGGGCGCTTACGCAAGGCAGGTGATCGAACGCTTCATGTCCCGCGCATACCGGCGACCGGCGACAAAGGCTGAAATTGATCGGCTGATGCGCGTCTACGCAGCGTTTCGCCCCAAGGTTGACTCGCTCGAGTTGGCGATGCGCGAAGTCTTGCCCGAGGTGCTGATCTCGCCACAGTTCCTGTTTCTGATGGAGCCCACCGTCGCCACAAAGCGGCAACGCTTAACCGATCACGAACTGGCGTCGCGCCTGTCGTATTTCCTGTGGAGCACGATGCCGGACGACGCACTCTTCAAGTCGGCGAGCGATGGCCGGCTGAACGAAGACGCCACGCTCGAATCGACCGCGCGACAGATGATCAAAGACGATCGCACCTGGGCTTTCGTGGCCAACTTCACGGACCAGTGGCTTCATCTTGATGAACTGAATCGGATCGCCATCAACCCCGAGTACTACCCGAATTTCGACAGCCGCCTCAAGAACGACATGCGGCTGGAGACTCAACACTTCTTCGCTGAGATTCTACGAAACGATCTCAGTGCGCTGAACCTGATCGATTCCGATTTCACGATGCTCAATCAAACCATGGCCAAGCACTACGGCATCGTCGGCCCGCAGGGCGCGGCGAGGTTTGAGCGGGTTGTGCTGCGCCCCGAGCATCACCGCGGCGGGCTGCTTGGCCAGGCAAGCGTGCTGTTGCGGAACTCGAACGGCGATGATTCCCACCCCATCTATCGCGGTGCCTGGATTAAAGGTCGGCTGCTGGGCGACCCACCGGCCTCGCCACCGCCCGACGTGCCCGAGCTGAAAAAGGACGATCCTGACTTCGCCAGTCTGCCGCTGCGGCGGCAACTCGAATTGCACCGTGAAAAAGAGTCGTGCAACAACTGCCACCAACGGATCGACCCCTGGGGCATACCGCTGGAGAACTTTGACGCGACAGGTCGGTGGCGTTCCCATCGCAGTGTGCTCGAGCGGATCACCAAAGGTGGCCGCGAGGGTGCGTACCGTCTCGTCACGTCGAAGACGCCGATCGAGGCGGAATCGACCCTGGCCAACGGCACGTCACTGGTCGGCTTCGCAAGCCTCAAGGCGCATCTGATGAAGCATGAGAAGGGCCGTTTCGCACGAGCGTTCGTGCGGCATATTCTGGCCTATGCGTTGGGCCGAGATCTGGAAATCATCGACCAGCAGACGGTCGATACACTGGTTAGCCGTTTCATCGCATCCGGCTACCAGATCGATGAACTGCTCGTCGCCATCGCCAAGAGCGACGCGTTTCGCATGAAATAGGACACTCACCATGAGCCGCAAATCCTGGCAACTCAGTCGGCGAACGATGCTCCGCGGAACAGGTGCGGCGATAGCCCTCCCGTTTTTGGAGTGCATGAGTCTTGGCGCCGCGGCCAAGACGACCGCGGCCTTGCCCCGGCGCATGTGCTGCTTCTACTTCCCGTTTGGCGTAGCACACAAGAACGATGAGTGGCACTGGTTCCCAACGGGGGAAGGCAAAGACTACAAGCTCTCCAAGACTCTGGCGTCGCTGGAGTCGTTCCGCAAAGACATCACCGTCATGCAGGGCCTTTATCACCCGATGGTTCGCTCCGTGCCGGGCCACGACTCGGGGGATTCCTTCCTGACCGCCGTTCCGGTGAAGGCGCCCACATTCAGAAATGGCATCTCGCTCGATCAGTTCGCGGCGATGCAGTTGGGCGACAAGACGCGCTTCCCATCGCTGATCTTCTCGTCCGACGGTGGTGTCGGCGAACCGACGCGGACACGCACGGTGTCCTACGACAAAGCCGGTCGGCCGATCCCCGCCATGTCCGAACCGGAACACATCTTCCATCGGCTGTTCGGCGTACCCACCGCGGCCGAACGCCAGCGCATGGAGCGCGACGCAAGCATCCTTGATCGGGTCATGAATCATTCCCGGTCGATCAGGGGTAGGCTTGGCCAAAACGACCAGCGGAAGCTCGACGAGTACCTCGACTCGGTTCGAGCCGTCGAAAAGAACATACAAGGCTCAAAGCGATGGGCAGAATCAGAACGGCCGCAGGTCGATGCCAACACGCTGAAGCTTAACGTCGCCATGGAACACGATCCCGATCAGTTCCTCAAGACAATGTACGACCTGATCTTCCTGGCGCTGCAGACGGATGTCACGCGCATCACGACTTACCAGATCAGCCAGAACCTGACGTCGTCTTTGGCGTGCAACCGCCTGCCCCGGGCCATCGGGCTGGGTAACTGGCACGGCATGGGGCACGCTCAGAACAAACGGCCGGACGAGATCGGCCGAATGCAACAGTACATCACGACCCACTTGGCACGATTCTTGACGAAACTTCAGGATGAGCGTGAGGGTGAAGGGACGATGCTCGACCGCACGATCGTCCTGCACGGTTCGACCAACGCGGCGACGCACGGCACGAACAACTACCCGCTCGTGCTCGCCGGCGGCCGGAGTCTGGGGATGAGGCATGGCCAGTACCTGGATTTCCGCTCGAGACAGAATCAGCCGTGCGCCAACGTATTCGCTTCCATGCTCCACGGCCTGGGCGCGAGGAACAGGTCATTCGCTGACAGTAATGGTCCGATCGGTGAACTGCTTGCGTGAAGCTGCTTGTATTGGCCCAGCAAGCAATGATGCTCTTTGACAGGCGTACACACGTCGTTCTTCATAATTGCCGAACCTTGGCCGGCTATCGACGCCATGCTCACGCCGAGCGCAATCGTCTACGCTGCGTGAGGACCACGCAAGCACCAATCGTGATCAGGACGCCCGTCGCGGGTTCCGGCACACCGGTGCCGGGCGTCGGATTCGGCGATGGGGTTGGGTTTGGCGAAGGTGTTGGGTTGGGCGACGGTGTGGGGACGGGCGTGCCGACCGTTCCCGCGGTCAGCACCACGTCGTTGCCGTCGCCGCCGAGGTAGCTGATCTCAAAAGCCTGACCCGTGTTGGCGGTGAGCAGGTCGCCTTCGTCGAGGCCGATGAACTGTCCGCTGAGGATGCCCTCCACATCCAGGATGAGGAACTGCGCGCCGTCAGGCGGCATGAACCCGTTGAGCGGGTCGACGAACAGATTGCCGCCGATGGCGGCATCGCCGGCGATGCGCAGTTGATCAAACTCGCCGTCGAGCAGCCCGACGATCTCGATGAACAGCGCGTTCGTCGAACCGAATGACGTACTTCCTTCAAACGTCACGATGGCGGGGCTGTCCCCCGGGCTGTAGCCGCCGTTGAAGGTAGACGTCCCCGTGCCCAGGAAGTCTGCCGCGCCGCTGACCAGGTGGTTGAACGCGACGCCGCCAGTCACCGAGATCGACGTGCCGGCCGGGCTGGTGACGGGGCCGTCGATCGTCGTGTCGGTCAGCTCGACGGTGTTGTGGTTCGTCAGGCCCGCGCCGAAGTGGTGGTTGCCGCCAGTCAATGAAAGCAATGCGCCGGGATCGACGAGCGTCGCGCCGGTGTTCAGGTCGCCGCCCTGCATGCGCAGCTCGCCGCCGGTCGGGATCGTCAGCGTCTGCGTCACGCCGAAGGATTGGTCGGCGCTCAGGGTCAGCGACGTGTTAGCGAACTCGTAGTCGCCCGTGCCCAGCGTGAAGCCGGCCGGGTGGGTGAGCATGACCGTGCCGCTTTGCCAATCGAATTGACCTCCGCGGTCGTCCGGGCCGTGGGTTGCGAGCGTGCCGCCCAGCAGGTCGACCTGGCCGTCCGGCAGGATATGAACCACGCCGGCCACATCCACGCAACCGCCCGGCTCGATGGCCAACGTCCCGTTGCCGGCTGGGGCGCCGTTACTGCCCCCGACCGTGATCGGGCCGGCGCTGTCCCAGATCGACCCCGCCCCACGCACGGTCACCGCGTTGACCCCACCGGTGGCGAGGCCGATGTTCCCCGCGGTGCTCTCCACTCGGCCGCCGTCTTCGATCAGCACGTCGGCGTCGCCCTCGATGCCGACGTCCAACCGATCGTTGATCATCCAGACGGAACCGGGCCCCGCCACCCGCGCCATACCCGTGCTGCCTAACGATATCGCGAGTATGGCAGGGTTGTTCGACATGACGGACGCGCCGCCCGTGATCTCCAGCATCCCGTCACCGGCCAGCCCGACTCCCAGAGCGTCGGTCACGATCAATGTCGTCGCGGCGCCGTCGATGGAAAGGACACCGGAACCGGTGGCTTGGTCGCCGACGTGAATGACCGCTGACTCGACACGGCCGCCACTTTCAACCGAAAGCCGGCCATCGCCCTCGAAACCCACCGTAATGCGATCGTCAATGGTCCAGGCCGAGTCCGTTCCCTGAACCGTGGCGCGGCCTTCGGCTGTTTCAAGCAGACCGATAAAGGCGTCGGTCGACATCACGCTTCCGCCGCTTTCAACGGCCAATGTCCCGCGCCCCTGCCCACCGACAATGAGGTCCCTGCTCGTCAGCATCGAACCCGGTCCCTGAATCGTGGCGCGACCGTCGGATAGCCCGATCAGACCGATAAAGGCGTCAGCCGACATCACGCTTCCGCCGCTTTCAACGGCCAGTATCCCGCGCCCACTATTGCCGACAACGAGTTCCCCGCTCGTCAGCATCGAACCCGGTCCACGGACAGTCGTCTCACCTTCACCGGTGGCGAAGCTTCCCATTGTGAACACCGTTGGAATGTCGACGGCGCCTCCGTTTTCGATAGCGAGTGTCCCCATTCCGCGCGTGCCAACATCCATGCTCGTATCGGTTTCCCACCTGGAACCCGGGTCGCGCACGACCACTTCGCCGAGGACGCCAACAAAATCGCCGACCGTTGCATTGTTGCTCGAAAACAATCCGCCCTGTTCGACGATCACCGTTGCGTCGTCGGCAACGGCCACAGAAACAGCACCCTGCTCGTTCAGAAATCTGGAATCCTGCCCGCGCACGACGACTTCACCGCGGCTACCGGGGAAGCCGCTGATTTCCACATTCCCGCCGAGGTCTGCGACCGCGACGGCGCCGCCGTTCTCAATGGTCAGCGTTCCCTGGCCCCGTCGGCCGATACGCAGTCGAGCTGCGCTGATCCACCGTGAGCCCAACCCGTCGACGACCACTTCGCCCCGGCTGCCGGGCTGATCGGCGATGGAACCTTGGTCGCTGGTCACCAGGCCCTGGTTCTCCACACGCAGCGTGCCGAACCCTTCGTCGCCGATGGTCAACACGTTCGCGTTGTGCCAGGCCGAGAACGGATCGCGCACCGTGACCGTGGCCGTGGAAAACGGCGACAGCGCGATCACGCTGTTGCTGTTGAGCACGACCGCGCCGGTCTCGATGGTCAGTGAGCCGTCGCCCCCACTGCCAATCAACCCGATCGCACCGGGGTCGCTCGCATCAAGAACAAACCGTCGGTCCCCCTGGTTCGAGATGGTCAACGACGTTCCGGGCAGTCCGTTGACCTGATAGATGGACGATACCGTATACGTCTCGTCACCGGCCGTGCTCAACAGCGGACGGAATTGCACGTCGCCGGCCGCGACATCAAGCGACTCATTCGTGGGGCTTGAGTTGAAGGCGACTGTGTAGGTGGAGTTGTCCGTAAACCGCGCCGTGTCCATCGGCCCGGGCGGACCGACAGGGTTCCAATTGGTGGGCGTCTCGAACGACACGCCGGGCACAAACGTGTGCACGACCGAAAACGCTTCCATCGCAATCAGGGCAATGGCGAATGTCGCGACAAGAACGCGGCAATAACGCATGAACAATCCTCCAATGAGCGCCTCGTGTGCCGACCGTACATCGGTCTCATCCGTCTCACTGCAGGTTCACGCCACCCACCGTTTTCGCGCGTCGATTTGAACAAAATGGGCGAGAAAACGCTCAAATGTGCCCCGTCCAGCCGAAGAATCCCGCAGCACCAGCGTTTTCGCTCAGCGTTTCGATGGGCCGGCGGGGACTTCTTGGTCGGATTCGGGGCGTCCGCTGCGGTCTTCCTCGGCCTCGTAGCCTGTGGTTGCGTCCCAGACCAGCACCCGGCCATCGCGGCCCGAGGACACCAGACTTCGGCCGTCCGGATGCCACGACACCGACCGCGCGAACAGTTCATGCCCGCTCAGCGTCAGCGTCTCCTGGCCGGTCCGCGTGTCCCAGACGCGCACGGTGCCGTCGGCACTGGCCGTGGCCAGACGCCTGCCGTCCGGATGCCAACTTGTTCCAAAGACCCACTCCGTATGACCGGTGAGCCGCAACACCGTCGCGCCGTCTGCACGCCGCAGGATCTTGACGTCGGCGTCTTCTGCCGTCGACGCGGCAAGCCGGTTTCCGTCGCGACTCCAGGACAGGCCGTTGACCTGGTTCTGGTCCACACGAACCGACCACAGCTCTCGCCCCGTGTCGGCGTCGAGCAACTTGACATTCCCTTCCGTGTCGGCCGACGCGATCGCCGAACCGTCCGGATGCCATCTCACCGCACGCACTTCCCCGGCGTGCGAACGGAACTCGTCTCGTATCGTTCCATCACTGACATGCCAGACTTGCACCGCGCCGCTCTCACAACCCACGGCGACGAACCGTGCATCGGGGCTCCACGACACCGACCACACACTTGAGCCGGCTTGCAGGTCGAGTGATTCGTGGCCAGTCTTGACGTCAAAAACCTTGACCTGACCGGCAAGGCCGCCGGTGACCAACCGACCATCTCCGCTCCAGTCAAGGCTGAACACCCGCCCTTTGTGGCTACCGAGTTGAGACGTCAGCCCCTTGTCGGCCCGCCACAAACGCACACCGTGGTCGTCGGTCGCGAACGCGACAAATGCGCCGTCAGAAGACCAGCCCACGCAATGCACATCCATCCGGTCTTCGAACAGCGCCGTCGGCCCCTGGCCGTGATGGACGCTCCACGTCTTGACCAACCCGTCGAAGCCGGCCGTCAAGTATCGATCGTTGTCCGCGTGCCAAGCCAAAGCGTACTGCAAGCCGGTGTGAACGGTCTGGGTAGGCTTCCACGTTGCGACGTCCCAAACGCGCAACGCGTGGTCCTGTCCGGCCGACACAAGCCGGTGCCCGTCGCGGCTCCAGGCCACATCGCGGACGTAGTTGGTGTGGCCCTTCAGCGTGGCGACGACCTCACGCGTGCGGACGTCCCACACGTTGATCGCAGGCTCGTAGGGATTGGCGGCCGCCAATCTCGACCCGTCGGGACTCCACGCGATCGACTTGATGCCGTAGCGCAACCACAGCGGGTCGTCGTGCGTCCAGTCGGTCGGCTTCCACAAGCGCACGGTGTGGTCGATGCTCGCGGAGGCGAGCAGCGTGCCGTCCGGATTCCAGGCGACCTCCGTCACCGCGCCGACATGACCGCGCATCACCGCGATCGACTCACCCGTGGACGGATTCCACACCCGCACGGTGCTGTCCTGGCCGGCTGAGGCGAGCCAGGACTTCGAACCATGCCAAGAGACCGAGTGAACCGCGCCTTCATGTCCCTTCAGCGTGACGCGCAAGTCGCCGGTCGCCGCGTCCCAAACGTTGATCGTCCGATCGGCGCCGGCCGAGGCCAGTGAATTCCCATCAGGACTCCAACAAACGGCGTGGACCGGGGCATCATGCGCTTCGATGGTGATGCTGGCTTGCCCGGCCTGCACATCCCACACCCGGACGGTCCCGTCCTGACCGCCGGACGCAAAGCGTCGGCCGGTTGGATCGGCCGACAGGTCGTTGATCGGCCCGGCGTGGCCTGCAAGGCTTTGCTGCTCGCTACGCAGCAGCGCATTGAGGTAATACCACTCCCATCCGCGCAGGTCAGGCTGATCCCGCCAGCGTTCTAACACTTCCCGAAACCGCCGAACACCTTTGGGCATGCGCAAGACCTGCGGGGCCAGTCGCATCTGGGCGCAGTACAGGTCCCAGCGCATCCGGTCGCGCTGGTCTTGAATCTCATCGCGGGCGGCCGACTCCCGTGCGAGGCGTTCGTCCGCAAGCCCCTTGAGCCGCAGCGCGTCGTCTTCCGCGTTGGACGCACGCACAGCCAACCACGAACTGACTCCCGTGCCGACCATCAGCGCCAAGGCCAACGCCCCGGCCATGACGATCAGTCTCCGATTCTTGCCCGCAAACTTGCGCAGCAGGTACATCGCCGAAGGCGGGCTGGCAGTAACGGGCTCGTGATTCAGGTAACGCGCGATGTCAGCCGCCAGCGCTTGCGCGGTCTCGTATCTCCGGGTGCGATCCTTCTCCAGCGCCCTCAACACAATCCAATCAAGATCGCCCCGCAACACATGGACCAGCCGCTTGTTGTCCGTCACTCTTTGCGCTGCAACCTCGGGCGCATGGTCCGACTGCGCAACCCTTTGACTTGGACGTATAGGGGTCGTTTCCCGGATAAGTCGTTGAATCGTCAGGAAGCTTGCGCTGTCCGACGTCGCCTTGTCGAGCGGCGTCTGACCGGTGAGCAACTCGTAGAGCATCGCCCCGAGCGAGTACACGTCGCTTCGCGTGTCAATATCTACATCGCCGCTTTCGACCTGCTCCGGACTCATGTAAGCGGGCGTTCCCATGAACTGGTTGTCCCGCGTGTGAACGGTCTTGTCCGTCAATGAACCCTGGGTCGCCTTGGCGATCCCAAAGTCGATGACCTTCGGGACGGGATTCCCGTCGCGCTCGATGATCAAGACGTTGCGGGGCTTCATGTCTCGGTGGATCACACCCTTAACGTGCGCGTGCTGCACGGCGTCGCAGACCCGCATGAACAATGCCAGTCGCTTTTCCAGGTCGAGGCGGTTATCGTCGCAGTAGTCGGTGATGGGCGTGCCACGGACCAATTCCATGACGAAGTACGGACGACCGGACTCCGTCGCCCCGCCGTCGTAGACGCTGGCGATACTCTCGTGATCCATGCGCGCGAGGGCCTGGCGCTCCGCTTCGAACCGCGCGACAACCTCTGCCGTGTCCATGCCAGCCTTGAGGACTTTGAAGGCGACCTGTCGTTGCACAGGGTCTGTCTGCTCCGCCAGGTAGACGACGCCAAACCCACCCTCGCCCAGACGCTCGCGCAGCTTGTACCTGCCGACTTCCTTCAGCGACTCCTCCCGGTTCGAGGGATCGGCTCGGCGTGCCCCGAACCCAATGCTCATCGCGATGTCCAGAACGTCACCGTCCGGAGCCCCATCCGAATCGAAGATGTCGCGCTCGTCAGGCATCAAACGACTCGACCTTCTTCACGGAAACACCTTCGGCGACCTGCGGGACCTACACGTCACATCTACAGGTTCACGCCAGCCCGTTGTTTCGCGCACCGGAATTGGCAACTGTCTTCCCAAACTGCGCATCGCAGCACACCGACTAGCCCAACATTCCCAACAGGTCGTTACACGACCGCTCAATCTCAGCCGGCGTCGCACTTGCCTGATGCGAGGCAACCACGTCCTTCAGGGCCTGGTGAAACTCCTTGCGGGCCTTGGCATACTCACGGTGGAGTTGGACCGGGTCACATTCCCACGTCAGGGCGATGTCGCGGATCGGCATCCCTTCCGCAAATCGCAATTGCAACAACTCAACTCGCCGCTCCGCTTCGAGGCCGGCTCGCTGGGCATTCTCACTTTGCCGCTCCGCCGCCTCGCACATGACCGCCTTCGCCCATGCCGAATCGAACACTCGAGTCAGGCTGTCTTCGCGCGACGATAGGTCTGCCATGTCCTCTGCCCGGGCCTGAGAGCGGGCAGACTCCCGCGCCCGCCTGGATTCCCAACGCAACGCAACATTTCGGACGATGCCAAACAGGTACCCGCGGAATCCGCCGCCATACCCCCGCTCGACGCGCTCCAGTGACCCACCCGCGCGAAAACACTCAATGAAAACGTCCTGCGCCGCGTCGCCCACGTCCTGCATCAGTCGCCCGCCCGACCACCGCGCGGTGAGATATGCCCGAATCGCGGGTTCATACCGGCGAGCGAAAGTCTCTCGCTCCTCAACCTGCCCGTTCGCGGCGCCTTCGATCAGCGTCCAACATGTGGTGTTCGCGACCGGCATTCAGCCATTCTACCGTTTCGATTTCGCCCATACGGATCAGGTCGGGATTCGATTGGCCGTACGTCGATACCACCAGATGCACTCCGCTCGCAGGCCTTCTGGGATTGCACAAACGAAGGTGACCCAATGCTGTTCGCGCTATGACACTGCCGCGGCAAGACCCGCAAGTCAATTAGAAACGCCGCCAGGGTCGGTACCGCACTCGCCCTCAATCTTGCCGTTCAGCGTTGGCCTTTTCGTTGCGGATGCGGGCCGCTCGTCGGATCAACTGTTGAGCCTTGGTCAGCCGCTTCGGCCATTGGAATCGCGGCGACTTGGAGGGGTCGTAGCCTTTCATGTGGCCGGTCAGGCGCGTCGCCGGTTTCGTGTACTTCAACTCGGTATCGCCGAAGACCTCCTTGCACAACGCCGCCAAACCGGGGTCGTAAGCCAGCAACTCGGCCCGTGTGTTGACGTGGTTGTGGTCGTGGTCGTTTTCGCGGTTGTCGTCGAACCACGACTGCACGCCCTCCGCGAAGTACTCGTGATGGTTCACGCTTGCGTACTTACCCTTCCACAAGCCCGCCTTCATGGCGGCCTGATAGGTCTGCCGCAGTCGGCGGTCGAACGTCGGGTCGAGATTCGTCATGCCGCGCAGGTGGATGCAGTGTGCGAACTCGTGGATCAGGATGCACTCGGTCGAGTACGGGTCGCCGGGGTAGCCCAGGACGTTCTCTTCGGCGCAGGTGCAGAACGGGTCGGTCTGGCTCCCGCCCGTGCCTCGTGCGCGCGCGTCCCAGTATTCCTTCGCGGAGACGCCGCGGATCGAAGGGTCCGGCGGCAGGCCGCGGGCGAAACGCTTGAACTCCGGCAGGTCGGTGGTGTACTCGTTGTGGGCCATGATGCACAACCGCGCGCCGCTCTTGATCAACACCTCGCGCAGCTTCGGCCGCTTCACAAGCATCTGGTCCACGATGTACGCCGCCTCCTTCAACGCGTACGGATTGACCTTGGCCGACGCGACGATCGGAAAGCCGTTCGCCTTGACGATCTGTGTGTAAAAGGCGGGCACGCCGTCTTCCCTCGCCGGGTCGTACCGGAACGCTTGGTGTGCGACCTCGCTGGTCACGACACGCCGCGTATCCGACTTGCGATCGACGATCTCAAAACGATGGCCGATCGTCGTGCGGATGATGGTGTATTGGCCGGGCGCGACCGTGCCGTTGGGCACGCGCTCATTGGCGGACTTGAGCCAGTAGATGTCGATCGAGTGCTCGCCGCCGTTGAGAATCTGTAGCCTCGGCCGCGCTTCCAGCCGCTCGCGCTGCGGCTGCGCGAAAACCGCGGCACAGTCCATCGCGATGCACAAGGCGACGATGACAGCAACTCCCGTACGCAAAACAAGCGCCGCCCGGCCCGCCGGACACGCGCCCATCGCGAATTGGCACGGCTCTCCACTGCACCGACCACCGATAAGGCTCTTCATAAACGATCCTATTCTTGGCAAGGGGATTTGGGCTTCGTCCGAAAAGTAGGGTGCGCTTCGGCGCACCACGACAAAAGGACGGCTTCCATGCGGCCTTGGTGCGCTGAAGCGCACCCTACGGGTGGGCCGGTGACATTTCGGACAAAGCCTAACTCAAGATCGAACTCACAACGTGACCGTGCACGTCCGTCAACCGGTAGTGTCGGCCCTGGAAGAAATAGGTTAAACGTTCGTGGTCAAGGCCCATCAGGTGCAGGATCGTCGCGTTCAGGTCGTGCACGTGCACGCCGCCGTCGACCACGTTGTAACACCAGTCGTCGGTTTGCCCGTGCGCGTGACCGGCCTTGATGCCGCCGCCGGCCAGCCAAATGCTGAAACAGCGCGGGTGATGGTCGCGGCCATACGACGTCGCGTTACCGCCCTGCCGGTAGACCGTCCGCCCAAACTCGCCGCCCCAGATGACCAGCGTGTCATCGAGCATGCCGCGTTGTTTGAGGTCTTGCACGAGCGCAGCCGAACCCTGATCGACCTCGCGAGCGATCTTCGGGTGACGCGACGGCAAGCCGCCGTGATGGTCCCAACCCCGGTGGTAGAGTTGAATGAAACGCACGCCGCGCTCGGCAAGTCGCCGCGCGAGCAAACAGTTCGCCGCATGTGTGCCGGGCTGCTTGGCGTCAGGACCGTACAGGTCGAATGTCGAATCGGGTTCATCCGACGTGTCGGTCAGCTCGGGCACCGACATCTGCATGCGATACGCCATCTCGTAGGCGGCGATGCGCGTGTCGATCTCCGGGTCGCCGACCTGCTTGCGGCGTTCGGCGTTCAGCGCGGCGAGTCGATCCAGCAACTGCCGCTTGTCATTCGCCGACGCGCCCGTCGGGTCCTGGAGATAGAGCACCGGGTCGCCCACACCTCGCAACTTGACGCCTTGGTGGTTGCTCGGCAGGAAACCGGAACCCCAAAGCCGCGCGTACAACGGCTGCGCCTGCGGGTCGGAGTTCTTGTCGAGCAACACGACGAACGCCGGCAGGTCACTCGACGCCGAGCCGAGCCCGTAACTCGCCCATGCGCCGAGCGCCGGGCGACCGGGCTGTTGGTGGCCGGTCTGAAAGAACGTGATCGCCGGGTCGTGGTTGATCGCCTCGGTGAACATCGACCGCACGATACAGATGTCGTCGGCGATCTTGTGGTGGTGCGGCAGCAGGTCGCTGATCCACTGCCCGCTTCGGCCGTGCTGGCGAAACGGCACGAAACTCTTGGCCGCGGGAAACGACTTCTGCCCCGCCGTCATGCCGGTCAGCCGCTGACCCATGCGGATCGACGCGGGCAGGTTCTGACCGTTCAGCTTTTCCAGCGACGGCTTGTAGTCAAACGTATCAACCTGCGACGGCGCGCCTGATTGGAACAGGTAGATCACCCGCTTGACGCGCGGCGGAAAGTGCGTCGGGCCGGGCGTGCCCGGCGCGTAACCGGGGCCGTTGTCCGATGCCAGCGACGTCGCCGCGCGCGAAGTCTTGTGACCGACAAGCAGCGACGACAGCGCCGCCGCGCCGATGCCGACCCGGCCGAGCAGTTGGCGACGGGTCGTCAACAGTTGTGATTCGAGTTGCGGATTCATATTGATTGTTCAACCTTTGGTCAGAAACTCGCTCAGATTCAACAACACGCGCGCCACCGCCGTGTACGCCGCGTGTTCCGCCGTGTCCAACCGCGTGTCTCGCGGCGACTGCCCCACCGCCAACAACGCCGCGGCCGACGCGGGCTGGTTGCGGTATTGCACCAGCCGTTCCGTCAGCAGGCCGCGCAGGATGCTCATCTCCACGTCATTCGGCTGGCGCGACGTACACGCCGCAAAGCCGAACCGCAGCCGGTCGTCAACCGATCTGCCTCCCTCTCGCATCATGCGCTGCGCCAGCGCCCGCGCCGCCTCGACAAACTGCGGGTCGTGCAACAGGACAAAGGCCTGCAACGGCGTGTTCGTGCGTGAGCGTTGCACCTGGCAGAACTCGCGCGTCGGCGCGTCGAAGGCCGACATCGACGGCGGCGGCACGGTCCGCTTCCAGAACGTGTAAAGCGATCGGCGGTACAGGTGCGCCGCGTCGGTCGGGTGCGGGTACGCCCGCGAGTAGCCCGGCCGATTGTTGACTTCCAGCCAAAGCCCCTTGGGGTGATACGGGTAAACGCTCGGCCCGCCGAGCTCGCCGTCCAGCAAACCCGCGACGGACAACGCCGCGTCGCGGATCACCTCCGCGTCGAGCCGAAAACGCGGCCCGCGCGCAAGCAGCCGGTTCTCCGGGTCGCGTTCATACAAGGCGCGATCGACGTACGACGATTGCCGATACGTCGCGGAGGTCATCATCGTCTTGAGCAACGCCTTGGTGTCCCAGCCGCTATCCATGAACTGAACCGCAAGCCAATCGAGCAGCCGCGGGTGGCTCGGCCACTCGCCCTGCGAGCCGAAGTCTTCGACGGTCTTCACGATGCCCACACCGAACAACTGCGCCCAGAAACGGTTGACGATCACACGCGCGGTCAGCGGGTTGTCGCGCGAGACGAGCCAACGCGCCAGCCCGAGGCGATTCGCCGGCACACCTTCGGGCAGTTTGCCCAGCGCCGTCGGAACGCGCGGCGTGACAGGATGTTCCTTGATCGGGCGGTTGTACTCGCCGCGGTCGAGCACAAACGTCGCGCGCGGGTTGGCCATCTCGGCCATGACGAGCGTGGCCGGCGCGGCCTGATCCTGCCGGGACAGTTCAGATCGCAGCTTACCGATGCGTTGCGTCATGGCCGTCAAGGCCGGCCCGCCGAACCGCTCTGCCAGGTACACGTCAAGCGTCGCCGACTGCGCCACCGAACGCTTGTCACGCGCGACCTTCATAATTGACTTCACCGCGTCGGTCGTGGGCAAGGCGCCGCGCGTCGGCGTCGCCAAGCGGAATCGGCCGATCTGATGTGACAGGCCATAGTTGAAGTGCATCCGCACGCGCACCTGCGCACCGGACGGGATCGGCTCAGCCAACGTGAATACCGCGACACGTCGCTCCGGCTTGATGTGCCCGTCCACCGCCCAACCGTCCTTCGTTACACGCCCGTCAATGGCTTTCGCGATGCCGTAGTCTTTCTGCTCGTAGTCCGCCTCGGCCGACGTGATCGCGACGCGCTGCCACTTGCCCGGCTGACCGGGCGTCGGCGTCTCAACAACAAACTCGGACAACACGAAGTTGCCGTTCGACCCCCGGCTGGCCGAACCATTGGTGAGCGACGCGTGCGGGATCGCCTCCAACCGCAATGCGCGGATCGGCTTGTCGCCCGCACCGAACGCGACGTGATAGGTCTCAATGCCAGGATTCTTTCCGCCGGCCAACGTGCTGCCGTCGCTCTGCGCCGTCAATGTCGCCCCGCCCTGCGACCGCACGGACGTCGGCTTAATCACGGCCCACTCGTCACCGCTCGACTGCTGACGCAACTTCGCCTCCAACGACGCCAGTGACAGCCCGCTCGCTTTCAACTTCGCTACCAACGCCCGCTTCGCCGCCGCCAACTCGTTCTCAATCGACTCACGCCGGCCCGCCCGCAACGGCGACGAGACCTTCAGGTTCGGCGCGAAGCCGTTCAGCCCACGCTCCGGCACGTTATTAAAGAACGCGTAGAAGCTGTAAAAGTCGTCCTGTGTCAACGGGTCGTACTTATGGTCGTGACACCGCGCGCAGAGGAACGTCATGCCCATGAACGTCGTTGTCGTCGTCACGACGCGGTCCATGACGTATTCCGTTCGGTACTCCTCGTCGATCACACCGCCCTCGATCGTGATCGGGTGGTTGCGGTGGAAGCCCGTGGCCAAGCGCGTCTGCGGCGTCGCGTTGGGCAGCAGGTCGCCGGCCATCTGCTCGATCGTGAAACGGTCGAACGGCTTGTTCGTGTTGAACGCGTGGACGACCCAGTCCCGCCAAACCCACTGGTTGCGCTGCCGGTCGTATTGATAGCCGTTGGTGTCGGCGTATCGCGCCGCGTCGAGCCAGTAGCGCGCTTGTTGTTCGCCAAAGCGCGGCGAGGCCAGCAAACGATCCACTACTCTTTCGTACGCATCCGGCGACTTGTCATTGACAAACGCCTCGACCTCGGCAGGCGTCGGCGGCAGGCCGACCAGGTCGAGCGACACGCGGCGGATCAGCGTTCGCCGATCGGCTTGCGGCGCGGGCTTCATACCCTCGGCTCCAAGCCGGGAGACAACGAACGCGTCGATCGGGTTGCGCACCGCCGTGCGTTGTTTCATAGCCGGCACGTTCGGTCGCGTCGGCTTGATGAACGACCAGTGCGCTTCGTATGGCGCGCCCTGCGCGATCCATCGCCGGATCAAATCGACCTGCCGCGGCGTCAGCGGGTCGCCGGCCTCGGCTGGCGGCATGCGGTCGGCCGGGTCCTTGGCTGTGATGCGCGTCATCACGTGACTCGCCTCGGGCAGCTTCGGCACGATCGCCGCCTGCCCGTCCGTCCGTTTCAAAGCCAGCGCGCGCACGTCCAGCCGCAGCCCACCCTTGACCTGTTTCTCGTCAGGCCCGTGGCAGGCGAAGCAACGCTTGGACAGGATCGGACGGATGTCGCGATTGAACGACACGCGATCCGAAGCCGTCTGCGCCGTCGCGACCGACGACGTCAGTCCGCCAAGACCAACGAGCATCGCGAGACCGAATAACAGGGGCCGTAGCACAGGTTGCAGGGGGATTCGCATGAGGGATACCGCTCAACAGGATCAAGCCGACATGCACGATGCCGGCCAAAACGCGTCCCCAAGTATATCGGGCGGCGCTTCCACGATTCCCGCCGGCTGACACATCGTGCATGCCGACACTCGGGCTTCGGCGTCCCCAACGCAACCCCCTGCCGCAACAGACCGGCATCAAGACGACGGCAATCCCGGTTGACACCGGGCGAAGAACGCGACATGCTCTGCGACCGCGTCTCGATCCGCTTCAACACACCACGGAGGCCGCCATGGACCGCGTCTGTCACTTCGAGATCCCCTACGACGACAAAGCCCGCGTGGACAAGTTCTATCAGGACGTGTTCGGCTGGCAGATCATGCCCGCGCCCGGCGAGATGCCTTACAACTTCGCGATCACCACCGAGGTCGACGAGACGTTTCAACCGACGCGTGCCGGCGGCATCAACGGCGGCCTGTACCAGCGCGGCGACGAAGGACCGAGCAAGACACCGGTCATCGTCATCGAGGTCGAGTCCTGCGAGCAGCGCATCGCCGATGTCGAAGCCGCCGGCGGGTCGAACATCATGGGCCCGATGCAAGTCGGCGACATGGGCATCTACGCGCAGGTCAAAGACACCGAAGGCAACATCATCGGCCTGTGGCAGCCGCTGCAACCGCAGGGTTGACAGTCCCCTTTATTGGTTCAGTAGACGGGTGCCACACTTTGGCTTTGCAAATTGTGCGGCCTTATCAGTCATACTTGCGAGATCGAGGCACACTTTGCAAAGCCAAAGTGTGGCACCCTGTGAGGTGGCTACTCGCTCGCTTCGTTTGTTGCGGACTCAAACACGATCGTGACTGCCGACTGCGACACGGTCGCGTACTTGCCGTCGCGCATCGCAACCGCGCGCACCGTGACCTGACGCTCACCAATCAACGCACGGTCGGCCGCCGTGGTTACTTTCAGGACGGTCTGCGCGGCATTCACACTGATCGGCTCGGCCGAAATCAGGTTTGACAAAGCTTCCGGCGTGATCAGTTCCAGCCGCACCGCCTCGCTCAGCTTCGGGGACTTGGCGATTGTCACCGGCAGGTCGATCGCGTCGCCGGGCTGAACCGCGCCGGACGGCGCAGCCGCGTTCACCTTGAGCAGCGCGCCTTCCAGCGACATCGTGATCCGCCCCACCATCTTGCTGCTCACATAGCGCACCTTGCCGGTCGGGTCGGGCACGCGCGTCACGGCGTTGACCACCATCCGCGACGTGCGGTCGGTCTCCAACCACTCGGGGCAATACACCGGGTAGACCGTGCGCGTCACGCCCGGCGGCACGACGACGTCGTTCCCGTCGATCCCCTGCCGATGCCGCCCCTGCTTGGCCGCCATCTGCAAAACGACCTCGCCGGTGAATCCTTCGACACGATTGACAATCACCGGCGCGGGATAGGTCGTGCCGCGGTGCACTGTTCGACCGCCGTCCTTATCGACGGGTGTCACGGTCGCAGGCGGGCTCATCGTGCGGGCCAGAAGTATTCGGTGTGTTGATTCGATCATCTTCCCATCGACGTCAGCCCTGGCCGTGAACACGATCGACGCAGCCGACGACGCGCTAGACGCATCGACCTTGATCGGGACTTTCAATGCGCTTTTCTTGGCCGGCACGACGAGCGAATTCGGCACGGTCACGCCCTTCGGCAAGCCCACGACGTTCAATTCGATCGCCCCCTGATACCCGCCGACCCGCGCGACCTTAATCGACAGGTCGGCCTTGCCGGCAATCGGCGCGTTGAGTTGTGTCGGCAATAACAGCGTGAAGCCCGGGCTAGGTCGTTCGATCGCCAATCGATACGTCGCATCGGCGCGACCCGCCTGACCGGCGAGGTCGCTCACGACGGCCGTGTATCGACCATCCGCCTTGGCGGTGAAGGTCAACGCCGAGTCCGTCGAACCGTTCGCGTCGTCGTTGGCGACGACCTGTTTTCCACTTGGGTCGAGGATGGCCAGCGACACATCCAGCGGCGAGCCGATCGAATCGGCTGACAGTTGGATCGACCACGTGTCGCCCTTCTTCACGTCGAATGTGTGCGTGTGCGTCGCGTCGCGCGTGTGCAGCACGCCGGTGACGGCTTGGGGCAAGGTCGCTAAGTGTGCAGCGCTTGCGTTGGATGCAACGACCGACTCGGCGTGGTCGCTGATGGACAACCGAATCGGCGGCGACTCGCCGTGATCTGTCTTGAGCGCGTATTCAAAATCGTCAATATCGGTGTCGTTTGGAAACGCGACCCGCTTTGTGATCGTTTCCAGCTTGGCCTGCCCCGTCGCCACGCCATAGCCGATGAACGTTACGTCCTGCGTCTGTCCGCGTTGACCAGCCGCGGGCACAGCCGTGACGACGCGCGGGCCGGCCGACAGAGCGAGCCGGTACGTGTGGGCACGGTTGCCGCGAAAGTCCAGGTCGTGCAGGTTGAACGTGTAGGATACACCTAGCTTCGCATGAAAGGTCACCGCCAATCCACGCCCGCGCGTATCAGCCGCATCGGCAACCAACTTGCCGGTCGCATCATGGA
The DNA here is from genome assembly GCA_028284155.1 of Phycisphaeraceae bacterium. Lineage (GTDB taxonomy): Bacteria > Planctomycetota > Phycisphaerae > Phycisphaerales > Phycisphaeraceae > JANQSF01. The sequence continues at coordinate 160,306 of JANQSF010000108.1, forward strand.
CGCGCAGCACAGCCTTGACCGACGACCCGAGTTCCTTCGTCTGCACGACGCAGGTGATCGGCCCTGTGCGCTGCGCCGTCACGACATACCGATCCACCTCCTCGATGCGACGCAGTCGGCCGTTGATCACGACCGGCAGTTTCGGGATCGCCTGCGCGCCGGTTCGACTTTCGACCTCAACCCGTTCGCGCTGTCGGCTCACGACAAAACGCCCCAGCGAACTCGCCCCGTTCGCGTTGGCGACCTGCCAAGTGACGACGCCGGCCGACATGTCCGACGGGATCGTCAACCGAGCGCGCACTTCACGCGGGATCAGGAACGCCGGCCCGCGCGCCCGCGGGCCGAACCAGTATGGCGGCTTCGGCACGAGCATCGGCCCCGGCTTGCCGAGCAGTTCGACCTTGATGCGGGGGTCGTGTACATAAAACTCGGTGTCGGGCGTCCAGTCGTAGCCACCCAGATCGACCTCGACCGTCGAGCCAGCCGACACGCCGGGCGGGAAGACGTATCCAACCTCGGGCGGTTGCGCGGACACTCGGCTTGTCACGAATCCGACCAGGATGCCAACCAACAGTCCGATGCACCATGCGCCACAGCGTCGTGACGCAGCGTGATTCGCCCGAGCCTGTCGCGTGTACGCTAACTTGCGGGTCATCGAGGGCGAAACACCATTGCATCCGCGCGCGAGGTCCGAGCCCCTGTGGCGATTGAACAGGCCCGCCCGGCGAGGGCACAGCCCGTCCGACGAATCCATACCAATGGACGACACGACACCACGCGATGGATGTGCTAGTAACGACATGAGATCTAGTACTTACAGCAAGTCCTGAATCACCTTCCCGCCGTTCACGATCGGCACCGGCCGACCAAGCGGGTCGAGGTAGTGTTTCGCCGGGTCGATGCCCATCAGGTGGAAGACGGTGTGGATGATGTCCTCGACGCCGAACGGCTCGGTGGTCGGGTAGGCGCAGTGCTTGTCCGTCGCGCCGATGAGTCGGCCGGGCTGTACGCCGCCGCCGGCGAACAGGACGCTCTGGGCCATCGACCAGTGGTCGCGTCCGGCATCCTTATTAATGCGCGGTGTTCGGCCCATCTCGCCCATCATCACGACGAGCGTCGAGTCGAGCAGGCCGCGCTGGTCGAGGTCGGTCACCAGCGCGCTGAAGGCCATGTCGGCGTGCGGCATCAGGTCGTTCACGAGGCTGGGGAACTGCGTGAAGTGCGTGTCCCAACTGCCGTGATCGACGCCGACGAACCGACAACCCGCCTCGACCAGTCGCCGGCTCAGCAACGCACATTGGCCGAGCGACGTATAGCCGTACGCCTTGCGCGTTTCGGGTTTCTCCGACGCCAGGTCGAACGCCTTTTTCGCCTCGGGCGACGTGACGAGGTCGAACGCCTTGTCGTAATAGGTGGACATCGTGGCCGCCCGGCCTTCGGTCTTGCGCTGCGTGTTTTCGATCGTCTTGAGCATCCGCTGGCGCAGGCTCATCCGTCGCGCGTCGCGGATCGGCGGTGCGATATCGCGCACGCGGAAGTCGGGCTGAACAGGGTCGGACTCGATCACGAACGGCGCGTATTTCGGCCCGAGAAAACCCGGACCGCCGGCACGCATCGGGTTGGGCATGTTGACGTAGGCCGGCACCGCGCCGCGCTGCCCAACCTCACGCGCGACGATCGAGCCGATCGACGGCTCGTACGTATTCGTCGGCACGCGGTCGTTTTGGCCGTCCTTGAAGTTCGGCTTGCGACCGGTCAGGACGTAGTGGTAGCCCGTCGTGTGGCCGTTGTCTTTATGACTATGACTGCGCAGGATCGTGAACTTGTCGGTGATCTTGGCGCAACGGTGGCAATGCTCGCCGACCCATGTGCCCGGTACCTTCGACTTGATCGGCTTGTAAGGGCCACGGATTTCCGACGGCGCGTCGGGCTTGAGGTCCCACATGTCGATCGTGCTCGGCCCGCCTTCGAGGAACAGCAGGATGCACGCCTTGGCCTTCGCCTCACGCGGCGCGGCCGCCTTGGCCTGCATCTCCAGCAGCAACGGCAGGCTCATCCCGCCGATGAGGCCGCTGGCGCCAACACGCAACGCCTGCCGGCGCGTCATGCCATCGCACGTCTTGCTCTTTTGACCCAACTGAAGATGCAGCATGGGGTGTCCTTTGTTAACGGTCGCGATATCGCCGTCGTAGGGTGGGCCAAGGCTTGGCGCGGCCCACCACCGGGCGCTCGTCTGTCACTTGTTCGTCAAGGTTGTATCCGCTTACCAAACGGTGGGCCGCGCCGAGCCTTGGCCCACCCTACCTTCTAATCAATGATTGTAAATGAACTGTTTCGAGTTGAGCAACGCCCACAACACGTCCTGCGCGGCGGCGCGGCGGTCGACCTTCTGCCCGGCGAACGCTTCGAGCATGACGCGCCGCTCGCTATCCGTCGGGAAGCGCGACAGGGTCGCCAGGAATAGCTCCTCAATGATCTGATCCGGCGAACGGTCGGAATCCGCCATGCGATTCGCCCTGCCGTTGCGGTCCTCGATGCGCCCGGTGATCCGCGGCGAGTTCATCAGGTGCAACGCTTGGGCCATGCTCGGCGCGTCGCCGCGCTCGCACGAACAGACCGTCGCCCGCACCGGACGACCGAACACGCGGAAGAAGTAGGACGGCACGCGGTTGTCCCACACCTGGATCGCGCGGTAGTCGCTTGGCCAACCGACGAACTTCGGCGGCGTGCCCGTCGCCTGGCAGATCGCGTCGTACAACACCTCGGCCGGCATCGGCTTGTATCGGGCGTGCGAAAAGTTCTGGTCGTCACGCGCGTTGCCGTCGTTCGGCTCCGACGAGAGTTGATAGACGCGCGAGGCCAGCAGCGTGCGTGTAAACGCCTTGAGGTCGTAGTCCACGTCGCGCAGGTGGTCTGCTAACGCGGCCAACAGCGGCTCATTCGTAGCCGGGTTGGTCGCGCGCATGTCGTCGATCGGATCGACTAGGCCTCGGCCGAAGTAGTGTGCCCAAAGACGGTTCGCGATCGCGCGGGCGAAGTACGGGTTGTCGTCGCCCGTCATCCAGTCCGCCAACGGCGTCCGAAGGTCGCTGTGCTGCTCAAGGTCGATCACGTCGCCCCCGAGCGGCCGAACGCCGACAGGTTCGCCCGTGCGCGGGTGTTTCATCGAGCGCCCACTGGTGACCATCACCGCCTCACCGCCGCCGGGCAGTTTCTTGCGCTTCATCCCCGTAAAGAAGCCGGCCCACGCGACGTAATCCGCCTGGCTCCAACGCTCAGCCGGGTGATGGTGACACTGCGCGCACTCGATGCGAACGCCCAGGAACAACTGGCTCACCGACCGCCCCGCCACTTCGGGCGAGTCGAACGCTTTGTAAAACGCGGCCGGCCCTTCAGCATGCGTCGCGCCGCGGGCTGTCAACAGGTTGCGCACGAACGCGTCATAAGGTCGGTTCTCCGCGAACTGACGCCGCAGCCAGCGCGTCATCGCGACGGCGCCCTCGGCTGTCAGCTTGTCACGATCGACACGCAGGATGTCGGCCCACCGCATGGCCCAGTAGTCCGCGTACTCCGGGCGATCGAGCAACGCATCGACCAGCCGGGCGCGCTTGTCGGGCGACGTGTCCGCCAGAAACGCCCGCGCATCGTCAGCCGAGGGCAGCGTGCCGATCACGTCGAGGTACGCCCGTCGCATGAACGTCGCGTCGTCTGCCAAATCGCTTGGGCGCAATTCGAGTGTGCGCAGCTTGTCCCACACCAGCCCGTCGATAAAGTTGTTTTCGCCAGGACGGGCGAACGGCTGCTCGCTCGTTGCGCGCGGCCGGGTGACACGACTCACCGCGACGTGGCCCATGTAGCGCACCAGCACCGCCGCTTCGCCCGGCGCGTCGGCGGCCGTCACCAGCCCGCGCCCATCGACCTCCGCCACACCCGATGCGTTTGACTCAAAGTGCGCTTCACCGGTCACACAACGACGCCCCCCCGACGCGTCAATCGCCGTGACGCGTAGCTGTTGAGTCGCGCCCGGTGTCATGACACGCTGCGCCGGTTCGACTTCGATGCGCGTCGCGATGAATGGTTCACTTGCCTCCGACTCGAACCGCGCACCCTCGGCGATCCACCGTCGCACGCGTCGATAGGCCAAGGTGTCACGTTCGATCTTTTGACCACCGCCGTGCGGCACGGTCGCCGTGCCTTTGAGCAACAGCAGGCTCAGGTCGGGCACGGCCGGGAACACACGCCGTCCGCGCCCTTCCTTGACCAGCGCCGCGTAGTCGGCCGCCGCGTCGTATCCGAAGACACTCAACTTGAATCCGTTCTTCCCCTCAGCCTTGCCGTGACAACCGCCGCTGTTGCAGCCCGCCTTGGTCAGCGTCGGCAGCACGTCGTGTTGGAAGGACACCGGCGTCGGCTCGCGCAACCCACGAACGACAACGGGCACTTGGAACGACTGATCACCAAGTCGAACGACGACCTGCGTCCGCCCTTCCGAAGTGCCTCGGATCGTCCCCCGCTCATCCACCGAGCCGATGCCCGGCGACTCAACTGCAAATTGAGCCCTTCGCGTGACGTCTCGCAACCGGCCTTCATCGGACATGGCCGTCACGAGCAACTGCTGGGTCGCCTCCGGCCCGTCCAGCACGACCTTCGCCGGGCTGACACGCAACTCGCCCGCGGCGACCGGCACGGCCAACAGTGCGACAGCCCAAGTCGCAAGGCTACGGGCTGTTCGACCTGTCACAGACATGAAGGACTCCACCAGACCATTCTAATCAATTCAAGGGCGAGCCGGACCTTCGGCCATCATCGGCCTGAACGCGGGGCCGGCCGTAATGGTCCGTAAAAGTGGTTGACGGGCTCGAATCGGGGGTTTCAACGGACCTGGTCAATCTGCATCGTTTGTGTGTGCGATACACTACCCACGATGGCACGGCACGCTCGATGGCGATTTCTGCTCGGCTTCTTAGTGGCGACCGCCAGCGGTTTGGCCGCTGCGTCGCAAGCGGAGACCGTCGGGCTGGACGCAACGCATTGGGCGTTTCAGCCGGTGTCTCGACCCCATGTCCCAAAGGTAAGGGACGGCGCATGGTCGCGCAACCCGATCGACACGTTCGTTTCGGCGCAACACGCTGAGCGCGGATTGACGCCGACACCGCTTGCGCCCAAACACGTCCTGTTGCGACGCGTCTATATCGACCTGATCGGCCTGCCGCCAACGCGCGAGCAACTGCACGCGTTCCTCAACGACAAGTCGCCCGATGCTTATGAGAAGGTCGTTGATACGTTGCTCGCCAGCCCGCACTACGGCGAACGGTGGGGCCGACACTGGATGGACGTTTGGCGGTACAGCGACTGGTATGGCTACAAGAACGAGCTGCGCAACAGCCAACGCCACATCTGGCGGTGGCGCGACTGGATCATCGAGTCGCTGAACGACGACACGGGCTACGACCGCATGGTGACGCTCATGCTCGCGGCCGACGAGGTCGCGCCGGACGACATGAACGCCCTGCGCGCGACGGGCTACCTGGCGCGCAACTACTACAAGTTCAATCGCCACGTTTGGCTGGACGACACGGTCGAGCACACGGGCAAGGCGTTCCTTGGGCTGACCTTCAACTGCGCCCGCTGTCACGACCACAAGTACGACCCGATGCCGCAGGTCGACTACTTCCGCCTGCGTGCCTTTTTCGAGCCGCACCAGGTGCGGACCGACCACGTGCCGGGCCAAACCGATGTCAACAAGGACGGCCTGCCAAGGGTGTACGACGCGGCGCACGACGCGAAGACGTACCTGTTTATCGATGGCGACGACAAACGACCCGACAAGGATCGGCTGATCGAACCGGGCGTGCCCGCGATGTGGAAGCAGGACGCGATTCGCATCAAGAAGATTGATCTGCCGCCGGCCGCGTGGTACCCGGGGTTGCAATCCTTTGCACAGGAAGAAGCGTTGGCGTCGGCGCGGGCCGAGGTCAAGGCGAAAAGGATCGCGGCGGACAAGGCGAACGACGTGACACGCGCCCAGCTAGCGGCCGCCGAGGCCAAGCTCGCGGCGGTCGAAGCGCGCATCGCCGCGGACAAGGCGCGCTACGGCGCTGCTGACAAGACCGTCGCAGACGACCTGGCGAAGGCGGCGAACAAGGCAGAGCGTGTCGCGGCGCTGCGCGCAGCGGAAGCGAGCAAGTCGCAATATGACGCCGAGTTGGCTGCGGCTCAGCAGGCGATCGACAAGAAGCCGGACGACGCGAAGGCGAAGAAGCGATTGGCTGACCTGAAGAAGAAGTTGCCCGAGATCGAAAAACGCATCGCGGCAGCGCAGAAGGCGTACGACGCGCCGCCCGCCACGTCGTACGCCGTATTCGGCAAGCAGTACCCCAAGACCAGCACGGGACGACGCGCTGCGCTTGCCGGGTGGATCGCAAACCGGAACAACCCGCTGACCGCCCGTGTGGCCGTCAATCACATCTGGTTGCGTCACTTCGGCCAACCGCTCGTGCCGACCGTGTTCGACTTCGGCCTGAACGGCAAGCCGCCGACACAGCCCCTGTTACTCGATTACCTCGCACACGACCTGATGGCGGACGGCTGGCGGATGAAACGACTGCACAAGCTGATCGTCATGTCGCGGACTTACCGCGCGCATTCATCACCGAATGTCTTGAGTCCGACGGTCGTCGCGCAGAACCGCCGTGTCGATCCGGACAACCGCTACCTGTGGCGGGCCAACACGCGACGTGTCGAGGGCGAGGTCGTGCGCGACAGCCTGCTGCGTGTGACGGGCAATCTCGATGCGACTCTTGGCGGGCCGGAGATCGACCAGAACAAGGGGCTGACGACGTTCCGGCGGAGCGTCTATTACCGACACGCGCACGAGAAGTACATGACGTTTCTCAAGACTTTTGACGCGCCGAATATCGTCGAGTGCTACAAGCGAGACGAAACACTCATCCCGCAACAAGGACTGGCCCTGTTCAACAGCCGACTGGCGATCGACCAGTCACGGCATTTGGCGGCTCGGCTGACCAAACCGCTGGCGAACGTTCAGAAGGGCCTCGATCGCGCGTTCATCGTCAGCGCTTTCGAGAGCGTCCTGAGTCGTCCGCCAAGCGACGAAGAAGTTGCCGCGGCGACGTCCTTCCTGAGTGAACAGACTGAGCTGTTTAAGGAACGCAGACAACTGACGCCGTTCGTGTCCGGGGGTAAGTCCACCGTCGCCGCGTCGAGCGATCCGCGTCAACGGGCTCGTGAGAATCTCGTGCATGTGCTGTTTAATCACAATGACTTTGTGACGGTGCGGTGAGATGAGGTTTAACGCAATGGCGCGGAGGCGCGAAGACGCGAAGTGATGGAGATAAACAGACAATGCATGAGAACGAGCTTAGTAACGTGATTATTGGGGCGGCGATTGAGGTGCATCGGACGTTGGGTGGACCTGGATTGCTTGAGGAGGTCTATGAAGAGGCGTTGTGTGAGGAACTCCGACTGCAAGGCTTCAAGTGTTTGCGACAGGTGCCGTACCCTCTGGTATACAAAGGACGACAACTCGAGAAACGTTTGATCGTCGATATACTCGTTAACGACTTGGTAATCATCGAGTGCAAAGCGACCGATCGTCATCACCCCATTCATGAAGCGCAATTGTTGACTTACTTACGCATCACCGACAAACGACTCGGCCTGTTGATCAACTTGGCGAACGATATGTCAAGAACGGCGTCCACCGCGTCGTCAACGGCCTCGAAGACTGACCGCCCGGCATCCCAACCAATACTCACAGCCACAACCATGCTTCACACCATCCCCCACCCTCCGCGTCTCCCCGCCTCCGCGCCTTTGCGTTAAACCTCTGACTCAATCCGATGCCGCACCGACCCCACACATCCCGCCGCGCCTTCCTCGCCGACATGGGCATGGGTATGACCGGTCTCGCACTCGGCGCGATGTTGCATCGCGACGGCGTCGCCCGCGCCGAGTCGCCTCATGGCCAGGCATGGTCGCCACCGTCCGGTCTGGCACACCTGGCGCCCAAGGCCAAGAGTGTCATCTGGCTGTTCATGATCGGCGGCACGAGCCACATGGAAAGCTTCGATCCGAAGCCAGCACTCAACAAGTACGCGGGCAAGAAGATCGGTGACACGCCGTTCAAGGACACGCTGGCCAACCCGCTGAACAAGAACGTCCGCATCGTCGTGCCGAACGACGCGAACGGGCACATCTGGCACAACGTCTACCCCATGCAGGTCGGCTACCGCAGGTTCGGCCAAAGCGGCATCGGAATGACCGACTGGTGGCCGAACCTCGGCTCGGTCGTGGACGACATCGCGATCGTGCGCTCGATGTGGACGACGGACAACAACCACGGCGCGCAATTGCAATTCCATACGGGTCGGCACCGCCTCGACGGCTTCTTCCCGACGATCGGCTCGTGGGTGCACTACGGGCTGGGGTCGATCAACGAAAACCTGCCGCAGTTCATCGTGCTCGGCACGCCGTTGGCTGACTGCTGCGGCGGGCAAGCGGGTCACGGCGCGCAGTACCTCGGCCCGGAGCACGCGGGCGTGCGACTCAAGATCGACCCGAAGAACCCGCTGCCGTTCGCGTCGCCCGGGCAGGACGTTTACAAGCAGGAGCAGGCTGCGCAATTCAAGCTGCTGAATAAGCTCAATCGGCTCGCCGCGGTCGAGTACCCGGACGACCCGAAGCTGCAAGCGCGGATCAAGTCGTACGAGTTGGCGTTCCGCATGCAGACGTCCGTGCCGAATCTGGTTGACTTCTCAGCCGAGTCGCAAGACACCAAGTCGATGTACGGGCTGGACAAGAAGCCGTCGGCGACGGTCGGCCGACAGTGCCTGGCGGCGCGGCGGATGGTCGAGCAAGGTGTGCGGTTCGTGCAGATCTATCACGGCTACAACGGCGGCGCGGGTCGTTGGGACTCGCACAAGGGTTTGAAAAAGGGTCACACGCAACTTTGCGGTGAGGTCGATCAGCCGATCGCGGCGCTCATCAAAGACCTGAAGCAACGCGGCCTGCTCGACGAGACGCTGGTCGTCTGGGGGACGGAGTTTGGTCGCACACCCGGCGCGCAGAACAACGACGGGCGCGACCATCACCCGTACGGCTTTTCGGTGTTCCTCGCGGGCGGCGGCATCAAGGGCGGCGTGGTGCACGGCGCGACGGACGAGTTGGGCTTCCACGCCGTCGAAGACCGCCACTACGTGACCGACCTGCACGCGACCGTGCTGCACCAGCTCGGCCTCGACCCGCGTCGGCTCGAAGTGCCCGGCCGAAAGCGACTCGAGATCGACTTCGGCGAGCCGATGTGGAAGATCATGGCTTGACGGATGGCTGGCTGTGAAGAGGCATTTGGGTGGCTGTGAATAAGCGAAGCATTTCACGGACCAAGTGAGTCCAGAGCCGTGAAACGCTTCGCTTATTCACAGGCACCCCACATTGTGCAGATGTCAGGTCGATGACCTGACCTACTTCTGCGTTTCGACGCGCGGCTTCATGTTTTTCGGCGCAAGTGCGCGCATCCGTATCAGCATCTCGATGTGCTTCCCGTCCTGCACGAGATTCGTCCACTCGTACGGGTCGCGTTCGATGTCGTACAACTCTTCGCCGCCGCGCTCGTAATGGATGTACCGCCAACGCTGCGTGCTCACGGCGTACCGGCCCGGCACGTCGAGGTGGGTGATCGATGCGTGCGGCCAGGGCGCGTTCGGGTCGCGCAGCAGCGGGACGAGGCTGTTGCCGTCGATGCCCGGCTGCTGCGGCAGGCCGGTCAGGTCGCAGAGTGTTTTGAACAGGTCGATGAGGTTGACGGGGCGATCGCAGCGCACGCCCGCCTTTGTTCCTTGCGGTAATCCGGTGACACCTTTCGGGACGCGGATCAGCAGCGGCACGCGGGCGCACGCCCGCCAACCGGTGAACTTCTGCCAGTGCTCCTTCTCGCCCAGGTGCCAGCCGTGGTCGGACCAGAGCACGACGATCGTGTTGTCGCGGTGCGGGCTCTTGTCGAGCGCGTCGAGTACTCGGCCGACCATCGCGTCGGCGAACGCAATCGACGCGAGGTAGCCCCGCACAGCCGGCCGCCACTGTTTGTGCTCGCGGATGTGCGCGAAGTAACGGTTGCGCCCAAGCCGCTGCCCGATCGGCGGCAGGTCGTCCAGGTCGTCGGCCTTGTAGCCCTTGGGCAGTTGCACGTCGTCGAGCGGGAACAGGTCGAAGTATTTCTTGGGGACAAACCATGGCTCGTGCGGGCGGTAGATGCCGCAAGCCAGGAAGAACGGCTTGTCGTGTTTGCGTTGCAACTGTTCGCCGACCCATTTGGAGACGAGGTAGTCGCCGCCGAACTGTTCGTCGGTCGCGTCGAGCGGGCCCCAATCGGTTTCGACGTACATCCACGGCAGCCGCGGGATGCTGACGGGTCGTTTCTTCGGGTAGAGCGTGCGCGGGAACGGGTTTTCTTTGGCCTTGTCGGGGAAGTAATCGTCCCACGACGGCGCGTCGATGAAGTAGTGCAGGATCTTGCCCGAGCCGGCCGACCAGTAGCCGTGCCGCGAGAAATACTTCGGCATGATCTCCGCGTCGGGCAGGACGGCCCGCATCTTCTGACGATTCGTATAGAGGCCCGTGCGTCGTGGCGCGAGGCCGGTCATGATCGCCGAGCGCGACGGGTTGCACGACGCGGCCGGGCAATAGGCGTTGGTGAAGAGCACACCCGTGCGCGCGAGCCGATCGATGTTCGGCGTGTGCGCCTGCGGGTGTCCGCCGAGGCAGCCGACCCAGTCGTTCAGGTCATCGACGGCGATGAAGAGGATGTTGGGGCGAGCGCGATTGGCGTCGCGTTCGGATCGGTCGGCCGCTCGCACCGCGCACGTCGAGAGCAAACTGCCAAGCAGGACGGCCGCGTAGACCACGTATTGAGATGGTGTTGAAGCTCGTCGGGGCATCGCTCAATTCCTGGGCCAAACGCGGGCCAGTGTACCGACCCGCGTCAACCGCGCGACAACGTCGGGCCGTTTCCGGTATAACACTCTCTCATTACGTGCCGCCTCCAAGCGACCCGACCATGGCTGAACCGACCCACCCCGACAAACTACCCGATTCGCTGGACCGTGCGACGCTGGCGGCGCTGGTGCAGGCCAGCCGGGCGATCAACAGCGAATTGGAGATGCCGCAGGTCTTTCGTCGGGTTGTCGAGCAGGCGGCGGTCGTGCTGCACGCCGAGGGTGCGAGCGTGCTGCTGCTGGACGAGGACCGCGAGGAACTGGTCTTCATGGCCGCGACCGGGCCGGCCGGCGGGTCGTTGGAGGGCGAGCGCATCCGCGCCGACCAGGGCATCGCCGGGCAGATCGTTCGAACGACTCGGCCGGTGCGGATCGACGACGTGCGTCAGAACCGCAACTTTTACGCGGGCATCGACGCGAAGACGCAGGGCAAGACGCAGGCGTTGATCGGCGCGCCGATGCTGTTCCGGGGCAAGATCCTGGGCGTCGTCGAGGTGCTCAACCCGCTGGGCAAGAAGCGGAGCTTCACCGACGACGACATCGAACTGCTCAAGGTGTTCGCCAACCTCGCGGCGATCACGGCCAGCCGGGCGCAGGCGTTCGACAACGTGTCCAAGACGGCGCGCGGGCTGCGCGGGTCGATGCCGGCCCCGCTGATCGTCGGACAGTCCAAGGGCATCAAGAAAGTGCTCGAACTTTGCGAACGCGTCGGCCCGACACGCGCGACCGTGCTGGTCACCGGCGAGACGGGCGCGGGCAAGGAGTTGGTCGCGCGGTCGATCCACGAACTGAGCGACCGGCGGGACAAGCCGTTCATCGCGCTCAACTGCGCTGCGCTGACCGAGTCGTTGCTCGACAGTGAACTGTTCGGCCACGAGAAGGGCGCGTTCACCGGCGCGAGCGAGCAGAAACTCGGAAGGTTCGAGTTGGCCGACGGCGGTACGCTGTTCCTCGACGAATTGGGCGAGATGAACCACGCGACGCAGGTCAAGCTGTTGCGCGTATTGCAGGAGCACGAGTTCGTCCGCGTCGGCGGGACGCGGACGCTCACCTGCGACGTGCGCATCGTCGCCGCGACCAACCGCGACCTCAAGGCAGAAGCCGAGTCCAACCGCTTCCGCAGCGACCTGTTCTACCGACTCAGCGTCTTCCCGATCGAGCTGCCCCCGCTGCGTCAGCGCATCGACGACCTGCCGCTGCTGGTCGACCACTTCGTGAAACAGGTTGTGCCGAGCCTCGGCGTCGACCCGCCGAGCGTCGACGACGCGGCGCTCAACGCGATGATGCGTTACGGTTGGCCGGGCAATATCCGCGAACTGCGCAACGTCATCGAACGCAGCACGCTGCTGGCCACAGAAGGCGTGATTACCGTCGACCACCTGCCGGCCGAGATCGTCGCGTCGCCGGGCGGCTCATCGACCGGTACGGCTGGGGGGGCCGGCGACGGCTCGCCATCGCAATTGGCTGAGCACGAACGGGCGCTGGTCGAGCGCGCGTTGGTCGAAAACAACTGGAACCAGACCGCTGCGGCCCGTCAACTCGGCGTGAGCCGTGACAACCTGCGTTACCGCGTGAAAAAGTATGGGTTGAAGAAGCCGGGGTGACCGCTTCGCGTACCCCGGCGACTACACATGAAAAGACCCTGGCCGTTCGGCCAGGGTCGAGTGTTCGTGTCAGACGTTTCTACGTCGCATGTTGTTCGGAATTCAGCTTTCCGGTTCCTCGTCGAGTTCCACGTAATCCGTTTCGATATCGGTGAGGATTTCGTCGGGGTCGTCGAGGTCGAGTTTGTCGTCGTCTGCGTTCGCCAGGAACCAGTCCAGGCCGGCTTTGCCGCGCAGCTTGTCCTTCACGCCGTCGTCGAAGACGGTCGTGTCGTTGAGGGCGAAGCCGCCGACGCCGGCCTGCAGATTCGCGACGCGGTCGAGGTAGCTGTTGCCGCCAGTCCACTCGTCCATGATGGCGCACAACGCGGCGCGGTTGTCCTGGTCGAGGTAGACGCCGCCGATCAGGATGTCGTCGTCGTCATTGCCGACAATCTTGTCCTTGCCCAGCCCGCCGATCAGCAGGTCGCGTCCGCCCTTGCCGGCGATCAGGTCGTCGCCGTCGCCGCCGACGATCACGTCGTGGCCGCCGCCGCCGCGCAACAGGTCGTTGCCGCCGTGGCCGTAGATCTCGGCCGGGATGTCGATGTTGTGGAACACCTTCAGCAGGTCGTTGTTCTCGCTGCCGTGGATGACGATGCGGTCGATGCCGGGGCCGAACTCCTCGATGTAGGCGTCCGGCGAGGTCGAGAACGCCCAGACGCGCAGCACGCCCGGCTGACCGAATACCTTCGAGACGAACACGATCTGGCTGGCCGAATCGATCGGGCCGATCAGAAGCATCGTCTCGCCCGGCTTGACCGGGTCGTCCACCAACACGGCCACGTCGGCGGCGAACGACGTGCTGACCGAGTCGCTGTCGCCGTCGTCGTCGGTCACGGTGTACGTGACGGTGTAGGTGTCGGCGACGGTGGGTGTGAAGTCGAAGCTCGCGCCGGACCCGCTGGCGACGACGACATTGCCGCTGTCCAGCACTTCCCACGCTTCCGTGTGCGTGTCGGCCGGGGCCGGGTCGGAGAACGAGCCGGTGAAGGTTGCGGCGACGTTGAGCGCGCCCGCGGCCGGGCCGTCGATCGGGTCGGCCGTTGGCGCGACGTTATCGATGGTGATGACGGCCGAGGTTTCGTCCGTCTCGCCGCCGTCGTCGACCACGCGCAGCCGAATGGTGTGCGCCGTCGGGCCGTCGAGGTTGCCGGCGTCGAATGTCGGGGAGATGCCGGTCTCGTCGCCATTGTCCGCGCCGACGCCAACCTCACCGAACACGCCGTCGTCGTCCAGGTCCCACAGGAAGGTCAAGGTGGCGGTCGCCTGCTCGGCGTCGGAACTGCCCGCCCCGCTCAGCGCGGCGCTGCCACCCTCGTCGACGTTCGCCGGGGCGGTAATGACGGCGGTCGGCGGCGTGTTGGTCAGGACGATCTCGACCGGCGTCGTCGCATCGCCGGAGAACTCCGACGTGTCGCCCGAATCCGAGGTCGCCGTCGAAGTGATGATGTCGCTCTCGTTGAATGACCCGTTGAAGGTCGCCGTGAAGGGGACGCCGGCCGTAACGGTGGCCGTGCCGATGTAGACCTGCCCCTCGCCGAAGCCGGTCGGGTCGTCGTCGGCATTGGTGAAGAAATCGACCTCGTACGACCCGGCGATCGAATCGAGCGAGCCCTCGATGGTCAGCGTCGTCCCGTCGTATTCAGCCGACGTGATGACGGGGTAGTTCTGATAGCCATTGGGGCCACCATCGGTATCGCCCACGTCGTTGGCGTTAACGCCCGACCCACCGAACGACACTTCCAGGTCGATCCCAAGGTCGCCGTTGTCGAAGATGTTGTTGCCGCGGATGGCGACGTCGTTCGCAATGAGGCGGACCAAAACGCCGTCCGACCCGTTGTTCGCGATCGTGTTGCCCTGACCGGGGTCCGTCCCGCCGATCAGCCCGTCGAGGTCGACAGGACTACTGCGGCCGACGACGTCGATGCCAACCCCGGTGTTACCCAGGTCGACCGTGCCGGTGGCGTCGGTGCCGATCGCGTTGCCCTGGATGGTGAACTGTTCGCCGGCGTCGACCTGGATGCCGGCGTTGTTGTCGCCGATGACGTTGCCATCGCCCACGCCGTCGCCGCCTACGACGGTGTTCAGCGCGCTGCTGCTGATGAAGATGCCAAACGAGTTGTTACCCAACGGCGTCACACCGTCGGCCGCAACGCCGATCAGGTTGCCTGTGATCTCGGCGTTGTCGCCGATCACCTCGATGCCGTCGCTGCCGTTGTCGGAGATCACGTTGTCACTGACGTTCACGCCGTTGCTGCCGTTGGCAATGCCGACACCGTCGCCGTTGTTGCCGACGATGACGTTGCCGCTGATCGTCAGGTTGTCGCCGCCGTTAGCGAACACGCCGCGCAAACTGAAACCTGAAATCTCCAGGCCTTGAATGACCGAGCCCGTGCCGCCCGACGCGATCTGGAACCCGTTGCCCGTCACGCCCGAGCCGTCCAGCACGGGCATGCCGGTCGGCTGCGACGTGCCATCAATGGTCAGTTGCTTGCTGATGTCGGGCAGCGCGCTGCTGAGCGTGATCGTCTCTGAGCCGGCCGGCAGGTCAAAAGTGATCGTCCCGCCAGCCGATGTGATCGCGATCGCGTTGCGTAACGTGCCCGGGCCTGAGTCACCCGGGTCGGTCACGACCGAGAGCAGCACCCGCGGCTCAAGCGCCTCGGCCAACGGCCGATCCGCCAACGCCCGGCGTCGGTCTCGGCGTTTTCGTCGTCGCTGGTCGCCGTCGGCGCGGCCACCCGCACGGTCAGTCCTTCGTCGCCACATCGTCTGCTCCTTTCAGTTCGAGTGAGGGTGAAACACTGGCTACACAATGCACCCGCCCCGCACGTTTCAAAAGGACGCGACGTGTTGATTTGGTCCAGCCCCGATTCTGGCCGCGTCTGTCTGATTTCATCAATTCAAGACCCGCCGGTACACTGGTCGCCAATACCAAGCAACTCTGGGAGTCTTATGGCATGACGGCGACCCGAAATCTCCTTGTCATCATCGCTGCCGCGGCTACGTTCGTTTGGTGTCAATCGGCTGATGCGAATGATCGAGACCTCATTTCATGGCAACGGCAACAGCTTACCACAACCTACTACAGCGAAGGGGCGGCGTTCGGCGATTTGAACAACGACGGCCACGTCGATGTCGTCTCCGGGCCTTACTGGTATGCGGGTCCAGCGTTCAAAAACAAGCATGCGCTCTACCCGCCTAAGGCATTTGCCCCAAATCAATACCCGGACAATTTTTTTTCGTTCGTGTACGACCTGAACGGCGACGGCTGGAACGATGTGCTCGTGCTGCCGTTTCCGGGCAAAGCCGCGTGGTGGATGGAAAACCCAGGGAAGCGAGGGGACGAGGGACGAGCGACGAGCGACAAGGGGGATGGGTATTGGAAGCGTCATGTCGTTGTGAACGAGGTCGGCAACGAGTCGCCGACGTGGGTCGATATCACCGGCGACGGCAAACCCGAAGTCGTTTGCAGCCAGGGCGGGTACTACGGCTTTGCGTCGCCGGACTGGTCTGACCCGACGAAGCCGTGGAGATTCCGGCGGATCAGCGACAAGTCGGCCGGCGGCAAGTTCACGCACGGCATGGGCGTGGGCGACATCAACGGCGACGGCCGGGCCGACCTGATCGAGAAGCGCGGCTGGTGGGAGCAGCCGGCTTCGCTCGACGGCGATCCGCAGTGGAAGTTCCACAAGTTCGCCTTCACACCGGCCGGCGGGTCGCAGATGTTCGCCTACGACTTCGACGGCGACGGCGACAACGATATCGTGACGAGCATGGCCGCGCACGCGTGGGGCTTGAGTTGGTATGAGACCATCAAGAACGACAAGGGCGCGATCCTTTTCAAGCAACACGTCATCATGGGCTACAAGGGCGAGCCGGACGCGTACGGCGTCGCGTACAGCCAGTTGCACGCGCTCGACCTGGCCGACATCGACGGCGATGGCGTCAAAGACATCGTCACGGGCAAGACCTACCGCGCGCACCACGGCCGCGACCCCGGCGGGTTCGACCCGGCCGTCGTGTACTGGTACAAGACCGTGCGGTCGGGCGAGGCGGGCAAGGTCGACTTCGTGCCGCACCGCGTCGACCGCCATTCGGGTGTCGGCAGGCAGGTCATGGCAGGCGACATCAACGGCGACAAGATCCCTGACATCGTCGTCGGCAACGCGATGGGCACGTTCGTGCACATCCAGTCGCGTAAGAAAGTGAGCGAGGCCAAATACAATCGATCACAGCCTTACAAAGTCGCCGCGCCGCGGCCGTTGAAACAGGGCCTTGCCCCGAAAGAAGCGGCTCAGTACATGACGGTGCCGAACGGCTTTCAGGTCGACCTGATCGCGGCCGAGCCGGACGTGACGCAACCCGTGGCGATGACGATCGACCACAAGGGACGGCTCTGGATCGCCGAGGCGCACACGTACCCACAACGCGCCCCCGGCAATAAGACCGTCGGCGACGGCAAGGACCGGATCATCATCCTCGAAGACACCGACGGCGACGGCTCGTTCGAAACGCGCAAGGTGTTTACCGAGAAGCTGAACCTCGTCAGCGGGCTCGAGGTCGGCTTCGGCGGCGTGTGGGTCGGCGCGGCGCCGTACCTCATGTTCATCCCCGACAAAAATGGCGACGACAAACCGGACGGTGACCCTGTCGTGTTGTTAGACGGCTGGGGCTACCAGGACACGCACGAGACGCTCAACAGTTTCACGTGGGGCCCGGACGGCTGGCTGTACGGCTGCCACGGCGTGTTCACGCACAGCCGCGTAGGCAAACCCGGCACGCCGAACGACAAGCGCACGCCGCTGAACGCCGGCGTTTGGCGGTACCACCCGACCCGTCACCAGTTCGAGGTCTTCGCGTGGGGCACGAGCAACCCGTGGGGCGTTGACTTCGACGAGAACGGCCAATGCTTTATCACGGCCTGCGTCATCCCGCACCTGTACCACATGGTGCAGGGCGGCCGCTACCAACGACAAGGCGGCAAGCACTTCAACCCACACGTGTACGACGACATTAAAACGATCGGCGACCACCTGCATTACACGGGCAACATCCGCGACCACGCGCACTGGGGCCACGAGAACAACCCGGCCACGCGCATCCTGCTGGCCGGCGGCGGCCACGCGCACGCCGGCGCGATGATCTACCTGGGCGGCCAATTCCCCGACGAATACCGCGGGCGAATCTTCATGAACAACATCCACGGTGCACGCGTCAACAGCGACATCCTCGTGCGCAAAGGCTCCGGCTTCGTCGGCAAGCACGGCCCGGACTTGGTCATCACCAACGACCACCACTCGCAGATCATCGCGTTGAGGTACGGACCCGACGGCAGCGTCTACTTCATCGACTGGTACGACCGCAACCAGTGCCACCGCGGCAACCCGCAGGTACACGACCGGTCGAACGGCCGGGTGTTCCGGTTGAGCTACGTCGGCGACCGGTCGTACAAGCCTGTGAAAGAAGATCTATCGCGCAGGAGCGACTTGGAACTGGTCAAACTGCAGACGCACACCAACGCGTGGTACGCACGCACGGCACGTCGTCTACTTCAGGAGCGGACTCACGAGCGTATCGGTAACCGAGCGATCAGCACGATCGAAAAAGAGGCTATCCCCGCGCTGAACGACATGGCCACAAAACACGAGGAGGCGACACGTCGCCTGCGTGCGCTCTGGGCGTTGCACTCGCTTTACGGCAAACTCGACGCGCGCATCGCGCTGTCCGCACTGGAAGACAAGTCGGAATACATCCGCGCGTGGGCAATCCAGTCGATCTTCGAGGGCGGACAGGTGTCGTCGTCGCAGTGGGCACTGTTGGCTGACATGGCGCAGCGCGACCCGTCGCCGGTCGTTCGACTCTATCTTGCCTCAGCCATGCAGCGGTACGGTAAGGTCACACCGGAAACGACGACGATCCTCAGCCGACTCATCGCCCACGCCGAGGACGCCAACGACCACAACCTGCCGCTGATGTACTGGTACGCGATCGAGCCGATCGTCGCGAACGACAAGGCCGCGGCGATCAAGCTCGCGGCGGGGTCGAAGGTGCCGTTGGTGCGACAGTACATCGCGCGGCGGTTGGCGGGCGGCGCGCCGATTGCCAAACCGTCGACCGGAACGGGGACGCCCGCCGGCTACAAAGTCAAAGGCGCGCTGGAAGGCGAGGCGTTGAAGATCGCGTCCGTCACCGGCGGCGAGGCGCGATCGCAAAAAATGGCCCCATTCAAGGCCGACAAGTGGTCCGGCGTCGACCACCTCTGGTGGACGGGCGGCAAGGTCGGCGACACGCTCACACTCGACCTGCCGGTGAGCGAGGCTGGAAAGTACAGACTCATAGCCGTGCTGACCAAGGCGCGCGATTACGGCGTCTTCCAACTGTCGCTTGACGGCAAGGCGCTCGGCAGACCCATCGACCTGTACAACTTCCCGGACGTCGTAACCACCGGCGAACTTGACCTCGGCACGCACACACTGACCAAGGGCACGCACAAGCTGGCCGTCAAGATCACCGGCGCGAACGCGAAGGCGATCAAGGCGTACATGTTCGGGCTGGATTATGTGAAGCTCGCCCCGTGAAGTGACCCACGTACAAGCGTCGCCCGTCACTTCAACGACAACAGGTATGCCATCAGGTCGCGCAGTTCCTGGTCGGTCATCCCGTCGATCAACCCCGTCGGCATGACCGACAGCTTCACCGCCTGCTTCGACTTGATGTCTTTGTCGAGCAGTTTGTATTGCGTGCCGTTGGCGTCGGCGAAGACGTAGCCGCCACGCGGCTGTAGGCCGACCATCGTCACGATCAGCGCTCGGTCGTCATGCGTTTCGACCCGCCAGGTCTGCCAGCGCGGCGCGACTTCCTTGGCGGGTTGCAGCATCGACTCGATCAGTTTCCTGCGGTCGAGCGAGCGGGCGATCACCGACAAGTCGGGCCCGATATCGCCGCCCCGGCCGCGCACGGTGTGACACTTGTAGCAGCCCGGCCCGCGCGGGTGGAAGAAGACGCGCTCGCCACGCGACGCGCTGGCCGGACCCGTTGTGAAGCGCACCCACGCGTCGACGTCGCCGACGGCCGGTCGCTTCTGCAGCTTGAACGATGCGTCGAGCGCCCGTGCGACCCATTGCCGGTGCGCCTCGTCGGCGAACGCGTTGGGGACGAGCGTGTCTCGCTCGGCCTCATTTAAAGATGCGCCGCGCAGGGCAAGGAATGCCGCCGCGCGGGTCGGCCAGGGCCCACCGATCGCCAGCTTGATCAGCGTCTGCCGCTGCGCATCGTCACCCGCGTCCAGACCGGCCGCAGCCGCCGCGCGGAGCGACTCGTCGCGTTTTGCGTCGTCCGCAAGCTGCGCGAGCAGCCTGCCCTTGCCGTCATGCGCCGACTCGCGCAACGAGCGCACGGCCTCGACCGCCAACCCGGCGTCGTCGCCCGTCGCCATCGCCCGCAAACGATCCAGAGTCAACTGCGGGTGGCTCGGCCGAAGCGACCGTAACGCCGCCGCCCGCGCCGCCGGCGACGCCTTGTCGTTCAACGCCACTCGGCTGAACAGGTAATCGTTTCCGCCCCGGTCGGCCTTCGACGCCGGCTGGCCGTCGATCAGGTCGATCGCCGCGCCGACCGCGGCCAGCAACCGCGTCGTCATCTTCGGGTCGTCCATCAACGACTCGAGCTGGGCGCGGTGCTGCTTCAACCGCGACTCTCCGACCCACTGGATCGCGGCAAACCGCACGTCGTCGTGCGGGCTGGCCAGCAATGCGTCGAACGGCATCTGCTTCTCAAGCCCGGCCGCGCGCATCGCCAGCACGACGCCCAACTGTTCCAGCGCGTTCTCGATCTTCAACGGGTCGAGCTTGCTCAACACGTCAGGCGACCGCGCCAACACGCCGCGCGCCGCCTGTCGCACAAACGCGTCGTCGCTGCGCAGCGCACCGACAACGGCCGCGCGCGCCTTGTCGGAATCGACTTTTCCGATCCGCCGCAATGCCGCAGCGCGCACCGCCGACGACTCGTCACCCGTCGCCATGCCGACCCAGTCGGCTGAGTCCTGCGCCAGCAACGTCGCCGCCAATTCGCGCACGTCGTCCGACTGTTCCTTAACCATCGCCTGCTTGAGCGTCGGGTCCATCGCGCCCATACCGGTCAACCCCGCCAAAGCGACCGCGCGCACGCGCGGGTCGTCGTCGGTCAGTGCGCGTTGACGCAGCAACTGCCTGCCCAGGTTGCCCTGTTCCGCCAACACGGCCGCGGCCGCGCGGCGTGTCGTCAGGTCGGCCGACGCCAGCGCCGCCCGCGCGTCCTTCGTCACGTCAGGCCGCTTGGCCGGCCCACCCTTGGCCAAGCTGATCCGCCAGACGCGACCCTTGCCGTGCAACTTGTAAGAACGATCGACCCAATCGCTGACGAACAACGACCCGTCCGGCGCGGCAGCGATCCCGACCGGCCGAAAGTTTTCGTCACCCACCACGATCGGCTCAAGCTCCGACACAAACGACGCGCCCCTGCGCGTCAAGCGGAACCGCTCGATCCGGTGGTCGCCCCACGACGTGGCGAGCAGCGTGCCGCGGTATTCGCTTGGCAGCAGGTCGCTTTCGTACGCGAGCACGCCGGACGGCGCCTCGCCCGTGCCCGCGACCATCGGCAGCGTGCCCGGCACCTCGCCGTTCCAGGCTGTGAACGGGTGCAGCCCGGCCCGCCCGTTGCGGTACTTGTAGCCGTAGTCGCCGCCCGGCACGATGTGGATCAAGCGACACGGCGGCCGAGAGTCCGGGTCGTTTTCCACAACGAACAAACGGTCGAATGCGTCGAAACACAGGTGGAATGGGTTCCAGAACCCCGTCGAGACCTGTCGCAGGTTGTTGCCAAGTCTATCGCATGCATAGATGTTTCCGCCCTCGCCGCCGCCGGACAACGTCTTGCCGTCCGAGCCGATGAGCTTGTAGTCCTTGCCCAGGTTTTCGCCGAAGCCAAAGTAGACGTCGCCGCGCGAGTCGAACGCAAATCCCGACA
Organism: Phycisphaeraceae bacterium; assembly: GCA_028284155.1. Classification (GTDB taxonomy): domain Bacteria; phylum Planctomycetota; class Phycisphaerae; order Phycisphaerales; family Phycisphaeraceae; genus JANQSF01. Next base: position 181,970 of record JANQSF010000108.1, read on the forward strand.
GGCCGTTGTGTGGGTAGTTGCCTTCCGTGTCGAGTTTCACCAGGTCGACGCGCGTGTCGGCCTTGCCATCGTTGTCCGTGTCATTCAACCGAAACACAGCCCGCCGCGTCGCGACGTAGACCCATCCGTCGCTGTGTACCGCCAGGTTCATCGTCTGGTGCGTGCCCTCATAAAACACGCCGATCTTGTCCGCCTTGCCGTCACCCGTCGTGTCCTGCATCGCGAGGATGCGGTCGGCTTCTGGCCCCTTGTAATCCTTGGGGCGAAAGTGCGTGTTGCTCTCAATGACCAGCACGCGACCCGCCTGATCCACCGCGATGCCGACCGGTGTGACGATCGACGGGTGCTCAGCGAACAGCTCAATCTTCAAGCGGTCGTCCGTCACGCGCGGCGGCGCGGCGAACGCACAGCCTACCCAAATCAACAACGCGAGTTGCGTCAGCAATCTGGTTAGCGTGGGTCTTTGCATACAGTCCATGTTGCGACCCCCTTCGTTGAATCTGATTCGTGTGACTTGTGTTCCAACGCCCGCGGCGGCGTCTTTCTAGCGGCTACTGACCTTGCTGCTCGCGTTCAGCCTTTTTCTTCGCCTTCATCGCCTGCCGCATGTAAACGACACCCGCGCCCATCAGGATGAGCGCGATCGGCCAACTGATCAGCATCGCCGCGGCCATCACCTTCACCTTCGGCTGATCGAACAGCCACCACTCCATGCCAAGTAACGTACCGATCGCCCACACGCCCGGCACCAGCAACAGCAGGCCGAGCGTCACAAGGATCGGCGCCATCACCGCCTTGCCGCCCCCGCCCTGTTTGGCACGCGATCGACCCATCGGACGGGCGCCCGGCGTCGGCATCCGCGCCGGCTCCGCGAACGCGGCCGGGTCGAATGCCGCCTCGGCCTCGCCGGCCGCTTCCGACTCTCCCGCTTCCCCTGCCGACTCGGTCAAGCCTTCGAACCCCGCAATCGGCTCGTCCGCCGGGTCGTGTTCAAGTTCGGATTCATCATCGCTTGGCTCTTCAGCCACGAACGACTCAGGCGACTCGTCATTTACATCTGTCTCATCATCTTCGATCAGCGCCGCCGCGACCCCGTCGTCGTCCGCATCGTCCGCAACACCGCCCGCCAACGGCGCCAAGTCGTCGTCGCGCGTTGACCCGTCAGCCTCCGCTGCCGCCGCCGGCTCGTCCTGCATTCGGCTCAACTGGTCAGCCAGGCTGTCTGCACTGCTTGCGGTCATGCCGGTCGCTCCGTCGTGGAACACACGTCGCCGTGAAACGTCCATCATAACGGGTCGGGGTGACGTGCAGATTCGTGCCACGGCCCTCTCGGCCGTGCGGTCAATCAATGGTGTTCCGCACGGCCGACACGGCCGTGGCACGAGACACGCGCCCGACTCAGAGCGAACCCCCGCAAAATGACCGGCTTGTCTGATATCGCACCGCCCACCGACCGACCGTATCATTAAGTAGCCGATTCCCGTCAACGGAACCGACCTGTGGACACCATCCGCCGCACCATCGCGCACGCCCGCCGCCGAGTCTTCCTGGCCGACCTGCTGTCGCGCGTCGGGTGGTGCCTGCTGACCGCCCTGCTCGTTGCGATGCTGATCAGGCTGATCGATCGGCTGTTCGCCGTCGACGTGCCGTGGTTCGCATACGCACTGCTCGGCGTCGCCGCGTTGATCGTCGCGCCGTGTTGGGCTTGGATGCGTCGGCCGAACGACGAGTCGGCCGCAACGATGATCGACGACCGGCTTGACTTGAAAGACACGCTCGGCTCAGCCTTGTACGCCGGCTCGAAACAACGGTCACGCGACCCGTTCGCCAAGGCCGTTGTCGATGATGCGCAACGCACCGCCAGCGGGCTTGACCTGCGCGCAGCGTTCCCCATCCGGCTCACGCGCATCTGGGGCTGGGTCGCGCCGGCCGCGGCCGTCGTCGCGCTCGTCGCCGTGTTCGTCCCGCGCATGGACCTGGTCGGACTGCACGCTCAGCGCGAACAAGACCGCCAACGCGCCGCGCAGGCCGAGGCCGACCGGCAACGCATCGAGTCCGTCATCCAACAGGTGAAACTCGTCGAGCCGGAACAGCCGGCCGACCCGACCGCCAAGCCCGATCAGCCGTCGCCGCTGGACGACCTGAAAGAGTTAGCCAAGCGCGACCTGACCGACCCGCAAACCCGTCGCGACGCCGCGGACAAACTGGCCGACCTCGACAAGCAACTCGAAAACGACATCGAGCAGAAGCAGCAACAGTTCGAGTCGTTGCAGAATCAACTTAGCCGACTCGACCAACCCAAGCCCGGCCCGGCTGACGACCTGACCGACGCCCTGCGCCGCAGCGACTTCGACGCCGCACGCGACGAGATCAATCGGCTCGCCGACGAGTACGACAAGCTCACGCCGCAAGAGCGTGAGGCACTGAGCGACCAGCTCAACGAGTTGTCGAAACAACTGAACGACGCCGGCTCGCCGAACGACACGTCGGCCGACGCTCAACGCGACCAGTTGGAGCAGGCCCTTAAAGACGCGGGCCTCGACGACCAGCAGGTTGACAAGTTACTCGGCGACCCGCCGACACCGGATGACGAACCCAACACGACACCGCCAAACGATCAGAACGACACGACGAAGCCGCAGCCGAACGACCCGCCGACGTCACCACAAACGCCTCAGGACCGCACGAAACCTAACCCGCCCAACGACACGGACAACGCGGACCCGAAGCGGGACAAGCCCCAAGACAACCAGAACGATCAATCCAACTCAGACCCCAACAAGACCGACGACAAGCAACCGCCCGACCAGGACAGCCAGCAAGACCCGAAGCAACCTGGACAGCAGGACGCCAAACCGCGACCGAGCGATCAGCCGAACCAGCAGACCAAACCGGGTGATCGTCAGCCGGGTGATCAAAAGCAAGACCAACCCGGCGATCAAAACGACAAGCAACCGTCCGATCAGGACAGCCGGCAGGACTCGAAGCAATCCGGTCAACAGGACGCCAAGCCGCGACCGGGCGATCAACCGAATCAGCAGACCAAGCCGGACGACCGTCAACCGGGTGACCAGAAGCAAGACAAACCCCGCGATCAAGACAATAAGAAACCAGGTGATCAGCCGAACCAGCAGACCAAACCGGACGACCAGCAGCCAGGCGATCAGAAGCAGGAAAAGCCCGGCGACCAGAACAACAACGACAACAACCAGCAGCAAACGCAACCGAAGGACGACCCGAACGGTCAGCCGAAACAGGACCCGAACGGTCAACCCAAGCAGGACCCGTCCGCGCGACCTAATCAGCGAGACCAGCGCGGCCAGCAACGTCAACTTTCCGACGAACAGCGCAAGCAGGCGCAGGAGACGATCGAGCGCGAGTTACGCAAACAAGGCCAGTCTGAAGAACAGGCCAAGGAACGTGCCCGTGAGTTGGTCGATCAGATCGAGAACGCGCGTCAACAACAACAACAACAACAACAACAACAACCCGGCCAGAAGCAGGACCAAAGCAACAAGCAGCAGAAGAAGACCGGCGAGTGTAAAGAGTGCAAGGACGGGCTGTCCGACTCGCTCAAGAAGCTGAGCGACGCGACCAAACCGGACGCGAAGCCGACGGACGACCCCAGCCAAAAGGACCAACAACAGCCATCGCCGCAGCAACAGCAGCAACGCCGCGACGCGACCGAGCAGGCGCAGGATCAACTCGACAGGCTCAAGCAGTTCCAGGAGTCGCTCGACCAGCAACGGCAGTCACAAGAACAGGTGCGGGACGCGCTGCGCCACCTGCGCGACGGCCAGCAGCCGCCGAAAAACGATCAACCCGAAAACCAACGCCGCGTCGTCGACTCGCGCCCCGGCAACGCCCCCGGCGGCGACCCGCTCGGCCAAACGCGCAGCAAGCACGACTACAAAACGCGGACACAAAAAGACGCCGAGGCCGGCAGCGGCCGAATCATCTCCCGCATGCTCGTCGAAGGCGAGAACGCCAAGGGCACTTCAACCCTTGAATATGACCGCGCCATCAACGAAGCACGCGGCGAGGCCGAAAAGGCCGTCAGCGACCAGCGCGTGCCCGGCCGATACCACAAGACGATCCAGGAATACTTCAAAGACCTGCCGAAGTCGGCGAAGGACGCGGGGTCGGGCAATGACGAATGACGAAAGCCAAATGTCGAAAGAATGACGAAGCCCGAATAACGACGCGATTCTCGATAGAGTAAGTAAAGACCGTGCGACATTCGTACTTCGTCATTCCTTCGACTTTCGACATTTGACTTTCGATATTGCCGCCGCTGTGTTCTTCACCTTCGACCATCCTCACTACCTCTGGCTCCTGTTGCTGGCCTTGCCCATGATCTGGCTCGGTCGGCGGAGTTTGGCGTCGGCTGACCGTTGGCGTCGGCGGGTTGCGGTCGCGCTTCGGCTGATCGTGCTCGTCCTGCTCGTGACGATCCTGGCCGGCTTGCAGACCGTCCGCGTGCGCGACGACCTGGCGGTGGTCGCGTTGGTCGATCAGTCGGAGTCGGTGCGTCGTTACGTGCAACCGCCTGCGTCGAGCGACGGGACGGCGGCCAACCCGTTGGCCGAGGTGCGCGGGCCGACGGCGGTTGACGAGTGGCTGGACTTCTGGCTGCGCGGCGCGGTCGATCAACGCGGGCCGGACGACGCGATCGGGCTGGTCACGTTTGACGGCCGACCGACCGTGCGTTCGATGCCGGGGCCGAGCGTCGATCTGGTCGGCAGCGTCATGCCCGACGCGATCGAGGGGACCGACCTGGCCACGGCGGTGCGACGCGGCATGGCCATCTTCCCCGAGGGCGCGGCGCGACGGATGGTGCTGGTCAGCGACGGGAATGACACGACGACGCTCAGCGGGCTGCGTCTGGACGACGCCGACCTGATCGCCGCCGCGCGTGAGGCGGCGGCGGCGGGCGTGCGCATCGACGTCATGCCGTTGAATTACCTCGTCCGCGACGAGGTGATGGTCGAGGGCGTCTACGCGCCGGTCGAGGCCAAAACGGGGCAGACCGTCGCGGTCCGCGTCGCGTTGCGCGCAACCAAGCCGACGCCCGGCAAGCTGTTCCTCAAACACGACGGGCAACTGATCGACCTGGCCGCGAACAGCGACGACGTTGGCCTGCCCGTGTCGGCCGACGCGTGGGTCGCGCAGGGGTTGCCCGGAAGCGCCGGAGATTCCGCCAATGCCGGCTTCGTCTACATCCGCCGCTTCGAAGCGCCGCTCAACGCCAAGGGCCCCAACCGTTTCGAGGCCGTGTTCGAGCCGATCGCCGGCCGCGACCGCATGGTGAGCAACAACCGCGGCGAGGCCGTCACGCTGGTCAGCGGCAAGGGGCGCGTGCTGTTCGTGAATCAGGTCGAGGGCGAGAGCGGTGTGATCCTGCCCAACACGTTGCGGCAGCGCGGGCTCGACGTCGAGGTCATCGGCGCCGCGCAACTGCCCGTCCGCCTCGACGGCCTGCGCGGTTACGACGCCGTGTATTTTCAGAACGTGCCGGCCGACATCGTCGTCGAGCCGCAGCAGAAGACCGTTGCGCGGTTTGTCCGCGACTTGGGCGGCGGGTTCGTCATGGTCGGCGGGCCGGACTCCTTCGGCGCGGGCAACTGGAATGACACGACCATCGACGAGATCCTGCCCGTCGCCTGCGAGGTGCCTAACGAAAAGGTCATGCCCGGCGGCGCGCTGGTCATCGTGCTCGACCGTTCCAACTCGATGATGGAGCCGGTTGCCGGCGGTATCTACACCAAGCAGCAGATCGCCAACGAGTCGGCTGTGCAGGCGTTGACGACGTTGCAGCCGCGCGACCTGTTCGGGCTGGTCGCGTTCGACAGTTCGCCGCAGTGGATCGTCGACCTCCGCCCCAACCTCGACCCGAACGCCAGCGCCAAGAAGATCCGGGCCGTCAAGCCCAACGGCGGGACCGACATCTACCCCGGTCTCAAGTTGGCGTACAACGCGCTGCGTGTGCTCGGCGAACGCGACGCGTCGGTCAAGCATGTCATCCTGCTGACCGACGGCCAAAGCCCCAAGGCCAACTTTGACGAACTCGTCAAGAACATGCGCGACGCCGGCATCACGCTCTCGACCGTCGGCGTCGGCAACAACATCAACCAGCAACTGCTCACCCGGCTGGCCGGCGCGGGCGGAGGCAAGTTCCACCACGTGCAGGACGCCACACTCCTGCCGCGCATCTTTATCAAGGAAGCACGCATCGTCCGCAAGCCGTTGCTGCGCGAACAACGCTTCACGCCCGCGCTGCGCAAGACAGGCTCACCCGTCACCACCGGGCTGACGACGACACCCGCGCTCAACGGCCACGTGTTGACCGGCCGAAAGAACGACCCGCGCGTGTTCATGCCAATGGTCAGCGACAAAGACGACCCGGTCTTCGCGCACTGGCAGGTCGGG
>JANQSF010000123.1 GCA_028284155.1 Phycisphaeraceae bacterium
GGCACGTCGAGCCGGTCCCAGCCGATGAAGTGCGCCAGCCCGTCGAGCAGGTCGACAGCCGTGATCATCGCGCCGCGCAGGCCGAACCGCGACTCGAAACTCGGCATCGTCGGGCGTTGGCCCTGCCCCCAGGGCCAAAGGTGCGTCGCGGGCGACTCACCGACTTCGATGCGCGTCTGGTTGATCGGGTGGTCGGCCAGGATGCGCGCGCTGTCGTCGATCAAACTGTTCAGCAGCGTCGCGTTCGGCCCACCCTCCGGCCGGTGCTTACGGATCGACTCACCCGGCACGTCGTGCGGCGGGGTCGTTTGCAACTCCGACCAGTCACGTCCGTGACCTTCTCTTCCCGACGAATCGACCATGATATTGCGGTAGCTGACGCCGGGGTAGAGCGTCATGTCGGTCAGGTACGCGGCGTCGCGCAGTTTGCCGGCCGCGTCGGTCAGCAGCGTTCGGCCCTCGTCGTCGCTGATGTGGCCGGCCGAGTGATCCTGCATCACGCCGTCGGTGATCGTGACAAAGTTGACGCGGAAGATCCAGTCGCGTTCGTCCAGGTCGATGCCCAGCGCAGCCGCTTCGAGCGGCGCCCTGCCTTTGTGATACCGCCGCGGGTCGTAGCCCAGCAGGCTCATCGTGCAGACGTCCGACCCGCAGGGCATGCCGGCCGGCGTGGTCGCGGCTGTGCCCATTCGGCCGACCTCCGCGGCGCGGTCGAGGTTCGGCGTCTGCGCCGCCTCGAACGGCGTCGCGCCGCCCAGCGCGTCCAGCGGGTGGTCGGCCGCGCCGTCGGGGATGATGATGGCGTACTTCATGTGGTCTTTGCCGATTTGCGATTGACGATTGTCGATTGAAAGTGTTCATGCCCCCTCTCCCTTTGGGAGAGGGCCGGGGTGAGGGTTCTGCGCGGGTGCGCCACCCCTGTCACATTGTGTCACGGCTGCGCAAACCCCCACCCGGCGGCAAAGCCGCCGACCTCTCCCAGGGGGAGAGGTTGGTCGGGACGCACGACATCCACGCGCGACCTAATCACACGGTCCCAATCGTAAATCGGCAATCGACAATCGGCAATCTCATCAGAGCTTCACCGGCAGCCCTTCCTTCTGCCACTTCTCGAACATCATTTTCATCTCTTTGAGCGCCTGCCCCATGCGTTCGACGGTGTCGTTGAGGTTGTTGTAGAGGGCTGGGTCGTTCAGCATCTTGCCGACCGTGCCGTCGCCCTTGCGGGCTAGTTCAATCGTCTGCCGCATCGACGTGATGGCCACGGTCAGTTCGTCGGCCACCTTGCCGTACTTGGCCGCGATCTCGTCCACGCGTTTGCCGGCGTTGCCGATCGCGTCGTTGGTGGTGGCCACGGCCTTGTCGGCGTTGGTCAGGACGGCGTCAACCTTGTCCATCGACGCGTTGGCCCGCTCCGTCAACGCCTTGGCGTTGGCGACGGTCGCCTTGATGTCCGACCGGATCTGCGGGTCGTTGATCCACTCGTTCAGCCCGGCGATGACCAGTTCCATCTGCTTGAGCCGCTGGTCGGCCCGGTCGAGGATGCTCGGCAGGTTGGCGTCGGCGTTGCCGGCGTCGACGTCGGCGCTGGTGCGCGCGGCGGTCATCTGCTTGATGTTCCGCCCGACGTCCGACCACTCCTTGCTCAACTCCTGGAAGTTATCCGCCAATTGCGCGAACTTTTCGGTCGGGCCCTTGAGCGCCTCGCGCATCTGCGCCGCCAGCGCGTTGACCATCGACGCCGACGAACCCTGCACCTCGGCCGAGCCGTCATTGGCCAGGTAGTCCGTCGCCTGCGCGGCAGTAAGTTGTTCGATGTCGAACAGCAGCGTCGGGCTGCCGCCGATCAGGCCTTGCTTCACCGACACGTCGGCCGCCTTGGGGATGCGGACCTCCTCGCGGATCTTGATCGTGATCGTCACGCCCGTCTTCGGCGGCTTGGCGAGTTCGACCTGCGAGACGTAGCCGATGTCGATACCCGCCAGGTGCACGCGGCTGTCCTGCGTCAGCCCGCCGGCTGAGGGCATCTCGACGGTGATCGGGTACCCGCCTTCGAGCAGCCGCGGCAGCCCGCCGAACAACACCGACATCCCCGCCAGGCCGACGATGCCGGCCAAAGCGGTCAGGCCGACGATGACGTTGCGTGTGCGTTCTTTCATATGATTAGCCTGTGGTGAAAGTGATTCCGATGGGTGTCCTGTGAAACGCTTCACTTATTCACAGGCACCCAGGTCGCCATACCTCTCCAATCAATGCCCAAACCCACCCCGGATCAAATCCAGATCTTCCACGTCGGCCTCGCCGTTCATGAAGCGTCGGACGCGTTCGTTGTCGGACTGCTCGAACGCGTCGGCGTCGCCGTCGGCGATGACCTTGCCGCCGTGCAGCATGACCATGCGGTCGGCCACCTTGCGGGCGCTGGCGATGTCGTGCGTCACGACCACGCCCGTCACGCCCAGGTTGTGGTTGAGCGCCAGGATCAGCTCGTTGATCACGTCCGAGCGGATCGGGTCGAGCCCGGTGGTCGGCTCGTCGTACAGCACGACCTTGGGTTCGAGTACGACGGCGCGGGCCAGCGCGACGCGTTTCTTCTGGCCGCCTGAAAGCTCGCCGGGCATCTTCTCGCCGATGCCCGCCAAGCCGACCATCTTCAAAGCCTGCTCAGCCTTGTCGCGTCGGTCGGGCTTGGACAGCTTTGTGTGTTCGACCAGCGGGAAGCAGACGTTGTCGGCGACCGTCATCGAGTCGAACAACGCGGCCATCTGAAACAGGAAGCCGAACTGCTTACGCACCTCGACCAGGTCGCGGTCGCGCATGTCGTCGATGCGTTTGTCCTCGAACCAGACCTCGCCCGCGTCGGGTCGCAGCAGGCCGACCATGTGTTTGAGCAGCACGCTCTTGCCCGTGCCGCTGGGCCCGAGGATGACGGTCGTCTTACCCGCTTCGAAGTCGAGATCGACGCCCGTCAGCACCTTGAGTCGGCCGAACGCCTTGTGCACGCCGACGAAACGGATCAGCGCGTCGATCGAGGTTGGTCGCGGGCGTGTCGTGGATTGACTTCCGGGGTGAGTCTGCTCGGAAGAAGACTCTTGTTCGTCGGTCGCGTCTTGGTCATGTGGCAACGTCGCAGCCGGCTCGCCCGCTTCGGTGTCGTTCGTCTGGCCCTCGTCCCCGCGCACCACCGGCAGGTCGACCTCGTTCATCGCCGCGTCGTCCCACGGCGCGTCGGAGTCGGGCTCGAGGCTGGGTTGGCGGTTCACGTGCGTCACCCGTTAAACGTGAGCAGCGCGTCGATGACGCGTTGCTGTTGGGCGTCGGTCAGTTCGGGGTAAACCGGCAGGCTGAGCACTTGTTCAGCCGACCGCTCAGCCACCGGGAAGTCGCCGCGTTGATAACCCTGGTCGGCGAAGCAAGGCTGCAAGTGTAACGGCAAGGGATAATAGACGCGATGGCCGATGCCCCAATCGGCCAAGTGCTTCATCAAGTCGGCCCGCCGGCCGTCGGCCGCGCGAATTGTGTATTGGTGATAGACATGCTCGTTGCCCGGCGCGACCGCGGGCGTGACGAAGGGCGCGTCACGCAGCGCGTCGTCGTAGCGCGCCGCCAAACGCCGCCGCGCGGCCGTCCAGCCGTCCAGTTCCGCCAACTTGCGTTCGAGGATCATCGCCTGCACGGCGTCGAGTCGGAAGTTGCCGCCGACCATGGCGTGCTCGTAAGGCCCGGTCTGCCCGTGGTTGCGCAGCTTGCGCATTCGGTCGGCCAGGTCGTCGTCGTCCGTCATGCACGCGCCGGCCTCGCCCATCGCGGACAGGTTCTTCGTCGGGTAGAAGCTGAAGCAGCCGATGTCGCCAAGCGAACCGGCTGCGCGTCCCTTGCCGTCGCGCGCCCCGATCGCCTGCGCGGCGTCTTCGACGACGCGCAGACCGTGCCGCTGCGCGACCTTCGCCACCGCGTCCGAATCGGCGAGTTGGCCGTACAGGTCGACGGGGATGACCGCCTTCGTCTTCGACGTCACCGCCGCGTCGAGTTGCGACGCGTCGAGGTTGTAAGTGTCCGGCTCGATATCGACGAAGACGGGCTTGGCGCCCAGCCTCGCGACCGTGCCGGCCGTGCCGAAGAACGTAAACGGCGTGGTGACCACCTCGTCGCCCGGCCCGATGTCCAGCGCCATCAACGCGACCAGCAGCGCGTCCGTCCCGCTCGACACGCCCACCGCGTGCGCGACGCCGCAGTAGTCAGCCAGCGCCCGCTCGAACGACTCGACGTAGGGCCCGAGCACGAACTGCCCGGAAGCCACGAACGTTTGAAACAGGTCACGAAAGTCGTCCGCCAACGCCGCGTGATGCGCGGGCAGGTTCAGCAGGGGCACCGGGGGGGCGGGGGCGTCGGTCGGCATGACCGGACTTTAGGACACTCCCGCCGCTCGCGGCTTAGACGTTGTTCCACAACGTCAGCGAGACGGGCCGTGTCGGCCCGAAGGGGATTGCGCAGATGACCTCGTAGGGTGCGCTTCAGCGCACCGTCTTGCACGGAACACTGTCCGTCGACCGTGGTGCGCTGAAGCGCACCCTACGTCAAACGCCTCCAATGACATGAGCCCGCGCCTAATCCTCCCGCGGCTTCGGGTCCCGAAACTCGCGCTTGTCTTCCTTGTCTTCATCCTTGTTCTTATCCAGCAGGTCGAAGATGCCGCGTGCGATGTCCGCCGCGTCGGGCTTGTCTTTCTTCTTGTCACCCGCGTCGTTCGGCTGATCGTTGCTCGCGCCGCGGTCGTCGTTGTTTGAAGGCGGTGTGTCGGGCGTGTTCGGCGGGCGCAGGATGCGTTCGTCGCCGTCCTTCTTCTTGTCCTTATTCAACAGGTTGTCCAGCAGCCCGCCGGCCTTGTTTTCCAGCAGGCCCTTGGCGCCCTTGGTCACGATCTGGCTGACCAGTCCGCCGAAGTCGAGTTGCGGGTTGCTGCGCGTGCCGGTCAGCGGGATCTCATAAAAGTCGTTCGGGTCGATGAACTGGCGGACCTCCTTGAAGCCCTGCGACAGCGTCGCGCCGGAGATGCCGAGCTTGATGTTCATTTGCTCGTTCGTCAGGTTGACGTTCCCGCGCATGCGCAGCGAGATGTTGTCCATCGTGAACTGCACGTTGTCGTAGCTGACGACGCCGTCCTTCAACTCGAACGTCATCGGTGTGAACTTCACGCTCGAGCCGTACGACGCCGGCTGCTTTAGCCCGCGCAGGATCAGGCTCATCAGCGGGCTCTTCTGCAGGTTGAGTGCGCCCAGGTCGAGTCGGCCCTTTACGGCGGCGGTCTTGATGTCGAAGTCCTGCATCGGCCAAACGAACCCGTCTTTCTGGATCGTCAGCGTGATCGGTTTTTCAGCCGTGGCGTCTTTCCAGAGCGGGTTGATCGGCGCGAGCATCTTCTCCGAGAGGTACGGCGTCACGTCGAGTGTGGCCTCGGCGTTGTCCTTGAGTTTCAGCGCGCCTTTATCCATCAGGCCGCGCACCGTCGCTTGCGCGTACGGCGCGCTGACCTGCAACGTCGTGTCGCCTTCGCCGCCGTCGATCGTGCCGTCGGCCGTGGCGCCCAACAGCTTGGCGTACTCGATCCCGCCGCCGAGTTTCAGCGCGTCGAGCAGCGCGACAGGCAGGCCTTCCAACTTCGACGATCGGCTGATCGGCTTCTTAAGACTCGCCATATTCAGTCGGCCGTACTGGTCCGCCGCGTCGGCTACCAACAGGTCGACATCGATCTTCCCAGCCAGCGTGTTGCCGTTGGCCGGCGTGTTTGCGGTGTCGCCCGTGACCTTCAGTGCAAAGCCGTCGCCCTCGTTGGCCAACGCAACTTTCAGATTGCTCACGACCAGCTTCAAGCCGGTCGTCTTGTGACGCAGCGTCAGGTCGTAGCCGGTGATCGCCACGTTCAGCTTCGTCCCCGCCACGACGATGCCCGACGCATCCTCGGGCACCCTCTGCTCGCCTTCGCCTGGATCGTCTGACGCCATCGCGATTGTCGGGTTGTTCAACGCGACCTTGAACGTCGCGGGCGCAGCCAACTCGTATTCGACGGGCTTGTTCGGCTCGTCATCGTTGCGCATCAGGGCTGTGAAACGGTCGGGCGTGATGGTGATCGTCGCGGGCGTCGGTGCGGAGAACGACATCGCCTTGTCGGTCTTGAGGCCCTTGATGTCCAACGCGATGCCAGGCGACTGGACTACGACATCCATCCCGGTCGCGCCGTCGTCGCGCCGCGGGTCACTGGTATAGGTGTACTGCGCCAGGGCGATCAGTCCCGCCAACTTGCCGATCGTGTCGCCCGCGCCGGTGAAGCGTTTGAGCGTGTGCACCGGCGGTTTCATCACCGAAACGACCGACGTGATCGCCCGGCCCTTGTCGGTCGGCTCCAGCGTCGTATCAACCGTCAAACGGAACGACGTCCCCGCGTCGTCGACGTCCGTCTCGACATTGACGATCAGGTTATCCGTGTCGCCCGGGTCGGGCAGCACGACGGCCAGGTTGTTCAGGACGAGGTCCTTGAGGCGTTCGTCCGTTTTCAGTGTGACCGGGTCCGCTTCGACGCGCACATCGATCTTGCGGTCGCCCGCGCCTTCGGCCAGCGGGATCTGCAACGCGTTGACCTTCAGCTTCAGCGTCGTCGCTTCAACGATCTGTACGGATTGCGACGGGACGAAACGCTGACGCAGTTTGTCAAACAGGTCGGGCGTCAGCAGCGCGTTGAGCGACGGGTCCTTGTCGACCGTAAGCAGGTTGTCCTTGATCTGCCCGGTGATGTCGCCCTTGATGCGGTCCGACTCGATCGACAGCGTCAGGCTGCCCGACGCACTCTTGCCGTCAGCCGACGGCTTCAACTCGGCTCTGGCGGTCAAACTGATCGTCGGGCCGGCCGCTTCGGTCACGAGTTGGTTGTTGGGATCAACAATGTCAACCAGGCCCGACGGAAACTCGGGGGCCGACGCCTCGGCGATGCCCCTGATCTTTTCCGTGTCGAGTGAGCCGTCCGCCTTGATCGGGTCGGTCACGTCGGCCAGCACGTTCACGTCACCCGTATCGGCCCCACGTTGCGTCGCGCCCGTGAACTTGACGTGCAGCTTGCGGTCGTCGGGCGTGTACCTGACCAGCCCGTCGGCGTTCTTTAATAGCGCTTCGCCCTCCGGCGTGCGGACTTTCAGGTCGCCCTTGGCGGTGATCTGCACGTCGACCTCGGCCTTGGCGAAGTCGAAGAAACCGTCGGCTGTGCGCGGCAGTGTGACCTGCCTGATCGGCGCGTCGGCTGACACCGCCTCGGTGATGGCCAGTGGCGCGTCGTCGCCCGCGGCCGCCGCGTCGACCTGTACGGTCGCCGTGGGCGCTTTGACCTCCAGCGTGTCGGCCCCGAGCGTGACCGTCAACGACTTGTCAGACCACGTCGCCTGCTTGATCGCCGCGTTCGAGAAGCTGACCTTCGGCTCGACCAGTTCGACGTCGGCCAACAGCTCGGACGGGATCGTCGTCGGCTCGTTCGACTTGGGTTTGTTCGGGTCGACGAATGCGTCGACGAGGTTGATCCGGCCGGCCGCGTCCTGCTTCGCGCTGATGACCGGCTTGTCGACCGTGATCTTGCCGAAGTCGCGGTTGCCCGTGAGCAGCGAAAACAGGCCGACGTCGGGCACGTCGACACTGGCGACGTTCACCACCTCGCTGCCGTCCGGCGCTTTGACGCGCAGGCCGTCGATCCGCTGCCCGCCGAACCAGGCCAGCGACAGGCTGTCGATCTCGACCTCACCCGGCAGGGCGTCGTTGACCATGCCCAGCGCCCAATTCTTGCCCGTCGAACTGCTCAGGATCATCGGTGTCAGCGCGACGAGGATGACGAGCAGGTTGATCAAGATGACGAAGCACTTGAACAGCTTGCCGATCAAACCCGACTTGCGTTTGGCTTTGGGCTCGTCCTGCTGCGCGTCGGCTTGCGTGTCGTTCTTCGGCTTGCTTGCAGACATCGACATCCCTTCCGTGATCAGGGTGAACGATGAATAGTACGTGTTCCGGCGCGAGCGGGGTCGGGATCGTGGTAAGTCGATGAATTGGGTCGGTTTGTCGGATCGACCAGGGAGGGGGGGGCTCTGTCCGGGCCGCGGTGAAGTCTGTGCGACCGGTCCGCCCCACGGCTCGGACGGACCCTCCCCCTCCCATCAAGCAAGTAGGGTGCGCTTCAGCGCACCACGGTCGCCGGACGGGCGTCGTGCATGGTGGTGCGCTGAAGCGCACCCTACGGGTAGGGGGGGATATGAAAGGCGACGCCTAACGTGCTCCATGCTCCGCTGGCTCTGCATCACCGCGCTGGCCGTCTTTGCCGTCGCATCACTCGGCGCGCTGTTCATCCCGCAAGACGATGCCGCGCCCGCGCCGCTTCGTGCGGCGGGCGACTGGAATGACTCAGCCGTGGCCGGCTTCACGATCAAGCTGTATCACACGAAGCAGCCCGCCCTCTACCTCGACGCGATTGACGAACTTGCCGCGCATGGGTTCGACGCCGTGCAGATCGTCGTGCCGATGTTCCAGCGCGACGTGACGGCGACCGAGTTGAGCGTCACCGCGTCGCCCGGCCGATGCCCAGCGCCGGCCGACGTCGTCGCGCTGCTGCAACGCGCCAATTCGCGCGGCCTGCGCACGGCGGTCATGCCGTTCGTGCAGATTGATCAACGGCGCGGCGATGACTGGCGAGGCACGTTGCGACCCTTGCGCTGGGACGCATGGTGGGCGAGCTACCGCGCGGCGTTGACGCATTGGCTCGACGTGGCGCGCGAGGGCGGGGCTGACGCGTTCTGCGTCGGTTCGGAGCTGACCAGCACGCAGGGCCAAACCGCGCAATGGGTCGCGCTGATCGACCACTGTCGGCGTCGGCCGTTCGACGGTCGGCTGTACTACTCAGCCAACTTCACCAACTTCGGACACGAGGCTGTGAAGTACTGGCCGCACCTGGACATGATCGGCGTCAATGGTTACTTCGACCTGACCGAAGGCGCAGCCAACGACCCGCCGAGCGCGACGGACCTGGCAGACGCGTGGCGACGAAACCGCGATCGGCTGCTCAATTTCGCGCGGGCGCAGCGCCTGCCTTTGCTATTGACCGAGGTAGGCTACTCGAGCCAGTCACAGACACTGCGCAAGCCGTGGGACTATGTGACGGGGCTGCGTAAGCCGGCTGACCATTCGGCGCAGGAGCGTGGCTACCGGGCGTTCATTGACACGTGGGGCCGAGTGCCGTCGCGATCCGGGTACGCGGGTGTGTTCTTTTACGAGTGGGACCCGGTGGCGCGCGGCGGGGCGAGCGATGTGACGTACGGCGTGCGGGGGAAGCCGGCGCTCGACGTGTTGCGCGGGTGGTTGAGTGGGCGGGAGCGCTAAGCCGCAAGCGGCGGGAAACGGGTGGCTGTGAATATGCTAAGCGTTTCACGGGTTGCCCCATTGCCGTGAAACGCTTCGCTGATTCACAGCCACCCTTGGGTATAATCATGCCGCGAGGTTGACCATGGCCAAAGAAGACAAACCCGATCCCGCCATCGAACGCAGGTCGTTTTTCCGGCGGATGTTTCTCAAGGGCTACGACAAGGCGGAGGAACGCGGCAAGCAGATGGTCGAGCGCGTCACCAAAGTGTTCGACGTCGAGCCGAAGTACCCCGAGCCGGAGCCTTACGAGTGGCATGAGCCGCCGCGGTTGCTCCGCCCGCCGGGCGCGCTGCCCGAGCTTGAGTTCGCCGAGACGTGCAGCAAGTGCGGCGACTGCGTCAAGGCCTGCCCCGCGCAGTGCATCGTGCTCGACGCCGACACGGCCGGCGGCCTGCCGCACATCAAGGCCCGCACCAGCCCCTGCGTCGTCTGCGACGACCTGTCGTGCATGAACGTCTGCCCGACCGGCGCGCTCGTGCCCGTGCCGGACAAAGACCACATCAACATGGGCTACGCGATCTCCGACCACTCCCGCTGCCTGCGCGGCGAGATGGGCAACTACGACCCGGAGACCGGCGAACTCGAAGTCGACGGCGAAGACTGCCGCATCTGCGTGACTCAGTGCCCGTACGGCGAGAAGGCGATCGGCCTGGACGAGTACCACGGCACGATCGAAGTCCGCGAAGGCTGTGTCGGCTGCGGCGTCTGCGAACGCGTCTGCCCGACCGAACCGGGTTCCATCTGGGTCGAACCGGTCGAGCCGATCATTGACTTTCCGTTGTATCACGATTGACCAAGCGCGTTCGGCGAACATCACAGGGAGAACACACATGACCCTAGCCTTGCCGCGTTTCGCCGTCGCCGTACTCCTGTTCGCCACGTCAGTTACACCGCACGTCGTTTCGGCTGACGACGCGGCCCCGAAACCGCCGCGTCGCAAGATCACTGACCTTGTCAATGGCCCCAAGAAGATCGAGCTTGACGAAGCCAAGTATTACCTTGAGAAGTTCGAGGATTACGTCAAGAGTCTCAAGGGCGAGAAGGGCTTGCTCACCGCTGATTCGAAGATCGCGCTCAAGAAGATCAGCGCGCTGCGGTCGAAGTATCCCGATCACTCGACGGTGAAAGACCTGTTCAACAGGGCGCGTGTTGCGGCGAAGAAGTTGCAAGGCGTGACGCTCGAAATCACGCCGGCCATGCTCGCCTATCGGCAGGCCAAGGCGGAAAACGCCAAGCGGATGGCGGGCGTTTCGGTCGAGGCGTGGCAGAAGTATCACGGGCTGGTGTCGAAGCAGGAGGGCGCGATCCTCAAAGCCCTGCCGGCGCCCAGCCCGGAGAATACGCCGCTGCGCAAGGTGCATAACAAGTACGTCGTGCTCGAGGGCGTCAAGTACCCGGACGACCTGTTCCGGCAGTTCGGGCGGCAGTACATCGCGGTCGGCAAGCCGTCGACGGGTTACTACTTCGTGGACGTGTCGGCTCGCGAGTTCATCGGCGCTTACGAGGCGGTGCGGCGTTATCAGCGGCGGGTTACCGACGACCTGCCGGCGGCGTGGACGGTGGTCGGCAAGATCGTTTCGGTGCAGGTCATGGTGCCCGAGCCGGGCGAGGTGAAGGTCGGCTCCGCTTACGCGGGTTGGATGGTTCAGCCCGAGGCGATCTACGTGCCGGGCAAGGTGTTCGCCATCGCCGACGGTGAACACGACGAGGGCGGCCGATTCGCCGGCGAAGACCGTATGGCCGAAATCCTGGCTGACCAGTTCTCTGTGCGCAAGGTGCCAACCGATGTCAAGCCGAAACAGCTTGTCACGACGCTCATCACCGCGCTGAAGGAACGCAACTACGAGCTGTATCTCGACTGCATCGACCCGGCTGAGCAGCAGACGTTGACCCAGAAGGAATGGCTCGAACGCAAGTACGACATCTTCCAACGCCGGCTCAGCAACGACTACGTGCATGTCGAGGTTTACAAGGCCGACCCGGTCAAGATCATCCAGGGCGGCGAGTCGGCGGAAGACGAGAACCTGTTGGCTGAGTTCCTCGACGAAAAGACGATCGAGACCGAAAAGAAACACCGCCTGCCGCGCGTCGAAGAGCAACGGCTTTGGCTGCACCTGTACGACGAGACCGGCAAGGTCCGCGAAGCGCCCAAGGCGCTGACGCTGCGTCGCCAGGCGGACGTCAAAGGGAACCGCTGGTTTGTGAGTCGGGGGTTTCCGTTTTAGCGGGCGCGGTGCGGGTGCCACGATGCGGCGGTCGGCCGAAGGCTGGCAGCAGCGTCGTGCCGGTCAACCTTGGACGGCCGAACGAGCTGGCTCGCATCCGACATCACACCGTTATCGGTTCCGCCTCGGCCGTGTGATGGCACGCAGCGATTCATGGTGGGCAATGCCCGCCCTACGCATGGGACGAAACTAAACAGGAAAACGTCATGCTTCGTACAAGGCACGTCGTCATCATCGCACTGCTTGGCCTTGGCCTGTCGACCGCGGCGTTCGCACAGAACGTCGGCAGCAAGGACGACCCCACGGCCGGCATGAAGCTCAGCCCGTCGATGCGGGCGCAGGTGAATCAGCTCAAGCGTTACAAGGCCCAGCGCGCCGCCGCGATCGCCGCGGCCATCGAGTCGTTGCGCTCGACGAAGGAGGGCGATCAGGACATGTCCCTCATCGGGCCGCTCGGCGTGACCGCGTTGTCGCACCGAGAAGAGATCAAACAAATCGCCGCGTCGTCCAGCCTGTCCGACGACAAGAAGCTGGCTGGCAAGCTCATCGCGTTTTACCAGGCTGAAATGAACCGCACGCGCAGCTTCCGGAACAGTTCACGTCAGTATTTCTATTACCGTGACAAGTACCTGGAGATGGAACAGGACCTGAAGAAAGCGAGCCGTTACGCCGACGCCCGGCGGAAGCTCTACGAGAAGTGCATCCGCGACACGTCGGCCGTGGCGGACGGCAGCGGGTTTACGCGGCTTGAAAAGACGGCCCGTCAGGTCCTGCGCAGCAAGCGCGGGCTGAAGGAGATTCTCGAAAGCGTCAACGCCGCGTTGCGTGCGGCCGAGCGCGAAGAGGGCGACGCATCGATCCTCGACAACGGCGCGAAGGGCGAGTTGCGTGGGATCAAGGCCACGCTCAAAGACCTGGACCCCAAAGCGGAAAGCCAGCGCGTCCCGAACATGAACAGCCTTGCCGCGCGCGACGGTCAGCCGGACATCGACGTCTATGTCGCCGCAACCAAGTCGTTCCGCGACTTGATGCGCGAGCACCTGGACCGTTTGGCGGACCCTTATGAAGACTACAAAGACGGGCCGGCTGCGCAGACCATCAAACTCTGCAACGCCGCGCCGGGCGTCGTCCGCAAGTACGAAGCCCGCCTCAAACAACTCCGCGGCCTGCACGCCGACCTGACCAAGGCGATCGAAGAACAACGCAAGTTGGCTGAGCGCAACAAGCGCGGCGTGACGGGGCGTGCGGATGATTGATGGGAGGGGCGGAGATTCAACCGCGGATGGCGCGGATGATGCGGCTGGAAAGAGGGGGCGTAAATGCCCATCGCCCTAACGGGGCAACCCGAAGAGAGCAACGAGCGCAGCCGTTGTTATCTACACAGGTCTGCGACCCTTCAAGTTTTTGCTGAAATGGAACAGAGGCGATGCACTCGCCGTGCGGGCCTCTTCAAGCGCCAGAGTGGCTCAGACCTTGCGCTCGATGACAACCGTGTTTCGCCCGCGATGACCTGTTCTGCGCCGTCCACATCAAGGACGCGGGCGACCCCCGGACAGGGGCCTTCCGCGGCCAGCCCCACCCCCGGATAAACCCCCGGCCGCCCCCGGAAGTTGCGGCGCGCGACCGGCGCAACGGATTTGGCCCGCCCTTGTGCGGGGGAGCCTCGGGGGTTTATCCGGGGGTGGGGGAGCGGCGGCGAGCGTCCCCCAACTCATGTCGTCTTCACGGCGCAGCCGTTCCATTGAAGCGCAGCGCCAAGCCACTCTGGCGCTTGAAGAGGCCCGCCCGGCGAGGGCACTGCCTCGCTAATAGCCACAGAAGCAAGGCCCACCTGCCCGTGCGATGTCAGGTGTAATGTATGCTATTGCGTTCCACCCGTACCCGAATCCCAATGACACACCACGAGGACTCCAAGATGACATCGACACCCACACGACTTGTGACCGCCGCGCTAATGCTCTGCATCATGCTCAGCCCCGCCCTGGCCGACGCGAAGAAGTCCGACCCCAAGAAGAAGCCCGGTTACGACAAGACCAAAGACCTTGGCGTCAAGCCGCCGAAGGGGGCCGACCTGCTGTTCGACGGCACGCAGAAGTCGATCGACCAGAACTGGGAGATGTGGCCGAAGCCGGACATGAAGATCACTTGGTCGCTCGTGAAAAGCCCGACCGACGACAGCAAGGTGCTCATGACCAACGGTGGCAAGCGGTGGGGCACGCACGACTTGGTTTCCAAGAAGAAGTACACCGACTTCGAAGCCCACGTCGAGTTCGTGCTCATGGGCAAGCGTGGCGACGACGACGCCAAGGGCTATTCGAACAGCGGCGTCTATCTACAAAATAGGTATGAGATCCAGATCGAGTCGCCCAAGGGCAAGGACGTGGACGATCCCTACAACTGGAAGATCGGCCCGCACGGCATCGGCGCATTCTGCATGGAGCGCGTGCCCGACAAGAACGTTTGGCGGCCCAACGGCCAGTGGCATTCGTTCCACGTCAAGTTCAAAGCCGCCAAGTGGGACGGCGACAAGATGAAAGAGCCCGCCCGCGCCACCGTCTGGTGGAACGGCGTGAAGGTGCACGACAACGTCCCGATCAAAAAGGTCAACGGCGGCATCAAGCTCACCCCCGCGCCCGGCGGCCTGAAACTCCAGGAGCACGGCCAGGACGTGCGGTTCCGCAACGTGTGGGTGAAGGGACTGTAGACGGCGTGACGTCCGGGTTCGTCCGGTTTGACGCGTTGTCGGTGTGTCACATTCGCCGGCAAGCTGTCAGTCAGCACGGATTCCGTCTCGCTACTTGTCTGTGATGGTGATCAGCCGCCACCGGGTGTGTTGCGTGCCGTTGCTGCCGGTCGCGGTTGCGGACACGAGATACGTTCCGCCCGTGGTGTAGCGGTGATTGGGGTTGCCGCCGGAGCCGGTGTTCCCGTCGCCGAAGTCCCAATCGATGCGGGTTCCGTCGGACTTGCACGAAAACCGGACCGATGTTCCCGATACGGTGGCGACAATGTCGCCGCAGGTCGGCAGCGTCTTGGTCTTGTCGCCGGCGATGTTCTTCAGGATGTTGTACGTGGTCACGGCGTTGCGGTTGGTAAACCGCGTGGCCATCTCGGCGTCGAACCCGTGTTTGCCGCGCATGAGCGGCAGCAGTTGGTCGGTGGCGAAGTCGAGGATGTGGTCTTCAAAGCCGATCCACTTGTGCGACATGTCACCCCACTTGGCCTGCTTCATCTGGTACGACCAGTAGGACAGACCCGGGTCGGCTTTGGCGGTCGTCAGGTGACGGTTGAATCCCTTGCCCGTCGTCCCGAAGTAGGGGATGAAGACGCTGTAGTAGGGTTCGCCGATCGAGTTCACCGACAGGGTCAGCCGCTTGTCCTCGCCGGGCAGTGCGCTCATGTGCATCGGCATCGACGAGGACGTGCCGTACTTGGAGTTCATTCGGCAGACCTGGTTCTTGATCTGCTTGAGCGTGATGTTCGGCGCCAGCGCTTTCAGCTTGGCGCGGGCCGCGCCGCTGCCGCCTGCCGGGCCTTCGAACCTCGGGTCGGGGTTGTCCGCGCAGGCGTTGGCTCGTGTGATGATGTAGTTGTTCTTCGCCGTCGGGATGTACACGCGGTAACGGTCGCCGGTCACCTCGAACATTTTGGCGTTGCCCGCCGCGTCGCCCACGCCGATGATGTAGCGGTACGACATCTTTTCATCCCAGTGCCGAACGCCTTCCTTCCCGCCGGTCGCGACGTAGCGGGTCTGTTCGCTGAGAAACTTCTCCAACTCGTCCACCGTCGAAACGCGCGACATAAACGCCCGGGCGCCGAAATAGGCTTGCGCCTTCCGTCCGTCCTTCATGCCGTTGTTGATATTGCAACTGACAAACAGGCCGTTCTCGTTGACGCCGTTGCCGGCCTTGCCCAGCAGTCGGCCGAGGTTGTTGTTGTCCGACGTGAATTGCAGCGGCCCCAGCGGCGCGTCGCGATTGACCGGGTCGTCGGTGCGCGGCACGTACAGGCGGTGTCCCCACCCCCACTGAAACGCCCACCAGGAGATCACCCGTCCGGACGCCGTCGCCTGTCGGCCGATGATGGCCGACTGGCAGGCCGACACATCCGAACGACACGCCAACGCCGTGACCGTCACCGCAAGCAAGAGTCGAAGTGTCTTCATGACGAGCCTCAATCAGTCAGGACGTCGATTGCTCGAACCGCTGTGGCTTTCATTAGCTTAGCACAGCGGATTGGCTCAATGATTCAATCTTGGCCCGACTTACCGCCAGCCGATCAGAGATCGGACCCAGTTTTCGCGCATGGCTTGATATGAAAAGCACGACACCATGCTGCAAAACCTCAATGACACCGCGTGACGCAGTGGTAGACTGTCTCGGTTCTGATCATTGAGTGCCGGGCCCGATGTGAAAAGGCACGGGCTGGGGAATCCAGCGACCTGCGGGCACAAGCCGATCCAAACGCCTAGATCGACGTTGAAGAAACGATCGACTGGAGCCGCTGCGGCAAGGTCAACGATTGCATGACGAAGAGGGTAGGACTGTTTCTTATGAATCACGCCAGGCTGCTGCGGTTGTTACTTGTGTTGCTGGTGCTCGTTGCCGGCCGTGTAGTTGCCGATCCGCAGGTTGCATACGACGAGCTGCACACCCGGCCGATCGAGAGTCTGCCCGAAAAGGTGCGCGTGACAGGTTTGTACACGACGCACGGCAACGCGGCGGCGGACGGCTTCGTTTACGTCCTGGACAAGATGCCGCAGAATTGGGTGCTCGTCGGGTCGGGAAAGGCCAGCGTCAGTGAGCGGTATTCCCGTGCCGGAGCGAAGTCGATCCGTTGGGACTGGAAGGCGGGCGATGTGTTACGCATCAAGGACGCCGGCATCGTCACCGATGTGCGCGTCGGCTTCACCGGTTCCAGCGCGAAATCTCAAGAGATCGCGCCCTTTGGGATAAGCATCTTTCAGGACAAGCCGCTCCCGAAGAACACGGCCGTTCATCTCTACTTCAAACGGAAGACCGATCTGCGCAACGGGCGGCATAAAGTCAAGCTGACCCGGATGCGCTACTTCATGAATCTCACGGGGACGTGGTACAGAATGGGCGGCGTCGCGCTGAATCAGGACGCCATGCTGTTTGGTCATGGCAACCACATCAACGTCGTTCAGCGGATGCCAGCCGGCGTCGCGGAACCGGCTCACGATGAGATCGTGATCCAGGCACCGACCGACGTCGCATCGGGCACGTTCCATCTCGACAGGCTGATCACGCTCGCGGAGGTCCCCGACCAGAAGACGATGGATGCCCGCGCAAAGACCGACTATTTGAATCTGAACTTTACCGCCGACGGCAAACTGACCGACAACCGTGCCTGGCCGTTCGACCTGAGCGTGGAAGCGGACATTGCAACGGTCGGCATCATCGACAAGCCGTTGGACCCGACGAAGTTCAATCAGGCCGCCACGGGCTACTACGGCCACAACGCACAGAAGCCAGCCGTACCGAAGGGGCTAACGCCTCGGCAGCAAGCGTATGTCAAGCGACTTCGCGATGAGTTCTTTGTGGCGCCCAAGAAGCTGACGCCGGATGACCCGGTGTTCATCAAGATCGAACAGCAGGCAAAGCAGATCCTTGCCAGAGACTGCGTTCGGCTGAGCAACGGCAAGTATAAGTTCAAAGAGTCGATCAACTTTGGCGGCGACCGGATCTACTTCGCAGGCGACCTGTGTACGGCTCGCAAAAACGTGTACAACTTCCCCGCGACGAGCGCGCGAAACGACCTCTTTGAGCGGGACGTCAAGACGCTCTTCATCAGGTATGGCCGATGGTTCGCGCAGTGCCCGGACAGCAAGCCGGTCGAGGCGTTGTTCAAGGCTTATCTGGATTGGTACCGCTATCGGGTGTCGGCCCCACTGCTGGCAACGTTGTCGGGTACAGACTCCGCGATCACCGGCCACTTCGCCAAGTACGGCGGGCGCTGGCTCATCCAGGACGCGCGCGCGATGATCGCCGTGCTCCGCGCCAAAGGCACAAAAGAAGACCTCGCCTACGCGGATTACATCGGCCGAATCATTGTCTGGATGTCCAAGGTTCAGACGTACACTTTCGCCGTCGACCCGCTGCCGGGGATCAGCCGGGAGTGGTCAGCCGACTCAACTTACTACGGGCTGTTCTATGAACCCGACGACAACAAGTTCTTTCAGATGCTCAAGGCTTCGCAGGAGTCCTTTACAAGGACGATTTCCATTTCCGAGATCAACCGGCGGGGGATGATCAAACCGGATTACACCTTCTTTCACCACGGCCACTGCACGTACTGGGGCGGCAACTTTTACGAACACATCAAGAAGGCCAGGCAGTTCGCGCACACGCCGCTGGAGTTCAGCCCGACGATTCGGCGAACGCTCGCGTGGTACGTCCCGCGCTACACCTTCGGCGGCTACAACTTCCCGTCAACCGTCAAGGGTGGTCAGGAATCGACGAACAACGCGCTCCGCGTGAAGCACTGGGCGAAAGACCTGCTCAAGGGTGGCAACGGTCACGCGGTCGTTGAAGGTTGGGGTGA
Organism: Phycisphaeraceae bacterium; assembly: GCA_028284155.1. Taxonomy (GTDB): domain Bacteria; phylum Planctomycetota; class Phycisphaerae; order Phycisphaerales; family Phycisphaeraceae; genus JANQSF01. The sequence continues at coordinate 18,231 of JANQSF010000123.1, forward strand.
GCCGTCGAAGTTCAGCATCGATCGTTTCCCACGGCGCGACGTCTTTGAATACCTCTATGACATGGACTGGCAGGAAGTGCCCGCCGCCAAGAAGTTCATGGCCGGCGTGCTGGGTATGACGAAGCACCAACCCAAAGCGGTGAGGGAATCGCTGCTCAAACAGTACCCGAAGCTGTCAGCCATCACGCCGCAATCCACGGTCCATTTGAGCATGAACTGGTCGGGCGCGACCAGCTACTCGCACGGCATGACGCGCGTTCAGATCGGGTCGTACAACGACAAGGACGCCACGCCGTCGAGGCCGCACGGCCGATGGTCGTGGAACCGTGGCTATGGATGTCTTTACATCCTCGAAAATGACCGCGCCGGTTCCCGCCCACCTTTAGGTGCCGACTACGAAGGCTACGACTGGTCAAAGGCCCCCGGCATCACCATGCCGGCCGTGACCGATGCGGAATACATCAAGCACCACACGATGGACGGTGTCGCAAAGGGCGAGCACGGCGTCGAACTGAACACGGTCGGCACAGCCGGCAACGGTTCGCTGGCCTTCAACGAGACCGAGCAGGCGTTCGGCCGAGCGGGCAACTTCTCATTTCAGACGCTGAAGTCGGAGAATCTGCACATCTGGCAGAAGCTGTTCAGCTTCGACGGCGTCGCGGGCAGGAAGAGTTACCACTTGTCAGGCGACAAGGTCGTTTGCCTGGGCAGCGACTATCAGGCCGACACCGATCGGCCGATGCAGACGATTCTGTTCCAGGAGTCGCTGGACAAGGTCCTGTGGCAGGGCAAGAACCCAGCGCGATGGAACCCCGCCGAGCAAGCTTTGGTGTTGAACGGCCGGAAGTTCACAACGGCTATTCAAAAGCAAGTCGAGCTCGGTCAGCCGAATTATGTGATCTCCCCGTTCGGGCACGCGTGGATCATCCCGGGCAACCAACGGGGCAAACTGGTCATCGACTGGAAGGAACGCCAGACGTTATTCAACTACCGCATCGGCCTGACCAGCGTGACGCCGGGCAAACGGATGACGAAGGGCACCGGCGTCATCGCCATGCTGGATCAGGGCCCGTCCCGCCAAGCGTCCACGCACCACTACCTCCTGCTGCTGAATTCCGACGGCAAGTCGCCGAGCGAACTAAAAGCCTACACGGAGGCGACCGCCGCCGACTCGGGATACAAGGTCCTGCGGCACGACCGCGTGGCCCACGCCGTCGTGTTCAACGAGAAAGGCCGAATGCCACTGCACAGCTACGTGATATACGAAGGAAATGAACGTCTGGGGCTGCCCCTCATCGCGTCCACCAACAAACGACTCAACGTCATATTCCAGGCCGACGCTTCGGGCGATGTGGTGATGTCCGTGTGTGACACACACGTGGACATCGAATCCGACAGGTCGTCGCCCAACTACGAACGATCGCGCTCCCGGCAAATCACACTCACCTTCGACCCGAGCCTAAAAGTCGATCTCATCTCGAGCACTTCGGGTTTGCCACAAACCAACCCGCCACTCGCGGCGACACTTGCGAACAACACACTCTCATACACCACTCGCAACGGGGTGACCGACACGTTCAAACTTGCGGTGAGCAAGAGGTAGGTCCGGGCCTGCCCGGACATGTTTGGCCATCTACGTTTCACCCGTGTCCGGGCGGGCCCGGACCTACGTCCTGTGACGCCCACCCGGGCTCGCTCAAATCAGCAACCCCGGCCACCAGCCGTCAGTCCCCGTTTTGGTGACACAGGGCGTATGTGGTACACTGGGTTGGGTGGACGATCCTCTCTCAGAGGGGTAACTAATGAGACCTGAAGCTAGTCACTGTCGACGGTGGACTAACCGCACGCTTTTTGTGGTTGCGTTCGCGTTGGGTCTGCTGCTTGCCGCGACGTCAACTGAAGCGGTGTTGATCGGTAGCCAGCGCAATCAGGGGGCGTCAGCCGACACCGACAGTTTTTCGTCGGAAGGAACCGAGCGCGTCAGCGACTTCGGCAACGACATCGGATTCGGGTCGCACTCGTTCATGGCCGAGGCTGAGGCCGACGACGGCTCGACGGTGTCGTCCCAATTCACGGCGAGCGTGAACTTAGCGGGTAGCGGCGGATCGCTGTCCGGCTCGGCGACGGGCAACGTCAATACTACTGGCGAATCTCTCAACGACGAAGCGTCGGCGGAGGCCGGGCTGAGTTTCAATTTTGAAGTGACGGATGACCCGGTCATCTTCAACTTTTCGATCAGTCAGTCGGGCGACGCCACGGCGTTTTACAACCTCGGCGGCCCCAACGGCACGAGCGGCGGTGCGCCCGGCGGGTTTACGCGGACGCTCGACCCCGGCATGTACGACTTCAGTGTCTCCGGCCAAGTGGGATTGAGCGGCGGATTGACCGCGAATGGGCAGTGGAACTTTAGCGGTTCGTTCTCACCGGCCGTGTCCGAGCCAGACTTCCACTGGACCAATCCGGCAGGCGGTTCGTTTTCCGACGGCGCCAACTGGGCCGGCGGCACGGCGCCCACTGGGTCGGCCGACGAGCCGATCTTTGATCTTCCCGACACGTACGCGGTCAACCTGTCTGGCCCCGCTCAATCAGGCAACATGCGCGTGTCGCGCGGCGACGTGACGATCAACTTGAACAACAACAGCTTGGTCGTGGACAACACGTTAATCGTCGGGGACACGGCCGGTCAGTCGGCGACGCTGCGTCTGCCGCAGATTGACGGCCTCGCAGTGGACAACATCGTCGTCGGCACGGTCGATGGGGCCGACGGGCAGTTGATGCTCGGGCCGAACGGTGTGTTGCCAAATTCGCTGACGGCCGGCGACATCGCCACGAGCGCGACGCCGGCGAACGGCCAGGACGTGACCGTCCGCCAGGGTTCACAATTGATGTTGACCGGCGGGACGGCGATGTTTGGCAATGTCAGTCTGGAATCGATGGACCCCAGCACGCCGGCGCCCCTGCCTTACCCCTCGTTGCTCAAGGTGGACGGGACGAACGATCCGACGGTTAAGCTGGAAGCGGAGATGCTTTCGTTGGGCCGTCTTCCCATGACCGACGGGGATGAAGCCGGCACACTCAAAGGCTTGGTTTCCATTAATACTGGGCGTGTTAAAGCACAATCCGTGATGTTGAACGCGGACGCCCTGATCGACCAGGGCTCGAAGTTGGAGGCCGGTCAATTGGTCCTCGCCGACGAGCCCGGCGCCCAATTGGTGTCGCTCGAGGTCACTTCCAATTCAACGCTCGACATCGAGCCCGGCGGTTCAACGACGATCGGCGAGAACAGCAAGGCGACCATCAGGACGCGCGGCTTCTCGCGCGTCAACGCCGACGGCACGCCGATCACCGTCGGCAAGTCCGCGATGGGCATGCTCGAAGTGAGCGACCAGAGCGACGTGTCGGCCGGCGACATCACGATCGGTCAGGACGCCAGCGCCATGGGCATGGTCTCCGTCGAGTCGGAACAGGGCATGTCTACTGTCGCGGCCGACAACATCGACGTGGCGATCGAAGGCACGGGCGAGTTGAATGTCATGGACGGCGGCCAAGTCACCGCGACCGACGCGATCCAGGTCAGCGGCCCCGCGACGCCGACGGAGCCGGAAGGTGCAGGCCTGTTGTCGATCAGCGGGACGCCGGTGCAGTTCGGCCCGGGCACACTGCGCGTCGAAGGCACCGGCCAGGTGCTCGCCAACACGATCGACGTAGGCGAGAACGGCGAGCTGGTCGGCACCGGCACGGTCGAGACCGCAAACGGTTTGACCTTCGCCGGCAAGGTGCGCCCCGGTTCATCGCCCGGTCAATTGACCACGATCGGCCCGGTCCATCAAGTGACGCAAGGCATCCTGGAGATCGAAATCAACGGCCGAACACCGATTACCGAGTACGACGTGTGGAACATCATGGGTGACACCGTGCTCGAGGGAAAGCTGCTCCTGCTGTTCGGCTTCGCGCCCGAATTGGGTGACACGTTCCAATTCCTGCAGATCGACCCAACGTCATCGCTCGACGTGGACTTCGACCAGATCATGGTCATGGGTCTGCGCCCCGGTTACGAATTCGAACTGGTCGTGGATACCACCGGCGCTTCGTTGCGAACCACAGCCGCACCGTCCAACGCCGCGGCAATCCCCGAACCGGTGTCTCTGACGATGGTGTTCCTGGGTTTATGCGCAACCGCCCGCCGTGGGCGACGTGCGCGATAAGTCCAACGCCAAGACGACTTGTCCCACGTCATCGTGGCAGGTCGATGCTCTGACTGAGTAGGCAGGCCTGGACCTACGTCCGGAATCAATCGACGCGCTGTTTCGCAAGCAAGGGAAGCCACGGATCGGTTAGTTTGATTCGGTCCTGATGTTTCGGCCACCACTGCTGCGCGTCTGTCAGATTGTTCCTATCGAACAACGGGTCCTTCTTCGCCTTCGAGTTCAGGTCGAAATCGGGCATCGCAATCCCGCTGGCTGAACAGGAATTAGACAGCAGCACGAGCAGTCGCTTCTGCAGATTGCCATGTGGAACGCCCTCCATGTTGCTCCTTCCCGATGACTCAAAGACCTGCAACGCCCTGGGCATGGCATCCTTGTGGCCGCGGCGGGCTAGTGTCAACGCGGCCCAAACGCCCGGGTCGCCTTGGAGTTTGGTGAGTTTTCTAAGCCGTTGAATCCCCGCTTGCTCGTCTTCGAAGCAGAGATACACGGCGGCCGCAACGCGAACGTAGTCATCGCGGGCAGAGTCGGCCAGAGTGCTGAGGTGCTTGGTCCGGTCGGCTCCACACTTCCACCCAAACCAGGAACCAAGGACGTGGCCCAAGTCTGCGTCCCGCCAGGATTGCTTGGGGTTGGTCCACCCTTTGAGCCAGGTTGCGACCGGTTCTGGGTCGTGCTGCGTGAGGTTCTCGAATGCCACCCAGAATCCCCTCTGCTTGGGGCCCAGCGCCAATTGGCTGCGCCACGGCTCAAGGTCTTCGGCGACGACAACTTTTACCTTTTCAGGTCGTCTTGGCTCGTCGACCGTAGGTTGGTCTGACTCTGGAGAGGGACTTGGCTTGATCCGATCGATGATCAGTTGCTTTGTCTTCTTATCAAGGGTGGAACTGTCGTCTTGTGATAGGGCTTCGAGTGTAGCCGTTCCGCCAGCCTGAGATAGGATGTTGACAACTATCCAGCGATCAGACCGCGCTTTGTGCTTGAGTTGCATCAGTGCGCTTGCAATCGTTGCTGGCGATTTCGCCTCATCAACGAGTTGTTTCAGGTTCACCTTCTCTTTATCAAGATTTGGGAGGGGGCGTCCGAACGAGGTGAACAGGTACTTGTATGTCAGTGCCCTAAGAAGGATCAACTCTCGAGACGACTCGTCCGCAGTCAAGAGCGCATGGGCAGCGTCGCGAAACTTCTGCAGTGACTTGTAGGGCGAATCAAAGAATCGGGTGGACTGTTCCGGATATGGGACGCGCCCCTGAAACAGCGGAAGTAGCAGGTCGGCGGGCGTGTTTCGCCACCACAGTGGAACGCCTCCACCTGAGGTCGTACTCATCATCGTCGCCGGCGGGCTGGCGCGATATGCGGTCACGAGGAACCGGTTGCCTACCAGCGCAATGGGGAATTGCGGTTCCCAATAGTTGACCGCTGTCTCGATAGCGAGCGTCTTGCCCTTGGGATACTCTGCTTGGTTTTTCCACGATTCGATGACTTTGTAGTGTGCAACAATGCCCCCCGCGGTTGTACACTCGACGATTCCAACAAAGTCGGAGCCAAGAACGAGTTGCTCCCACGTCAATGGATCGATTGTTGTTGCAGGGCTCGGACAGGCCAGCAATAGGACAAGGAAGCCACCAAGAGCGAATTGATAACTTTGTTGATGGCGCATCGGAAGTCTCCGTTGCCCGGGTGACGGATTGAAATTCATTGGCGAAGGTGGATGGATGCAGGGGGCGTCCACATGTGCAATTGTATCGTGGTCGTCACTGCAATCTCGCGTAGGGGCATCGAACCGAACCACGGGTGACATTTGCGTGTCCGGGTGGGGCGGAAAGCTGGCTTGAGTGTCGTTCTCCTGTCCATCCTCAGACGTCGCGCACAAAGGCAGATCATTTCTGCTCCGCTGATATGTCAATTGTCCTGCGCAGGGCGCTTTGATCGGCGTTTGCATACTCATCTGTGCGCACGCGCGATTGATCAACACCTCATGTAGAACCGCGTCGCCTCGGTGAAGCGTGTGGGCTGTCGCTTGCGGTGGTTATTGCTGGATTGACTAACGACACCGACAGGTTGGCCAGTGTTGCCGTGTCGGGGTGGTGACGGAGCCGTGTCCGGACTGACAGGGTGGTGAAACGGTTTATGGCTTGTAACGCGAATCCATCACGACGTTTACGGGGCGATGCGCTGCGAGGCGCATCGTGTCGGGGTGACACGCGGTGCAACACGGCGCAACGATTGATTTGGACGGTGGTTAAGACCTGTTTCGCGGCATGGAGGGGGAGGGGGTGGCGTGGTGGGTGTCAGAGTCTTTCGTTGGGTGTGGGGGTGGGTACCCAACCGGTTGGGATAGCGGATATCCAACGGAAGGCCCCAGAGCGGGCCATCCGTGTGCGTTGGTGGTTTTGCTGGGGTTGTTGTGCGGTGCGTCAGGCGCTGCCGGACGTGATGTAGCGGGCGATGGGGGTGAGGAGGTTGGGGATGAGGCGGTCTTCAGCCAGGACTTCGCACTGCTTGCCCATCTCGTCGAGCCAAGTCGAGAGGTCGCTGATGTCGGTGATCGGGCCGAACCGGCGCATGGAGAGGAAGACGCCCAGCGGTTCGTCGCGGGAGCGGGAGGCGTTGCCGCGGCGGGTGCGTTCCCGGGTCTTGACCTCGAAGCTGGCTTGCAGGTCGCCGCGGTCGGACAAGTTCACGCGGAAGATCGGCTGCACGTCGATCAGCACGCCGTCAGCCGACTCTTCCTCGGCGTCGAACGGGTCGTCGTTGGTCGGCCCGCCGGTGACGGGGAACGGTTGGCGGAGCAGGTTGCCGACGGGCGTGTCGGCGTAGAGGGCTTCGTAAACGACCTCGTCGTGGTTGCCTTTGCATTCGAGGTCGAAGGTGAACAGCAGCTCGATGTAGTCGACGTCGAGCGGGCTGATCGAGAGGAAGTAGGGGACGGTGTCGAGGATGACCTTGTGGTAGTCGTAGGCGTCGTCCATCGACTGTGGGTTGGCGTGCCCGGTGCGGACGCTGTTCTGGCGCAGGGCGACCCAGGTGTATTCGTGCTCACGCCGATTGGATTCGAGCAGGACCTCGTCGTCGTACCGGCGGAATTTGTCCATGTTCGGCCGAGCCTTGCGGACGCGGTCGAAGAGGCTCATGATGGACTCGCGCTCGCAGGGCAGGTCCATCTTGAGGTTGATGGTGGCGTTGATCGAGAAGTCGTTGCACAGTGCGCCGAAACTGGTGGGCATGATTGGTTCGCGGAAGGGTTGGCCGGCGTGTTGTCCGGAGGGTTTTCCGAGGGCTTGTCCCGGGAGGCCGGTCGGGGTCGGGGGGTCGGTGGGGTTCCGATGGCGTCTGCGGACGGCCTGCGGTTGGGCGGACGGTCGGCGGACGGTTGGGGGCTCCTTGGGGCCAGTGCGGGTCGGTTTCAAGCGAGTACGGTTGCCGTTGAGGCAAGTACGTTGCGGGGTTTGCGGCCGTGGTGTGTGGGTTGGTCTTTTGAGTTTGATCGGTCGGCCGAGGTTGGGTCTGTTGCGTTGGCTAGGTCGGTCGGGCTGGCCGCGACCGTTGTTGCCGGCGGGGTACACGTTGACGCGAGTTGGACGCCGTGGCGTCACGGGCTCGGGCGTGGTTGCGAGACCGTCCTGCGTTGCCGTGGATTATATAGGTCAGGGTTGGGGTGGGCGAAGGGTTATCGGGTTGTGGCGGGGGTGTGGGAAAGGTGTCGGG
>JANQSF010000125.1 GCA_028284155.1 Phycisphaeraceae bacterium
GCGCCGCGACGAACGCGCCGACCAGCGCAGCCTTGCTGATCAGGCCGCGCACCGACCCGTCAATAATCGCGTCGAACCCGTCGGCCACGTCGCCGAAGCTCAGGTTGCCGGACGAGCCGTTGTTGATCCGCCAGACGCCGTCGGCCGTGCCGCGCACGTTGACATTGCCCAGGACCTGGTCGTCGATGTCGCCCGTGCCGTTGACGGTGACATTCACGCCCGCGTCGCCGGCGACGTCGCGCGAACCGGTCACGTCGAATCGTTTGATGGCGTCGGCAACGACGTTGCCGTCCAGCCAGGTCACGGCCCGCACGGCGTTGATCGCCGCCGCCGCCGCGTTGGCCAAGCCCGTTTCGCCCAGCCGGAGGTTGCGCAACTCGTTCGCGACGGTCAGGGCGAGATTGTTCACTGCGCCGCGGATATCGACATTGCCGCCGTCGCCTACCACATCGACGGACAGATCGGTCGCGCCGCCCGCGACGCGCAGATTGCCCAGGTCCTGACGCGCGTCGGGATCGCCGTTGACCTGGATCTCAACGTCGTTCAGATTGCCCGCGCCGGCGACGGGGTCGTCCGCCCGGCGGTCGGCCCGCGTCTGCAACGTCTTGATCGCATTGGCCGTCGCGCCGCCGCCGGTCCACGAGCCGGACGTCGAAAGGTTGTTGATCGTGCGTGCGAAAACAGTCAGGTTGTTCGCGATGCCCGTTGACAGCTTGTTCAACGGCCCGCCGATGAGCATCTCGACGTCGGTGACCGTGTCCCGGAACGTCAGGTTGCCCGCCGCGCCGCCGCTGAACGTCTGAATGAGCAAACCGCTGGCCGGCCCGGCGACGGTCACGTTTCCGAGCGACGTCCGCGCGTTCGGGTCGGTGTTGTTGACGATGATGTCCGCCTCGAACGGTCCGGCGTTGCCCGTGCTGCGATTGCCCTTGATATTGATTCGGCCGATCGACGGCGCTTCGACCTTGTCCGGCACGGTCTCGTGATTCGTGTCGGTCCACGACGTGGCCGTGAGCGTGCGGATCGGGATCAGCGACGTCAGTACGAGGTCGGTGATCTCATTGAAGAACAGCGTCGCCGCGTCGCGCACCCCCGCACCGACGTTGCTGATCGTGATGTTGTGATCGTCGGCCACATTGTTCAGGCGGATGGTCTTGGCCGGCCCGGTTTCAAGGTCGCCCAGCAGGTCGACGTTCTTGGCGTTGATCTGATTGATCGGTCCGTCCACCATAATGTCGCCGACGGTCGTGATATCTCGGCCGCGCAGTTGGACGGTTAGGTTCGACCGCGCGTTGGTCCCTGTCGCGATGATCGCCAGCGCGTCGGCGTTGATATCGCCGGCCGGCACGCGCACCTCGAGGTTGCCCTCGCCGCGCAGCGACACCGTCACGTCCTTGCCGTTCGAGTCGGTGTATTCGACGCGCCCGCGCGAGTCGGGCAGCAGCGTGTTGAATTCGTCCTCAGCCGCGATGACAATGTTGTCCACATCGACACTCGCGTTCACGTCGCCCGTCGTCGCCAGCCGGACTTCGAGCGTCACGGTCTGACCGGCGAACGGCCGCAGGTCGATCGGCCCGCTCGGGATGAACACGTCGCTCTCAAAGTCCGCGCCATTGAACGTCGCAATCGTCTGGCCGTCGATGTTCACCTGCAACGCGTCGCCATCGCCGCCGAAGCCCGGCGGGAATCGGAAGTCGAAGTTCAGGTCGGTCACCGTGGCGGGCAGTTCCACGTCCTGCTGGATCGCGCCCTCCGAACCCTCGAACAGTGTCGAGAAGAAGTTCTCGACACTATCGACGACCTCGCTGGCGATCGTCACGTTCGGCGCGTCGCCGGCGATCGTGAAACCGCTGAAATCGCCGGGCCCAAACACGCCGCTCAGCACGGCCTTGCCCTTCTTGACCGACAGGATGTAATCCTCGACCTCGCCGTCGGGCGCCAGGCCCGTCGGGTCGAGGCCGCCGCTACGGCTGTACCGGAATCGGGCGTACGTCTCACCAGGCAGCGCCGTCGAGGGCACGCTGATGAGCACGGGGATCGTCAACGCACCGGGCCCCGGCACGGTGATCGGGAAACTGTCAGCGATCTGTTCGCCGGGTGACCACGTCCCGTCTTGATTCCAATCGACCCATGCGTCAAGGAAACCGCTGGACGCAGCGGTGACGGTGTACGCCGACGTGAAGCCGGGCAGTATTCCCGCGACGCTCAGATCGACGCCGTCTTCGTCGTCGCCGTCGGTGTCCGTGTCGTCGCCGTCGGCGGGCACGGTCGGTTGGCCGTCCGGCTCGTCATCGACGCCCGCGCCCAGGAAGACGGGGCTGGCCAGGAAATGCCGCGCGCCGTCGCTGGCGCGCAGCGTTGGGTATGTCGGGTCCGGCGCATCGCCGTAGTCGATCCCCGCGCCCGGGATCGGTCGGTTCAGGAAGAAGAAGTCGTTGACGGGTTCGCCGCTGGTCACCTGCACGTTCAGATGCCCGTGCAGATTCTGACCGTCAACCTGTCCCGCGTCTTCGCCGTTAAGCGCTTCCCATCCTTCGGGAACAACTTCCACAAAGTCGTACAAGCCGGGGGCCAGGCCGGTGTGCAGGAAGAGACCGCTCTCGGTGGCCGGATCGATCACGTCGTCGCCGTTGATGTCGAAACTCTGTGTCACGCCGATGGCGATTTCCTGTCCGGCAAACCGGTTGCCGGCCTCATAGATGCGCACTTCAAAGCCGTTGGCCCGTTCGTCCGTCCCATCAAGCCCGTCGCCCAGGATGTCGTGCCACTTGGGAATGTGGATATCGACCGGTTCAATGTACGGGTGGAACAAGATGATGACCTCGTTGTTGACCGTGATGTGGGTCTCACGAGGGAGCCGCGCAAGCAGTGGCAGCTTGTCAAGCACCTCTATGTCGTACTCGCCCGGCTCCACGTCCTCAAACTCGTATTCGCCGTCGATGTTGGTCACGGCCTGCAACACGGGCCCGCCCCCGTCAGGCGTCAGCGTGACATCGACACCCGCCACAGCGGGCTCGCCCAGGTCGCGCACGCCGTTGCCGTTGAGGTCCTCGAACGCGATGCCCGTAATCGACACGCCGATCTGCACCGGGATAACGGTCAGATCGACGGGGTCGGAAGTCGTCTGGTTGTCCGACGTGTCGATTGCGACAGCCGTGATAACAAAGGGTTCGCCCGCGTTCGGTGCGGTCAAGTCGGCCTCGTATGGGAATGTTGAATCTGTCGCGGCGAGCACGCCGTTGACGAGAAAATCAACCTGTCGCACCTGCACGTCGTCGGTCGCATCGACCTGGAACGGAACGGTCGAGCCTTCGACGACCTCCGACCCGTTCTGCGGCGTCGTGATCGACGCCGTTGGGGGCGTGACGTCCTGAATCTCCACCTCCGTCGTCGCCTTGCGCTTCTGGCCGGTCGTATCCGTCACCTCGACTTCGACTCTGCTTTTGCCGACCGTCGGGTTGGGAACGTTGTTCAGGTACTGGATGTTCTTGAGCGCATCTGAGTACTGCTCAGCCAAGCCGGGTCCGAACACGATCACCCTGACGTGCAGGTCCGAGATTACAACGGGACCACCCAGAATAACCTCCAGGGGTACGGCGATTTCAGTAATCAGCGGTTGGTCATCTCTAAAGAACTCGATCTCCATTTGTGAGAGAGTTTCATCCGCTGTGATCAAAATGTCATCCAGGAAGATCGATGCGGCTTCAGTTTCGTTGGGATCGAGTAACGAACTCCCGCCTGAGAAGCCGTCGATGTCGCCGTTGAGGTCGAGTAGGAGGTCGTCAAACGTGTCGGGTACGCCGTCGCCGTTTTCGTCGAACAGGCCGCCGTTTGCGTCAAATATGCCGGGCAACGGCGGCGCGAACGGGTCGCCGAAATCGTAGACGACGTCGGCCGAAAACGGCTCCGGCTCGAACGCCGCGCCGTGAGTCGAGACACGATTCGCGTCGGAAAGGAGGAAGTGCCACTCCGCGCCCGCCTGGGGCGGAGCGCCGGTACGGTCAGGCGTCCACAGGCCGATGTCGTCGATGCCATCCTGGTTGATATCAGCGGAAATCGGTCGCTCGCGAACGCCAATGAAGCCGAAGTTGATCGTCGCATCGGCCAAGCCGTTGCGGTCCAGGTCGAACATGAACTGGTCATCAGCCCACGCGCCCAGGTCGTCGACACCGTTGCCGTCGAAGTCGCCAACGATGGGGAACCCGGTCATGTTCGTCGGTATCACGGAATCAACGATGTAGTCGCCGTTGGTATCCAACAGCCATTCTGAGCCATTGAAGATGCCGACCTCGTCGCCTTCAGTGGCGGCGCTGAAGTCGCCCGCGACCGGCAGGCCGTTGAGTCTGTCGCCGCTGAACCCCGAAGCGCTTTGGTTGTACCCGCCGTCCGGGCCGTCCGGCACGCCGTCGTTGTCGCCGTCGATCAGGAACCGCCACGGGCCCTGAATCGTGCCGCCGACAGAGCCGTACACCCCGAGTTTGTCGAAACCGTCTGCCGTGCCGCTTTCCACGTTGATGAAATTCCCCGCAAAGAAGTCGTCACTGCCCAGTGCTCGCGAAAAGTTGACGTCCCCGCCCCGAAACGACACCTCGTCGTCTCCCGATGCGGGGTTCCAGAGATTATCGCCATTGGCATCGATCGCGATGATGCCGTCGAACGTCGTGGCGAGATTCGGCCGACTGTTGACATTGAAGTGCGCGACAAAGTCGCCGCCGGGTACGTTGTTGCCGTCGCCGTCGAGTTGATTGCCGTCACTGTCGGTAAGGGTATCGCTGATCGTGAGCGTGAAGCGATCGTCCGGCAACGGCTCGAAGAAAGAGAAAATGATCTCGCCGGTCGCGACCTCGCCGGCCTGGACGACGTCCGGGTTCCAAGCGACATCGAACGGGATGGGCGTCCCGTCTTGTTCGAGTTGAATGAAGTTGCTGAATACGGTTGCCGGCGGGAAGACCGGATCACCGGCGTCGGGGTTGAAGAAGTTGCGGATCGGCCAATCCTGAACCTGCAGTGCAATCTCGGTCACCGGTTCGTTCACGACGGCGGGCTGTTCATTGAACACATCGTCGATCAGGGGCAGGCCGCCGAAGTAGAGGATGTCGGTGTCCCCGTCATTGCCGAAGTCGATGTGCGTCACGCCCCATCCGAGCGTGTCGCCCAGCGGGTTGGCAGTTACGCCGCCAAAATCAGTTGCGCCGACGTTGCCGCGGCTGGTCATCGTCGTGCCTGGTGGGAAGGCCTGTTGATGGAATAACAGGTCGATCGTGCCGCCCTGACCGAAGTTGTAGGCGAACGGCGTGTTGACATTGCCAGCGCTCGTGTTGTTGGCGATGTCGAGCTCGATCCGGCCGCCGGCGCCCGCGATGATCCCTATGCCGGAGACACTGAATTGCGTATCCGTGGGGGCCGCGACATTGTTGCCGACGACCGAAAGCCGATGATTGCCCTGCCCACCCGCGCCCGTGCCAAAGAAGATGCCGCCGAAGACGGAGCTAAGCACAGTGTTGTTGTGAATCCGCGCGACCGCATCCACGGCGTCGGCGATCACATCGACGCCGTTGAACGCGATGTTCGAGAGCGTGAGATTACTGACATCAACGTTGACGGCGTTGCGGGTCAGAATCCCGTTCGCACCCGTCGTGTCAATCATGCCACCGTCGATCACGACACGGCCCTGATGGTCTTCGACGAGAACGGCTTCGCCGCCGCTCCGCAGCAACTCGATCTGTCGCGCGACCAGTCGGGCCGTAGCGGCCGAAAGCCGATCGCGGACGGATTCGTTGGAAGCGTCATTGACGGACAGACGGTCGAACACCATCCAGCCGGTGTTGTTGACCACGTCAACCCCGATCGTGCCGGGCGTGTCGATATTCGCGCTTCGGAGGAGGGCGTCGCCCGGACCGTCCTTGAACAGGCCGACACCGCTTGGCGTGTTGATGTTCAGCGTGTCGCCACTGACCTCGAACGTCGCGCCGGCGTTGTCCACCAGCGACACGCCCGTCGTCCCGCCCGTGATCGTCACCGTGTTCAGCGACACGTCGAGCGACGAATTGGTCATGTTCCAGCCGACGTTGGTCGGGTTGTCGATCGTCACGTCGCCCGTGACGGTGAGCGTGCCCGACGTGTTGTTGATCGACACGCCGTCGTCGTCGCTGTTGGTCGAGGTGACGTCTTCGAAGACGAGTGACACGTCGACGCCGTCGAGTTCGATGGCGTTGCGGTTGGTCGTGTTGATGCTGTTGTTGAGCCCGGAGACCTCGACTGTTCCGCCGCCGGTGGCGATGAGGCCGGCCTGGTTAATCGCGCCGGCGGAAAGCCCGCCGTTGGTGACGCGGAGTGTGGCGTTGTTGTTGTCGCGGGCAAAGATGGCGCGAACGACCTTGCTCCCGCCGCTGAAGACGGCCGCGGAGTTCGTGTTGTCGTCGAACAGGATGTAGCCGGCCGTGAAGTCGGCCGCGACGTCAATCAGCCCGCCGGTTGTGTTCTGCACGCTCGCGCCGCCGTTGATTACACCGTCGAGGATGACCAGCGGCGCGCCGCTGTTGACGCCGAACTTTGGCACGCCGGCGACGTTCCCGCCCGCGAACGACACGCCGTCGAAGATGAATGTGCCGTTAGCGAATTGCAGGTTGACCGCCTGCCCCTCGGCGTCGAAGCCGTAGTTGGTCACAACGACCTGCGTGTCGGCCGTTGTGCTGTCAGCCCGGATACCGCTGCCGCCGATCGGGATGTCGGTGACGGCGACGTTGTCGATGACGACGTTGGGCGACTGGTTGACACCGCTGGCCAATCGCATCGCCGCCTGGGTGAAGTTGCTGAAGGACAGGTCGCTCAGGTCGAGCGACGTGTCCTGCACCGTGAGCCCGCTGGACGTACCCGCGATGGCCGCGCCGTCGAGCGCGACGACCGGCGTGTCGACAAAGCCCGGCTGCGAGCCGCCGTTGATCGATAATTCTTCCGTGACATTGGGCAGGTTGCTTTGCAGCGCGATCGTGTGTGGCCCCGCGCCGGGGATGTCAAACTCGATCACGTCCGCGCCGGCGGCCGCGTTGGCCTGATCGAGCGCGTCGCGCAATGAACCGGCGCCGGCGTCGTTCGTGTTCGTCACACTGAACGTCGCCAGCAGGATGCGCGGTTCGAGCGCTTCGACCGCCCGGTCCCACACTGGCTTGCGCCCCTCGCGGTGAGCGACTCGTTCCTTCTTTGTCGCATTTGACTGCGTCGTGACCAAGCGACCCTCGGATCGCCGTCCCCATACCCGACCGGACTGCCCGTACTGCATGATGTGCCCCTGTTAGAAAGGTGCTTGTTCTCCCACACGGCGAACGCCGCGCGCCAAACCGACGGCCCGCTTGGAACCGATCAGAAATGATAACCGATGCGATATCGCATTGGAACGGGCACACCTGGATGAACGTTACGCCGTCCAAGAGCGCGGCAAACGCCTGAACTCAGGCATTTGGACGACTCGACTTGGTTCACTGCCGCGTGGCCGAGACGGTATTGGCGGGGGACTCGCCCTCGCCGTCGATGACGTACACGCCCGTCAGTGTCTTGAGGTCTTTGGAAAAGGTGATCTGGTACGAGCCGTTGTTCATGTCGTCTTCGTACCGGGCTTTAAGGGTCAGCGGCTTATCCGTCTCGGCGGCCTTGAGCAACTTGCCTTTGTAGGGCTGCTGGGCAAATGCCTTGTCGTCGATGGTGTAAGTCGCGACCAGCGCGTCGCCGTCCTTGGCGAACTTGAAGATGATCGGGTCGCTGTTGCCACCGACCACGCCCTTGTAGGTCGCCCCCGCCACGCCGTCGTACCACTTGGCGTCGGCCGACGGCTTGCCGTCCATCGATTTGCAGCCAGCCAGGACCAGAACGAGGGATCCGAGAACGATCAGTGATTTGACATGCATGGCGGTTTCCCTGAGCGAGAGGAGAGGTCGTATGAACCGTTCTTTAACACGACCCTGGCCACGCGTCAAGAGGCAAGGCCGTCAATACGCCCGACAGGATTCGAACACACCTAACGAGACAACTGGTAAAGATGCAATCACTGAATCAGGCGCAGCAAAAAGCGCAGCAGACACGGCCGATGGCTCGCTTGCTGAGGCGCTGGCGATGATCGCTCGACTGCCGTTGACGGACGCTGAAAAGGCCGAGGCTGTGCGGCGGCTGCTCGCATCGGGCGATTCAGCTCGTTAGCAATGGCACACGAAACGAAGCGAGGGTCGCCCCCGACTTGTCAGCCTGGTCGACGCTTGGCCGACACCCCCAACGGCGGTTAGGGACGGGATCGTGGCGCTGGTTAAGGCGGCACGGTGACTGGCGGGACGCTGCCCCTACCCCGTTTAGGGGGATTCGTCGCCGCAGACAGGCTTGGTAGGCTCCGGCTAAACCCATCTAACAAGGAGCGAGCCATGCGCCTATGTCGATTTGCCGTCATCGCAATCGCATTGACACTCTTCGTTGTGGTTCGCCCAGCATCGGCCGAGTCCATCGGAGTCGGACACGATCTATTTATGACCGTTCCCGGTCAGACTAATCTCATAGTTGACGCCGGGCCTTTCGGAGGGACTGGATTCGTCGAGTTCCCTTTGGAGGGTATTCCGTTTGGTCCTGGAAACACGGATACCATTGTTGAGCGGCTGGATGGTCACGACTTCGCAACTCAAGGCAACACAGCGACAATTCAAATCGAATTGGTAGCACTTTCTCTTCAGAGCGTCGCCCCAGTCAATATCGGCGGGAATCTCTGGGACGTACACATCACGGGTTCCCCCTCAACAACGCCAGGTACACTCATCGTGAATAAGACGAGTTCGGGAGGCGGTGATTTTCAGGTGGATCTTTTGCCAATCGTCGTTGACATCACTTTTAACCAACTCAACAGCCCTACTGAGATCACACAGACCGATGAGTTCATCTTCGACGGCGCGGGAGTGTGGTCGTTCAATCCAGGGCCGGCCAATCAAAACAACGCTAACCATCCATCGGGTGGGCTTTACATCGGCGTCGACCCACTAACCGGCGAAAAGGCTGTCACCATACTGACCGGTGCGGGTGCGAGCGGGACTGCGACCCATGCATTTGTACCGTCGATGCCCACCCCCGCCGCAGCCGGACTCGGCCTGCCGTTGTTGGGCCTGCTTGGCGTGACGCGCCCACGGCGTCAACGGGCGGCGTGACCGACACCACAACTTGGACACCGACAGCCCCGGCGAGAGCCGGGGTTGTTTGTTGCTGAGGCCTTTTCGAACAAGGTCGCACCCCATCGAACGCGACCACGGGGTGAGTAGATGAGGGTGGGATGGTGGCAATAGCGCGGTGGCTGGCGAATCAAACCCCAATACCTCATTCAGGGGGGGATCGACTCAAGACGTCAACACACACTTGTGATTCTGAGGCAAATCCATTAATCGCCCGCAAGGCTCACTTCGACTCGGGTAACCAACTGTAAGCACAGGGGCTTATAAGGCTCTATGTGTGGCGCAGGCTCTGGCGCCAAGGACCGCCCAAACGCCTCGAACGACCTCGACCGTCCCACCTAATCGACGCTTAGCCGCCCCAAGTTCCCTCAGTCAAGGCAGGGACAGTGGCAACAGCTAGGGACGCCGCAGCCGCCACTTGACTCGTTCAGCGAAAAGACTGTACTGTAGGTGCACTTTGATCCAGGGGCTGGGGCAAATGCTACTTCCACTTCGCTAGCCATTTCTGTGATTTCACTCGAAGTTCCACTGAAAGGACTGGAGCGATCATGCCGCACAATCGACTGATCATTTGGGGTTGGATGAGTATTTGTTTCGTTGCCACTGCGTTCAATATGCCGATCAACGCCGCACCACTCCTGTTGCAGGACTGGTCGGTGAATCCTCATCCGGTCATTGGGCCGGGTACGAACTCTCCGGCCGCCGGAGTCACAGTCTTGAAGACCGGCGGCCTCTTTCAAGCTTGGCACGACAATGCTGGCGCCGGAATGAACAAGGTCATGCGCACCACTTCAACGGATGGTGTTACCTGGAGCGAGTCCCAGGTCGTCTATACACCTATGAACCCAGAAGACTCAAATCCTGAAGTCGTTTTGAAGAACGGAACCTATCACCTTTGGGTTGGCGCTCGTGGCGGGACCACATCCCTGGCAACGGAGTATGCAACGTCCAGCGACGGAATAACCTGGACGAAACAAGGGCAGATCACAACTGACAATTTCTTCCAGTTCCGTTCTGTCCTTGCCACTTCGACCGGATTCGAAGCCTGGTATCGGCCTAGAGACTCAGTAGACGGCTATCACTATGCCACGTCGACTGACGGCTTGAATTGGCTTGACGAAGGTGTCGTCTTGCCGGTCGGCGTCGGCGGAGAGTTTGACGAGAACATCGCCGGACTCGACGTCCTGAAGATCGGCGGCTCTTATCACATGTGGTATTCCGCCGGTGTTGGAGGCACGAACAAGCCGGCCTACGCCACATCATCCGATGGTGTGAATTGGACCAAGCACGGAATCCTCGATGGATTCGGTGCGGTTAGCGGAAACATCTCCTCCATTTCCGTTTTGCACGAGAACAACGAATTGCAGATGTGGTTTCACGAAGACAACACAGCAAGCGTGTTTCATGCCACATCCCCCGTTGTTCCCTCCCCCGCCGCCGCAGGCCTCGGCCTGCCTTTGCTTGGCCTTCTCGGTTTGACACGTCCCCGTCGACTACGCTAGCACTCTTAAGAACGACATTCACATTCGAAAGCTTTGAGCAAAGGAGCGCACGATGAACCGACAGAACGCCATAGCAATCGCAATCACGTTTTGCGCGTATGCAAGTTCAGTCGAGGCGGGCTCTGTTACGTTTCAGCAAGATGTTAGTGGCTACAGCGGCACGCAAGACACACTGCTGCGTGAAAACCTCGCAGACACTTCGCACGGAAACAACGTAACGCTGAAAGTTGATGGGAATAGCTCTCCAACGGCTGCGGCTGACCAAAGTTTGATTCTGTTTGACTCGATTTTTGGCAACGGCCCCAATCAGATCCCCCTCGGCGCACCCATTACAAGTGCAACGTTGACACTGAAAGTGACCAATTCAGGAACGGGCGGAGAATTCCATCGCATGCTGATGCCCTGGGGCGAAGACGACACCTGGAACGACTGGACGAACGGCTTGGATCAGTTTGGAACGGAGCTGACTACATCACCCGACGTAATCGCTGGTCCCGCAAGCGGCACGTTTGTGATCGATGTGACTTCCAGCGTTCAGGCTTGGTCGTCAGGTTCGAGCAACTATGGATGGGCGATCCTTTCAAAGGACAACTCGACGGACGGCTGGATCTATCACTCTTCTGAAACTGCCGATCTGTCCGACCGTCCATTGCTCTCTGTCGTCTACACACCCACCCCCGCCGCGGCAGGCCTCGGCCTGCCGTTGTTGGGCCTGCTTGGCATCACACGCCCACGGCGTCAACGGGCGGCGTGACCGACACCACAATCTAGACACCGACAGCCCCGGCAAATGCCGGGGTTGTTTTGCATCTCGATGGATTTGCCGGGCGGAATTGGCCACCTTCACGGTGGTGGGGGTTGCGGGGCCACTCTGCCACCGCCAGGGCCCCGTGACCGGCCCCGACCCGTAACGGCCGGCAAACCAGAGTGCTTCCCGTCTGCACCTGACACACGCCGATTGCACCAACGCCTCGATCCGTCGGTATACTGCGCCCATCACGTCGAACGGCCGGAGAGAAATCATGTGCTTTAGAGTGACTGCAATCGCTGCCGCCCTTGCCTTCACCCTGGCGACCGATGCAGAGGCGGTACTGCTTCAGGAGGTCGTTCACCTATTTGACGACCCGTCAGGGAATCGAGTTCTCAACAACTCCGATCGTATTAGAGTGCCTCCAGACATGCTACGAGTCGTGCAAGCGAACGTTGCCGGATTGGGCTATACGGCCACCGGATCAATTGGCACTCTCGGAAACCTGGGCATCAGTTCGAGTCAGTTCACGGCGGGATCGTCGCAGAATGCAGTAAGAATCGAAGACACATTTGTGAACCTGCTGGGTGTACCCCGAACGGCAGTCGCAAACTTTATCATTAATGGTGGCATGGTCACCATGATCGGCCCAGGCACAGCAGAGTTTTCCCTCGCAGTCGAAGCACGGATCTTTGAGAATTCGACCTTTGTTGATTCGGAAATATTCTTATCTCAGTTTGACCTCACCGCAGCTGGCTTCGGACCGGTTGCCTTCAGTCCGTCGGGTGACGACATCGGTGCTTTCCTGGCCGATCCCAATCGAGTGGAGATCCCACTTTCGTTTCATTCGTTGGATCTCGGCGTCATACCCGCCAACGGCAGCGTTGATTTAAGCTACCAAGTAATCTTCAACACTGACTTTCCCAGCGGGTTAGAGGGCGTGTTCTTTGAGTTCAGTGACCCGTTGAACGTTGACGGCCGTGGTGAGTTCCCCGAGGTGGTGTTTTCCGGCGGTCCTGCGCCGGGCAACAACGCTGTCCCCGAGCCCGCCACCGCCACGCTCGCATTGCTGGGCATCGCTGGGCTGATGCGACGACGCCGTGCGGCGTGACTGACAGAACAACTTGAAACCTTCACAGCCCCGGCAATCGTTGGGGTTGTTTGTTGCGCGGCATATCCTCTACAGGGGCCTGACCCTTGGGCCAACCTCTGACAGTGCTGATCCGTACTTGTGACAAGACGAACGTCAGCGAAACCCAGCAGCAGTCTGAATGTCAGAGTCAAGAAACAACCGTGCCAAGTCACTCTAACAAGCCAGAGGATCGACCGATGGCCGAGCCGTCAGCAAACGGGGATAACGGGCGTGACGCACGTGGACGATTCAAGGCCGGCAACGCCGGCGGGCCGGGGAATCCGCATAGTGGGCAGGTGTCGAAACTGCGGGCCGCGATGCTTGAAGCCGTGACGCCGGAGCGACTGGCCAAAGTGGTCGATGCCCTGGTCCGGCAAGCCGAAGCGGGCAACGTCGCGGCGATCCGTGAACTGCTCGACCGGACGATCGGCAAACCGATCCCGATGGAACCTGAGAGGGCACTTGACAACGAGGTACGAGTTTTTCACATCGAGGTTCCACTTCCAGCACGGGTGGACAACGATGCACAATCCGCTCGGTCGCACTCCATTTGATGCTCGCAGGGAATTGGGCGCACTGTGAGTGAAGTCGTCACTCTGCACTGTCGTCCGCGGCACCCTCCTCAAGCATCCACTGTGGCACTTGGCCGTCGGACTCAAAGTGAACTCCACTTATCCAGTGCTCATTGCCGAATTGGTCGGTGAAAGCAAGATCCGCCGTGAATGACTCACCCACACTTTTGTTCGCTGGAATAATCCAAAAGTGTGCCGACAACTCCGACGTACTTCCAGGCGCAATCGGATTACGACCCCACAATGGTCCCGACGCATGGGACTTCCCCTTCTATGCCTTGGTCGAGAGCGTCGCCTAGATCACCCCGTTTGTCCTTTGATGGCTTGGGACCGACACCGGGAGGCCAAAGGGTAATCGAACGCCCTTGCACAAAAGCGACCACGATCAACACTGCAAACACAACTATGACAACCAATAACGCGACGCTGAGTAGCACAGCAATGGTTGAGTCGTCTCTAAGCCATTGAATTAGGTCAGACATCTCGCTTTACTCTGATCTCCATTGTCAAGTATATTATCGAGTTGGGTAGCCGACCGATCATCGGCCGAGCGATCTGGGTGAGTAACGGCACTTTGCACCTTCCGCCGTACTCGCCCGGATCGGCCCGCATCACGGAAGGTGCGCCATGTCCGATCCATTGGCGATTCAAGCATCACAGATTCGTTGCGCAGACGCATTCGATCGAATTGCTCAAGAGCTGCTTCGTGTGCGCCGTGACACTTCAGAAACACAGGCGCTCCGCTTGAACATGCTCCGATCTGTAGAACAGGCTGGGGCATTGCTTTGTGAGGCAAAGGAACGCGGCTGCTTTCCTGTTGAGTGGAAGGACAAGAGAGGCGCTCCTGTTTGGAGACATGCGACATCCGCGTTTGAAGATACTGACATGCCACTAGACCAGATGCGTCGCTCGATATGGCACTTCTGTCTTAGTAGCTGGCTCACCTTGGATTACCCCGGCCGCATCAAGCCAGATTGCGGAAAGTATGATTGGGCTTCAAAGGAAGTGCGCGACGGGCAGATAGTCAGTCGTCACGCAAGCTACACAGAATCCGATCACAGAAACGAATTGAAGGCGCGAATTGAAGATCATGCGCAGGCTTGCGTCTTACTGGCAGAGCTTCTAAGGGAACAGGCAACTGCCGGCGGTCTAGCTGAAGGGAATGGGGTCTTGACTGTGTTGGACGACTCAATGCCCGCAAAGTTGCGGGGCGAACGACCTTCAAGGGTGAAGGCAAGGGCGGTTTACGACTGGGCAATCGGGGCGATCCCGAATGCTGAGCATATGACCATCAACGAAATCTATGACCACGCAAGACGGGAACTTGGGCGGCTACGTGATCGGGCGAGTGGCGAGAAAGCGGAGCAGTATGAAGAACTGCTTGGCGGACTTCCACGAAATGGGGAAACGTTCGGCAGATACCTGCGTGACACCGGGCTGAAACGCTACAACACGGGTACCGCCAGCACCACGGGGGGAAGTGTCCGGTCGGCCGACTCGACCTGAATCGGACCAAACCGGACCGCGGCACTTCTTTTCTGCTGGGGGTGACGGGGCCTCACGCTCCGCCAGTGGTGATTGTGCGCAATTCGAGCAGTCTATCGCTGTGGTCCGGTTGTCCGGTCTGTGGTCTATGTCTGGCGTGCATTGACGGCGGCAAGTGACCGCTGACACGCTCGACGCATGACCGGAGGCCGTCACGATGACGACCACACCCCCCGCCGCCGGCGAGCGTATCGCCGGGCCTGATCGAGCACCGGCCGAACTGCTCGACGTTTCCGACGTGGCGAAGCTGCTCAACTGCTCGCCACGGCATGTCTACCGCCTGGCCGACGCCGGCCGAATGCCACGACCTGTGAGGCTCGGCGCGCTCGTGCGCTGGCGAGCCGATGAACTGCGCCGATGGATCGCCGATGGCTGCCCGACGGGGGAAGGGGGTGCGCCATGAGCCGCCGGCGAGAGAAACCTACCGAAGGTGAGCGGCGCAAGACCGATGCGCACACGCTGCTCGAAGCAAGGCGGCAAGTCTTTGTGAACCGTGGCCGGCGGGCGTTGTTGAAGTCGTTGCTGCTGATCGACACCGCCACCGCAGACGACGTTCGGCTCGCTGTCGATCTACCGCCCGACATTGACCCAAAGTGTTTCGGGGCTGTACCTGGACCGCTGGCGAGGGCGCGCATCATCCGGCGCGTTGGCTACGAAAGGACGGGAAGAGCGACCGGGCACGCTCGGATTCTCACCGTTTGGGAACTCGCCGACCGAACGGCCGCGATCCACTGGCTCATCGCGCATCCCGACGTGCCCGACCCCGCCGACGATGCGGGGCCGGGCGAAACGCTGTTCGCTGACTGACTCTGGACCGCCGGGGCGGCGTACCAGCGCCGCCCCGGCTACTCGATAGGCACTGACATGTTACGCGATGCACTTGCTTACATCCGGCGAGGCTGGCCGGTGTTCCCGTGTCGGCCGCGCTCCAAGAAACCCGCGACCCCACAAGGCTTCCATGACGCCACAACCGACGCTGAACGTGTCCAAGAATGGTGGGCCCGTCGAGCCGTCTACAACGTCGCAATCGCAACAGGGGCCACGTCCGGGCTGGTGGTGATCGACGTGGACCCGCGCCATGGCGGCGACGTGACGCTTGAAGCCCTGACGGCGGAACACGGCCCGCTGCCGAAGACGCCAACGGCGCAGACGGGCGGCGGCGGGTTGCACTACCTGTTTCAGCATCCCGGTGGCTACGTCAAGGGCCGGGCGGGTGCGCTGGGGCCCGGCCTCGACGTGAAGGCTGACGGCGGCTACATCGTCGCACCGCGCAGCAAACATCCGGGGGGCGGCGACTACCGCTGGATTGTTTCGCCCGACGACGCACCGCTGGCGGCGCTGCCGACGTGGATGGCGTCGATGCTGACCATTCGGGACGCCGATTCGGAATCAAGCAATGACGACCGTGATGGCTGTGTTTCTTGTGTCTCTGAGTCTCTGAGTCTCTGCGCCTCTGTGTCTCTGTGTCAGTGGATTGAAAAGGCCATGGCGGCAACGCTGCCGACCGGACCTGGGCAACGGAATCGCCGCATCTTCACCTTTGCACAATGGCTCAAGACACACCCGGAGTCGAAGGACGCAACGATGGGAACGCTTCGCCCGCACGTCATGGCTTGGCACAAGGCGGCGGCGGCGAACATCAGCGGCGAACACGGTCCCGATGAAACATGGGCGGACTTCATTCACGCATGGGGAGCGGTCAAGTATCCGCTCGGCGCTGGACCGCTGGCTGAGGCGTTGGCGGCGGCGGACGGGACGGACATGCCGGCGTGCGCCGAGCAGTACGCCAACGAAACGACGCGCCGGCTCATTCGATTGTGCCGGGAGCTACAACGCCGAGCGGGCGACAAACCGTTCTATCTGGCGTGCCGACCGCTCGGGGACGTGCTCGGTATTGACCACGACCGGGCGAACAAGCTGCTCGGGATGCTCTGCACGGATGGCATTCTGGAGCGCGTCTACAAGGGGCACTCCGGGCGGGCGAGTGAGTTTCGATACATCGGGCTTGACAACGCTACCGATACAGGTGATAATTAACACCATGTCAAAGAGCAAGGCAACCATGACTGAACTGCTGCGGCAAGCGCTGGGCGAAGCCGATTCAATCCGTGGCGTCGCCAAGGCGACGGGGCTGGATCATTCGTCGCTTGTCCGATTCGTGAACGGCGAGCAGTCGCTTCGTCTGGACCTGGCCGACAAACTGGCCGCACACTTTGACATTGAATGCCGGCGCACCCGCCGGCGGAAAGGCTGACCGATGGCTTCATTGGTTACGTATGACGACGGATTGCGACGGATCGACTTCACGCTTACGCCGAACGGCCGGCGTCAAACTGTCAGGCTCGGCCGTGTCAGTGCGAAACACGCCAAGACCGTACTGGCGAAGGTCGAAGCGCTGATTGCCGACAAACTGACACAACGCCCGCACGACACCGAGCTAAGCCGCTGGCTGGCTTCACTGGACGAAAAGATGCTGGCACGTCTGCGGGCCGTGGGCTTAGCCGATGGCGTTGGCGTGACACAAACGACGCTCGGCGAGTTTCTCGACCGGGCGTTGGCGACGCTGGCTGTGAAGCCGGGCACGCTCTCGTTTTACGAACAAGTGAAGCGCAACCTGATCGACTACTTCACCGCATCCCGGCTGTTGCGCGACATCACGCCGGAAGACGCTGACACCTGGCGGACGTGGCTGGTGGACAATCAAGGGCTTTCGACCGCGACCGTCGGCCGGCGGGTGATCGGGGCGCGCACGCTCTGGCGGCGGGCTGTGCGATGGAAACTGATCGGCGACAATCCGTTCCAAGACGTGCGGGGCGGCTCACAAGCCAACGAATCCCGCAAGCAATTCGTCCCGACGGCAACGATTGAAGCGATCATTGCCGAAGCGCCCGACGCCGAATGGCGTCTGCTGATCGGTCTGAGCCGTTACGGCGGGCTCCGCTGTCCATCCGAGCACTTGGCGCTGACATGGCGCGACGTGGACTGGGAACGGGGCACGCTGCGGGTACGCTCGTCGAAGACGGCACACCATGAGGGGCACGCTGAGCGAGTCGTCCCGCTCTTTCCCGAATTGCGATCGCTGCTGTTGAGCGCCTACGAAGCCGCGCCCGACGGGGCCGAGCATGTCATCACCCGCTATCGCGATACGTCGGCCAACCTTCGGACGCAATTCAACCGGATCATCCGACGTGCGGGCTTCACGCCGTGGCCGCGCCTATTCCACAACCTTCGGGCAAGCCGTGAAACCGAGCTACTGCGCCAATACGACCTGGCGACCGTCTGCCGATGGATCGGCAATTCCCCGGCCGTTGCGGCGAGGCACTATGCCACGAGTGTTGACCTTGACGCTGACTTCCGACGGGCGGCTGGGCTCGACACCGAGGCGCAGCAAAAAGCGCAGCAGTCACCGTCCGTCAGGCGTGAACGGGGAGTGTCAACGCGCACCACGCCGCATACCCGAAACCCCCGTGGCGGTAGCGCAGGCAACGATTGTCACGAATCGACAGTCGCAGGAAAAGGTGGGGAATACGCCCGACAGGATTCGAACCTGTGACCTGCGCATTAGGAATGCGCTGCTCTATCCGACTGAGCTACGGGCGCGGCGATGGGTGTCTGTCACAGTTTAGGGCGCGGCAGACCGGGTTTGCCGCGCCCCAATCTACATGGATGCATTCGTGTAGACGAATCCGCCGACGACCATGCCGATGGCGACAAGGGCCGTGACGGTCTTGATCCACATGACCTGCGTGTCAATCGACAGGTCGTTGAGCGGTTGACCGACGATCTGGCGGAGGTAGGTCTGCCGCCAGGCGATCGAGCCGTGCCGCCAACTGCACCGCCTGACGGCGATGTTGTTAAGGACGGCGACCTGTTGGAGGGCGCGGATCATGGCGTTCGCCGCTTCCGGCTCGACCTTCAACGTGACCGGGATGGTCTTGTCTGCTTGAGGCGACGGTTCATCTTTTTGGGCGGTCGGTTCGGTTGGCGTGGTGGTGTTGTCGTTTATGGCCGCGCCATCTGGCGTCATGAATGAGGCGCGTGTTAGGTGTTGGACGGCGAACGTGTCAGCCTGCCGTTCGAAGCGGCGTGAAACCCATCCGAACATGAGCAGCCAAACGACCATGGCGGGCAGCATGGCGGAGACGTCGACAGCACCGGGGCTGCTCAGCGGGCGTTCGAGCCACATGGGCAAGATGCCGGCGTCCATCGTTTGGACGACGGCGGTGTGGATAAGGCCTGTCGCCGCGGCCATCGTCGTACCCGCGACGAGCAGCAGCCAGAACATGTGGTGGCGGCGGACGTGCGCCAACTCGTGAGCCATCACCGCCTCGACCTGTCTTTGCGGAAGTGACTCAAGCAGGGCGTCGGTGAGCAGGATGTAACGCAGGCCGCCGAACACGCCCATCACCGCGCCGTTCACCATGCCGCCAAACGTCCGCCAGAGCAACAGCTCGCGCACGGCCACGCGGTGTTGGTTGCACATGGCGATCAGGCGTCGGCGCAGGTCGCCGTCGGGCAGTGGCTTGGTGTCCCAGACGTAACGCATGACCAGCGGCGTGAACAGGAATACGACACCCGCGCCGGCAACCATGAGCAGCGGTTGCGCGTCGGCCGGCACCCAACGGTCGACCAAATCGCTGACCATGACGAAGTCGAACCAGGCGAGCATGAACACCATCGGCACGAGCAGCAGCAGGAGTTGGTGACGCACCTGCGAGACGATGAACTGTGTGCGCGACCAGATCGGTCGTACGGCCTCGCCGCCTTCCATGCGGCGCATCAGCGAGGCCTCACGCATACGGCGGTCCAACGGGTAGAACGCCCACCAGCCGAACGTAAGCATCAGCAGCGCAGGGGTGATGACGATCAACTCGTCGAGGAGGATGACGTCGCCGACCCAGCCTTGCACGACCGTGGGCACGCCCATCCACAGGTCGAGGAAGAACAGGGCGACGATCGACCAGCGGTAAACCTCCGCGGCGAGGTTGGTCCATCGCATCGCGCTGCCGCCGCCGGGCACGCCCAGCATTCGGCCGGCCAGCGTGCATAGCAGGGCGTACATGCCGGCGATCGCCAGCTTCGGCGCGAAGAACAGGACCGGTAGCGGCCAACCCTCGAGCGGCGGCGGCAGTTGGCCCTGGTCGCCGAGCGCTCGGTAGACCATGACCCCCATGAACAGTGCCAGCACAACGACCTGCATGGAGTGATTATCGTCGGATCAGGGGTAGTGGATGTGCGTTCGTCAGCCTCGGGCAAGTCCAGGACACATTCCGGCGTCAGAAAATGATCTTGTCCAGATCGTCTTCGGTGAATCGCTTCACGGCCTTGGCCGCGGCGGACAGTTGCTTCTCGTTTGAGTTGCTGTACTGCTCGGCCAAGTTCTCGATCTTGCGCAGGTTGCCGCCGTGACCGGGGTTGTGCTTGAAGCGGCACAGTTGCAGCAACGCCTCAGCCCGCCAGGACATGTCCTCGTCGTTGTCGATGATGTTGAACACGTCACCGAGCACCTTCGGCTTCTGATTGGTAATGATCTTCCACTTGTGATCCCAATTCTTCTTGACCATGTTGATCGGGTCCACCCAGGGGTCGAACTGAGCTGCGAGTTGCTCGTCCTTGCCGCCCCAGTTGTACAGGTGGATCCCGACGCCCTCCATGAGCTTCAGCCCGTAATAGCGCGTCCACATCCGGTCGCAGTGATTGACGCAATTCAGGCCGAGCGTGAAGATCGCGCGGACGAGTAGGATGGCGCGTTCGGCCTCGCCGGCGTCGCGGAGACGGTCCGCTTCCTGCTGCATCGACGTGCCGACGTCGAACAGAAAGTCGCCGAGCTGATGGCCCTTGCCCAGCGTTTGACCAACGTACTTGTCCAAGAACGGCCGACGCGGAGCGCCAGCCTGCATCGCCTGGATCAGCAAGTCGGTCATCGGCTGGGCTTTGTCGAGTGGAGGGGCGCTGTTTGGGCGAAAATCGGAAGGCCGCGACTTGTAAAGGTCGATCGCCTGCTTGTACAGGGCGTCGGCATCGCCCGCTTCGCCGAGGACGGCGACCTGCGGGAGGTTCGATGGGAAGCTGACCTTCTTGAGGACCTTCGGGTCGGCCGTCTCGCGCGACGGTTTGTCGGGGTATTCAAGCGAGCCCACGATAATGAACGCGGCGAACACGAGCATCAGGGCACAGGAAATCGCGATGCCAATCTTCATCGAAGGGGGCTCCGGCTGAGGCGGTCGGGGTGAGTGGGGCGACCCGGCGGTGGGTAGCCGCGCAGTTCGGATGATAGCACGCGGGCCATGCCAAAGGCGGGCCGTGCCTTGCATGCGATGTCAACAGGGCCGAACGAGCCGCCGCTCAGCCACGTACGGGCTGTCGGGCTGACGCCCGATGCTCAAAGCCGGGCACGCGTTCCGTCGATGTTGACACGGGTGAGCCCTTCGCCACGCCAACCCGATATTGTGTTGCCGCCGACGGGGCCCGGCGAATGCCAGGCCCATCGCGCCGTTCCGCGGACGCCGCTGATTCACAAGACACTCCCTTAAGAACGAGGTCAAACATCATGTCGAACGATCAGGGTAATCCGTCCGGTCCCACCGCCGGGCCGTCGATGACCACGCCCGGCGCGCCGCCACCACCACCGGGGCAAGTCGTTTATGCGGCCGCGCCCGCGCCGGCGCGGGGCGGGGGGATCGGGTCGCGCATCATCGTGGGCCTGATCGGCACGCTGCTGCTGCTTTCGATCACAGCCAACTTCTATCTAGGCAGTATGGTCGCCGTGCTGACCAGCTCGACGCACGAAGCGACGTGGGAAGCCGGCGACGCCAACCAGCGCATCGTCATCATCCCCGTCAGCGGTGTGATCAACGACAGCACGGCCGGCTTCGTTCGGCAGTCGCTCTCGTCCATCGAAGAGAATCCGCCCGCGGCGATCGTGCTGCGGGTCGATTCGCCCGGCGGGACGGTGGGCGCTTCGGACCGCATCTGGCACATGCTCAAGCAGTTCAAGGATGAGCACAACACCACGATCGTCGCCAGCTTCGGCGGCGTCGCGGCCAGCGGCGGCTACTACGTCTCGATGCAGTGCGACCACATCATGGCCGAGCCGACGTCCCTGACCGGCAGCATCGGCGTCGTCGCCAGCGGATTCACCGTGGACAAACTGCTCGACAAGGTTGGGGTGACGCCCGAGTTGATCGCGTCGTCGAAATCGGACAAGAAGACGCAGGGCAGCCCGTTCGAGGCGTGGACGCCGGACGACCGCGCGGCGTTGCGGCAGCGGCTTGATGTCATCCACAACCGATTCATCGAGATCGTTGAGGAAGGTCGAGAGGGCAAACTGACGAACGGTGTCGAAGTCTGGGCGACAGGCGAGGTCTTCACGGCTGACAACGCCAAGACCGAAGGCCTGGTCGACAGTGTGGGCTACCTCGAAGACGCGATCGAACAGGCCAAGACGTTGGCGTCAATCTCGGGCGACCCGTTGGTCACGATCATCCGCCCGCCCCGGCCGTTGATTGCGATCCCGGGCATCAACTCGAAAGCCAATATCGAACTCGACCCGCAGTTCGGCGAGCAGCTTCGGGAACAGGCGATCCAGGCGACGCAGCCCCGCCTTGAGTACCGTTGGGCTCCGGGGATGTGATTCGATGGGGCGCATCGAGGTGCGGCGCTCGAGAACTCAACGAATCTGTGTTCTACTCGACGCCCAGCCATTCCAATGGTTGGTTGTCCTTTTGTTCAGGCACGGCCGTCCATTGGGCTTTCCTTCACCCAATCCACGTCATTGTCGCGGCCGAAGCGGTCTGCTAAAGTGTTGGTTCCGCCGGGTGGCCCCGACTTCCCACGCCCAGGACCGACGCCATGGCCAGTATCCGTGACACGATCAATAACAACTCCGCCGTTGTGACCGTCGGCGCCGTCCTGTTGCTGATTGTGGGTCTGTTGCTGCTGATGAACCAGTGTTCGGAGGGCGGGCCCGGCCAGGTCAACAAGTATCAGTACTTCTACGACCTGAATACCGGCGAACTGTTCGTGGCCGACGCGTTGGACATCGCTCCTATCGAGGCTCCATCGGGCAAGCCTTACAAACTGCCCAACGGCCAGGAGATCCCGGCCGGCGTGCGGGCGTTTGTCTACGCCTGCGGCGAGTGCGGGCCGGATTCGAAGAAGATCGGCTACCTCGAGATGTACACGCCCGAGGCGCAGAAGATCCTGCAGGACGCCCGCAAGCAGCAGGAAGCCGCCGCCAAGGGCGAGTCGACCAACATGGATATGGGCATGGTCTATGAAGAGGGCTACACCCGCGGCCGACTCATCGCAGCGCCGCCGGAGCCGGGCAAGCCCGTTCAATTCTTCCCGACCGACGGCGAAGGCAGCGAGCAGGGCGTGGCCATCATGACCGCCCTCAATGAGAAATGCCCCAAGTCGCAACCCGGTCAGGCCAAGAACAACCCCAACCGCCTGCGGCCTTGCTACCCGACTGAGAACGAAGCACCGGACGAGTGAGCAATGTCTTTTCGGTCGCGTGCGCTTGCACGCATGATCTGACCGGATCGCTTATATCAAATGGGTGATGGCGCGCTCGTCGACCGAGACGCATGAGGCTGACGAAGGATCGGGAGTCTCGTCATGGCGATGCGTGCTCTGAATCCGATTCGACTCGATTCCGCTTGCGGCGTCATCGCGTTGTTGTTGTGTTCAACGTCAATCGCGCTTTTGAACGGCTGCGATGAGAGCGGCGAGCCCGGTCGCGATCAATCCAATCGGAAAGACAACCCAGCGCAAGACGGCAACGACGAGTCAGTCACGTCGAGGCGTGGTGGCGGCAAGGCCGGGCCGCCCCCAAAACCGAAGAGAGAGGGGCCGGGTGACGTCGGCCGGTATCACTTTTTTTACGACCTGAACACGGGCAAGTTGTTCGTGGCTGACGCGCTGGAAATCGCGCCGATCGAAGCTCCGTCGGGCAAGCCTTTTGCTCTGCCGGACGGGACGGAGATACCCGCGGGCGTTCGTGCGTTCGTTTACGCCTGTGGCGAATGCGACCCGAAGACGCGCAAGATCGGCTACCTTGAGATGTACACACAGGAAGCCAAGAACCTGTTGCTCAAGGCGCGCAAACAAGAGGAGGCGGTCGCCCGGGGAGAGAAGACGGCAATCGACCTGGGCATGGATTTCGAAGAGGCCTTTACGCGCGGCCGACTCATCGCCGAACGGCCCGAAGAGGGTAAGCCGGTCAGGTTCTTTCCGACCGATGGCGAGGGGGCGGAGAAATCCGTCAAGATCATGGCGGCACTTGTGGGCGGTTGTCCCAAAGGCAAGTCGACGCGATTGCGGCCTTGTTACCCCACCTCGGACGAAAGGCCCCGGCGATGATTCTACAGCGACCCAACATGCTGGCCGTTGTCCTTGGCGTGTTGCCGTTGTGCCTCACCGCCTGCGACTCGACGCCGCCGGTCTACGACAACCCGCTTGCCGTCATGCTCGACCGTGAGAAGATTGCGACGAACCGCATCGCCGCGGCTGAGCAGGCCCGCGCCGCGTCGCCCGACGACCCGCAGCGGATCCGTAACCTGAACAAACTGGTCTGGGACCGCGGCCACCCGTTCGCCCTGCGCAAGGTCGCGATCGACCACTTGATCGAACACGACGAAGCTGAGTTCCGCACGAACCTGGCCCGCCGCATCGTCCTGATCAACAACTGGGAGACGCTGGAATACCTGCTCGGACTCGGCGTCGAACGCCGTTGGCCGAACTTCGACGCGGTTGCGGTGCGCAGCTACGCCCGGCTGTCGCGCACCATGCCCGACGCCGAACGCCCCGAACGCGCGGCGCTGCTCAAACTCCACCCGGACCGGGAACTTCAAGACATCGTGTTCGACGTGTTCGCCCGGCAGGACGAGGCGATCGACGTCCGCCAGCAGGTCGCGGCCTGGGAATTGCTCAACCGGATCAGCGACAGCGAAACCCTGATCGCCCACCTCAATGCCGCGCCGGACACGAACCCAATGGTGGTCGACCTGAAAGCGGCCGCCCGCGACCTGCACGCGTTGCCGCGTACACGGGAAGGCGTGTTGCGTTTGAGCTACATCCGCGACCCACGCCGAGCGGACTTCTGGGCCAAAGCCAAGGCACGCGTTGCACAGTTGGGCGACGCGCAGAAGGTCGGCCTGGAACTACGACACATGCCCGCGTTGATCGCGCTCGGCGACGACGTGCTTGCGATGAGCCGCGCCGCGCTGGTCAGCGATCTGCACGTACGGTTAAGCGCCGCTGAACACCACCTCAAGGGTCCCAGCTACGACGGCGGCGCCAGTGACCACCCGCAGTTGCTCCGCCTGTCGTTGGACCGTCTGGTCTGGGCCGACCTGGCCACCGTCCACCTGCTGACCGGCCTGCTTAACGACCGCGACGCCGTGGCCGCCCTGTTCCAGCATGCCGATCAGGACCACGAAGACCGCACGACGGAGTTCGGCGGCGTGCTCGGCTACGACACGGACCGCCGCAAGTTCACCGTCACGCCGTACACCCCGCTGATGCGCCGCCACGACCTGACGTTCATCCCGTCGCAACAGATGATCGAGCACGTCTACACATCGGTCGCGCACTACCACTTCCACGCCCGCGAATACAAGCACAGCGAGTGGGCCGGCCCCGGCCAAGGCGACCTGCGCATGGCCGACCGCATCGAGGTCACCGCCATCGTCCTCACCTTCATCGACCGCGACCGACTCAACCTCGACTACTACCAACCGGGCAAGGTCGTGGTGGATGTCGGGACGATGCGGCGGTAGGTCAATAGCCTCGCCCTCCCGAATGAAAGTCAATTCGACACGACGAACTCGCAAACCGTCTCAATGAACTGCTGTGTTAGTGTCGCCGGCTCTTCATCGAGCGGCAACGGGTTGCGTCCGTTGAACACATGATTGACCTCGGACATGACGACTTTGGTCACCTGGCCCGGCCCACGTTCGGTCGCGGCCGCGAGTGTGTGGGCCGATTCGACCGGCACGGTCGCGTCGGCCGTACCGTGGACGATCAGGATCGGGCACGCGATCGACGACACGGCACGCATGGGGTCGAACGCGTCCGGGTCGGCCTCGACCTCTTCAAGCCACGCGCGACCGACACGCAACGCCTGCCCCGTTCGGCCGGACGGCGATTCGAGGTGGCCCTGTTCACGCATGAGTTGTCTCGTCGCGTCGTCCATGTTGACCGTGTAGTGCGGCGCGGCCGCCGACACGACGCGCGAAGGACGCACCGCGCCGTCGTCCGCGAACGCCCGGCCGGCCGTCAGCAAAGTCGTCACACCGCCACGGCTGTGCCCGAACCATGTCTGCGGCAGGTCGCCGCCGGTCAACTCGCCAATGCGCACGGCCGACGCCACGCGTTGCAGGTCGTACACCTGCTTGCCCCACGTGTCGGCCTCGAACAGGTCGGGCCGTTCAAATGTCTCGATGTTGTTCGTCATCCCGCTGTGGCTGAAATTGAAACGGTGCGCGATCAGCCCATGCCGCGCGGCGGCCTCGGCCAGGTGTGGGAAGAAGCCGTAGTCTTTGTAGCCCTTGAAACCGTGGGCGAGCAGAATGACGCCTGCCGCGTCGCCGTCAGGCGTGTGCGTGTCGCCAAGGATGGGCTGATCGTCGGAGCCGCGGATGGACCAGGAAGCGTGTGTGGGCATGGTGATTGGTCGGTAGAAGGAAGGGCGGCGTTGCCAAGTAAGCTGCTGGATTGACGATTGATGAGTGATGATTGGCGATTGATAATGTCGGAGTTGGCGTCCGATGGCTTGTTCCGACTTCGTCAATCAACAATCGCTATTCATCATTCGTCAATTCCTGCTGTCTGACTCACACGGTCCGCGTCGCCACCGATGGCAGCCCCGTCGTCGCGGTCACCTTGCGGGCCAGCACGCCCGCGGTCAGCGCCGACGGCGCGATCAGGAACAGGGTCGAGCCGGAGCCGGTTACGTGCACGGGCACGCCCATCGCGTCACGCACGTCGTCAAGCGTCTGCCGCAAACGCGGCTCGGCTGCGCACGCGGCGTCGGTCAGGTCGTTGAACGGTGCGTCCTGCGCGACGTGCGATTGCTGAGCGAGCTTCCGGACACGTGTGAGGTCGGGTTCGGCCGGCGCGTTGGGGTGCAGCCGATCAAACGCGCCGTACACCGGCCCAGTCGGGCAACCAAACGGTGGGAATGCGAGGACCAGGTGCAGCACGCCGTTACGCGGCGCGGGTTCAATCGACTCACCCAGGCCGTGCACGACGGCCGAGGACGTGCCGCGCTGTGCCGCGATGAAGAACGCGATGTCGCTGCCGAGTTGGGTCGCCATTTCGATCAACACGTCGTCGCCCAGTTGCAGGTCGAACAGTTGGTTCAGGCCGACGAACATGCCCGCGGCGTCGCTCGACCCCCCGCCGAGTCCGCCGCCGGTCGGCGTGCGTTTCAGCAGATCGACCGACACGGGCAGCGGACGACCGACATGCTCTTCGGCGAGTTGGTGAGCACGAAACGCCAGATCGTTTTCGATCGGCCAATCCACGGAAGCGTCAGTTGGAAGGACGTCAGATTCGGTGTCGAAACGGATGTCGAACGTTGATTTGTCGTCGCCTTCCAGTGCCGTGAGGGTCAGCCGATCACCGAGTGTCAGGGCGACCATCCAGCTAGCAATCGGGTGCATCCCGTCGTCGCGCGCTTTCGCAACGGACAGCGCGAGGTTGACCTTGGCGGGGCAGGTGATGGTGAATGTCTTGTCGCTCGGCATGGCGTTCGGCCATCCTATACTTTGCAGGCCAGTATGGCATTGAAACCCGGCACTGATTCAGACTGTGTGAGCGCGTGTCGTCAACGACTTTTGAGAAATGGCGTGGTGAGATCAACGCGCGTCTGATGCGTGGCGATTTTTCGCCATTGTGCGATTCGCTGTGGGCTGTCATGGCTGTGCTCGTCCAGCAAGGCGCGGACGTGCAGTGGGTTGAACTGAAGGGCGATCTCAAGGCGGGGAAGGACCAGTATCAGGTGGTGGTTTATCTTGACCACGGCCCGATCGAGTTACCCGAGGGAGTCGTTGGGCCAACGCTTCAGATCCACCGACCGTACAAACGATGGACTGGTGCGGTGATCGACCGTGTCACAGGTCATACGATTGTGTGGGAACGAGATTCACCGACTGTGTGAGAACACATCTGACCAAAACTCATCGGTTGCCATCCGAGCCCCTAAACTCGTCGCATGAGTGACGCGCCGTTGAATCTGTCGGACGGGGAATCGTTTAGCCTCATCGCGATGGGAGATATCCACGTCTACCGCCCGACGCGGGCGCCGTGGCGGCTGTTCAATAAGCGCATCGCGGCGCAGGTCAATGCGTGGCGGAACCCCGGTCGGCGGTTTGACGACACGTTGCTTGAGCCGACGTTGGCACGTGTTGTCGAATTAGCGCCGCAGTTGCTCGTCCTGACTGGCGACCTGACGGTCTCAGCGCTCGATGAGGAGTTCGCAGTGGTCGCTGACGCGCTGCAACCGGTTCGCCGACCGGAGGGCCCGTTGCGCACGATTGGCCTGCCGGGGAATCACGACCGTTACACCTTCGGGTCGCAGCGGGCGCGGGTGATGGAGCGCAATCTGCCCGGGCTGTTGCCCGACGCGTTCCCGCACATGATCAAACTGACCGACCGTTGGCGGTTGCTCGCGCTCGACTCGGCTCGGCCGACGACTTTTCATTCGCGTGGTCGGCTTGGGGCGGAACAGTTGGCCGTGGCGGGGCAGTATGTCGGTCAGTTGTCCGCCGACGACGGATTGGTCGTGGCGTGTCACTACCCGTGGGGCGCGCCGCCGGGCGAGGCGATGAAGTGGGGGCACTTGTTGGCTGACGCGGATGGCCTGCGCAACCTGCTGCGTGTGTGTCCTTGTCCGGTGTTGTTCATGCACGGCCATGTCCATCGGCCTTGGCTGTTTCGCGGCGAAGGTGACCTGAGTCATGTGATCGACCTGAACGTGGGGACACCGACACGGCGGAGTGAACAGTTTGGGTTTGGGCAGGGGTTTTGGGAGGTCGGGTTGCCGGGATATCCCGGTAGGGTGGGAGCGATGCCGGGTGGGGAGTCGGAGGAGATCGTGGGGAGCGCTAAGCCGCAAGCGGCTGCGGGCAGGGGCGGTTTGGTACATCATTACCGGTCGGGGGAAGACGTTTGGGTCAGTGAAGCGGTTGATTGGCCGGCCTGATCAGACAGGTTGGTGATCGGGCCGATGAATGAAGGGGAGTGGGCTGCGCTTGATATCCCACGGATGGCCTCCGAGCAGGCCATCCGTGGGCTTT
The DNA here is from genome assembly GCA_028284155.1 of Phycisphaeraceae bacterium. GTDB lineage: Bacteria > Planctomycetota > Phycisphaerae > Phycisphaerales > Phycisphaeraceae > JANQSF01. Next base: position 28,997 of record JANQSF010000125.1, read on the forward strand.
AACGTCAGTAGGGCTGGGATGAAACGAAAGGTGGACGCATGTGTGGCATCGTGGCGTATGTTGGGAACAAGCGGGTCGAGCCGTTGCTGATCGAGGGGCTCAAGCGGTTGGAGTACCGCGGTTACGACTCGGCCGGGTTGGCGGTGGTGACGTCGCCAACTTCCGGGGCGGGGGTGATGTGTTTGGGGAGGGTCGCGCTAAGCCGCAAGCGGCGGCGGGCGGGGGGGATGATGCGCGTGGGCGTCTGCGCGTTTCGCGATCGGTGGGTCGCGTGAGTGTGTTGGAGTCGCTGGTCGAGGAATCGTTGGCCGACGGGCCGGTTGCGCACCTGGGCATTGCGCACACGCGCTGGGCGACGCACGGCGGGGCGACCGAGCCGAACGCCCACCCGCACACGGGGACGACGCGCGACGGTCACACGATCGCCGTCGTCCACAACGGCATCATCGAAAACTACGCGACGCTCAAGAAATACCTGCAGGACAAGGGACACACGTTTACGAGTGAAACTGACACCGAGGTGTTGGCCAAACTGATCGCGCAGTTGTACGACCACCGGGAGGGTGAGCGTGGCGTGAGTTCCGGGGCGGGTTCCGGCGGCGCATTGGAGCGGGCGGTGCAGACTGCGTTGCGCGAGGTGAACGGGGCATACGCGATCGCCGTGATCTGCGACGCCGAGCCGCACACCCTTGTCTGCGCGCGGAAAGGCTCGCCGTTGATTGTCGGCGTGGCCGACCGCAGCTACGTCGTCGCGTCCGACGCGTCGGCCATCGTGTCGCACACGACACAGGTCGTGGCGTTGGACGACTATCAGGTGGTTAGGCTGTGTGCCGGGCCGGTCGATCGGCTCGATACTTCCGGGGGAGGTGGCCCCTGGGCGGTGGACTTCCGCACGACGACGATCGACAACGAGACGGTCAGCGCCGAGGTGCGCGAGATCGATTTCGACCTGGAGCAGATCGAGCTCGGCGGCTTCGAGCACTTCATGCTCAAGGAGATCCACGAGCAGCCGGAGTCGATCCGCAACTGTTTGCGCGGGCGCATCGACAAACGGGAGGGCAGGGTCGTGCTGGGCGGCATCCGCGAGCGCACACGCGACCTGGTCCACGCCAAGCGGGTTCTGTTGACTGGTCAGGGGACGGCGTTTCACGCGGGTCTGATCGGCGAGTACCTGTTCGAAGACCTGGCCAAGGTGCCCGCGCGGGCCGAATACGCCAGCGAGTTCCGTTACCGTAACCCGATCATCGAGGAGGGCGCGGTCTGCATCGCGATCAGTCAATCGGGCGAGACGGCGGACACGTTGGCCGCGCTGCGCGAGGCGCGCGAGCGCGGGGCGCTGGCGCTGGGCGTCGTCAACACCGTCGGTTCGACGATCGCGCGCGAGACCGACGCGGGGGTCTATCTGCACGTCGGCCCGGAGATCGGCGTCGCCTCGACCAAGGCGTTTGTCGGGCAAGTGCTGGTGCTCACACTGTTGTCGCTCTACACCGGCCGACGCAAGTTTCTGTCCGACCACGAAGTCCGTGGCTACCTCAGTGAACTCGAACGCCTGCCGGACATCGTCGGCCAAGTGCTCGAACAAAGTGACCACATCCGCGCTTGCGTCGAGCGGCATGTCGATCGCGACAACTGGTTGTTCCTCGGCCGAGGCTACAACTACCCTGTCGCGCTCGAGGGCGCGTTGAAGCTGAAAGAGATCAGCTACATCCACGCGGAGGGCATGCCCGCGGCCGAGATGAAGCACGGCCCGATCGCGCTGATCGACGACGGCATGCCCGTGGTGTTTGTCGCGACGCAGGGCAGCCAGTACGACAAGGTCATCTCGAACATCGAGGAGGTCCGTGCACGCGGCGGGCGAATCCTGGCCGTCGCGACGGAGGGAGACACCGAGATCGACCGCTACGCCGACGCCGTTTTCCGCGTTCCGCCGATCAGCGAGGCATTGCAGCCGCTGGTCACCGTCATCCCGCTTCAACTGCTGGCCTACCACGCTGCCGTGCTGCGCGGGCAGGACGTGGACAAGCCGCGGAACCTGGCCAAGAGTGTGACGGTGGAGTAGGGGGAGCGACCAAGGGACCGAGCCACCAAGCCATCGAGGGGTCGAGTCACCCAGCCGCCAGGGGTTAACAAGGCGTCACGCTTGGTGGCTCGGTGGCTTGATCCCTCGGTCCCTTCCCGCACGCTACAATCTCAAACTTCGCGCCTCCCACGGACCCTTCGACATGCGCAACGGACTGCTCATCGTTCCCGTTCTCGCCCTGCTGACCGGCTGCACGACGTACATCAACATCCCGCCCCAGCCGGGCGACCTGGCGGTGCATAATCCCAATAACGGGACGGTGCGCGAGGTCGAGTCGACCGGGTTGGCGGCGGTGTTGGCTGGTCGGTCGGCCGGCCAGCGACTCGGTGTGAAGCTGCCCGAGGGGACAGACGCCGAGACATACAAGCGGATTATCACGCCGCTGGGCGACAAGGTCTATCAGGATGAGGCCGTTCAGCCGAAGGCCTTCGCCGAGGTGCGCCGCGTCGCGGTGCGCGGCCGATACGCCGAGGTCGATATCGTCATGCCCGAGCCGACGTCGCAGGTCCCGCAACTCTACACCGCCTACCTCGCGTGGGAGCCCGGCCGAGGCTGGTACAGCCAGCGCGTCAAGCACTGGCGCATCCCCGTCGGCGACGCGCTGGAGGCGAGCGCCGACAGCACGCCGGAGACGGACGGGGGGTAAATGTCGAAAGTCAAAAGTCGAAAGTCGAAGGAGAATCGAATCGCAGATTGCAGATTTCTAGTCTCAAATCTGAAATCTCAAATCTGACATCCCGGCTTTCTGTATCGTTCTGTTTGACCCGATGGGGGCTGCCATGCTTCGTCATTCTCCCGACCTTTGACCTTCGACTTTTGACCTTCGACATTAACCCATCCGCGATGTCCGCAACATCCGCGGTTAATCCCTCTCGACTCGTGAACCAAGGAATCTTTGACATGATGTGGACCCTTTCCGGCTTCGCCGACGAGGCCGACGAGAACAGCGACGGCCAGGTGGCCGCCACGCAGCGGGCTGAGTTCAAGCACATCGACCTGCGCAATGTGGACGGCCACAATATCAGCGAGTTGCCGCTCGACAAGGCGGAAGCGATCCGCAAGAAGCTCGACGCGGCCGGCCTGTCGTGCACGATGTTCGGCTCGCCGATCGGCAAGATCGACATCACTGAAGACTTCGCGATTGATGAGCAGAAACTGCGTCACCTGGCTGAACTGCGGAAGATCTTCGACTGTGACAAGGTGCGCGTCTTTAGCTACTTCAACAAGGAAGAGAAGCCGATGGCCGAGTGGGAGGCGGAGGCGATGCGCCGTTTGCGTGCCCTGCGCGACCTGGCCGGCGAACTCGACCTGTTCCTTTACAGCGAGAACGAGCGCGAGATCTTCGGCGACCGGATCGAGCAGGTCTGCACCATCGCCGAATTGCGCGACGGGATCGGCCCGTTCCGCATGATCTTCGACTTCGACAACTTCAACCAGAGCGACGAGGACGTGTGGGAGGCGTGGGAGAAGCTGCGCAACGCGACCGACGGCTTTCACCTCAAGGACTCGAAGCGCGACAAGACGCACGTGCCGATGGGTACTGGCGACACGCACGCCAAACGCATCCTCGAAGACGCCGTGGCGAACCAGTGGGCCGGCCACGTCGCGATGGAGCCGCACCTGATGCACTCGGCCGCCGTCATGGCGACCGGCCCGGGCGGCAAGGCCAATGAAGCCTTCGCCGACATGAGCGGCGAGGATATGTACGTCGCCGCCGCCGGCTATGTGAAAGACCTGCTGACCGGTGTCGGCGCGAGTTGGAACTGATGAGCAGGCCAAACCATCGCCGACCGCAATTGACCACGGACAACGCGGATCGTCACGGATCGAGCATTTAGCCGCGTCGCTTGCGACGCGCGCACCAGACGCCAGACGCGGCCGTCGCCGCCTCGCGCCTCCCGATTCCGTTCAAGCGTTTTCGTGTATTCTGCCGACGCGCAGTGAAGCGACTGAATAACGACGCCGACCCCCATCCCCCTGATCAGGCACACGTCATGCACAAGCCCCAGCTCGTCTTCGCCCTCACCATCGCCTCACTCCTCATCGCCGCCGGATTGCATGCGCAGGACGGCGCGACTGACGCCACCGCCCCCAAATCCGATGACAAGCCCGCCGCGGACAAAGCCGGCTCGGCCGACGATGTCGCGAACGACCTGCTCAAGGAACGCCGCAAGCCGCCGACCACCGCGCCAACGACCCGCCCGTCCGACGGCCGACCGCCCGCGACCCAGCCGCAGCAGGTCGATCCGCGCATCGTCGGCACCGCACCGGACGGCCCGCCGCCGGTCTTGCGTCGCGAGGGCGAATTCATCGTCGCCCGGACCGGCCGACTCGTCCGCACGGCCGGCGGCGCAGGCGTGGGGCAGTCGATGTTCGTGTTCGACGCCGACGCCAAGTCGGCCGCCGAGTCACCCGTCTACGTCATGCCCTGCCAGATGCTCCAGAGCATGGAGACGCTCGTGCAGGAACGCGGTGACAGCGTCAAGTTCCTCATCAGCGGCCAGGTGTTCACCTACCGCGGTGCGAACTACATGCTCCCAACCATGATGAAACTCGCTGTCGACCGCGGCAACCTTCAGTAAGACCGCAGCCGCTTGCGGCTTGGCGCAACCCCATACAATGAATGGATGCGGTTTCCCGCGTTCATCCTCGCGGCGCTAGTCGGCGTGTCCTTCCAGGCCGCCGGCCAATCCATCGCCGCGCCCCCCAACACGCTCGACGCCAAGTCGTCCGACGACCTCGAATCCAAGCTCGACGCATTCTTCGCCGAGCCGCAATCGTTCAATCGCAAGTCGATCTACGAGGAACAGCTCAAGGACGCGCCGGTCGGCCTGTCGTTCGAAGAACTCGAGGCGATGCACGAAGCCAAGCCGCCCAGCGGCGAGATGCGCTTCAACATGGCCTACCGCGTCAAGGACGCAGTCCGCGACGACCCGCGTGGCTACTTCAACATCGCGTTGCCAGAAGGCTACACGCCCAAGCGAGCTTGGCCGCTCGTCGTCGCGCTGCACGGGCGCGGCGGTAATGCCGACCACCTTGTCGTGGTCACCGCGCCGGTGCTGGCCAAGGCCGGTTACTTCGTCGTCTATCCGACCACGGCCGACGTGAAGCTCAACTGGAGTTCAGCCGACGAGTCGGCCAACCTTTACCGCGCCATCGATTTCGTCGCTCGGCGTTACCGAATCGACTTCCGCAAGATGTTCATCACCGGCGGGTCGATGGGAGGGATGGGCACCTGGTCGCACGTGCAGGGCTTCCCGGAGGTCTGGGCGGGCGGCGCGCCGATCGCCGGCCACCCCGGCATCGCGCCCGGCCCCTGGATGGCGCGACTGCGCGGCATCGGGCTTTACATCGTGCACGGCGAGAAAGACACCGTCGTGCCCGTTCAGCCGACCCGCGTGATGGTCCAGGCGTTGAAAAAGGGCAAATACAAGCACACGTATGTCGAACTGCCCGGCGTCAACCACGGCGTGCCGCGCGACGCGTGGCGGGACATGTGCGTCTGGATCTCAAAACAACCCGCCAAGGATTACTCATCCAGGCCGATGTTCCTGCCCACGGAACGCGGTCGGCCGTTGTGGCAGGGCGTGCTGGACCCGGTCGGACTCGAGGATGAGAAAGACCCGATCGTCGAACTCTTGCGCGCCGGCGACTACAACGCCGCCGCGCTGGAGATTCGCAAACAAATGATTAGACGTCGTGGCGACGCGAGGTTGTACGTCCTGCGCGCCATCGCCGCCGTCCCACCGTTGCTCGACCCAACGCCCGAGGCGTTCGATGTCGCCGCCATGCGCGACCGGCCCGGCGGGTGGGGCGAGCGAGCCGAGACATCGGCGTTGGGCAGTCTGCGGCTCGCGTTGAACAGCAAGGTCGGCAAGGGGCCGGCCACACGGCGATTTGATGCCGAGGTGACGCACCTGATCGCCCGAATCTGGGCCAAGCGATTCGCGGTAAGCGTTGACGACGGCAAGGGCCGAGCATGGGTGACACGTTACAACAGCTTCGCGCGCTACGCGGGCCAGACGCAGCAACTGCAACCGGGACATTCCGGGACAAACCGTTTGATCCAGGCGGCCAACGCGCTGCTGCCCGGCGCGGGTAAGCAGCGCTAGCGCGCGGGTGGCTGTGAATAAGCGAAGCGTTTCACGGATATGGGCGTGCAGTTCTGTGAAACGCATGGCTTATTCACAGCCACCCACCGATCCCGACGGACGAACAGAGCTCAAGCTAAACTCCCCCCATGTCCGACCTCACCCACATCGACGAGCAAGGCCAGGCACGCATGGTCGACGTCGGCCGAAAGCCGATCGTTGCCCGCCGCGCAACGGCGTCTGGTGAATTCGTCGCCGCCAAGGCGACGCTCGACCGACTCATGGCCGGCGACCTGCCCAAGGGCGAAGCGCTGGCCGTCGCCCGTGTGGCCGGCATCGCCGCCGCCAAGCGGACGGACGGCCTGATCCCCCTGTGTCACAGCCTGCCGCTGAATCACGTGTCCGTCGACTTTGAACGCGTGGCTGACGATCGCCTGCGTGTGACTGCGTCGGCATCGCTTGAAGCCCGCACGGGCGTCGAAATGGAGGCGTTGGTCGCCGTAAGCGTCACCTGTCTGACGCTTTATGACATGACAAAGGCGATCGACAACGACCTGCGGATCGAGGCGATCCATCTCGTGGAAAAGGTCAAGGGCGACCCGGCCTGACCACCGATTCTGAATGTAATCACTGCAAGGCGTGCCGGGGTTGAACCACTTCCATTGGGAGGCGTACTATATGGGTACGTATTAAATGGTGTCCAGGAGACCTCCCATGAAGCGAACCGTTCTGATCGCCACGCTCGCCGTCGGCGCGATGGCCATGGTCGGCTGCCGGTATCACGGCGGCGGGTATTACGGCTACCACGACTACCACAGCGACTACAGCGTCGAAGTGAGTTACGGCTATGGCGGCCATCGTGGTCACCATGGGCGCCACGGGCATGGCGGCCATTACGACCGACATTGTGGTCACCGCGGTGGTCACTACGGCCACCACGGTCATCGTCGCGGCCGGCATTGATGTCAACCGACCGTCACGTCTGCTGAAACCCAGAGAAAGCGTGACCTGTCCGCGCATTGACGGATGTTCTACTACGCCAAGTCGTCCAAATCAGGCTCCGGCGTCAGCGATGTCAACACTTCCTCGACCGTGTCGCTATCGAAGCCGCGGCGATTCAGCAGGCTCGCCAGTCGTCGTCGTTTCGTAGCCAGCGACTGACTCGACCAGCCCTTCAAACGTTCCTTAGCCAACCGCATCGCACTGTCGATCTCGCTTACCTGGTCGTTCACCGACTCGGTGATCAACGACTCGACAAGTTCTTCTTCCAACAGAGCGCGACGCAGTTTGTCGCGAAGCAAACTCGGTCCGGCTGCGCCGCGACCCAGTATCTCCTGGATCAATTGTCGGCCCAACCGCTCGTCGTTGACGGTGTCCAACTCGATCAGCCGATCAATTGCCGCTTTGCAGCTCAGCTCGTCGTGCCCGGACTCGATCAGCTTCGTCAGCAACTTCCGCCGACTCATCGGTCGTCTGCTCAACCGCCGCAGGCCCTCTGCGACGGCCGTGTCGATGCGGGATGCGTTCAGCACAGCCGCCGCCGTGGCCTCGTCCCACGCCTGACCGACTTCCAGCCCAAGCGCCGTGACCGAGCGTTGTGACAATGCGGCCACCGACCGACCGTCGACCTTGACGGTCAATCGGTTTGGATCGCGTTTGGAGGACTCGATTGACGCGATATGGGGCATCACGCGGATCATACGGCTCGCTCCGTGGTATCATGCCCTTCCGGGCTGAATCGCGCCGAGCGATCAGCCGATCCAATCGACAACCGCCTTTGCGGGCAGGAGTTGAAGCCATGCGATCTCACAAGACCGGCCAAATACACACGCTCACCGCCGCTGCATTGGCTGCCTTGTTGCTGGTCGTCGGTCAGGTCGCCGCGCAACCCAATGTGGTCAATCCCGGCGATAGGCGCGACCCGACCGCGCCGGCAGGCGGCGAGGCCGGGCCGGCCATGCACAGCATCCGTGGCGTGGCCCTGCCCCGCGGCCGAGTAAGTGTCGACGTGCCGTTCCAGCGCGGCGGGCACCTCATGCTGATCGAAGCGCGCGTGAACAACCATGACGAAGGCCTGTTCCTGCTCGACACCGGTTACGCGCACACCGTGATCGACAAACGGGCGGCATCGATCATGCGGCTGCCGGTCGTCTCTGTCGCCGTGATGCGTTCGGCCACGGGCCGCAACGTCGCGCAACTGCGCCGATTCCGTGTCGACCAGATGAGCATCGGCGACGTGCAGATCCTGCCCGATGCCATCTTCGAGTCCGACCTGACCGCGTTGAGCCAACGGCTGGGCAAGCGTGTTACGGGCGTGCTGGGTTCCGACATTCTCGCCGACATGCCGGTCACGCTCGACTATGAGAACCAGCGGTTGGTATTCCACGCCCCCGGCGCTTTCAGCCCGCCACCGGATGCTCGAGCCGTCAACATCGACACCCGCAGCGAACTCTTCTACGTCGAAGCGCAGGTCGCCGGCAAGCACGACGCACTGCTGCTGGTTGACACCGGCCTCGACAAGCCGGTTGCGCTGACCGAGTCGTTTGTCAAGACGCGCCGTGACATCATGGACGGCCGTGTCATCGCGCCGGCGCGCGGTATCAACGCCACCGATGAGAAGGGCGTGCCGCGCCAGTCGCGGCTGATCGACATGAAGGTGTTCGAGCATTCGTTCAACGGCGTTGAAGCGATCCTGGGTCGACCTGATCTGAACAAGACCGACAGCGATCGTGAGCCGGCCGGCATTCTCGGTGCCCAGATTCTCAAGAACTACGTACTCACGCTCGACGCGAAAAACCAGCGGCTGTATTACAAGCCACGCCCGAAGCTCGAGGCCGGCGGGCAGGTCGTCATCGAGGGCAACCCGAACGCCCGCGACGCACGCGGCATCAGCCGACTCCTCCAGGCCATCCTCGACCTGGATGAAAAGACGGCGCTCGCGCTGCTCGGCGGCGGGGCCAAGCCGGATACGTCGGACAACCTCGGCCGACTCCCGCTGGTCGCGGCCGCGGAAACCGGCCAGATTGACGTCGTGCAACTGCTGATCGACGCCGGCGCGAAGGTGAACGACCCGGCCGCGGCGGGTGTTCGGCCGCTGCTCGCCGCGACGGTCAACGGCCACACGGAGATCGTGAAGCTGCTGATCGAAAAGGGCGCGCGGGTCGACGCGGCGAACAACATCGGCGAGACGCCTCTGGCCGCCGCCTGCCTTTTCGGATATACCGAGATCGTGCAACTCCTGCTCGAGAAGAAGGCCGATCCACGCAAGTACGACCGCGCCAAGGAAACGCCCGCGTACATGGCCTGCCTCGGCGGCCACGCCGACGCGCTCAAGTTCCTCATCGGCGCCGACGCCGACCTGAAAACACGCACGTCGCGCGGGTTCGACCCGTTGGCCGCCGCGGCGGAGAACGGCCACACCGATTGCATCGAGCTGCTCGTGCTCGGCGGCGCCGATGTCAACGCCACCGGCCCGCGCGGCATCACCGCCCTGATGCTCGCCGCACGACAAGGCCGAACCGAAGCGGTCAAGACCTTGCTCAAGCACAAGGCCAAGCTCGACGCGCGGACGATCGACCAGTTCACCGCGCTCATGCTCGCCGCGCGGTTTGGCCATACCGACGTCATCAAGCTACTCGCCGTCGCCGGCGCCGACATCCACGCCAAGTCCGACACCGACGCTACCGCGCTGCTGTACGCGGCCGTAACCACCCAAAACGAAGCCGCCCGATGGCTGCTCGAAAACGGCGCCAGCGCCAAAGCCCGTGACACCAACGGCCTGTCCGCGCTCATGGCCGCCGCCAGCGCGCTCGAAACGGACATCGTCCAGGCCATCGTCGACAAGGGCGGCAGCGTCACCGCCAAGGACAACCTCGGCCGAACGCCCTTGTTCTTCGCCGCGCAGATGGGCAAGGACAAGAACATCCCCATCTTGACCAAGGCCGGCGCGCCGCTCGACGAACTGACCAAAGACCGGTACACGGCGCTCATGGCCGCGTCGGCCCGCGGGCGTGAGGCCGCCGCACTCGCCCTGCTCCAGGCCGGCGCCAAGCCCGACATCGTCGGCGGCAAGGGCTTCACCGCCCTGCACCTGGCGGCCGCATCCGGGCTCACCGATGTCGTCACCGTCATGATCGACAAGGGCGCCCGCGTCAACCTGCAAGCCGAGGACGGCCAGTCGCCGCTCTCGCTCGCCGCTCGCAACGGCCACGCCAAAACCGTTGACGTCCTGCTGGCCAAGGGCGCCGACCCGCGGCAGGCCGACAAGAACCAGCAAACGCCGCTCTTCGCCGCGATCGCCAGCCGCAAGCTGCCCATCGTCGAGGCGATGCTCAAAGCCGGCGCCAAAGCAAAGTCCGCGTCGAAGACCGGCCACACCCCGCTCATGCTCGCCGCCCAGACCGGCGACCGATCCATCGTCGAACGCCTGATCGCCGCCGCCGCCGACGCCGACGCCGCCAACCACCAGGGCGAGACAGCCCTCATGTTCGCCGCCGGGTTCGGCCACACGCAGGTCATCGACGCCCTGCTCAAGGCCGGCGCCGACCCCAACGCCGCCAACGCCGCCAACGTCACCCCGCTGATGATCGCCGTCCGCGGTTGGCACGCCGCCGCCGCCGCCCGCCTCATCCAGGCCCAGGCCGACGTCAACGCCAAGACCGCCCGCGGCCAAACCCCGCTCCAACTCGCCATGGCCAACAAAGACCGATACATGATCGAACTGCTGACCCAGGCCGGTGCCAAACAGGGCGGCTGACCCGTCACCCCGCCACCCCGACACCGTCCGCCTCCCCCCGTCAGCCAAAACCAGCCCTAACCTCATGGCCGGCATGCGTTTGCAATCGCAGCCGCGCATGTCACCCCGACAAACGCCGCCAACCCCGCCCGCCGGGCGCAATCGTCGGCTTGGATTCGCTTTACACATCATGTCTCGACGAATCTCCATGTCAGGCCCGGACACGACCCGCCACCACCCTGACACCACGTCGTGTCAGGCCAATGGCGACACCACGGACGATCCGCAGACAGACGACACCCACCGCGCACCGCCGAAACGGATGCCCGTTCAGCTTCGGATCGATCACCCATCTCATGCGCACGCCGGTGAGGGCAGACACGCTTCACAACGTCGGATCACGGATCAAGTCACGCCGGGGGCGCGGATCGACGTCACCCCTTTGTGCGCGGTTGGCACACCGTGCCGGCCGGGTGGCTGGGGCGAAGGCTTGGCGTGCCTCAGTCTGTTTATCTGGTGCGTCGGTTGTGAGTGCAACGATCATGAATTGCGGCAATAACATCAACGCGCTTGATTATGACGTTGTGAAGTAACGGCCTGTGGCACGCAAAGCCTTTGCCGCAGGCACTCAGCGCACAAGCTACAGGGCGGGAGCTGTTGCCGCCCGTCCTGTACCATTGCGGACGGACAACTCATCGAGGAGTGTGCATGATGTCAACCGAGGCCGAATCAGACGCGCTGCCCGCGGTGTACGCGTTGATCTGGAAAGCCAGCGACTGCGGCGACGCGGCGGACGAGGCTTTTGCGGACCGCATTCCCAGGATCATGGCGTGGTTGAGAACGCTGAAGGCCGGTGGGCACCTCGTTGCGTGTGGCGGGGGCGCGTTCGAGGAGCCGGCTGGGGGCATCACACTCATACGGGCTGACAGCCCGGAGCACGCCTTGGAACTGGACCAGAACCCGTTGAACGAGATCGGGCAAACCGAGTTGTTCGTGTGGGACGTTTATCACGCGGACCTTCAGACGAATCTGTCTGCGTTTGAGTGAGCGCGGCGGCGTACGCTGTCCATGCGACGGGTACCAGGTTTCGTTCCCGACATATACATTGATTCGACATGATCACGATTCAAGCAAGTAGGGTGGGCATTGCCCACCGCGGTCATGCTAGGTGTTCCGGTTGGTGGGCGGTGCCCACCCTGCTGACTGACCCACGCTAAAGGACGACAGCATGTCAGAATCCATCGATGACCTGGCCGCGGCGGTGAATGACCTGGTTGGCGTTGACGTCCATGCGAATGATGACAAGGTGCCTGCCGGCCAACGACCCTGTCCGATCTGCGGCCGACACATGCGTGTCGAGGCGCACCGTTCCGTGAGTCTGGATGTCTGTGTCGAACACGGCGTTTGGCTTGACAACGGTGAGTTGAATGCGATCCTGTCACAGGCGAGCAGGCGACGGACGGCCGCCGTTCAAAGCCAGATCAAAGAAGCCAAGCGGAGCGGCAAGGTGAGCGGGGCGTTGTTTGGCGTCTGGTCGCTTCTGTTTGATTGAATACGTTTGCCGTAGAACCCAGGCCACAGCAAGTAGGGTGGGCACTGCCCACCACAGTCGTGCTTGGTCTTAAGGTTGGTGGGCGGTGCCCACCCTACTGGCTCGATATGCTCACGATTCAAGAAGCAACCCGGATTGCATACGCGGCTGCCGAGGATCTCTCCCGGTGGGAGTCGATCGTCATCAACAAGCGCAGGCCACATACCTACCGTGCGTTTACTCAACACGACGACGCGCGGATTTGTCTGCATCGATTTGAGGCCTGCGATCCTGAAGACTCATTTGCGCATCCGCATCCGTGGCCAAGTTCGATGCTGATTCTGTCCGGCCAGTATGACATGACTGTGGCTCGCGCATCGGACTTGTCGTCCAGTGAACCGGACTCGGTCATCGATCTCACGCTGAGCAGGGGATCGGTCTATCACATGCATGATCTCCACACCTGGCATCAGGTGATCCCGCGAACTCGATGTTACAGCCTAATGGTCAACGGCCCACGCTGGGAAAACGCACATCGCCGCGCGCCATCGACGAGCGGCAAGGGACTCGAGCCGATGTCGGATCGTGAACTCGCTGAGCACTTGGCCAAGTGTCGCGAACTCATCGGCGAGTACTTGCAAATCTAGTTGACAAGTCAGCGTGCAGTGTGCCGCCGCGCGTCAAGGCGCGACGTGCGTACGATGCCCATCGATCGGGTCGTCACTTTTTACAAGGCATCTCTAAATGGCGAAGAAGAAAAGCCGCTCCAAGACAACGAAGAAGAAAAAGACATCGGCGTCGTCGGTGCGTCGCAAGTCGGCTGGCGGGTCGTCGTCGGAAACGGCGTGGTCGTTGCACATCGTGTCGGACGCGACGGGGAATCTGGCGGGGCACATGGTTCGGCCGATCCTGACGCAGTTTGACGGCGTGCGGTTCGAGCAGACGCTGCACGCGTTTCAGGACACGCCGCAGAAGGTCAAAGCGACGTTGAAGAAGATCCGCGGCGGACACACCGTGGTGCTGCACGCGTTGATTGACCCGATGGCGAAGCACGCGGTGCGTGAGGTGTGCGAGGCCAAGCAAGTCCCGCACTACGACCTGACCGGCCCGTTGGCGCAGTTCCTGGCCGATCAGGTCGGCGTGCCGCCGGCGAATGAGTTGTCGAGTTTGCATCAGGCTGACGCGGAGTACTTCGCGCGGATCGATGCGATGGAGTACACGGCGACGCACGACGACAGCGCCGGGCTGGACACGCTCGCGGAAGCGGACATCGTCATCGTCGGGCCAAGCCGGGTGGGCAAGACGCCGACGTCAACGTTTCTCGCTTCGCAGGGTTACAAAGTCGCCAATGTGTCGATCTCGGTTCTGACCGGCTTCCCGCCGCAGTTGTCGGCTGTGCGGAAGAAGGTCGTCGCGTTTACGCTTCGGCCGAGGGAGTTGCAACGCATCCGCGAGGCGCGATTGCCGGAAGTCGAGTCGACGCCATACCACAACATGCGCGACGTGATCCAGGAGGTCATGTTCGTTGAGGAAGAGTACCGCAAGCGTCGGTACCCGGTGATCGACACGACGGGGCAGACCATCGAGCACAACGCGGCCAAAGTCATCGAGTTGATTTCGAAGAAGCGGAAGTGAGGCTGGGGTTTGCCAAACAAAAACCCGCGTCCGGCTGTCGCCGCACGCGGGTTTCTTTTGCTTCCGTCGTGGACCGTTCCCGTGCTGGATGATCAGCGTTTCGAGAACTGGAATCGCTTGCGAGCGCCGGGTTGGCCCGGCTTCTTCCGTTCGACCTTGCGGGGGTCTCGGCTCAAGAAATCGTGGTCGCGGAGGATCGGCTCCAGCGACGGGTCGTAGTCCTTGATGGCGCGGGCGAGGCCGAGCTTGATGGCGCCGGCCTGTCCCATGAAGCCGCCGCCGTGCGTGTTGACGTAGACGTCGACGCCGCCTTCGAGCTTCGTTTCCACCAGCGGGGCGCGGACGTCGTTGCGGTCGCGCATCTCGGTGAAGTAGACATCGACCTCTTTGCCGTTGACCAGGTACTTGCCGTCGCCGGCCTTGATGCGGACGCGGGCGACGGCGGCCTTGCGTCGGCCGGTGCCCCACCAGTAGCCGTACTTCGGCTCAGCCGGCTCGCGCGTGGGCGCGGGCTGCTCGGCGGGCGGCGCGACGGCGGTGGCGGTATCCGCTTCGGTGATGCCGGTGTCGAGTGTGGGGGCGTCTTGGGTGGCGGTGTCTTCAGCCATGATTCAGGTCGTCCTGTTTGATTACAGCTCGAGCGTCTGCGGTTGCTGGGCCTGGTGCGGGTGGTCGGCGCCGACGTAGATTTTCAGCTTCGACAGTTGCTGACGGGCCAGCTTGTTCTTGGGGAGCATGCGGCGCACGGCCTCGCGGATCAACTCCTCCGGCTTGTTCTCAAGCACTTGGCCCCACGATTCGAGCTTTCGGCCGCTGGGGTGGCCGGTGAACCGTTCGTGGTGTTTCTGTTCGAGCTTTTGGCCGGTGACGCGGACCTTCTCGCAGTTGACGACGACAACGAAGTCGCCGGCGTCGTGGTGCGGGGTGTATTCCGGCTTGGTCTTGCCCATGAGGATGCGGGCGATCTTGACGCTCAGTCGGCCGAGGATCTGGTCGGTCGCATCGACGACCCACCAGTCGCGCGGGACCTCGTTCTTTTTATAGTTGGCAAGGGTCGTCTGACGGTTCATCGCGTCACACTCACAAGGTTGCGCCGCCGCCGCGGGCCGGGTCTCGGTCGGGCCGAGCGGCGGTAACTCGCGGTCAGGGCTTCGGTTGTCCCACTTCAGCGGGTGGCCGGGCGGGGAAATCTGAGCCGCATAGTCTATCGGGCTGGGCGGGGGTGTCAAGGATTGGGGGTGGGATTTGAGGTCTTGACGCCGCATCGCGTGCCGGGGGCGTCTGCCCCGCACTCCGGGCATGGGCCGTGCCCGCTCCGCAGGTCGTATCCGCAACGGGGACATTGCCCTTTCAGGCGTCTGCGGATTCGACGACACACACCAACAAGCCACATCAGGGGTAGCGCCGCAAACACGGCTGCCACGAGGGCGTGCGGCAGGACGAGCATGCGAAATCCGCTGGGCTGCTCGTTGGTGAACCAACCATACTTGCTGACTGATGCTCCGCCGGTGGACACGGAGTTAAGTTCATTCACCCTGTCCCTTACATACTCAGCTTCCTGCCCCTCGACGCTCCAGCCTGTAGGGTGTTTCTGCGGACTTGTTCGCTTCTCGAAAGACCATATGACCATGTTGTCTGCTGACACAATTGAATGAGTCGCGTCGTGTTGCCTCCGTTGAGCAATGAATCCGTAATCAAGCGTCAGAGCCCACAAAGCACATTCCGCGAGGAACAGCAATACGGAGAGCGCGACCGCGATATTGAACGCCCAACGTCGCATAGCGAAGTCTATCCCGGATTGGTGGTTGCATTGGTATCCCGCGGAAGGCCTCCGAGCAGGCCATCCGCGGGTTTTAGCTTTTTGGAGTACCGGAGAGCAATCCCGGGGGTCAAAACTTCAACACGTCGTACGCGCGCTCGGCGTGCAGTTTCATCAGGGCGGTGTGGAGCGACTCGAGGCCGGGGCAGTCGTTGTCGACGGATTGGAACGACCGCGACCAGCCGTCGCCCTCGATGGTGACGTTGTATAGATACGCCTTCGGTTTCACGAACGCGCGGTCGGGGGCGGTGGTGACGCCTTGCGAGCGGACGATGTCCCACAACTGTTGACGTTGCTCGTCTTTGAGTCGCCCGACGCGGCGGTCGGTTCGGCCCACGGCCGCTCGGCCGCCAGCGAACGACAGGTCACCGTTGGGTTTGAGGACGAAATAGGTGTGCTGCTGATTTGGCCCGCGGCGGTACATCTCGAGGGCGAATGACTGTGGCATGGGCGACGAAGCGTCGACGCCGGGTTTGGCGCAGCCGAGTGGGGCAAGCAGGAGCAGTGATGCCGCGATGCAGGTTGAAGCGTTGACGTGTATCCGGGGGCGGGTCATGTGGGGTCCTTATGACGAGTAGGGTGGGCACTGCCCGCCACGGTTTGTTGCTGCGTTGCCGTGGTTTGTGGTGGGCGGTGCCCACCCTACGTCGGACTCTCGCTCGTGGTCTCTTACTCGGGTTCGTCGATCGGTTGCAACTCAATGTGGCCGACCTCAGCCAGCAGATTCATCAGCCCGCGGAGCTTGCCGCTGCGTGAGTCGACCTCGTGGCGGACGGTTCGGCCGTTCGCGGTGATGGCGATCTTGTAGTTCACGTCGTTGAGCGACAGGGGGACGGGCGGTTTCGTCAGGTCGTGTTCATCGACGTAGGCGTACACGCGTTGGAACTCGGCAGGCGACAGGCGGCGGCGGACGGCTGGGAACGTGTCGAACGTGACCTGCTCGCCTCGGCCGAACCCCGTTCGGAGCGTGCGGTCGGGTTGGAGGACGAAGATCGCCCGCTGCCAGCCGGCCTGCTCGGCGTCGACGAACAGGTGCAGGGCGAAGTCGGGCGGGGCGGCGTTGCTGTTGCTCGTGTCGGGCCAGGGGTTGCCGCAGCCGGTGAGGGTCGGCAGCGCCAGTGCGCAGGCGGTGCATATCAGCGGTAGGATGGCCGAACGCATGTGGGCAATATATCAGCGTGGCTCCGGTCGGTTTCCACGCGAACTCGCGTCGGAACCACGCCGCCCCGTCGCGCGTCCAACCCGTGTAACACCCTTGTCACACCGATCCTCTGGAGATCGACCATGCATCGCAAGCGAGCCGTCGTTGCTCTGACCCTGATCCTGACCCTGGCCGGCGCCGTGGCGTTGGAAGTGTCGCAGACGCGAGGCCAGGCCGACAAGCCCGACGCCGACGCCAAGCCCAAGGGCGTGGTCGGGCTGGCTGACGAAGAGTTCGACAAGAAGGACTACGCCGACGCCGCGAAGCTGTACGGCCAACGGATCGACAACGAGCCGCACGATGACCAGTGGCGGCACGCGGTGAAGCGGCAGATCGCGTGTTACTTGCGGCTTCAGCGTTTCGACGACGCGATCGCCGCGGCCGAGCGTCACATCAAGGACACCAGCGGCACGCCCTACGAAGCGCGGGCTGAGCGGATGACGGGCAACCTGTACCTGACCGTGCCGCACTGGGGCACGCGGTCGGGCGGCAAGTTCCACCGGGCGCAGTGGAAGCAGGGCATCCACGTGCGGTCGTACACGCACGACAAGAAGCGGGCGATCGCGCACCTCGAACGCGCGCGGATGCTTTACAAGCAGTGGCACGGCCAGATCGGCGACACGGCCGAGCCCGGCGCGCCGGCGACGCCCGACAAGGCCAAGGGTCTGAGCGATGACGAGTTGGCCAACTGGCGGAACGAGCGGATCGAGTGCACGTTCGACCTGGCCGGCGCGGCCGCGCGGTTCGGCATCTTCGAAAACAACCAGCAGTTCTGGTGGTCCTACTGGGGCGAGCGCGACGACGAGCGTTCGGAGACGGCCGGCGAGAACGATTTCGACGAGTACTACAACCGCGGGCAGTGGTACCGCCAGCGGCCGATCGGCTTGAAGCTCGACGCCAAGGGCAACCCGATCTTCCCGTTCAAGCCGAAGGAATACAAGCCGACACTTCAGGACGATCAGAAGATCCTCTACCTGTTGGACGAAGCACGGCAACTGGACATCACGGACGACAAGCGTTACACGGCGCTCAGTTTTTACCGCCAGGGCATGCTCGCCCGCGCGCGGTGGGGGATGGATCGGCTGAACATGTACGCCAGCTCGTACTGGTACAACGGCCAGTACCCGCTGAAGCAGGACCTGCAAGCGATCAACCCGTGGGAGATGAAGGACAGCGAGGCGATCGTGCTCGCCGGCGGGCAAGTCCGCAAGGTCAAGATGCCTGCCCAGTGGGATGCGTTCAGCCTGCTGCGTACGGTTGTTGACGACTACAAGCAGGCGGGGTTGGCCGGGCAGGCGCAGTATGCCGTTGGGTTGAACTACCAGAGCCGCCAGCAGTACAAGTCGGCGTTGGCGGAGTACGACAAGCTGATCAGCGGGCAGATCAAGGACCCGACGTGGGCGAACAACGCGGGCACGCAGGTGCAGCGGATCAAGGCGTCGCAGGTGCGCATCAGCCAGGCGGGCGTGCAACTGCCCGCGAACGCCGGATCGGCCGACCCCGCCAAGGTGCAGATCAGCTACCGCAACACCGACCAGGTCTGGTTCGTCGCTCGCGAGATCGACCACGTCGGCTTCATGCGCGACCTGCGCGCTCGGCCGGTGCATCCCGAAAAGGGCTACCCCTACTTCTGGCCGTTGCAGAACTGGCACCAGCACTTCGTCCACCCGCACTACAACCACGAGATCCGTAACATCGCGGCTAAGTATGTCGGCAAGGAAGTGGCGCGCTGGAGCGACAAGGTCGAGAACGACGGCACGCACCGATACAAGACCGCCACATTGCAAACGCCGCTTGACATGCGCGGCGCGTACCTGGTCTATGCCTACCTCAAAGAGCCGCCCGGCGGTGACGCCGCCAAGACCGGCAAGCATGCGATCAACCTGGGCAACAGCCGGGCCGTGCTGGTCATGACCGACCTGGCGATCGTGGACAAGCCGGTCAAGGACGGCAAACTCTATTACATCTCCGACGCGCGCAGCGGCGCACCCGTCGCCAACTCCAACGTCAAAGCCCTGGAGGTCTGGAGCGAGAGCAAGAAGGACGGCAAGCGTTGGAAGACCATCTACCACAAGGTCATGCACACGCTCAAGACCGACGACCAGGGCATGGCGTTGCTCAAGCGTCCGACCGGTCGGCGGTACGGCCAGCTGCACCTGCTCGTCGATGCGCAGGGTGATGCCGAGGGCGACAAGGACGAGCCCGCGCTGCGCACCGCGTGGTCGGGCATGTCGTACTGGAATCACTATCGCCCGTCGCGCATGCGCAACGGCCTGTTCGCATACTGCATCACCGATCGACCTGTCTATCGGCCGAACCAGAACGTGCAGTTCAAGGTCTGGTTGCGTCAGATGAACAACGGCCTGCTGCAGAACAGGCCGAACCAGTCGGTCACGGTCACCATCTACGACCCGCGCGGGAACAAGGTCAAGTCGTTCAGCAAGCAGGCCGACCAGTGGGGCGGCATCGACGGCACATATGAACTGCCCGACGAGCCGCCGCTGGGCATGTACCGCATCTACATCCACGGTCGAAGCTACGCGGGCGGCCAGAACTTCCGCGTCGAGGAATACAAGAAGCCGGAGTTCGAGGTCACCGTCGAGCCGGGCAAGGATCACGCCAAGCTCGGCGAGATGCTCACCGCCAAGGTGAAGGCGACGTACTTCTTCGGTGGGGCGGTCACCGACGCGACGATCAAGTACAAGGTCTTCCGCGAGGAATACCGCCACTCGTACTACTTCCCGAGCCGGTGGGATTGGCTGTACGGCCCGGGCTACGGTTACGCGTGGTACGACTACGACTGGTACCCCTGGTGGGGCCACGTGCGCTGCTGCCGCGTCGCGCCGGGCTGGTGGTGGGGTTACTCGGGCATCCAGCGCGCTAACCCCGTGCGCGAACTCGTTCAGCAGGGCGAGGGTCGGATCAACCCCGACGGCACGCTCGACATCGAGATCGATACAGCCGACGCCGCGCGCAACCACGGCGACGTCGATCACCAGTACGTCATCGAGGCCGAGGTCCGCGACTCGTCACGCCGCACGATCACCGGCCAGGGCACGGTGAAGGTCACGCGGCAGGCGTACTACAACGTCATGCAACCCGGTCGCGGCTACTACAAGCCGGGCGAGGAGATGTTCATCAAGGTCCGCTCGCTGACGCCGGCCAATCAGCCGGTCAAGACCGAGGGCGTCGTGACCGTCAGCGAGGTCGTGTTCGGCGGGCCGAACAACGCGCACATCAAGGAAACCCAGCTCAAGACCTGGCGGGCCGAGACGAACGACCTGGGCGAGTTGACCATCCAGTTGCGGCACGAGCGCAGCGGTCAGCTCAAGATCAAGTTCGAGTCGCCGGACGAGTGGGGCGGCAAGGTCGAGGGGTACGCGCTGATCTGGGTCGTCGGCGACGACTTCGACGGCAAGCTGCACCGGTTCAACAACCTCGAATTGATCACCGACAAGCGCGAGTACAAGCCGGGCGACGTCGCGCACGTCATGATCAACACGAAGCACGCGGGCAGCTACGTGCTGTATTCCGGCGACGTCGATAACAACACGCTGATCGACTACAAGCTGCTGCACCTGCCGGGCCGCAGCACGGTCGTCGACGTGCCGATCACCAAGAACTCAGCCCCGAACTTCTTCATCGAGGCGACCACGGTGGCCGATACGCGCGTGCACCAGCAGACGCGGCGCATCGTCGTGCCGCCCGAAAAGGGCGTGTTGCAGGTCAGTGTCGCCAGCGACAAGGCCGAGTACAAGCCCGGCGAACGCGCGAACGTCGAGGTGACGGCCCGCACGCTCGATGGCAAGCCGGCCGAGGCGCAGGTCACGCTGTCGGCCTTCGACAAGAGTGTGCTCTACATCCAGGGCGAAACGACGCCGCCGATCGCCAAGTTCTTCCACGGCAACCTGCGCAGCCACAGCCTGCAAATGCGGACGAACCTGTACGAGCAGTTTTCCGCATGGGGCTACATGCACCGCCCGTTCGAGCAGCTTTACCCGCTGCCGGCCAGTTGGAACGGCGTGTGGGGGCCGGTCGTTGCGGACTGGCGGTCGGTCAGCGGCGAGGACGTCGGTTTTCTGGGCGGCCTGCGCGAGGAGACGCGGCGCGACGGCGTGAACAAGAACGAGTCGTACTTCTTGGGCGCGAAGCTTGATCGCGCGCGACAGCAATCCACCGGGCAGGCCGCGTTCGCGTCGGACGCCGCCACGCCCTCGCCTGCCGCGAACGCCGCGCCAGGCCGGGCGAGCAACGCTCTGTTTGCCGAAACCGCCTCGCGCAAGTCATTGGGTAAATCCAAGAGCGGCGCAGCCGACAAGGAATCCTCCGACGACTCCGGCGCCGACCCTCTCATCGAGGCCGAGGTCCGAACCAAGTTCGCCGACACGGCCGTCTGGCTCACGACGCTCACGACCGACAGCGACGGCCGAGCCACCGCGTCGTTCGACATGCCCGAAAACCTGACGACCTGGAAGATCAACGCCTGGGCGATGACCAAGGGCACGAAGGTCGGGCAGGCCGACGCGCAGGCGATCACGACCAAGAACCTGCTCGTCCGGTTGCAGGCCCCGCGCTTCTTTATGGAGTACGACGAGGTCGTCATCAGCGCCAACGTGCACAACTACCTCGCCTCGCCCAAGCGGGCGCAGGTCTCGATCGGCGTGCCCGACAAGTACCTCAAGCTCATGAAGGGCGTCAAGAAGACGGTTGAGGTCAACGTGCCGGCCAACGGCGAGGTCCGCGTCGATTGGCGGGTCAAGGTCCACGGCGAAGGCGTCGCCAAGGTGCTCGTCAAGGCATTGACCAACGAAGAGTCGGACGCGATGGCGATGACCTTCCCCGTCCTCGTCCACGGCATGCACAAGCAGGTCGCCACCACCGGGTCGATGCGGCCGAAGCAGGACAACCACTCGATGACGGTCGAGTTCGAAGTCCCCGACAAGCGTCGCCCCGAGCTCACGCAACTCGAGGTGCAGTTCGCGCCGTCGCTCGTCGGCGCGATGATGGACGCGCTGCCGTACTGCCTCGACTACCCGTACGGCTGCACTGAGCAGACGATGAGCCGATTCCTCCCGGCCGTGCTCACGCTCAAGACGTTGCAGGAAATGGGCATCAAGCTGGAAGACGTGCGCAAGATCCGCGGCCGGTTGGCTGAGATCCGCCGTATCGAGAAGGGCGAGAACATCTCGATCTACGGCACGTACGCCGACTCGCCCATCTTCGACTCCGACGAGTTGAGCAAGATCATCCAGGGCAGCCTGACGCGCATCCGCGGGATGCAGAACGGCGACGGCGGCTGGGGCTGGTGGAAGAACAACGCGTCCAGCCCGTACCTGACCGCTTACGTGCTCTATTCACTTGTGATGGCGCAGCGGGCCGACGTGCAGGTCGATCAGAACATGATCAACCGCGGGATGAACTGGCTGCAGAACTACGAGCAGCAGTGGATGCGCGACCCGCACTGGAGCCCGCACGCCGGCCGATGCTTCGCCGCGTACGTCCTGTCGCTTGGCAATAAGGAAGCGACGATCAAGCCGGCCAAGGGCGACGAGCGCCAACCGACGCTCACCGGCCGACTCTACCGCCGCCGCGACAAGCTCAACAACTACGGCCGAGCGCTACTGGGCCTCTGCTTCGTCGAGCAGGACAAGCTCGAAGCCGCACGCACGATGCGCAGCAACATCAAGCAGTACCTCAAGGCCAACTTCGAAACCGAGACGGCCTACGTCGAGTCGCCCAAGACCGGCTGGTGGTACTGGTACAACAACGACATCGAAACCAACGCGTGGTACCTGCGGCTGGTCAGCGCGCTCGAGCCGGACGGCGGCGAGGGCGCGATGCTCGTCAAGTGGCTGCTGAACAACCGCCGCAACGGTTACTACTGGCGGTCCACCCGCGACACGACGCTCGTCATCAACGCCATGAGCGACTGGGTCATCGCCTCCGGCGAGGCCCACGCCAACTACACCCTCACCTTCGACTTCGACAACGGCAAGGTCGTCAAAAAGGTCAAGATCAACAAGGACACGTTCTTCACCTACGACAACCGCTTCCTGCTCGAAGGCGTGGCGCTCGGCTCCGGCAAGCACACGCTCAAGATCAGCAAGTCAGGCCGCGGCGCGCTCTACTTCAATACGTACTTGCGCTACTTCACCAAGGAAGAGCACATTACCGCGTCAGGCCACGAGCTGAAGGTCGACCGCAAGTACTACAAACTCCAGCAGATCCCGTACGAGGTCGAGGTCGAAGGCGCGGACGGCCATAAGCTGATCGAGAAACGGCTGCGTTACCAGCGCATCCCGGTCAACAACGGCGACGCGGTCAAGAGCGGCGACGTGATCCAGGTCGAGTTGAAGATCAGCTCGGACAACGACTACACCTATCTGGCCATCGAAGACATGAAGCCCGCCGGCTGCGAGCCGACGCAGGTGCGCTCCGGCGGCAAGGGCCAGGAAGGCTTCTATTCGTACATGGAGATGCGCGACGAAAAGACCGTCTTCTTCGTCGCCGGAGTTCAGCAGGGCGAACACCTGCTCCGCTACCGCCTGCGGGCCGAGACGCCCGGCGTCTTCCACGCGCTGCCGACCAAGTACTACGCCATGTACGTCCCTGAACTGCGCGCCAACAGCGACGAGAACGTGATCCGGATCGTCGATTGACACGGACGGTCAACCCAAATCCCACCAGGGCCGACCCGTGTCGGCCCTGTTTTCATTGTGTTACGATGCCACCGCAGACTGGTGCTCGGCCGCTTCCGGCAGGGAGTCTAACCATGCGAGTCGCTCGGCTCTTGACATCGATGTGTATTCCGCTTGCCTTGTTCTCAGTGGTGATGGCCGAACCACATGAGATCAAGCTTGACCGCCCTGTCAAGGTCGGTGACCAGTTCGACCTCCACGCACACGGAAGCTGGCGTCGTGACGAGCGAGGTACGATGGCGGGTCGCAATGTCGGCCAGATCATCGTTCACTTGGAAGGGAACATCGCCGGTCGTGTATCCGTCCTGGCCGTTGAGAGTGGCAAACCGTCGAAGGTCAAGGTCGCTGTCAAGACGCTGTCCATCAAGAAGAACGGGATAGCGATCGAGGCCCCGCCCGCGGGAACAGTCATTATCCATTCTGTGACGAAGGACGGAAAGCACGCCCTACGGGCAGAAGACATTGACTTGTCCAGCGACGTGCACAAGGTCTTGAACGTCCTGCTCGTACTCACCGATGAGTTGCCCTTTTGCGACTGCCGAGTCGTCGATGTCAAGGGCGCCAAAGCCGTCGGTGACAGTTGGCCTATTGACAAAGACTATCTGTTGAAGCAGTTGAGTACGCCTGAAGCCAAAGTCGATCGGAAAGACTTGAGCGGTGTCACAGCGTTTGAGGCGATTGAGTCGGTCGGCGATACACGGTGCGCTCGCTTAACGACCAAGCTCGAAGTGCGAGTGCCCAAGGGCCAGTTGCCCAAGGGTTTTCAGCACAAGCGAGGAGAACTCAACATGAAAATGACGAGGTGGTCGCCATTGAATCACGAGTCTAAGCTCGACCGTGTGACAGTGAATCTCGGTTCGATCGCTGAAGCGTTTATCGAAGCGCCGGGTAAACCACGCCTTACCGTTGTGTTCAAGTTTGATCAAGCCGTACGACGCACGATGACACCGATCAAGTAACGATTCGACAAGCCTCGCGTCATAACCGTCTTATTCTATTAGCCGAAAGCAAATCATGAATCGCATACTCCCGCCCGTCGTCGTCCTCGTCTTGCTCTTCGCGACGTCGGCCATCGCCGCCGACTCGTACGAAATCCACATCGACCGCCCCAGTAAGGTCGGCGACAAGATCGACGTCAAGTCGTCCGGCACGGAGAAGCGGCAGACCGTTGTCACCGTGTCAGGCCGAAAGGTCAACCAGGAGACACAGACGCTCGAAGGCACACTCGACGCGCGCTTGACCGTGTTGGTCGTGATCAACGGCCAACCGTCGAAGGTACGCGTCGAGGTGCGCTCGATGACGGTCAAGAAGGACGGCAAGGAGGTCGCCGCGCCGCCCAGGGGCGCGGTCGTCATCGGCTCGCGAGACGACCGCGGGCAGGAGCTATATGAGATCGAGGAGGGCGACCTGTCCGAACCGGCGCACGACGCGTTCAAGCTGCTGGTCGCGCTGGCCGACGGCAACGACGTCAATGACGGCGACATTATCGACGCGAAGGGTAAGAAGCAGGTCGGTGACACCTGGCCAATCAATTCGCAGGCCGCGGCCAAGGACGTCAGCGAGGGCGTCCTGAGTATCGACCCGAAAACCGTAAAGGGCAAAACGACGTTCGTCGCCGTAGAGACGGTCGACGGCGTCAAGTGCGCGCAGCTCAGCTCGAAGATGTCTGGCAAGGTCGGCAGTGGCAAACTGCCCAACGGCGCGCGACTCCAGGCCGCGCAGTTCGATGGCACGTTGAAACTCTGGGTCCCGACCGACCGCGCCCTGCCCATCCGCAAGGGCAACATGGCGTTTCAAATGCGGATGAAGTTGTTCGTCGAACAGCCCGGCCGACCACGGCTCAACATCGACGTCACCGGCGGCGGCACGATTGCGCGGACGATCATGCCCGTCAAGTAACACCGCCAAAGAGTCGCGCTGCCGCGTGCGCTGTTGTACTCACCTGTAAGCGTCCCTAGCACCCGCGAAATCACCACACCACATCCCCCGCCTCAAACACCGGCCCGTCGGTACACGCGAACCGATACCGCCACGGCCGACCGGATTCCGTCTCACCGTGCACGACGTCCGACCCCGTCGCGTCGATCTTGACGACGCACGACTGGCAGGTCGCCATGCCGCAGGCCATCGCCTGTTCGAGACACACCTGGCAGTCGACGCCGCGCTTGGCCGCGAGGTCGGCCGTTGCGTGCATCATCGGCTCGGGGCCGCAGGTGAAGACGACCGCCCGCGCCGCATCGGCGTCGCTCAAGGCGTCGAGCACGCGTGTCAGGCCGGCCGTGATGCGGCCTTTCATACCCAGTGACCCGTTGTCGGTCGTGATGACCGTTGAATAGCCGTGCGTCGCGAACTCGCGCGTACTCATGGCCGGCTCGCCGCTTGAGTTTGGGCTAGTTGATTCATCGAACGTCACCGCCAACAGGTCGGCTGTCATCGCGCCGACGAACGCGACGGCGTCCCACCCCGCGGCCCGCAACGCCTCAGCCAGGTAAAACATTGGCGGCAACCCGACCCCGCCGCCGACCAGCAGGCCAAGCGACTTGCCCTCCGGCAGGGCGAACTGGTTGCCCAGCGGGCCGATCAGGTCGACGGCGTCGCCCGGCACTAACTCCGCAAGCCATTGCGTCCCGACGCCGACGACCCGGTGGATCACGTCGAGCGTCGTGCCCGTGTCGTCGTCGGCCCGCCCGGCGAGGCTGAACGGCCGACGCAGCATGGCCAATGGGTGACACAACTCCGGCTGCGTCGGGCGGGGCGGCCGATCGGGCGACCATTCCAACTCGCCGCCGGCCAATTCGTTCATGTCGATCGCGCTGTCGGGCGTTCGGCAGCCCAGTTGAATGAACTGGCCGGGCCGCGTCGCGGGGAACGGGTTCGGCTCGCGCGGCACATGGACGCGCAGCAGAAAATGCTCGCGGCACAGCACGCGGTTCGACACCACCGTCGCGTCGAACCGGGCGCGACGTCCGACGGCGTCCACGATCGCTTGGCCAATCAGCATCGGGCGAAGTATAACCACGGGCATGGCCGCCGACTCATCAACTCCCATGTCGCCCGATCAGGTCGCCCATGCGCCGCGCGGCAGGTCGATGTCGAGCGCGCTGGTCGGCTTGATCGACGACCTGTTCCCGCGGGCGCGCGACACGGCGTTGAATGCGGATTCAGCCCGCGACTGGAAGCCGGATCGGCCGAACGTCTATTGCCGCCGCTGCGGCGCGTCGGCCGGCCGTGGCTCGACGACCGACAAGGGCTGCGCCCGGTGCATCGATTCGCGACCCGCCTGGTCCGACGTGACGCGGTTGAGTCAGTACGGCTCGCCGATCTCGACGTGGATCGTCGCGATGAAGTTTCAGCGTCAATGGACGTGGGGCACGTGGTTCGGCCAGCAACTGGCGCAGGTCGTGCGCGACGGCGGTGGCGGCGGCGATACGGGCGACACGGTCGTCTGCCCCGTGCCGATGCACTGGCGACGCCGTTGGCTGCGCGGGTACAACCAGGCCGACCTGATCGCACGCGCGTTCGCCAAATCGCTGGACCTGCCCTGCACGTCGTTGTTGCGTCGGCCGAAAGCCACACCGCCGCAGACGCAGGTCGTCATCGCCGACCGCGAGGCGAACCTGCGCGGCGCGATCGCGGCTCGACCGATCGACCTGAAGGGCTGTGACGTCTGGCTGGTGGATGACGTCAAAACGACCGGTTCGACGCTGAACCGTTGTGCGCGAGCATTGAAGCAGGCCGGCGCGCGGAGGATACGTGTTGCCGTTGCGGCCGTGGCCGACCCGAAGAACGCGGACTTCAAGATACTGTGAAAGACTTCATGCGCCATCGTCGATTGTGTGGGAGGCCGATTGTCCTCATGGCCGTGTGTCTGCTGTGCGGTGTGGGTTGTCAGTCCGGGCCGAATGACGCGACGGGGACAATAAGCGATGAACACGCGGCGCTCGAACGCGAGCGGCAGCGTGTGATGGCTGAGTTGGCCGTGTTGGAACGCGAGTTACGCGTCGGCGAGAACGCGCCGTTTTCAGACGACCAGCCGCCGACGGTCACGATCGTGCGCGACAAGCCGCCGGCCCCCGCGCGTCGCGTGCGGACGGCGTGGTTTTACGACCTGAATACAGGCGAGTTGTTTACCGCTTCGGCCGACGCGATCCCGCCAATCGACGCGCCGTCGGGGCCGCTGCGCGTCGGCGGCGGGCCGGCCGGCGTGCGGGCTTATGTGTTCACGTGCGGCGAGTGTGACGACGCGTCTCGTTTTGTCGGTTACATCGAGACGTACTCGCCCGCCGCGTCCCGCCAGATGCGCGCCGCGCGTCAACGGGCGAACAGCGAACGCCGTTCGATCGACTTCCTGCTGCTGGACCGCGAAGCCCGCAAGGGCAGACTGGTCAAACGGGTCAACGACACGCAATGGGTCCCCGCGTACGGCGAATTGGGGGCGCGCATTGTGACATCGGTCGTCAGGCGGTGTGCGCAGGGACAACAGGTCAAACCCTGTTTGCCGCCGGCGTCTAGTGAAACCGGCGTCGGAAAGCCGACCGAATGAAAACTGGTGGGAAGCCGGGTCTTTCCGAAGCCCCGGATCGAATACAACCCTATTAAGACAACCGCGGATTACGCGGATCGCGCGGATCAGATTCAGATCAAGACATTTCTCTTCCCGTCCGTGTCATCCGCGCAATCTGCGGTTGAATTGGTTTCATCCGGGTCTGCGGAAAGACCCGGCTTAAAGTCCCCCGTCCTCCAATTTGCTCACGTCCGCAACTCCGCATTGACATCGCGTCGCAACCGCTCGACCACGGCCGCGACCTGCGGGTCGACCTGGTCGTGTCGCAATGTCTTTTCGGGGTCGCGGAACGTCATGCGGAAGCTGACGCTCTTACGCCCCGCGGGGATCGGCTTGCCGCGGTAGGTCGTGAGGAAGTCGAGCTGCTCCATCATCTCCGGGTCGACGGCGCGCACGGTCTGCTCAATGGTCGACCAGCGCACGTCGTCGTCGACGACGATGGACAGGTCGCGTTCGATGCCGGGGAAGCGCGGCAGGGCGCCGACCTGTCGATCAGGCGGGTAGTCGCCGATCAGCGTGGGCAGGTCGAGATCGGCCGTGGCCACGCCGGTCTGCAATTCGAACAGGTCGCGGGTCACGTCGTCGACGAGGCCGAGCGTGCCGATCGGTTGGTCGTTGAGCAGCAGTCGGCCGGCCGCCGTGAGGTTGGGCACGTCGACGGGTTCGACGGTCAGTCGACCTTCGGCCGTCAACGTTTCGACCAGTTCTGCGATCGCGCCGCGCAGGGCGCGCAGCGTCGTTGCCGGATCGTTGCCGACATCGGCCAGCAGTGTGAGCCGTTGGCTCTCCACGATCTGCCCGTCTTTACGTGACCACGTGTGAGCCGTTTCGAACAAACAGACGTCGTGATTGCCGACGTCCTGGTTGAGCTTTCGGCTGGCCAGCAGGTTCGGCAGGATGATCGGCCGGAGCGCCGTCTCACGCTTGCGGATACCCTGCTGGAGTTCGACGAAGTCGTGGCCGGCCGGCACGAACCGCTTGGCCCGCTTGGGCGTCAGGAAGCTCATCGTCATCGCTTCGTGGAAGCCGTGCGCTACAAGCACCTGCCGCACGAGCCGGCGGGCGGCGACGTCCTGCTGCACCGGCCGGGCGACGATGTGGATCTTGTCGCTGACCGGCAGGTGCTCCAGTCCGTGCATCCGCGCGATCTCTTCAATCAGGTCGGCCTCGCGCGACAGGTCGAGGCGGAACGTCGGGATCGTGCAGTCGATGGCCGTCTGGTCGGCGTTGAGTTTCGGTTGCAGGCCGAGCCGGTTGAAGTAGCCGACCATAGCCTCGACCGGCACGTCGATGCCGAGCAGCGCATTACATCGGGCGACACGCATGGCGACGTGCTTCGGCTCCGGCTCGTCCGCGCCAACACGGACGCCGCCTTCGCAGATCGTGCCGCCGCACAACTCGACAATGAGTCGCGCCGCGCGCTTGCTCGCGACCTCGACCGCGCACGGGTCGATGCCGCGCTCGAAGCGGTAGCTCGACTCGGTGCCGGGCTTGTTCTTCACCTCGACCTTCAGGGCGCGCACCGTGTTGCGGACCGACTCGATGTCGAAGCCGGCCGCTTCAAGCAGCACGTCGGTCGTGTCTTCGGTGACCTTGCTGTGCTCGCCGCCCATGACGCCGGCGATGGCGACGGGCACGTCGGCGTCGGCGATGACCAGCGAGTCGGGGCGTAGCTCGTACGACTCGGCGTTGAGCGCGTCGATCTTCTCGCCGGGCTTGGCCATGCGCACGACGATCTTCGGCCCGGCCAACTTGTTCAGGTCGAACGCGTGCAGCGGTTGGCCGAGTTCCATCAGCACGTAGTTGGTGATGTCGGCGACGTTGTTGATCGAGTCCTGCCCGATCGCGTGCAGCCGTTCGACCAGCCAATCGGGGCTGGGGCCGACCTTCACGCCGCGGATGATGCGGGCTGTGTAGACGGGGCAGAGTTCGGGCTCGTTGTTCTCGACGGTGACGAGTGACGTGGCCGACTCGTCCGAGACGTTGGGCAGATCGGTGTCGGGGTACTTGAGCGACCGCCCAGACGTCGCGGCGATGTCGCGGGCCTGGCCGACATGGCTGAGGCAGTCGCCGCGGTTGCTCGTGATTTCGACCTCGAGCGCGGTGTCGCCGCTCTCGGCCTCACGCCGGAAGTCGATCGGGAACCCCAGGTCGGTCAGCAGGCGGTCGGCCTCGTCGGCATCGACGGGGCGGTCGAGGTAGTCGTTGAGCCAGGCGATGCTCGTGAGCATGGGTCGAATCACTCGGTCGGTGTGGACGTGGGCAACGATAGGGCGGGCGGTGGGGGGAGCGCTGGTTCTGAGTTGGGCGTCTGTCTCGTGCCACGGCGTGTCGGCCGTGAGGTTCATCAATGGTGTTTCGCACGGCCGACACGGCCGTGGCACGAATCTGGACGCCAAGGTGAACCAGTACCGAGCGCTAAGCCGCAAGCGGCGGGGCTATCATTTGAGTAGCTGTTGGAGATAGTCAGAACGACCTGACGGATGGGAGATCGCAATGTGTGGATTCGCGCGGTTTGGAGCGGTGGGTTTGATCGTTGCGCTGTCGGCTGCGCAGGCGGAGGCGGTGTTGATGTTTTACGCCGACCTCGACGGCAGCCAGGTCCTGGTTCCCACGACCTCGCCGGCGTTGGGTCGGATGGAATTCGTACTCAACGATGCGAAGGACGCGCTCAGCTACGACCTGCTGGTGACGGGGCTGGATTTTGGCAACGTCCTGACGCCGGGTGACGGTGACGACGAGATCGTCGGTATCCATATCCACGACGCACCGCCGGGGGCGGTCGGGCCGTTGCTGTTCGGCATCATCGGGCCGGAGCACGACGCGGACGACTTCGGATTTGCGTATGAAGACGCCGTCGGCGGGCCGGAACTCGATTCGATCCGCTTCACGGGCGTGTGGGACGCGGCCGATATCCCGATCCTGGCTGAGCCGTTGCCGGATCATCTGGACGCGCTATTCAGCAACGCCCTGTATGTGCAGGTGCACACCGTGCGCGAAGCGCCGGGCGAGATCCGCGGCGTGATTGTCAATCCGTTGCTGAGCGTCCCGGAGCCGGCGACGGGGTTGTGTCTGTGGGGCGCGGTCGTCGTCGTGTGCGGTTGGCGGCGTCGGGCATCGGGCGGGTACTCCGGTGTGAACTGATTTCTGCCTGA
This sequence comes from Phycisphaeraceae bacterium, assembly GCA_028284155.1. GTDB lineage: Bacteria > Planctomycetota > Phycisphaerae > Phycisphaerales > Phycisphaeraceae > JANQSF01. The sequence continues at coordinate 60,506 of JANQSF010000125.1, forward strand.
AGGAACGCGCTAAGCCGCAAGCGACCTTGTCAGAGCCGATCTTTGGCGGCGATGGGGCGGAGCACTTTGAACGCGCGGTTGCCGCGGTATTGGCCGAGATGGCCGATGAACTTCGGCCGATCTTCGATCGCCAGCGCCAACGGCGCACCGGACGGCTTCGTCGTGGTGATCACGTCGCCGACTTGCAGGTTCATCAGGTCGGTCAGCCGGATGTCCGTCTCGGCCAGCGTGGCCTTGACGGTGAGCCGGGCTGAGTCGAGTCGGCCGGCCACGCGCTGGCGCAGGTGCGTCGCCTTTCGGCCGCGGTTGTATGCGGCCCATGTCTGATTGCTCAGCTTCTCGACGACCGGCTCGATCACGTTGTATGGGATGCACAGGCTTGCCGTGCCGGCTCGGCCGTTCATCTTCAACTCGAATCCGACGACCACGACGACCTCGTTCGGTGGGACGATCTGGACAAGTTGCGGGTTGCTCTCGGTCTCGGTCTGTTTGAACGTCAGGTCCATGACGTTCTCCCACGCCTCGGCCAGGCTGCGTTCGGCTCGGCCGAGGATCTTGCCGACCAGCCGCTGCTCAATGGCCGTCAGCGGGCGTTGCGGGATGAACAGGTCGGCGTTCGACCCGCCCAGCAGGCGGTCGATGATCGGATAGATGATCAGCGGGCTGAGCTCGAGGCAGATGTTGCCTTCAAGCGGCTCGGCCTTGAGCAGGTTGAAACTCGTCGGGTTGGGCAGCGAGTGGGTGAACTCGCTAAAGGTCATCTGCTCGATGTGGGCGACCTTGACCTCGACGATGGTCCGCATGAAGCCGGACAGGGCCGCGCCGAAATTTCGGGCGAACCCGTCGTGCAGGTTTTCCAGCGCCCGCATCTGGTCCTTGCTGACGCGCTCGGGTCGCTTGAAGTCGTAGGGGCGGATTTCGACCGTCGCGGCGTCGCGGGTGCCGTGCCGGGAGAAGATCGCCGACTCGCGTGGAACCTCGTCTTCCTCGATCTCGCCGCTGCTGACGGCGGCCATGAGGGCGTCAATATCGTTCTGGTCGAGATTGTCCATCATGGCGAGGTCGAATAAGCCGGGGCCGACGCGGGTTGAAGGCTATGGTGTTTAGGGTCTTATCGGGTTGCGGCGGCGGATCGCTGTAGCCACGGAACGCCCCCAGCGGGCAGGACGCGACCGATGGATCAATCGAAGACGACAAACAGGCGATGGGTGGTCTGCACAGCCTTGCTGTGCGTGCTCGGTCGGGTGACGATCGCCGGTGCGCAGTTCGACGATGCGCTGCCCGGGCCGGACCAGGTATTTCCGTCGGACAAGCAGCCGGCCGATGGCGGATTCGACATACCCGGCCTGTTTCCAAACCAGAAACCCAACACATCGGAGGCCGCGGTCGAGGTTTCGGTCGTCCCGGCCAGCCGGCGGGTCGCGCAGGGCGCGGACCTGATGGTCGCGATCGTCCTCGACCATGCGCCGGGGTTTCACGTCCACCCGAATAAGATCGTGCTGCCCGACGGGGCCGACGCCCAAGGCCTGATCGCGACAGAGATTGCTGTTGTCGGTGGTGACGAGACCGTACTGACCCCATATGTCAATCTCATCAAGTGGCCGGAAACGCACGACATTATGGTCGAGTTTTTCGCGACGCCGGAACCAGTTCCATACGGGGTCTATAAGGGCAAGGCTGTCGCCTACCTTCCGGTGACCGTCGCGGCCGACGCACCGCTTGGCGAGGCGACGCTGACGCTCTTGATTAAGTTGCAGGCTTGCAACGACACGGAATGTCTGTTCCCTGCCGAGATCAAACGTGAGTTGACTGTCACGGTCATGACCGTGGCCGAACTCGCCAAGACGCGCGGCGACGACAAGGTCGACGAGGAACTGTTCGAGGGCTTCCCATCCGACGTTTGGCCGCGCATCCGCGCGGGAGACACGGGGCCTGACCTCGTCGAGTTCGAGTTGTTCGGTTGGGATTTCGAGATCGACGCCAGCGGCTGGGGCATGGCGTTGCTGCTCATCGTTGCGGCGGTGGGCGGCTTCCTGCTCAACCTCACGCCGTGTGTGTTGCCCGTCATCCCGATCAAGATCATGGGGCTGAGTCAGTCGGCTGGCAACCGGGCACGCTGCCTGTTGCTCGGCGCTGTGATGTTCAGCGGCGTCGTGGCGTTCTGGCTTGCGCTGGGCGGCGTGATTGCCGGGTCGGTCCATGCGGCGGCGCAGGCGGTCGCGAGCAACGAGTCGGCCACGGGCGGCATCACCTCGACGAACCAACTGTTCCAGTACCCCGCGTTCACCATCGGCGTCGGCGTGATCATCGCCGTCATGGCCGTGGGCATGTGCGGCCTGTTCGCCGTGCGTTTGCCGCAGTTTGTCTACAAGCTCAACCCGAAGCATGACAGCGTGGTCGGGTCGTTCGGGTTCGGCATCATGACGGCCGTGCTGTCCACGCCGTGCACCGCCCCGTTCATGGGCGCCGCGGCGGCCTGGGCGGCCGGGCAGCATTGGTTCACGACGCTGGTGGTCTTCGCCGCGATCGGTTTTGGCATGGCGTTGCCGTACCTCGTCCTCGCGGCGTTCCCGGCGTTAGTTGAACGTATGCCGCGCACCGGGCCGGCCAGCGAGTTGATCAAGCAGGTCATGGGCGTGCTGATGCTCGCGGCCGCGGCCTACTTCATCGGCTCGGGTGTCAGCGGCCTGCTCCAGACACCGCCAGACCCGCCGAGCAAGCTGTTCTGGTGGGTCGTCATGGGCTTGGCCGTCGCGGCCGGCGGTTGGCTGGCGATCCGAACGTTCGCGCTGACTCACTCGATTGGCAAGCGCGTCGTGTTTGGCTCGCTCGGCCTGCTCATGGCGTTCGCCGGGGCGAGCGCCGGGATCAGCCTCACCTCGCCCGGCCCGATCGAGTGGACTTATTACACGCCGCAACGTTTCGACCAGGCGGTCAAGGACGGCAACATCATCGTCATGGATTTCACGGCTGAATGGTGCGCCAACTGCAAGACGCTGGAGCACACCGTGCTTTACACGGACAAGGTCGTCGAACTCACCCGTCAGCCCGGCGTCATCCCGATGAAGGTCGACCTGACCGGCAACAACGTCGAAGGCAACGCCCGCCTCAACGCGCTCGGCCGACGTGCCATCCCGTTGCTGGCCGTCTTCGACGCCAACGGCAAGGTCGTCTGGCAAAACGATTTCTACACCGTCAACGACGTCCTCTCGGCCGTGGCCGAGGCGCAAGGCAACACGGCAACGGCGCGGAACGACGGCGTTGGCGAGGTTTCCGGTTCGGGCACGGGCGGTTAAACTCCGCCCATGGACATCCACGCCAAACTCAACGACATGGGATTGAAGCTTCCGCCTGCGCCGAAACCGGGCGCGGTTTATGTGCCGGCGGTGCAGGCGGGCGACCTGGTCATCGTGGCTGGGCAGGTGCCGTTTGTGGAGGGCAAGGTCGTGCAGACCGGGCCGGTGCCGTCGGCCACGTCGATTGCCGAGGCGCAGGCGGCGGCCCGCGTCTGTGCTTTGAATGGCCTGGCGGTGATCGACCAGCATTTGGGCGGCGACTGGTCGCGGTTCGTTCGGCTGGTTCGGCTGGGCGTGTTTGTCAACAGCGACGACGCGTTCACCGAGCAGCACATCGTCGGCAACGGGGCGAGCCAGTTTCTGGTGGACCTGCTGGGCGAGGTCGGCCAGCACGCCCGCGCGGCGATCGGCGTGAACACGCTACCGCTGGGGTCGAGCGTCGAGGTCGAGATGATGGCCCAGGTGCGGTAGGGGGGTCAGGAAACAGAGGTCAGGAGACAGGAGACAGAATCTAGGTGAGAATACGCCGGGTCTTTCATTGAAGGCACGGATCAAGAATAGAGCTATCTACGGGCAGAGATCTTGGTCTTCGGCAAGACCCGGCTTAGCGCCGGAACATCGGTTCCGATTCCCGACGCCCGTCCCCTGTCTCCTGTCCCCCGTTCCCCGTTCCCCGTCCCCCGGCCTTCCCCCGACTTGACAACCGCATCCTTTGACCTGAGAATAACTTGGCGGTCAGGTTTCCCCGAAGCCCTGTAGGAACCGCCCCCCGCGCTTTCGGCCCGATCACCCGGTTGGGTCGTCTCCAGATCATTGACCGGCCAGGAGCCTCCCCATGTCAACTCACCTGCGCGCTGCGAACAACACCGGTTGGGCCATCGGGATCGCGATTTTCGCCGTCCTTTGGGTCGCATCGACCGTTGCGTTCGTCATTTATTACTCCGAGGTGGAGCAGCACAAGAAGGCGGCCACGGACGTGCGCGACGAGTTCAACCGGTATGTTCGATTGTCGTCGCCCGAGGACGAGCGCGAGAAGGACGCGATCAAGAACCTGGAAGCCAACGCCGACGAGCAGTCGGTCGTCCAGCAGTTGCTCAACGAGATCGCGTCACTCAAGACGCAGATCGCCGGCGACCCGAACATCACGATCGACGGGTTGAAGCGGCACATGGCCGAGGCGGAGCGGCGCTTGCTTGAGAAAGAGCGGTCCGAACTGGGCGTGCTCGCCACCGAGCAGCGCAGCCATCAGACGTACCTCAACTGGATCGAGGGCCTGATGGGCGACCTGCTGATCGCCCGCAAGGACAAGGCTGAACTCGAGAAGACGATCAACACGCACCTGCAAAACGAGCAGCAGGCCGTGACCGCCAAGGGGCAGGTCGAGGCGAGCTACAACCAGTCGGTTTCGCAGGTCAACACGGCCGTGCAAAGCAAGGCGCAGGAACTGTCTACGTACACGGCCAGCGTGGACACACGGTTCGGCGCGTTGCAGGGTCAGATGTCGCAGGCCCAGGCTGAACGAGCCAAGGAAGTCGCCCGCCTGCACGCCGTAATCGAACAGTTGCAGCGGGACGTGAGCGTGCGTGACCGGCGCATCCGCGAACTGACGGGCGTCGTGTCTCGGCCCACCACCAGCGGCGACACGGCTGTGCCCGCGTGGAAGCTGCCCGACGGCAACGTCGCGTCGATCCTGCCGGAAGAGAACATCGTCTTCATCGACCGTGGTCGGAAGGACCACATCCCGCTCGGTCTGACCTTCGAGGTCTTCTCGCGCAAGACCGGCATTGTCGCGGAAGAGGCTGAGAATGTCCGTGGCAAGGGCACGATCGAGGTCATCCAGGTGTCGGAAAACTCGGCCGTCTGCCGCGTCGTCCGCGTCGAACGTGGTCAGGCGATCGTCGAAGGCGACCTCGTGGCCAACGTCGTGTACGACCCGCGCGTCACGTTCAAGTTCCACGTGTACGGCGACTTCGACCTGGACGGAACAGGCCAGCCGACGATCACCGACCGCCGTCGGGTCGAGACGATGATCAGCCAGTGGGGCGGCGCCCTGGCCAAGAACATGACGTACGACGTCGACTTCCTCGTGCTCGGCAAAGAGCCGGACCTGCCCCGCAAGCCGGAAGACCCGCTCGACCCGGTTGCGCAGCAGAACTACCAGGCCGCGCAGAAGAAGTTCGAGACGTATCAAACCCTCGTGGCCGAGGCCCGCGAATTGCGGATCCCGATCCTCAATCAGAACCGGTTCCTGATATTGATTGGGTATTACCAGCGCTAAGCCGCGAATGACCCAGCCAAGTTGCGAAGCGGCGGCCCGATCGGGCCGCCGTTTTCGATTGACCGGTGCCTCGAAACGCCGGTGTGTCGTTCTGCAGTGTCCTATCGCTTGGTCGAATCGGCCTTATCATCTGCCCATGCCCCACACCCCCGGCCCGATCACAAAATGGACGCAGTACCTGGCCGCACGCGCCGCCGCGTCGGCGTTGCTCACGTTCCAACCTGAAACAAACCTGCGCACGGCCGGCCTGTTCGGCCAACTGCTGCATCGGTTCAACAAGCGGCACCGTGAACGCGGCATCACGCACCTGACCATGGCGTTCCCCGACAAGTCGCGGGACGAGATCGAACAGATTAACGCGCAGATGTTCGAGCACTTCGTGCGCATCATCGTCGAGGTCATGCACACGCCCCGGCTGGTCACGCCGGACAATTGGCCGCAGACGGCCAGCATCCCCGACTTCTCCCGACCGCTGGAGATTCTCAACGCCCGTCGGCCGGCCATCCTGCTCACGGGGCACGTCGGAAATTGGGAGATGCTCGGCACGCTCATGGCCGTCATCGGCTTCAAGCTCAACGCCATCGCTCGGCCGATCGACAACCCGCTGATCAACGACTGGCTGCTGGGCATCCGCGAGAAGCGCGGGCTGAAGGTCATTACCAAGTGGCGGGCGACCGACGTCATGCTCGACGTGCTCGACTCCGGCGGCATCCTCGCGTTCATCGCCGACCAGAACGCGGGCGACAAGGGGCTGTTCGTCCCATTCTTCGGCAAACTCGCCAGCACGTACAAATCGATCGGCCTGCTGGCGATCCAGAAGAACGTCCCGATCATTTGCGGCTGCTGCCACCGCGTCGGCACGGGCTACAAGTACCGCATGAGCGTGCCCGACATCATCGAGCCGGAGGATTGGGCTGAAAAACGCGACCCGTTGTACTACGTCACCGCGCGGTACATGCGGGCCATCGAGGGCATGGTCCGCCTCTGTCCGCCGCAATACCTCTGGATGCACCGCCGGTGGAAGAGCCGCCCGCGTTTTGAACGACTCGGTAAAACGATGCCCGCCGCACTCCGCCGCAACCTCGACGAACTTCCCTGGATGAACGACGACCTGCTGCACAGCCTCCAACAACCGGCCCCGGTCAAAAAGTAGCCACCGCCCCCTCCTTACTCAGCCGTTCGCGGCTTAGCGCTCCGCACCGGGAATCGAATTGACCCACGCCCCCCTGACGCAC
>JANQSF010000128.1 GCA_028284155.1 Phycisphaeraceae bacterium
CGACAATGTGCTCCATCAGCATGGCCCGGATGTCAGGCCAACGCAGCCAGCAACCCTGGAGGTACTGCGCGTCGTCGATCACGACACGGCGGGCGAGGATCAGCTCGTTGTCGATCCAGACCGGCGTCATCAGCCCTTCGGCGATGCGCTTGGGCGCCGTCAGCGGGAGGTTGCCGCCCTTACTCAATGCGGCGCTGTTGACATACGCGTTCTGTCGCTGAGCCAGCTCGATGTTGTTGCGCAACACCTGCTGCGGCGCGCCGAGCCGCGCCCGCCCGTTCAACCGCTGCGACTGGTTCTCGACCAGCTCCTGCTGCACGGTGTTGTCATTCAACTGCTCAGCCAGTTGCTGCGGCGAGACCTTCAGTTGCAACTGACTCAGCCGCTGCTGCGTGTTCGGCGTATCGACCTGGAGATCGAAGTTGCTCCAGACGGGCGTTTCGGCGCACGCCAGCGCAAGCTGCTGGTGGTCGACGCTCGTCTGCAGAAGGTTGAGACATTGGAAAGAGGTTTCGAGCCGCTGCTCGGTCGTCGCGCCCTTGGCGATCAACTCGTTGGCCATTGCGCGCATCTTGCCACGCGGTGCCTGCGGGCTGGTCAGTCCGCCCGCATCGTCGAACTGAAAATGAACCACGACGTGCGGCGGCGTCGCGGTCAGCAGCGGCGAGGGCACAAGCACGTCGCCGTATCGGTACGCCTTCTGGCTCTTGGTGTATGCCCCTTGCGCGGGGTAGAACGACTGGTAAACAAAGTGCGGCCGAGCATTTTCCTGCGAGATGATCGGCGCCAGCGCCCGCTCCATCCGCCAAAGGGCCAGCCGAACGTTCTCATCGACCTCCGCCTGGCGCAGCATGTCATCCTCAGCCGAGTCCATACGCAACAACGTCGCGCTGACCCACGCCAAACCCGCCAACACGACCGTGAGGCAGGCGAGGTAGATGCACCATGTCAACCAGGGGCGTTTCATGCCGTTTCCTGTTCCTGTCCATTGCCGTTCGTGCCAAACATATAACCCTTCCCGCGCACCGTCAGGATGACACGCGGCTCGTCGCCGTTGTCGCGCAGTTTCTCGCGCAGCCGGGCGACGTGCATGTCGATCGTCCGGGTTGATAGTCCGCGCGGGTCCATGCCCCACACGTTTTCGAGTAGCTCGTCTCGGCTGATCGCCCGCCCGCCATTCGTCGCAAGGTAGCGCAGCAGTTCGACTTCCTTTTCCGACACGTCGCAACGCGACCCGTCGGCGTGTCGTACTTCCGCCCGCGCCAGGTCGATCAGCGCGCCCGACTCGGGCAGGTCGATTTCAGTCACGTCCATCGGCCGCTGCGGCGAACGACGCAGCACAGCCGCGACGCGGGCCAACAGTTCCTTCACGCTGAACGGTTTGACCACGTAGTCGTCTGCCCCGAGTTTCAAGCCTTTGACCCGGTCGCCCTCGTCGCCCATGGCCGTGAGGATGATGATCGGCAGCGTCGGCCGAGCACGCCGCGCGTGTTGCAGGATGTCCAGCCCGTTCCGCCCGTTCCCGCCCGGCAAGACCAGGTCGAGCAGGACAAGGTTGCACGGCGACTGCACCGCTGCGTTCATGCCGTCGTCCACCGTCGCGGCCTCGACGGTCTCGTAACCGTCGAACGAAAGCGCATCGACGATGGCGCGCCGGATGGCGTCGTCGTCTTCGACCACGAGGACCAAGGGTTTGTTACTCATGACATCACACTCCGGTAGTGGGGCAGACATTCCTGTCTGCCTCTGCCGGAAGGCAGACAGGAATGTCTGCCCCACTGCCAAAACTGCCCCGCCCCGCGCGCGACCACGGCCCGCCCGCGAGTGCGGGGCAGGCCGTGGCGTGCGCGGGTTCGTGTAGACAAGTTCATTCGGGCTTCTTCGCGTCGGTCGCGTCCTTCTTACTGGGCTCGGGTGTTTCGTCAGCCGACTTCAGGTTGAACTTCTTCTTGGCGGCCTGTTCTCGCACGACCTTGACCACGGCCGTGTCCAATGTCTCGACGCCCTTGGCCGCCAGTTCCTTCCGCTTCGCCGCGACAAACGACTGGCGTTCTTTGTTCAGGTCCATGATCTGCTTCTGGATCGCCTCGCGTTCCTGGAGCTTGCCGGAGACGTAGTCACGCCGCTGCTCCAGGCTCATTTTACGCATGTTCTCAGGCAGATCGTCTGCCTTGACGTCGCCGAGTTTCACCTTGTTCGACTTCACCGCGTCAGCCAGGCACCACGCGCCGTTGCGGTAATTGGCCGACGCCTTCGTCAACGCACGATTAGTGAGCACTTGGGTCGACAGGTTCGCGGCGTTGGCGTCCTGCACCGCCTGATTGCGGGCGCCACGCAGGCCGTCAGTCCCGTACGGGATGTAAGTCTCGTTCAGCTTGACGCCGAGTTCCGCGATCTTCTTGTCCTGCGGCGCTTCGATATGCGCGACCGCCGCGTTGTGATTGATATTCAGAAATCGCCCGTCAGCCAACAACGCGCCGTCCTTCCACATGCCCCGTATGCCCGCTTTCTCGTCGCCGCAGTGGATCGTGTTCACGACGATGCCCTTGCTGATCGCGGCCTTGCAGGCGCTGCGGTAATCCACATTGCCCTGCGTGAATCGCTCGTTGCCCGCGATGAAGATCAACTTCAGGTCCTTGTTCGAATCGCTCCACTTCAATTCTTTCGTGGCCTTGTCGATCACCGCGCCGCAGTGCTCGCTGCCGCCGGAGATCCCCAGGCTGAATAGACGCTCAGACACCGCGTCGAGGTCCGTGGTCAGCCCGATTAGCTGCGTGGCCGGCGGGTTGCCGTACGAATACAGCGCGACCTCCAACTCGGGGATCTGCCCGTCGTAACGGGCGGTGGCGAACTGGTTGACGATCGTCCATAGCTCGCTGCGGGCCTGGTTGATCAGCCCGCTCATCGAGCCGGAATTGTCCAGCAGGATGGCCAACTGGATGCGCGGCCGCGGCCCGGCCTTCTCGGCCTTCTTCGTTTTGGCCGGTGCGGTCTTGTTGGCGGTCGCTTTCGTCGTGTTCGCCGTGGCGGGGCCTGCGGTCGGGGCGGCCGTCGCCGGGCCTGCGGTTGCCGATCGCAACTCACTCAGATTGACCTCACCGATCATCGAACGCAGGTAACGCTTGTGCGCGTCGTCCACCTGAGCAAGTCGGTCCAAGTTGCGCAGTGAGCGGATCGCTTTCCCGGTACGATCCACCTTCTCGCCCGGCAGCGGGACATACTTGACTTCCATGGCGGTGACGATGTTTACCCCAACGAGGCAAACAATCGCGGCCAACAGACAGGTCGTTGCAACGCGGGCTCGGGCGGCGGTCTGACGTGGGGTGTTCATATCGTGGCTCCTGTGCGCGGGTGACGGTGGATTCGACATCGGTCTCGTCACACTGATTGAACGCACAGGTCGGCTGAGGGTTTGTAACACCGGGGTAACGAGCGGCTAGTCCGACCATTATGGGCCGTATGTCGCAGATTCCAGCCGGCTGAAACGCAGCGCCTTGAATCCCAACGCCACTTCCGTTGCAATACGTGCATGACATCCGCTCTTTATCGCCGTCGCCGCGTGATACCCGTCAGTCTTGTTGTGTGCATGATGGGTGCTCTCACACAGCCCCTGTCGGCCAACGCCGCCGACGCCCCGACACCCCACTGGGTCTGGCAACACGAACAGCGCAAGGCCGACCAACGCAGCGAGATGGTCACGACCTTCCGCGTCCCGCGCAAGATCGAGCGGGCCCAAGTGCGTGTCGTGTTCGAATCGTGCGCAGGCGACGTGCGCGTGAACGGGCGGAACGTGCTGCGGCTTGGCCCGTACGAGCCGGTGCGACGTGTCGATATCACCAAACACGTCGAGGTGGGGCGGAACGTCATCGAGATCATCGCCCGCTCGACCGACGGGCCGGCCGCGGCGGCGTTGCTCTGCGTCGTGACGTATCCCGATGGGAGCCAGCAACACATCCCAACCGACCGCAGTTGGCCCATCCGTCAGGCACGCAACCCGCGCGGCCCGCTCAAGCGCGTGTACTCGTTTGGCGAGGTCGCCACTGAGCCGTTCGGCTATGCGCTGACGGCCGACGATCCCAACGATTCCGGGGGCCGCATCGCGATCAGCCCGTTCGACGACTACACGCAGTGGAAGCAAGCGATCAACGCCGAGGCCGGCGCCGACCCCGCGACGTTCAGTGCCCTGCCCGGCTACGAAATCGAGCTGGTCAAGTCGGCGACGAAGGACGAGGGCTCGTGGGTGAGTATGGTTTTCGACCCCAAGGGTCGGCTGATCGTTGCGCGCGAGGACAAGGGCCTGCTGCGCATGACCCTGGCGCGCGGCAACGCGCACGGCGTACACATCTCTCAGGTCGAAACGATCAACGACACACTCAAGGAATGCCGCGGCCTGGCGTTCGTCGGCAACGACCTGTACGTGAACGCCAACAACAGCAAGGGCCTGTACCGGCTGCGCGACACGAAGCCGAACGACGGCAAGGATACCTACGACGAAGTGAAGCTTTTGTACGCCTCATCCGGGGGCGTCGGCCACGGGCGCAACGACCTGGCGATCGGGCCAGACGGTTATGTGTATGCGATCCACGGCGATTCGGTCGACCTGCCGACGACGATGAAGAGCCGCCTGTCGCCCGCGCGTCACTTCGGTATCCCCAAGGGGCGTGAGGGTTTCGTTTACCGATTCAAGCCGGAGGACGCCGGCGACGTGAGCAAGTGGGAGTTGTACGCGGCCGGCCTGCGCAACCCGTACGGCATCGCGTTCAACCACCGCGGCGACGCGTTCACCTACGACGCCGTCGCCGAGTTCGACATGGGCTCGCCGTGGTACCGCCCGACGCATGTGCGGCAGTTGGTCAGCGGCGCCGACTACGGTTGGCGGGCGGTGACGGGCAAGTGGCCGCCTTACTTCGCCGACCACGCCGACAACCCGCCCACGACGTTCATCGTCGGCAAGGGCTCGCCCACAGCCGTCAAGTTCGCCCCGCGAGCGTTTGGCACGCTGTCGCTTAACACGCTGTTCATCCTCGACTGGGCGTACGGCCGAATCCTGGCTGTGCACTGCGAGCCCCGCGGCGCGGGCTACGCGTGCAGCGCGCAGACACTGCTCAAAGGCCGACCGCTGAACGTCACCGACCTGGGCTTCGGCCCGGACGGCGCGATGTATTTTGTCACCGGCGGGCGGCGGACGAAGGCAGCGCTCTACCGCGTGCGGTATGTCGGGCCGGAGGTGCAGCAGAGACAGTTGACGAAACAGCAGGTTGCGCGGCGTGAGCACGCCGACACGAAGACGGCGCTCCGACGTCGTTTGGAGGCTGAGCATTACAAGCGAGATGCGCCGGGCAAGGAGGTGACGCTCGACCTGCTCGACAGAGACCCGTGGGTGGTGCAGGCGGCGCGGATCGCGATCGAGCATGAAGGCCGAACGTGGTGGAACGAGGCGTACCGCGAGTTGAAGGCACGACATCCGGACCTTCATGTGACGCAGCCCGACGCGTTGCTTCATTGCCTGCTTGCGCTTCGCAATCAACCGGTCGTGGGGATGGCGTGGTTCACCATCAAGGGCGACAGGCCACCGAACCTGACCGACGACCAGTTACGTCTGACGCTGCGATTGCTGACGTTCTATCTCGACGGCTCGGAGTCGACCATCATCACCGACCCCGAAGCGCACGCCGAAAAGCGAAAGGGCGTGATCGAGTCAATAGACCGCCTTTTTCCGCATCACGCGCCGCAGGTCAATCGCGACCTCGCGCTGCTCCTCACCAAACTCAACGCCCCGCGTGTCGTCCAGCGCACGGTCGCGCTGTTGCGCGCGGCCGACACGCCGCGCGACCGGCTGCACTACCTGTTCGCCCTGCGCAACGTCAAGGAAGGCTGGTCGGCCGACGACCGCCGAGCGATTTACGAGGCGTTGCGCGTGGCGGAGCGGCATGTGCACGGCGCGGGGATGCCGGGGTTTCTCAAGCGCATCCGGGACGAGTCGGTGGCGACGTTGACGGACGCGGAGAAGGAAGCGTTGGGTGATTTGATCCGCGCTAAGCCGCAAGCGGCGGTGGTGGACGGATCGGGTGTGCCGGTGCGGACGGAGGTCGTGAAGAAATGGACGTTGGACGACTTCAAGGACGAGCTGGCCAAAATCGGTCCGAAGCGCGACCTCAAGAACGGGCGGGTGATGTTCGACGTGGCGCAATGCAGCCGGTGTCACCGTGCTGGAGTTGTTGATACGGGAGGGGTGGTCGGACCAGACCTTGCCTCCGTTGGCCGACGGTTCGACGCACGCGCGTTGCTCGAGTCGATCGTCGAGCCGTCGAAGGTTGTCGCGGAGCCGTATCGCAACGTCGTCGTCGAAACGAAGGACGGCGACCGGTACGTGGGCCGGGTCGCGCCGGGCGGCGACTACCGCTCGCCCAAACTCCGACTCGTGCTCAACCCGCTAGAGCCCGACGCCATCACCGAGGTCATCAAGAAAGAGATCACGTCCCACAAGGCAGTCCCCATCTCCCCGATGCCGACAGGCCTGCTCGACACGCTCACACGCGACGAAGTGCTGGACCTGTTGTCTTATCTGAGCGTCGGCCGCGCGCGGGAGTGAGCGTCACCCGGACAACATTAACGCTCGCGCAACGACGACCGATGGTGGGCAGTGCCCACCCTACGCTTGCGACGAAACCTACACTCGTCGCGCCCATGCTCACCAGTGACCTCGACTACGACCTGCCCGAATCCCTGATCGCCACATCGCCGGCCGAGCCGCGCGACGCGGCGCGGCTGATGGTCGTGCGGCGATCGCATGACAACTCCATTGACGCAAGCATCGAACACCGCCACGTCCGCGACCTGCCAACACTCGTGCGCGATGAAGGCCTGCTGCATGCAGGCGACCTGCTCGTGTTCAACGACACACGCGTCCTGCCCGCCGCTTTCGAGGGCGTGCGGTCGGCTACGGGCGGCCGAGTGCGCGGCTTGTACCTGGACTCGGCCGAGTCAGCCGACGGCGTCCAGTGGCGGGCGATGCTCGAATCGGGCGGCACGCTGCGCGTCGGCGAGACGGTCGCGCTCGGTGAAGTCGCGCAACTCACACTGATCGAGTCCGTCGGCGGCGGTCAGTGGCGCGTCGCGCTCGCCCCAAACTTGCCGACGCTCGACGTGCTGCAACAAGTCGGCTCGACGCCGCTGCCGCCCTACATCCGCAAGCAACGCCGTGCGCAGGGTGAGGCTGAGGTCACGGAATACGACGCGCAGCGTTACAACACCGTCGTCGCGCAGTCGCCCGGCTCTGTTGCCGCGCCGACGGCCGCGCTGCATTTCACCGAGCCGTTGCTGGCTGAACTCGACGCGCTGGGTATCCGTCGCGCGACGGTCACGCTGCATATCGGCCTGGGCACGTTCCTGCCCATCCGCGCCGACGTGGTCGAGCAGCACGACATCCACAGCGAGTGGATGACCGTCCCGGCCGCGACACGCAAGACCCTCGCCGAGACGCGCGAGGCCGGCGGACGAATCGTCCCGATCGGCACGACAAGCGTGCGTGCCCTCGAAAGCCTCCCCGCCCCCTCCGACTCACCCGATCCGACGTCGCCCGCGTCCCATTTCGACGATTTCACCACGAACACCGGCCTGTACATCACGCCGGACGTCAACGATGGCGCAGGATTCGACTTCCGATTCGCCGACGGCCTACTTACCAACTTCCACCTGCCGCGTTCGACGCTGCTGGCGTTGGTCGCGGCCCTTCCGGGCGTTGGGATCGGCCGATTGCTGGGCTGGTACAGCCGAGCGATCGAGCATGGATACCGGTTTTACTCCTACGGCGACGCCATGCTTATAATGTGATTGGCTACCCACCGCCTTTCACGAGCGCCGGCTACGACGACCCGATGCGCTCCGAGCCGAAGGCCCGACTTGGCCGACGTGGCTCCCCCGACAACCCGAAGCCGAACCGACGCGATCGGTCGCGCTGTTCAGTGAAGTCGGGGCCGTCTCGTCGCCGACGCCGCCCGCCCCCCGTTTCCGCCGGGCCTCGTTGGCCAACCTTCAACCTAGGATGCCCGTCCCATGGCTGAGCACGATGTCAACACAGAACCGGTGAATCAGGGTCCCGACCCCGACGACTTCCGCATGAGTTTCGGGGAGCACCTCGAAGAACTGCGCAAACGACTCATCTGGGGCCTGCTCGGCGTCGGCGTCGTCGCGTGCTTTACGTTCTACTGGGGCACGGACATTGTTCATTGGTTGCAAGCGCCGCTCTTTCAGGCCCAGAACCGGCTCGGTCTGCCGGAAGGCACCATTTCGACGAGTGTGCTCACGCCGTTTGCCGTCTTCATGAAGGTGAGCATCATCGCGGCGATCGTGCTCGGCTCGCCCTGGCTGGTCTATCAACTCTGGAAGTTTGTCGAGGCCGGCCTGTACGCTTCTGAGCGTAAGGTCGTCTACGTGCTCGCGCCGTTCAGCACCATCATGGTCGTGCTCGGCGTGCTGTTCATGTACTACATCCTGCTGCCGATCTCTGTGTCGTTCCTGCTCTACTTCGCGCAAAGCTACCCCGAGACCGGTGGTGATCGGCCAAGCTTCTTGGAGATTATCTCCGCGGTTTCACCTTTCTCAGACGACGAGGACTCAGACGGAAAACAGGACGACGGGAAGGACAAGTCACCGACGAGTGATGAGATCGAGGCGCGTCGCGGCAATGCCGACCTGCCCATCCTGATCGAGGAAGACCCGGAGGACCCGCGTGAAGGCCAGATGTGGGTCACCAAGTCTGAAAGCGGCGCCGCCTTGAAGCTGCGCATCGACGGGCGGACGCGCATCATTCAGCAGATCGGCAGCCGGGCTGTGCTCCCGATGATCGATGTGAAGGAATACATCGGCTTCATCATGATCATGATGCTGGGCATCATCATCGGCTTCCAGTTGCCGGTTGTGATGCTCATCGGCGGCTGGACCGGCATCGTGCCGCCATCGTTTGTCAGGAAGTATCGCAGATACGCGCTGTTCACCTGCTTCGCATTGGGCGCGCTGCTCACGCCGTCCGACCCGTTGAGTATGTTGGTGTTGGCTGTACCGCTGTACCTCTTATACGAGGTCGGCATCATTCTGATCCAGATCACCTACCGCCCACGCGGGTTGTTCTGGGACGACGAAGACGAAAACAACGGCGACAACGAAGGCGACGACGGCAGCGCCGCGCAACCCACATAGCACACCGGCCGACCGCACATAGCCGAACCGTCCCGGTTCGGTCGCGACAGGCGTCGTTTGATGCCGCAAGGCGCGACCGGTTTTATCCGCGGGTAGCGCGGATCAAGCGGATGGGAGGGTTTGCCAGGGACGCCGACGTAGGGTGGGCACTGCCCACCACTTCATGCGGTGACGCGATGACAATCCGTGGTGGGCAGTGCCCACCCTACGTAGTCAGTTCAACCAGTTCTAGCTCCTCTTCCCATCCGCGTCGTCCGCGCAATCCGCGGTTACTACTCCGACGGCATCGCCAGCAGGTCGTCCTGCGTGATCGGTTCAGCCAGCCGAGCTTCATCCACCGCACGCGTCAGGTCGTATTCGCCCACGGCGATGCGCCGCAACGACGCCAGGTGCCCGCCCGTGCCCAACGCCTCGCCCAGGTCGCGTGCGAGGCTGCGGATGTACGTGCCCCGACCGCACGTCACGCGGATCGCCGCGGTCGGCCAATCGAAACGCAGCAGGTCGATCGCGTCGACGCGCACCTGCCGCACGGGCAACTCGACCGTTTCGCCCTTGCGTGCCAGCTTGTACGCGCGCTTCCCGTCGACATGGATCGCGCTGAATGCCGGCGGCCGTTGGTCGATCAACCCAACAAAGCGCGGCAGCACGTCAAGCACCTGCGCCTCTGTCGGCGGCGTCGCGACATCAACTTCCGTTCGTTCGCCCTCCAGGTCGTCCGTCGTCGTAAAGGCGGACAGGTCGACGTCGGCCTCATAGACCTTCGTCATCCCCATGATCGCCTCGACACTCCGCGTCGCCTTGCCGAGACAACACACCACGACGCCCGTCGCCAGCGGGTCGAGCGTTCCAGCGTGTCCCGTCTTGCAGTTACCAGCGGCGCGACGCACGCGACGGACAACGTCCATCGACGACCAGCGGAGCGGTTTGTCGACGACCAGTAAACCTGTGAGATGTTGCGTCGGCTTTGGCATGGAGAAGGTGGCCCTTCGGGCCGACCGCTAAACGTGGGGCGCTATCCGTCGCCGGGGTCGAGGACGGCCATAAACGCCTCCTGCGGGATCTCGACACTCCCCACCGTCTTCATCCGCTTCTTGCCTTCTTTCTGCTTTTCGAGAAGCTTGCGTTTGCGGGTCACGTCGCCGCCGTAGCACTTGGCGGTGACGTTTTTGCGCATGGCGCGGATCGTTTCGCGGGCGATGATCTTGCCGCCGATCGCCGCTTGGAGCGGGATCTCGAACATGTGGCGGTCGATCTCTTTCTTGAGGCGCGTCAGCAGTGCTCGGCCGCGGAACTCGGCCTTGTCGCGGTGGACGATGACGCTCAGCGCATCGACCGGCTCGCCGTTGACCAGGATCTGCATCTTGACCAGGTTGTCCTTGCGGAAGCCCGCGAGGGTGTAGTCCATCGTGCCGTAGCCGCGGGTGATCGACTTCAGCTTGTCGTAGAAGTCGTAGATGATCTCCGCCAACGGCAGGTCGTAGTCGAGGATCTGCCGCGTGTCGCTGAGGTACTGCTGCTTCTTGTATTGACCCCGCCGCGAGTCGCACAACTTCATCAGGTCGCCGATCGACTCGTTCGGCGTGATGATCTCGACGTTGACGATCGGCTCGCGCAGTTCCTTGACGTGTGACGGGTCGGGCAGGTCGGCCGGGTTGGTGATATGCATGACCGTGCCGTCGGTCTTCTCGACCTCGTAAGTCACGGTCGGCGCGGTCTGGACGATGTTGACCTTGCCCTCGCGTTCGAGTCGTTCCTGGATGATGTCCATGTGGAGCATGCCCAGGAAGCCGCAGCGGAAGCCGAAGCCCAAAGCGTCCGACGAGTTGGGCGTGAAGGTAAACGACGCGTCGTTGAGGCGCAGCCGGGTGATCGCGTCGCGCAGCTCGTCGAACTGCGTGATGCCGGCCGGGTAAAAGTCGCAGAAGACCATCTGCTGCGGCTCTTGATAGCCGGCCAACGGCTTTTCAGCCGGGTCGTTGTCGACGGTGATCGTGTCGCCGATGTGCACGTCTTCGAGCGTCTTGATCGCGGCGACCATGTAGCCGACCTCGCCGGCCGCGATCGGGTCGCCCTTGCGTTGTGACGTCATCTTTGGCGTGAACTTGCCCAGGTCGCTGACTTGGAACACTCGGCCGGTGCTCATCATGCGGACCTTGTCGCCGACCCGCAGTTGGCCGTTCATGACACGGAAGTAGACGACCACGCCGCGGTAGTCGTCGTACACCGAGTCGAAGATCATGGCCTGCGCCTTGGCGTCTTTCTCGCCCGTCGGGCCGGGCAGCGTGTCGCAGATCTTGCCCAGCAGCGTGTCGATGCCCTGACCGGTCTTGGACGAGACGTAGATGCAGTCTTCCGCGGGCAGGCCGAGGATCTGTTCGATCTGCATCGCCACGTCGTCGGGCATGGCGCTGGGCAGGTCGATCTTGTTGACGACGGGGATGATCTCCAAATTGGCGTCAATGGCCTTGTACGCGTTGGCGACGGTCTGGGCCTCGACGCCCTGCGTCGCATCGACGACGAGGATCGCGCCCTCGCAGGCCGTCAGCGCCCGGCTGACCTCGTAGTGAAAGTCGACGTGGCCGGGCGTGTCGATGAAGTTGAGCATGAACGGGGCACCATTGTGCTCGTACTGGACCGTGACGGCTGAGGCCTTGATGGTGATGCCGCGTTCGCGTTCGAGGTCCATGTCGTCCAGCGTCTGCTCACGGGCCTCGCGTTCGGTGACGGCGCCGGTGGCTTGGAGCATGCGGTCGGCCAACGTGGACTTGCCGTGGTCGATGTGCGCGATGATGCAGAAGTTACGGATGTTCATGGGGGCCGAATGATAGTGACGGTGAGTCGGTCGGGCTTATCTTGCGACTGGGGAGGGCCGCAGTGCCGCGGTCAAGCGCAGCACAGCCCGTGTCGGCGGGTGTCAACGCCCCAAACACACGCCCGCGCCTCGCTTGACCGTGATACCCGCCGGGCATCCGCGGCAACTTGAAGACGGGCGGTCAGGGTTGATCGTCACGCCACTTGAGTTGGGCTTTGACGCCCCGCAGCGTGCGTCGAAGTCGCTTCTTCTTGCCGCGGATCAGGCGAGGATAGGTCTCTAGCAATGCGTTGAGACATCGCAGGCCCTCGCGGGGGGTGACGTGACCGGACCGCGTGGCTGATCGCCAGAGGACAGCCAACGCTCGAAAGACCTGTTTCCGATCGCGGCGTTCGCGCAGACCGCCCACATCGATGATGACGGGCTCGGCCCCTTCGTCGAGGCATTTGTCGTCAAGGATCAGGTTGCTTGGTTTGTGATCGCGATTCACGACCTCGTCGGCAAGCAGCGCGCCGATCTGTCGGCCGATCGCCTCGGCGACGCGGCGGCGCTGAAGGCAGTCTTCATGCGTCCACTGTGACGGCGGCGGGGCATTGGCGATGGCCTGTTGCAGCGACGGTCCTTCGCTATACGGCGTGAACAAAGTCTGCGACCTGCGGCGTTTCTTGCGCCGCTCGTGGACCAGCAGCATCGGCGCGCCGACCCGCCGGCCCAGCGCTCGCAGGCGGCGAGCACCTTTGAATTCCCGCCACGCGGGTGACAGCCGCAGCCGGTGGTACAGACGCGTCTTGAGCGAAGGCGTGAAGATCCGTTTGCGCACCCACAACCGCCCGCCGAATCGGACGAGCTGCACATGCGATCGCGAGTCGTCTTTCAGGTCACGCAGCACCTCGGCGTTGCTGATCAGGCCCTCGATCACCGACCCCGAGACGGCCGGCCCGCCGTCGGCGTTCAACGCATCGACCGTCTGCGCGTCGATCCAGTAGACCCGCCGCAGCGTCTTCTTGCAGCGCGGGGCTGAGGGTTTGACCGGTGTGATCGAAACAGGGGTAGCCATGCTTGCGCGCATCTCCCACCTTGCCATGCCGTTGGTGTTATCGGTCGCCAACGCCCAACGACTCGCAGCATTCCGCTCGGCAAGTCCCCAAAGATCGACCCACGGTCCGGCCGCGACTCAACATGCTTACGTCGATCGACGTACGATGGGTTCGCCAAGGCGGCTTGCAGCGCCACGGATTCGTGCCACGGCCGTGTCGGCCGTGCAGCGTGCCATCACACGGCCAAGGCGAAGCCGCCGGCAGTGTGATGCCGGTTTCGAGCGGGTCGTTCGAGCGCGAATGGCCGCCCGGCACGACGCTGTCGACGACCTTCGGTCGACGACCTTCGGCCGACGACCGCATCGTGGCACCCCAATGGGTTTCACGGCCTTTGTGCAAAAAACCAAACCATGCCCGAAGCGACCAATCACGACACCCACGACGCCCTGATCGACCTGCTGGACCGCTGGCAGTGCGGCCGCCCCCCCCGCATCGTCGTCGTCGGCGATTTCATGCTCGACCGTTATGTGTACGGCAACGCCGAGCGGCTCAGCCCCGACGCGCCCGTGCCGATCCTCGACGTTGAGCGCGTCGAGTTCTCGCCCGGCGGGGCGTCGAACGTCAGCCTCGATCTGGCCGCCCTGCGCTGCCAGGTCGCGTGCGTCGGCGTCGTCGGCCGCGACGACGCGGCCGGCACGTTGAAGGAGCGGCTGGCCGACGCGGGTTGCAAGGTCGCGGGTCTCGTCGCGTCGCCGGACCGACCCACAACGGTCAAGCACAACTTCGTCGGCCTCGCGCAGCACCGCCACCCGCAGAAGGTCTTCCGCGTCGACGAGGAACGCAAAGCGCCGATCCCCGACACCGTGGCTGACAAGCTGCTCGCCCGCGTCGAGAAGTCCTTGAAGCGCGCCGACGTGCTTTGTATCGAGGATTACGACAAGGGCGTGCTGACGCCCGACGTCTGCAAACGACTCATCGCGGCGGCGCGCGAGGCGGGCGTGCCCGTGCTCGTCGACCCCGCCGCCATCGACGACTTCTCGAAGTACCGCAACGCGACCTGCATCACACCCAACCGCACCGAAGCGGGTCGAGCGACCGGCCTGACGCCGCGCAACGATGACGACAACGCAGCCGTCGCACGCAAGCTCAAACGCGACCTGAAACTCGACACCGTCGTGTTGACGCTCGACAAGCAGGGCGCGCTGTTGCTCGAAGGCAAACGCAAGCCGCAACTGATCCCGACGCGCGCCCGCGCCGTGTACGACGTGACGGGCGCGGGTGACGTCGTGTTGGCGATGCTCGCGGCGGCACTGGCCAATGGCGCGACCTGGCGGCAGGCGGTTCAATTGGCCAACATCGCCGCGGGGCTGGAGGTCGAACGGTTCGGTGTCGTGCCGATCGAGCTGGACGAAGTGCTGCTCGCCTTGCTGCAAGAGCGTGGCAGGGAACAGGGCAAGCTGCGCGACGTCGCGCACCTGTTGCCCGAACTCGACGCCTACCGCAAGCAGGGCAAGCGCGTCGCCTTCACCAACGGCTGTTTCGACATCCTCCACGCCGGTCACGTCGCGTACCTGCGGCAGGCGCGGCAGGCGGGCGACCTGCTGGTGGTCGGCCTGAACAGCGACAAGTCGATCCGCCGAATCAAGGGCGAGGGTCGGCCGGTCAATCAGCAGGACGACCGCGTGCTCGTGTTGAGCGAGTTGGAAAGCGTCGATTACATCGTACTGTTCGACCAGGACACGCCGACGAAACTGATCGAGGCCGTGCGACCGGACGCACTGGTCAAAGGGGCCGACTACAAGAAGACAGAAGTCGTCGGCCACGCGTTCGTCGAGTCGTATGGCGGCAAAGTCGTCCTCGTCCCGTTGGTCCAGGGTCGGAGCACGACGAATATCATCCGCAAGGTCGCGGGGGGAAGCCATTCAAAAGGCAAAGGGCAAAAGGCAAAATGACGGAGGGAGTGAAACGCAGAGGCACAGAGGACGCAGAGCAAAGAATAAACGTGCTTGTGCTGTGCTCGAACAATGCCTCACATCTCCGCGCCCTCTGCGTCTCTGCGTTTCAAGCCTCCGACGTTGTGCGTGAGTACCTCCGAAAGCGCGTTATCCTGTTGTGATGACTAGAAGCACCGTCACCCCCGCGTGCGTCGTTCTGGCGATCATCATCGCCGCGCTGGCTACCCCGTTCTCTCTCGCGGCCGACGCTTTCGAACCGAAGCCCAAGTCCCCACAAGACTCGCTGGCCGACATCGAGGTCGTGCCCGGCTACAAGGTCGAACTCGTCGCGGCTGAGCCGTTGGTGCTCGACCCGGTCGCGTTCAGTTGGTCGGCTGACGGCAAGCTGTGGGTCGTCGAGATGGCGGACTACCCCGGCGCGGTCGACGGCCAACACGTCAAGGGCACGCCCCCCGGTAGAGTGGTCTATCTTGAAGATAGTGATAACGACGGCAAGTACGACAAGCGGCAGGTCTTTCTCGACGGGCTGCACATGCCGACCAGCGTCCTGCCCTGGCGGAAGGGCGTGCTCATCGCCACCGCGCCGAAGGTCATTTACGCGGAGGACTCGGGCTGGGACGGCGTGGCCGACAAGGTCGAAACACTGCTGTCCGGCTTCGGGCAGCGCAACCCGCAACTGCTGGTCAACGGCCTGACGTACGGGCTGGACGGCTGGGTCTACGGCGCTAACGGCCTGTCCGGCGGCAAGGTCAAGTCGCACAAGACGGGGAAGGTCATTGACATCACCGGGCAGGACTTCCGCTTCGACCCGGACACGGGCAAGTTCGAGGCGATCGAGGGCCAATCGCAGTTCGGCCGATGCCGCGACGACTTCGGCAACTGGTTCGGCTGCAACAACAGCGAGCTGATCTACCACTACGCGCTGCCGTCGCGGTACACGAAGCGCAACCCGAATGTGAAATACCCCGACCCCCGTGTACAGCTCGTCAGTCCGCGCAACCCGCCGGTCTACCCGATCAGCAAAACGCTCGGCCGAATCCACGCGCCGTACATGGCCAATCGGTTCACCAGCGCCTGCGGCACGATCGTCTACCGTGACACATTGTTAGGCAACGACGTGTACGGCAACGCGTTCACCTGCGAGCCGGTGCACAACGTCGTGACCCGACGCGTGCTCAAGCGAAAGGGCATCACGTTCACCGCGGAGCGCGCCCAGGGCGAGGAACGCCGCGAGTTCCTGGCCTCACGTGATCATTTCTTCCGACCCGTGTTCCTGGCGACCGGCCCCGACGGCGGCCTGTGGATCGCCGACATGTACCGCCGCGAGGTCGAACATCCAAGATGGGTGCCGAAGCGCGACGACGCGCAGGCAAGATTGAAAGCGATCAACATGCGCGAAGGGGACGATAAGGGGCGCATCTGGCGGGTCGTGCCGGTGGATAAGCCGGCACGGAAAATGCCGGCGAAGTTGCATGATGTGAAACTGCGCCATGTCGCGGAGGCCATCAACCATCCGAGTGGCACAGCTCGCGACATGGCGATGATGCAGTTGTATTGGCGTGTCGAGCGGCGAGCGGATGGTCGAACTGTTCGAGACGGCGTTGAAGAACTGCGCGACATCAGCTTGGGGCATGATGACACGCCCGAAGCGAGGACGACACCGCAGGTACGGGTCGCCGCGCGGTGGATATTGGCGCACGTCTATCGTTTTCTGGAAAACGAATGGTTCGACGAGAGTGACCGCCGGGCGAGAGCGGTCAACCAACAATTGCTGGATGACCTGGTGTTTGCCCCGGATGCGCCGTTGCGAGGCAATGTTCGCGTTGTCGAGTATTGGCGTCAGTATGCTGATACACGCGACCCTTTGTCACTGATCCGCGGACTTGCTCCTGAGTCCGATGCCGCGATGGGTCGAATGTTGGTCACCCACGCCGACAATCCGCTGATGGTTGCGGCCCTGTTCAGCGGCATACGCGGGCGCGAGTTGTCCGTAGCGCTGGAAGCACTTTTGCCCAATGGCGTCGAGACGCTTCCAGATTCCGTCGTCGTGCAACTGGTCGATCTGGCTCTAAGCAAGCCGGACAAGGCCGGTGCGGTAGCGTTGATCAAACGCATCACACAGGTCGAATACGACCGGCCGAAACATTGGCAGGTTGTCGCGCTGGCGGCGGCCATGGGTCGTCTCGCAGACAAGGGGGTGTCCTGGCAACGCTTGCGCTCGGACGCCGGAGAAAAGACAGCGCGCGCGATGTTTGTCGCGGACCAGTTTCTCGAACGCGTACGTGAGTTGATCAATGATGTCAAAGTCGACGTGCAGACTCGCCGCTACGCCGTTGCCGTGCTTGGACACGTCGAATCGCATCGCGCAGAAGACGTGAAACAGTTGATTAATCTCCTCACTTACGACACGCCCGCCGCCCTGCAACGCGCGGCGGTGGATCAATTGGCCCGTCTCGGTTTGGACGACACGGCCAGCGTGCTGCTGGAGAAATGGGTCACGCACACCCCTGCCTTGCGGTCGCACATTGTCGCCGTGCTGCTGCGTCGGCCGGAATGGACCGCCAAACTCCTCGACCACATCGACATCGGCGTCGTCAAACCCATCGACCTGTCGGCCTCGGACCGTCAGCGGTTGGTGAAGCACAAGTCGGCGGCGATCGCCAATCGGGCGGCTGACCTGCTGGGCAAGTCGTCGGGATCGGCTGACCGGGCGAAGGTGGTTGCGGCGCACTTAGGTGCGGCGAAGCTGAAGGGCGACGTGACGCGCGGCGCGGCGTTGTATGAAAAGCATTGCCAGGTTTGTCACCGCATGGCCGGCGTCGGGAAAGGGGCTGGGCCTGACCTGGCGTCGATCACGGATACGTCGGCTGACAGTTTGTTAGTCAGCATTCTCGACCCGAACCGTGCGGTCGAACCGAAGTACGTCGGGTACCTGGCTGAGACGCTCGACGGCGACGTGTACACCGGCCTACTCGTCAGCGAGACGGCCACAGGCGTGACAATCATCGCGCCCAACGGCGACCGCAAGACATTACTCCGGTCGGAACTCGACGTGTTGCGCTCGACGGGGATGTCGTTCATGCCCGACGGGTTGGAGAAGGGCGTCAGTCAGCAAGACTTGGCCGACGTCATTGCGTTTATCCAGAAGCGGTCGTCACCGCGTAAACAACTGCCGGGCGTGCGGGCGAGCGTGATTCGGCCGGGGGCGGACAAGTCGTACTACCTTTGGGCGTGGCAGAGCGAGGTGTACGGCGAGTCGATCACGTTCGAGGTCGAGAACCGCAACCTCGGGTCGTGGACGCGGGCTGAGGACTACGCGGTGTGGACGGTCGACGTGCAGCGCGCGGGGGTGTATGAGGTGTGGCTGGACTATGCGTGCGCGGATGGGGATGCGGATGATGGGGTTGTGGTGAGTGTTGAGGGGGGGAGTGA
>JANQSF010000134.1 GCA_028284155.1 Phycisphaeraceae bacterium
CCGAATCGGCGGCCCCCAAGGCGGTCGAACCGGATGGCGCCCCGGGGTCGGCCGAACCGACCGACGGCGAGTTGGCGCGTCGCACGGCCGAGGGCGACCACGCGGCCGCCACGGCGTTGATCGAGCGGTACCAGCAGCCCGTCCGCGCGTTCCTGCGACGCCTGACCGGCCGGGCCGACGTGGCCGACGACCTGGCGCAGGAGACGATGCTGCGGATGCTCAAACACGCCGACCGATACGACCCGAAGTACCCGATGCGCACCTGGCTGCTGACCATCGCCCGCCGGCTGTCCATCAACCTGGGTCGCAAGGCGGGCAGCCGCGTCGCGAGCACCGAGTACCTGGGCATGCGGTCGGAAGAAAACGACCCGGCCGACACCGCGGCCGAGCACGACGCCCGGGCCGCTTTGCGAGACCAACTGGCCGCCGCCATGCAGCACCTGAGCGAGCCACAACGCGCCGCCATCGCCCTGTTCCACCAGCAGGACATGAGCGTGGAACAGGTCGCGGACGTGATGGAGGTGCCCGTCGGCACGGTCAAGAGCCACCTGCACCGCGGCCGAGCGGCGATGCGAAAGATCCTGGGCCCGCAAATGGGAATCAGCGAGTCATGAAACAAGACGAACTGCACAACCTGTGGGACGATTACCGCGACGGCACGCTCGACGCGGAACAACGCCGCGCGTTCGAGCAGGCCGTGGCCGACGACCCGCGCGCCGCCGAGTTGTTTGCGGCCGAGTCGCAGTGGCTCGACGCGCTGGCGGAGGTCGAAACGCCGGCCGCGTCGGACGACGTGTTTACACGCGGCGTGATGGATGCGTGGGGTGCGCCTGCGCAGCAACCTGTTTTGGCGCGCATCGGTTGGGGACGATTCGCGGCCGCGGCGGGTGTCGCCATCGCCGCGACGATCACGCTGATCGTCTGGATCAATCAACCGAACGTGACGAACAACACCAAGCCGACCGGCCCGGTGGCCGGCGGCCCGCGCGGCACACCGACCGCGCCCGTTGCGCAGCCCGACCCGGTCGGCGCGATGCTCCGCAATGTCGATGCGCAGGTCAGTCAACAGCCGGTTCGGTTGCGGCAGGCCGTGAGCGAAACCGTCGCCCTGCTCGATGTCAAGAATGTCATGAACCTGCTGGAAGTGCCGGTGCCCGACCCCGCGCAGTACGTCGAGCCCACCGACCCGGCCAAGAAGGGATAGCCCGTGCGGATCAAGACTCGAAGTGTGTCACGTTTCGTTCGGCAAGGCGTTGTCGTCACGGCGATCGGTGCGCTGTTGACATCACTCGTCCACGCCGAGTCGCCGGCCGACCTCGCGCCGGACAAGGCCGGCGTGTTCGTGCAGATCGACGACGCCGCGGGCCTGCGCAAGGCCTACGAAAACGACCCGCTGGTCAAGTACCTCCAAAAGATGCTGCCTAACGAGGGTAAGCCCGGCGACTGGGTTGCCCTTGAAAAGATGCTCGGCCTGACGAGCGAGCAGATCGTCGACCGCTTTTTCGGCAAGTCAGCCGCGTTCGTCGCCGAAAGGCCCGAAGACGGCGGGCCTTGGATGCTCATGTCCCGCGTGACCGAGGCTGAACACAAGCTGGCCGTCGAAAAGCTTGGCCTGCAGTTCATCAACGAGGTCAACGGTTACAAGGCCTACCGCACGTCGGACGACTCAGCTCGCATGGCGTTCGGTAAAGAGTGGATGGTCATCGCTGAAAAACGGCACGAGCGCATCATCGGCGACGTGCTGAAGCAGGCCGACGGTTTCGCGCCGCTGTCCAAGGACAAGCAGTTCGCGGCGCAAATCGCCAAGCTGCCCGCCGACCGGGTCGCGTTCGCCCTGCTGCGTGATTCGAGCAAGGGCGAACTGCATAGCTTCGCACTGACGCGCAACGGCCTCGACGCGGCGTTGCATTACGCGGGTCAGTCGCCACAAGCCACGCCGTTATTCGACCTGATGGGCGACGCCAAGGCGACGGACTTCGGCCCGCTGCCCGCATCAACACTCGCGGCCGTGACGCTCAACCTGGACAAGATCAAACTCGAAGACACGGCCGCAATCGACCGCCTGCTCACGCCGCGCAAGTTCGAGACGGACATCGCGCCCAAACTCGCCGCGCCCGTCCTGCTATTCGCCGGGCAGGTCGATCCGGCCGAGATGGAACGCAAGCCCGACATGCCGCTGCCGGCGCTCGGCGTGGCGATCCGCTTGCGCGACCGAAGCGTGGCGATCGATCTCGACCGCGTGCTCGACAGCGTCGTGACCATCGCCAACGTCGGCACCATCCAGTGGCAGACCGCGCCGATCGCGCTGCGTCACGTCACGTATCAACAAGGCGACGACGCCGTCGCATACCGCGTGGCCGACTTCGGCACGATGCTCGCGCAGCGCACACAACGGCCCGAACTCGCGCCCATCCGCGTGACGTACGGCCGAATCGGCGACTGGTACGTCATCACGACACAGCACGCGTTCTTCAAGGCGTGTCTCAAGACTCAGACCGATCCGACGACGGCGCTGGCGAACAGCCCGGCTTTCCGTGAGCTTGGCTTGCAGAACGCGCAGCGCCCGATCGGCGCGGCCTTCGTCCGCACCGAGCCGGTCGCCGACATGATGACCGCTTGGCTCAACCACTGGCGTGAACACCGCCCACAGTTGATCGCGTCGTCCGACGACCTGCCGCAAAGCCCCGAAGCCCGCTTCGCCCGCGGCGTGTCAATCCTCGCGACGATCCTCAAGCACCACAAGTCGGTCACGCTGCAAGCGCACCGCGACGATGACGGCCAAGTCCGTGCTGTCGCCGCGTTTAAGCGGAAGCCTGTCGCGCAGCCGTGATCGAACACGGCCTGCTCAACTTACTTCAAATGCCAATCATGCCCGTCCGCCATCACGCTGGCGTTGATGTCGTGCAACTTCTTTTTGAGCTGCGCGAGCAGGTCGGGTTGCTTCTCAGCGATGTTCGTCGTCTGGTTTGGGTCTTTCTCAAGATCAAACAGTTGATAGTTCTTGTACTTGCCCGACTTGATCCGCGGGATCCACGCCTCTTTGAACATGTTGCTTGTCGATAGCTCGTAGACCGGGTCGGCTGTGAGCGAATATCTCCCGTCACGGATCACGACGATCGGGCGTGACTTCTGCAGGTGCCAGTAGAGCGGCTGATGTCGGAAGAACCGTTTCGGCTCACCGAGCAGGATCGGCGACAGGTCGGAACCGTCCAGGTGTCGGTCAGCCGGCTTCGGCAGACCAAGGAGGCCGCACACGGTCGGCAGCACGTCGACCAGCCCGGCCGGCTCGCCGGCGACGACGCCCTGCTTGATCCTGCCCGGCCAATGAAAGATGCCGGGCACGCGGATGCCCCCGTCCCAATTGCTGCCCTTCCGCCCGCGCAGGTCGCCGGTGCGGTCTTCGCGGTAGCTGCCGTTGTCCGAGGCGTAAACGATCAACGTATTCTGCGACTTGTCCACCTCGGCCAGTTTCTTGAGCAGGCGTGCGATTGCGCGGTCGGTATTGTCGATCGTGCCCGAGTAAACGGCGGCGCGGTCTTTGACGTTGCCGTATTGCTTCACGATCTCGTCCGGCGCGGCGATCGGCGCGTGCGGCTCGTGGAACCAGACATTCAGGTAGAACGGCTTGTCCGCGTCGCGGTGTTTGTCGAGCCAGGTGATGGCTTCGTCGACGACGAGTTGACACGCGTAGCCCTGCATCGGCCCGACCGGTTTGCCGTTGCGGATGAAGTTGTTCGGGTTCCTGTGGCTCGGGCCGGCGTTGTTCCACGTCGCAAACCAGTAGTCGAAACCGTGGTCCGCAGGCGTCGGTTTCTTACGCTGACCTGTCGGCAGGCCGAGGTGCCACTTACCGACATGCGCCGTCGCGTAGCCGGCCTGTTTGAGTACTTCCGCCAGCGTCACCTCGCGCTGTAGCAGGTGTGAGTTCTGACTGGCGTCGTGAATCCAACTGTAAACGCCCGCGCGGATGTGATGCCGCCCGGTCAGCAACGTCGCCCGCGACGGCGAACACACCGCGCAACCTGAATAGAAGTCGGTGAACCGCACACCGCCCGCCGCCAGACTGTCGATCGCCGGCGTCTTGACCGGCCCGCCGTAACAACCGACGTCGCGGTAACCCAGGTCGTCCGCGAGCAGCACAACCACGTTCGGCCGATCGGCCGCGAAGGCGGAGGGCAGGCGCAACAGGCCGCAAAGCAACAAACAACCCATGAGCATTAATCGCATGACTGACTCCGTGAATGGTCGCATCGAACGTGCAAAACAGCTTACCGCATTGGCTCACGGTCTCCTGCGCGGCCTCTTGAACACGTCGGACACCGATAGCGCCATGGGCTTTCGCCCATTGAACCCTCCGTGCTTCACGGCACCCGGTAACAACGCATCTCGCCGTTCTCGGCGAGCGTGACGAACCGGTCGCCGTCCGGCCAACCGACCACGGCGACGGGGGTCGGCCGATTCAGTTGCGCCTTGGCGATCAGCTTGTGCGTGCCGCGCAACGTCTCGTAGACGCGGCACTCCTCATCGTCGACGAGGACGAGGTGGCCGCGCCGGTGCGTGAAGCACGCCCGCGGGGCGATCATGTCCGCAGCGACCTTGCGCACCTGCACATCGGTCAGGCCGTCGTGCACAAGCGTCGCGCCTTGAGAGTGCGTCAACGCGAAACGACAGCGGGCGGTCGGATGGATGGCGACCATGTCGTGACACATCTCGCCCTCTTCCAACAGAAACGTCCATTGACCGTCTTTGACGCAGACGACGGCACCCGCGAGATAGAGGTAAACCGTGTGATGCGAAACACACAGCCGCGCCCGCTCGACCCAGTCGTGTTCGTCAACCGGCATGTTCACGAAGTGCTGCACAATCTCCGGAGGCATCTCATAGGACGCACGCAAGCCACCCTCACGGTGATACACCTCCACGGCATTCAGGAACATATCGAAGCCGACCAGTGTCTGCCCCAAGCCGTGGGCGACGACGCTGTGACCGCCGCGCAACCAATCAGGTGAATAGAGCGTCAACGGCCGCAACTCGTCCGTGCCCGCGAAGCGGATGTCGGCAATCGGCTGCCCTTCCCCGAACCAGATGACGCGCTGGTGGTCTGGGCAGGCCCCGTCGGCGAAACGGATGCGCTCGTGGTGCGGCACCTGCATGAAGTCGACGCTGTTGTGCGTCAGCAACGGGTTGCTCGGCGTCCGCCGAACGATGTGGTGTCCGTCGTTGTTCATGCCGAACGAAATCAGGCTGTTGCCGGCCACCTTCACGTCGTACCACTGCACAGCCGAGGGCAGTTGCCACGTCGACTCCGGGCTCAGGTCCTTGTGGTCCTGCCGATCTTCGACTTTCGCGGACTTGGCTGACCGGAGCATCTTGTCGGTGAACCGTCGGCCGTCACGCCGCAACAGCTTGTCATCCGCGTGCGGGACGGCGACGGCGGCCGTGACCTTATTAGCAACGGTCTCCGTGCAACCGCGACCCAGCAGCGTGGACGCGACGATCAGCACCTGGTCGTGCATCCAGTCGCCCGCGTTGCGGTCGGCGCAGTCGCGACCCGCGCCGGCCAGGACGCTCACCAGCGTCGCGGTCTGCGCATCGCTGTGCGAATGGGGAATCAACTCGGCGGTGAGTTGCCGCGCCCGTTCGTGCGCGCCGGTCCGGTTCAACAAGGCGTACAGCGCGACGAGGCATTTCTCGGCCTGCGCGTGGTCGGGCCAAGCCGCGTAGAGGGTGGTGATCGCCGCCTTGACATCGCGCAGCTTCTCTTCCTGGAGTTGGGCCGCGGCTAGCCGGTCCGACCGCGACAGGCGGGCGTTCACCTCGTTCCGGTAGCACCGCCGAGCGTTGGGGTCGTCGCTGAGCCGTTCGTAGATCGACGCGGCCTTGAGCCACTTGTCGCGCTGCTCGTAAAGCTCCGCCGCCTCGGCCAGCAGGCCGCCATTCTCAAGGCATTTGGCCGCGCGTTCGTAAAGGTCCAGCCGGTCGCGGAAGATGACCGCCGCCTCGCGGTAGTAGCCGCCCGTTTCCAGCACCGTCGCCGCGCTGTGCAGGTCGCCCATCAGGTTCGCGTAGATGTACGCGGCGCGCCGGTGGTTGCCACGCTGCGCCTCGGCGATCGCCAACTCGCGGTAACGACGCAGCAAGGCGTTCTGCTGCTCGCGCTCGATCTCCCAATAGTCGGTCGGCCCGCCGCCGGCCAGCCCGCCGAGGCTGAACGACGGGTTATTTGTACCCAGCGTGTTCGACGGCGGCGCGACGCCGCGCGCCGCCTCGCCGCCGAACGGGATCGCGTGACGCAGCCCTTCCAACGGGTTCCGACTGAGCATGTCGAGCAGGCGGTGGATCTCGCGGTTTCGAAGAAAGTCATTGGCCTGCGCCGCGCCCGACGCCAGCCCCGCCGCCCACTGCGCCATACCGCGCGTCAAGCCCGGCGCGTTCTCGCCGCCGGCCAGGCCGTGCACGATCTTGCCGAATGTCCCCTTCACCCCTCGGCCGAACTTCGCCGCCGCGGAGTCCGAAGGCTCGTCCGCCATCGGCGGCATGTCGCCGCTCTGCTTCGACCCGATGTCGTCCCCCCCCGCGCGCAGGATGTCTTCGATGATCGGCTCGATCTGTGGCCGCATCGACCGCAGTCGGTCGTTGATCGGCGGCACAGTCACCGCGCTGTGCCAACCGCCGTCGCGCGGAGTGGGCAGTTCGAACAAGTCGTACGGTGTCAGCACTTCCTGTTCGCCGTAGCCGATGAAACCGACGGCGGGGTGATAGACCGCCCAGTAGTGAACCAGCGCGGCGCGCAACTCGTCATCGGTCAACGCGACCCCGAGCCGCGCGTGCGTCGGCAGGAAAAGACGATCGGCGATCAGCCCGTAAGACTCGCAACCGGCGGGCGGGTCGGGCAGCGCACCGTTGTCATGCCAGATAACAAACCCAAGCAACGAGATGTCCGACCGAGATCGTGGCACCAGCAGCAGCCGAACGCCGCCCATCTTCGCCGTCATCGCCCGCAGCGCGTCGAACAGTCGGCCGGTGTCGGCGCTGTGGAGATGCCACGCGTGCGAATCGCGCTGCGCGTGCTTCGTCGGCCGAACTGTCAGGTCACACGTCTTCATTGCATGTCCGCCAGGATTGGACGGATGATCCGTTGCAGGACTTCATCAGGACTCGTGCGCGGCTCCTGACCGACCACAAACGGGTCGCCCCAGATCGTGCCGTCGCTGCACCAGCCGGAAACAAGATGGTCTTCAAGCGTGAGCGTCACTTGCGGCAGCGCGTCGTCACCGGGTTGCAGGTGGAGCAGCCCACGCGAGTCGAGCACGATCCGACCGCCCCCGCCCAGTTTGGCCTCGGACAGCGTGAAGCCCCAGTCGGACGCCAGGCCGATTGGACGGAAATGGACAAACCTCAAGTCGCGCGTTTGAACGACGCGTGCAAACTGAATCAATTCATTCCGCTTGGTCAACATCAAGACGCGACCCTTGGGCACGGAAATGAGCAGCGTGCCCTGGTCATTGATCCCGACCCCACTCACACGCTTGCGCATCGTTCGGTCTTTGACCTGCTCATGAAGTCGCGGCTCAAACTGTTCCTCTCGATAGATGCGGTTCAACGACACTTTCCGGTTGTCCGAGATCGTGAACATCCCCCGTCCGCCCCGGTGTCCGACCTTGCCGCGCCGTCCGTCCCGCGACATCGTGATCGCCCCCTGGATGCGTTGCTCGGTCAGTGTCCAGTTCAAGTGCTGGTCGTTGAAATAGTGGATTGCACCGTCGGCCTGAACGCCGATCGGTCCGTCAATACCCTGCGTCTCGAAGACGGCCGCCATGCCCATGCGGTTGGGCATCTTGAGTTTGTCGTCGGAGGCGAGCGTGAAGCCGTGGCGCACGATCGCGTACCACGACGACGAGCCGCTGGTGAAGAACCGACCCATGTAGTGGCGGACGGAACCCGCCAGGCTGAACGTCGACACGACACGCCCGTCGTCCGGCGAGCACATGGCCAAGGTCTTGGGCGTCACGAGCACCGGCATGCCGTCGAGCAGGAACGCGCTTTGGATCGGCCCTGCCGCGGGCGTTTCGAGCAACACGCGGTCGCATTCCAACGTGTCCAAGTCAACCGTGATCAATTCCGACCGCTTGGCTGAACCGGCGATCGCCCGCGTTCGGCTGCCCGGCTCGACGCTGGCGCACCAGACATGCCCCGACGGCGCGTCGTCCAGCAGTTGCAGCCCGCCCCGCGTCGGCGAACTGAACGCCAGCAGGCGACGGTCTTTCGTGAGCACCAGCGTCGATCGGCCGGGCACGCTCCACGCACGCTCGGCGTTCGGCCGCTGCGGCAAATAGAGCGGGAACGGTCGCTGCCGGAGGATGGCCGGCAGCGACGGGTCGATGTCGTCATCAACGACCTGCCGGCGGGCCGACTCGTTCGGCAGGATATCGGCCAGGTCCAGCTTCAGCTTGTTGAGTTGAACTGCCACCTGCGGCGCGCAGTCCCAAAGCTCGAGCGTACCGTCGCGATCGATGGCGATGACAAAGAGCTTCTCACCTTCCGCGACCGACCAAGAGTTACGGAACTGCCGGTCGTGGAACGTGTCGGCGTGCGTCACCACGACGAGGTCAGCCAACTCCGGCGCGGGCATGTCCGCAAGCGTGTTGATCGCGCGGGCGGGGTGGCGGTCCGCACACAGCCTGCCTAGCAGGTCGACCAACCCTTCGCGCGTCGTGAAGTCGATCGGCACGACCTCGTCCGCGTCGGCGCTGTAGGCCGAAACATGCACGTGTTCATCCCCGCCCGCCGCCAACGCCAAGCCGACCGCGGCCGCGAACAACCGAGGCACGCCCCACTGCCGGATGCCGACATCGACCAACACACGGCGGTCGATCATCGGTTGATCGGGCGGGTCCTCGCGACGCAGGTACAGCGCTTCGTTCATCGCCACGCGCACCGCCAGCGTCAGGTCGTCCTGCGCCAGCTCGCTGACGAGAAGCCGATCCAACGGCCCGCGGTTCGTGATGTCCGTCACGCCGCCGATCGGCAGTTCAGTCGCACGCTCGAGTTTGCGCGGCAGGTGGATCGCCGCGAGCAGGTCGCGAGCCAGCCGACCGATCCCGCTGTAAACCTCGTCCTCCCGCAGCAGGTCGATCAGCCCACGGGCCGACTCGGTCACCTCCGCCGCCTCGTCAGCCGACTCGACCACGTCTTCGACGCCCGTCTGCGCGCGCGTGCGCAGCAACTCGGCGTCAACCTTTTCGAGCCCGTCGCGCAGCGCACGCATCTCGTTCAGGAAGCAGTCGAATGCAGTCGCTGCCGACGAGTATGCGTGCAACCGCCACGTCATCTCACCGAAGTCTTCGCCGTGTTCCCCGTCGAAGTGACGGCAGACCGCCTCCGCGACCTGCGGCGACGTGCGGTTCGGGCAATCGCCCAGCACGAGTTCGGGAATCTCCGCGTGCGCGGCGCTCTCGCCGGCCAACCGCTGAACGGTTTGATTTAGACTGTCCAACCCGACGAGGATCTGCGGCAGCCAACCGCGCGGCAACTCAAATCCCTGAGCGGACAACGCCGAGGCCACGTCGGTTACCAGTTCACGCCGCCGCTCATCGAGCGCCCAACTCTTACGCGACGCGGCGATGACCAGCAGCAACGCGCCGAACGGCGGCAGGCCGTTCGGTGCAAGCCGCTTCAACGCCGCGCGGATCTCGCCGCGGAACGCCAGCGTCTTGCCGTCGTCCCACACGACCGTGCCCTCGTACGGGCTGTACCGCCAGAACGTGATCGCCTGGCGGCGCAGGTACGCCTCGACCTGATGTTCGAGGTCGGCTTCAGGCACCGGCCACCTCCTGCGCCGACGCGCGGATCGACTCACGCGTCGCCACTACGAACGACTCGGCCGGGATGCGCAGCCAACCGCCGTCCCGTTCCGCGATGACCAGTTCATCCGACGACACCGCCAACCGGTTGCGTAACTCAAGCCGATCGATGCACGGCTCAAGCCCGTAGCCCAGCGGCAGCGCGATACCTTCCTCGGCGATGAACTGCTCGCCGGGCAGTGACGGCAACGGCGTACCGGTGACGATCACGTCGCCCTGCGCGTTCATGGCAAGTCGCCAAGCGGCGATGCGCACCCCCGGCAGGTCGTCCACATAACCGCACAAGTCTTCGATGCGCGTGCGCAGGACGTTCGGCTCACCCGACCCGGGCCGACGTTCCAGACGCAGTTGGACGCGTTCACGGAGTCGGCCGGGCAACGCCATAGCCGGCGATGCGACGATCAGGAATCTTTCAATCGGCTGCCAGTCGGCGTCCGGCAGACGGCGTGTCGGCGCGACGTGGCCGGCTGGTACGAGCAGCCGGCCGTCGATCACGTCGAAACGCTCCAGCGCAGGAGCACTATTGATCGGAGCGGCGTCCACGGCCTGCCGCGCGTCGCCGGTCAGCCAAAGCTCGCCTTCGCACTCGGCCACTTGCACACCTCGACACAGCCGCAACGACGCCAGCGCATCGATGTCTTGCCGCACCAAACGCAATGCCCACGTCGGTGTCATGCCCCCGTCCCCAGTCGTTCCCAGAGTTGCGATACCTTCTGTTCAAGGAATTGCCGCGGCTCTTCGTCGGTGACCCACTGCGACCTGGCCGACAGCACACCCACACGGTCGCGCAGGAAATGCCTGTCGTGCTCAGGCAGTTCGTCGTCTTGTTCGAGCCGTGCGGCAATGTCGTTCAGTTCGCGCGCGATCGCCTCCGCGTCCGGCGCGTCGGTCCCCATCGCACGCGGGTGCTTGCGTACGTCGTCGGCCGACTCGTCCGCCGCCAGTGCGTTGTCGACGATCTCGCCGATCACTTCCTGCTGCTCGCGCGTGTCCCAGATGAACCGCATCACCCACATGTCGCTGGGCGCAGCCCGCATCCGGCCGCACAGCAACGCGCTGGCCGCGATCAGCCGTTGCAGCTTTACCGCACGGCGATCCGAAATCGCAATCCCCGCGTGACGCAATCGGTGGACCAACTGGACATACGGCCCGCGCACGTCTTCCAGCTCGACCGCGTGGATCAATCGGTGCAACCGTTCGACCTCCTCGATGCGCAGCGTGACCTCGTCCGGCCCGGTGCCGCGCTCGATCTGCCAGCCGGCATCCAGCACGTCGCGCAAACGTTCTTCTTCGACGTTGTCGCAGACGACGCGCAGCAGGAACCGGTCGAACAACGCGCCCAGCGCGTCGTCGTCCGGCAGGCGGTTGCTCGCCCCGACCGTCATCAGCAGCGGCAGTTGACGTGTCTCCCGCCCGCGCCGAAAGACGCGCTCGTTCAAGACCATCAACAAGCTGTTGAGGATCGCGCTGTTGGCGTTGAGCAACTCGTCCAGAAACACGAACGACGCCTCGGGCAACATGCCCTCGGTGTTGGTCGTCAGCTCGCCGTCGCGCAGCTTGCGGATATCGAACGGGCCGAACAGTTCGTTCGGCTCGGTGAAGCTGGTCAGCAGGTAGTCGAACGCCGTGCCGTCGAACCGCCGGGCCAGGTCGTGTACGAGCGCGCTCTTGGCCGTGCCGGGCGGACCGAGGATGAAGAGGTTCTCACGCCCGATTAACGACACGCCCAACAGGTCGATGACTTCGTCCTTACCGACGAACCGGCGTTTCATGGGTTCGAGCACGTCGCGCGCGATGCGCAGGCCGACCTCGGCCCCGGACGACACTTCCGTTTGCGTTTCAGTCTGATGCAGATTCATGTGACTCCTCTGCCTTACCGATCGCCGCGGTCACTTGTGGGAGCCACGGCTCCAACCCACCGAACACGTCGCGCACGGCGCGGCGGACCGCGGGGTCGGTCAGCCGGGCCCAGTCCGCCCGGTCCACGATGCGATCCACGTATGTTGCGCGCAGGCACGGGTCGGCCATGACTGCATCAACTTCAAAGCGCGTGTCCGGTGTCGCCTTGACACCGACCGACGACATCGGCCAGTCATTCGCCCAGTTTATCAGGTGCACGTTGAGCGGGTCCGACGGCGACACCCCGGAGGCCAACCGATGCAGGTCGGGCAGATAACGAAAGGCTAAGTCGACCGACCAGTGTGCTGAGGCACCGCGCTCCACCTCCTCGCGGGAGGGCAGCAGCTTGTCCACGTGCTCACTGTCCACGTCGCGGTGCACCGTCAGTTGGCAGGCCCGGAAAAAGCTGTCCGCCGCCCACACCGCCCAGTCCACGTCGAGCCGCGGTGCCGGTTGCGCGACCTCCGCCCGCCTTCGGCTGTCCAACGACGTCAGGCAGTCCCGCAACGCCAGCAGGTCGACATCGCCACCCGCCTCGACCGGATGCGGCAGCACGACCTGCCCGGTCGAGACCAGCGAATCGATGAACATGGCACACGTCAACATGCGAGTAACCCGCCATAGCTTAACGCCAATAAAGCGACCGACGGGGGCAGCCCATATAGATGGTTGTCCGGAACGATTGGCGCTTCAGCTAACATATGTACGAATCCAATGTATTAGTGAATTTGGTGAGACCCCGTCGGCTCGCGATGGCAAATCGAATCCTCAACTTCGCCCCAAGATTGTGCATGCTCGTCGGTCTCGTCCTGGCGTGTACCGGCACGTCATTGCACGCCGCGGACACGCCCACCAGCCTCGCACAATACCGAAAGAGTATCGGGCTGTTCCTGGAGACCTACTGCGTCGGCTGCCACGACGGCGAAGACGCCAAGGCCGGCTTCAGGCTGGACAACATCGATCCACTGGTCACCAATGGTCAGGATGTCGAGCGCTGGGAGAAAGCGCTCGAGATGATCAGCATCGGCGACATGCCGCCGGCCAAGAAGCGACAGCCGGACAAGGCGCTCCGCCGCCATGTCGAAGCGTGGATACTGACCGAGTTGCGCAAGATCGGGCGCGGGCCGGACGACGCACGCCTGAGTCAGCCCGCGTTCGGCAACCGCGTCGACCACGACGAGTTGTTCAGCGGCGAACATAAGGGCCCAGCGTCGTCACCGCCGCGCATGTGGCGGAAGAGCAACTACATCTATAAACGCTTCATCGCCGAGAGCCGTCTTGGCGGCGGCAAGGGCGGGACGCCATTCGCGCCGCTGGGTGGGCATGGGTTTAAAGACTATGGCCAACTCTGGGCGGGCGAGTCGACGATCCTCACGTTGCGCAACAACGCCGACGCGTTTATCGCCGACGTGATCGACGGTCGTTTCGTGCATCCGAAGGGCCCGGACGGCAAGCCGGACCGATCACGCCGCGAACGTGAAGGCAAGAGCCGATTCGGCGAGTTCCAGGTCCTGATCACCGGCGAGGCGAAGCCGGACGACGCTGCACTAGAAC
This sequence comes from Phycisphaeraceae bacterium, assembly GCA_028284155.1. Taxonomy (GTDB): domain Bacteria; phylum Planctomycetota; class Phycisphaerae; order Phycisphaerales; family Phycisphaeraceae; genus JANQSF01. The sequence continues at coordinate 13,317 of JANQSF010000134.1, forward strand.
GCGCTGTCTACCGCGCCTTCCATTTACTGCTCCGTCGCTCGCCGACCGAGGAAGAGGCGAAGCGTTACGCCGCGGGCTACCTGCGTCGCGCGATTGAAATCGGCGGGCCGAAGGAGGGACTCAAGAGCCTGCTCACCGCGATCGTGCTTTCGCCGGAATTCGTCTACCGCCAGGAGCTCGGACTCGGCGAGCAACTGCCCGACGGCCGACGGATGCTGTCGCCGAACGAGATCTCGTATGCGCTCGCCTTCGCCCTCACCGATTCGCCGCCTGACAACGACCTGCGCAAGGCCGTCGAGGAAGGCCGCCTATCCACCAAAGAGGACGTGGAGCGCGAAGTCCGCCGCATCCTCGCGACCGACACCCGCCGGTTCTGGGCACAGGAATTGACCAGCGTCGAACGATACATCGACGCTTGCCCCAACCCGCGCGTGCTGCGCTTCTTCCGCGAGTACTTTGGCTACCAAGCCGTGTTCGACGTCTTCAAAGACAAAGAGCGCAATCACCACCACCGGGCGCTTTTTATCTTCAAAGACGCCGACCTGTTTGTGCTTTCGGTCCTTGAACAGGACCGCCAGGTGTTACGCAGCCTGTTGACCTCCGACCGGTACGTCGTGCACTACGCCTCCCCGGAACAGGTCAAGCGGAAACTCGCACAAATCCACGAACGGAAGTCGAGCCGCGAACTCGACATGCTGGCCCGCGGGATCACGCCCGTGCTGGGCGGCTACCGCGGCGGACATTACTTCACGACTTATGGGTTCGAGTACGAGAGTTGGAACTACCCGATCGAGCAGCCGTTTGCCGTGCCCAACCGCGCCGGCATGTTGACCCACCCGGCCTGGCTGGTCGCGCACAGCGGCAACTTCGACACCGATCCGATCCGCCGCGGCAAGTGGATCCGCGAACACCTGTTGGCTGACACGATCCCCGACATCCCGATCGGCGTCGACGCGAAACTGGAAGACGACCCGCACAAGACACTGCGACAACGCCTGGTCAAGACCGAGGCTGACGCTTGCTGGCGATGTCACAAGAAGATGAACCCGCTTGGCCTGCCGTTCGAGAGCTTCGACGACTTCGGCCGATACCGCGACAAGTTCTATTTCGACCAAAACGGAAAACTCGGCGGCACCTATTACGAACGCGAGAAGGCGATCGCGATGGGCAATCGGCGCGGCGGCACGCCGGTGAAATACACGACACGCCCGATCGACACGACCGGCCAACTGACAGGCACGGGCGACCCGAAACTCGACGGCGACGTGAATGACGCCTTCGACCTGGTTGATCGCCTGGCCCGCAGTGAACGCGTGCGGCAGTCGTTCGTCCGACACGCGTTCCGCTACTGGATGGGCCGAAATGAAACGCTGAACGATTCGCCCACGTTGATGGCGGCGGACAAAGCCTACGTTGACAGCGACGGCAGCTTCAAAGAGTTACTCGTGTCGCTGCTCACCTCCGATTCATTCCTCACACGTAAAGACCCCGACCAATGACGCTCAGTCGACGCCAAGTCATCAAGTGCATGTCAATCGGAGCGGGCAGCGCCTTGCTCGGCCCGATGGTGCGCCAGGCACGCGCCGCGGCCGACCAGCCCGAGGCGCTACCCAACCGCTTCGTATTCGTCGTTCGTTCGAATGGCCTGCGCCCGTGGGGCATCGTGCCCGAGAAACTCCAGGACCTGGGGGCGGACCGACACGAACAGGACAAGATTCACGACGAACCGCTGGCCGATCACACGCTGCACCAGACGATGCGCGCGCTCGACCCGGTGAAGGACTACGTCACCATCGTGATGGGACTCTCCGGCCGAGCCGGCGCGGTGAGTGACCCGCACTCAGCCAACTTCGGCGCGCTGGGCATGTACCGTTCGGACCAGGGCTCGCCGCCCGCTGCGGAAACGATTGACGGCGCGTTGGCCAAGGCCATGCCCGGCATCTTCACGCACCTGGGTTTCAAGATGGGCGGGACCGGCGACACCATCGCCCACCCGGCGCTGTCCGCCTGGGGCAAGAATAAGCCGATCCCGTTCTACTGCTCGCCGACGTTGGCTTACAAGCAACTCTTTGGCAGTCTGGCCAAGAACGAGAAACTCAAGACCGCCTCGGAACTCGACGCCCACCTGCTGGACTTCCTGGCCAACGACGTCCGCCGTGTCCAGAAGAAACTTACCGCGGCGGAGCGCGAGAAACTGAATCACTACCTCCAAGGCTTCGAAGCGCTACGCGACCGCCGCGTCAAACTGGCCACGCTGGACGACAGCGTGCGTGTGCATATCCCATCGATCACAGACAAGTACACGTCGCCCGTCGAAACGCACCGCCTGGAAGCCCACTTCGACATGGCGGCCGCCGCGCTGATCGCCGGGTTGACGAACGTCGTCACCATCGACGCCGACGATCTGGGCGGCCACTACACCGGGCTCGGCCTGGGCGAAAAGTCGATCCACGGCATCGGCCACCTCTCGGACGACTTCAAGAAGGGCCGCGACACCAACTTCGCCGACGGCACCGACGGCGTCGGAGCACGCAACATCGTCCGCAAGTTCCAGATGGACCTGATCGGCGGGTTGGCCAGGAAACTCCGAGCCGTCCCCGAGGGTGACGGCAACATGTTGGACAACACGCTCATCGTGATGCTGAGCGACGCCGGCCACGTCCACCACGCCAACTATCAACACTTCCCGCTCGTCCTCGTCGGAAACGTGGGCGGCAAGTTCAAAACCAGCCGTTACCTGCATTACCCCAACTACGGCCAACCCGGCAACCGCACGCTTGGCAGCTTCTACCTCTCACTGCTCAAGGCCGCCAACCATCCGCGCAACGCATTTGGCCAGGTCGACCTGAAGCTCCCGAAGCAAGAGCAATCCGAACCGTTGTCGGAACTCTTCGCTTAACCAGTCGACTTGATTTCCTGACAGTCACAGATTCGTGCGTGCCGTGTCAAGTCGACCCACAATAACGGACACAACTGATCTTCCCATTTACGGCGCGGCGACTGGCCCCGTGAATCGCTTACGCTTCCCAGGACGCGCGAACACCGCGGCTTAGCGCCAACGGATTCTGGCCTCCCTCGATCTGAAATCGCCCCAGAGCGACGCGTGTTGGTATTCACGACTGATTGCGCCCGTGGAAGTGCCGACACCTTCGGACAAAACAACCGCTTAAGAAAGAGATCCCCGTCCCCCATCTGCGAAGCAGAGCCAAGGTATACATGGCGATGGAAAACTGGCATGCCGCTTACACGGACACCCAGGATGTCTATCTACGCGTCAACAGCAAGGCGGGCTGGCTCAGCATGCGGACAAAAGAGTTAGATCGTACCGAGGACTTGAAAGCCAAAGTACATCGGGCCGACAGGTCATCGATCAAAGCGGGCGAAGGAAACCCTCAACATTCAGCTTGGAAGAAACGTCCAGAGCTCCGACCGTTTATGGCCGTAAGTCGTTGACTATAAAGTGATCATAGACGGCAAACCGTGATTCGCAAAATGTCGCATTCTTTCGCGTTTCGTCGCACGGTGTCGCGGTATTCGCACACCAAACGGTTGTCGACTGCCGCATGGTTTTATTCAGCGTAGACCTCCAATTCCGTGATCCCCATTTGAGTACCCTTCTGGTTCGGCCCATCGGGCTTGACTGCTTCAACTTCAACGAATCGGATGTCTGACGCCTCGAATCGAATCTCGACAGGGCTGCCGTCGCCGGCATCGGACTGGAATAGCTCACGCCAGACCTTGCGATCATTTCCGGCACGGACGATGAAATGGGTTGGGTAGTTGTCCCTGTGAAACTGGATTCTGACTCTTGAGCAGTTTTCCTCTCGGAGTAGGTCAACAAAGAATTTCCACGACCATTGATTGGACGCCTGGGCTCTCGTGTTCATGTCCCCGTCGATACCGTTGCCCGCGACATCGATGTGCCGGCCGGCGGGCAGAAGCGTCGACGTCTGATCCGGTCCACCACCCCTGGCGTCCTTCGGTCGACTCACCAACCGGGCGCGGCGCTTGTACGCCAGATTGCCCGCGGGCACTACCCTGCCACCTGTCCGAGCCTTCCATTGCTCGTAACGTGAAGAACGATCGCGTACCTGGGCGTCGAATAGCTTGAGCGGCTGGAGGAATGCAGTCTTCAATGTACCATCGCTCTCGAAGGGAACGTCCCAAGTAAACAGACACCCTTGCTCGGTGAAGTTGTCTGCGATGGTTCGCAATTGATCGTCGCGAAAACGCGGCTCATTTCCTGTACCGAAGTTGCTTCCAAGTGCGCTGAAGACGTGATTCTGAACCACCCTGTCCTGAAATGGCCCCGTTACGAAAGATCGGTTGGGATGCCTCACCTCGCCACTTATGAAGTCCTCTTGTGGGGGCGGCAGGTTGCGTAGTTTGATATAGGCGTGATTGAAGGATACGACGGCCTTCTTGTTCCCCGATTTCGCTGCGGTCAAGAAGCTGTCCCAGTTCGGGGCGTTCTTGTAAGAGAGCTGTCCAAACCAACAGCCGTCGAACCACCAACCCGATACCAGATCTCCCCATCGCAACGAATACTCCCGTACGACGCGCTCCCAATGCGCCGCGAAGATACGCCAACCCTCATCCGATGAGATCACGTGACCGTCCCGTGAGTGCTTCTGCCCGATCGGTCGTAGCACGCCCACCGCCTCGCCGTCACCACGAATCGGGGGCTCAACGGCCAAATACACGATCATCGGGATACTGCGCTTCTTGAGCGCTTTGCCCAGATCGAGAATGAGGTCACGTTTCGGGAACCAGGTCGTCTGCTTGTTTCGACCGAGTATCTCGTCGTAGGTCGCGTTAGGCGACAGGAAATACCCACCGCACTGCGACAGCGTGATTAGAAAGTAGCCGGCTCCGGACGCTTTGACTTGTTCGGCCAGCGTTTCAACATCGAAGTTCTCCACGCGCTCGTTCCACTGCGCTGGCGCAAGACGTCGGCGTGGATCAATCTGTTCCCGGATGTAATGCATTGAAATCCCCCATTTCGCGTCGCGCATCCACGCGGTCCGAGCGATGCGGGCCGCATCATGCTTACCGGTCGTGGACTGCGCACCGGTATCGCGTGACGCGATAGGGAGACTCGGGAGCATGACGAGAGTCAGCAGCAGACTGGGTGACATCAATCCCCATCGAGGGTGATTCATGATGTATTCTCCTAAGAGCCACACGCGACCTATGGGTTGTCCGTGCCAGTTCTCTGATTCTTGTCTCTAATGGAGCGATTGATGATCTCATCGAGGTGCTTTACGACTTTGGTAGCCACGGTGTCAGCCATGACCGTGTGACCGTATCGGTTGGGATGGAACCCATCACGACGGAAAAGGTGTAGTTTACTCTCATCATGAAACACAGAATAGAAGTCGATGATGCGTGCATTCTGCCTCTTCGCAACCCGCTGAATGACTGTGTTCACAGTTTGAACCTTCAGGTCGTCCTGAGCGGGAGGCAAAAGACAAGGAGAGATCAGGCACGGCCATACGACCGGCTTGCTCTTGATTTCGCGCAGCGTGCCAATGAGCGCTTCATAGTCGGGTTCGATCCGGTCGCGACGTCCCCACCATTGCTTGCCCGTATCGTTTGTACCGAGCATGACGATATAAAGGTCCGCCTCGTAGGCGATTGCCGCTCTGAACTGACCGCTGTTCCAATATGACCTTGTCGTACCCTTCATCAACGTGTGGCTGCCGACGCCAAAGTTTCTCACTTCAAATCGGACTCGGGAGCCTTTGTTCTCGACGAAAGCATCGAGCATTCCTTGAAGCTGAGCGGGGTAACTCCATGTCTTGTCCAGCCCCCTTTGTTTGAGACTCGACGCTTCGGTGATACTGTCGCCCAAGCAGGCGATCTTTAGTGTGCGCGGCGCTGGTTTGCCCGCCTCTGCGAGTGTCGGGGCCTCGTCGGCCGTGACGGCGGTTTGCATGCCGATTGAAGAAAGGCCCGCCGCGGCGATCGCGGCGCTGTTGAGTTCGAGAAACTCGCGTCGTTTCATTGTGGGACTTTCCTCTGACGATCTATCAATGCCATACATTTCCATACTCATCATCTTCCACCGGGTGTCTTGATCTTGAAGGTCGTGAGGACGGCGGCGTGATCACTTGGCCAAGTGTTCCTTCGTGCGGCGGCGGGCAAACCCTCCGCATAGCGACCCGCCCGCACTTCCACCTCGGTGTGAAACAGTTCAGATCGGATGGGGGCAATCCACGTGCCCTTGTAGTACACGAAGTCGATGCGATCCTGATGCTCCCCTTTCGAAAACAGTGGAGACCAAGTATTTCCAGGCTTCGTGACAGGATCAGGATGTACCTCTCGGTATGAGTCCTTCATCCCCGCTGCAATGACCACCTTGCTCGTTGGCCAAGGAACACTGCCGACTCCTCCACGTAGTCGCGCGGTGGCGGTTGCCCAATCCAAGTGCGAGGGGGCATTAAAGTCTCCGGTCAAAATGACGGGGACTCTGTGGGCATTGGCGAGCAGCCCCGCATCTTCTTGCCCATGATCTTCGCGATCGCCTCGTCGCGATCTGATTTCTTCTCCGCCGCCAAGACCGATGCCGCTGTCGCACCAGATCGATATGCTGCGTAAGGCCCGTAGGGCTCAGACACGAGGTGGCACGTGGCAACGATGACATCCTTCGATGGTTTGCTTGCAAGGCGGATCTTCGAGCCGTGAGCCAACCTCCCAACCCTCCAGTCGTGTGGTCCCTCGCCTACGTCATAACCTGAATCGACAATTGGGTACCTGCTAATGATGCCCTGCGTGCTGTTGGTCGCGGCCTTGTTGTAATACCAACCCAGATCGCTCGCGAGTTTCTCAGGGACATACACTTTGATGGTTCGATGAAAACTCTCCTGCGTACCAATGATGTCGGCGTCCGACAAGATGATCGCGTTGAGCCCTTTGCGGTAACCATTATCCATTACCGAAAGCGCCCCCAGGAGATTGAAGCTCATCACCTTGAGGTGGCGCACCGATTCCTTCCCCTGAGCAAACACCTCGATGGTCATCGTAGCGTCGGCGTGCAGCGATGTAGCTGAATCGGTGACTCGGAGGGTGAACGTGTTCCGCCCCACATCGGAAGGCTTGGGCTCACCCTTGATCGTGCCATCGGGGAGCACCGTCAACCACACGGGCCCCGCCCGCTTGCGGAATGTCACGTTCCGGTCCGTCACATAAGCAACGATCTTGCCGGAGTAGGCCGTACCCACAACACCATGACGGCGGCGAAACTCAGAAACAACCCACTTGGGAGGACCAGGAGTAATGGTCACCCGAACAGGTTCTCCCAATGCCTTGTACCCATTATTCTCAAGGAATCGAATGTCATATTCGCCGGGAGCGATCGCGACATTGGCAAACGTAATGCTCCCGGATCTGGCATTGCCCCCTTTGGCCTTCGTTCCATTCGTGTAGAGCCATATTCCGTTGCCGGGGCCAATACTTTTTGATGCCGGGAAGAAGCGAATCCAGTCCGCCGCGTTCCCGGGGCCACCGGAAAACTTGACTGTGATATCTTCGCCTTGCTCATAGGCCTCTTTATGCATGCTAATCTTGACGGAGCCCACAGCCACCGACGTCAAAGCATCAGAGACAGATGCAATGATTCCGACCGTTGCCGCGATATATGGCAGGAGACACGCCCTTTGGAGGCGATTTCCCTGCATGCCCCGAACGAGCATTCGACTCTTAGACCAACGGTTTGAATACATACTCTGCGCCTCCGGGATATATGGCATAGAACGTTGTAATCTTCATCTCCTTCCTGTCCGCCGCGATCTTATGAAACGTCGCGCCACTGGACCCTCCTCCGAGCCTGGGGCCACCTCCAATGAACTGGAAATAGGGCGCCCCGTTGCATTGAACATAAAAACGGTAGCAGCGGTGGGTCTACAATTTTGTGAACGTTCAAAATGACCTTGAGCTTCGTCGGCCGATCGCGTAACCGAAGCTTTGACATATGCTTAGAAAGCGGGCGAAGGGACTCGAACCCTCAACATTCAGCTTGGAAGCTCACCCGCCAGTTTCGCGCCAGTAAACGTTGTAAATATCTGTCATAGAACCAGATACGATTGATCTGATTGCAGGTGGTCCAAATAGTCTTGATTCACTACATTTCATGATGCCTGTTGCTAAATTCGGCCTTTATATCGTTCTAATGGGGCCTCTATACAACAGTCAGCTCCAAAATCTGATGCTCAAATGATCCATCTCTCGGCCATCGCTACTTCCGCTTCGGCGGGTCGCCGACCTTGGTGCCCCGGTGCTTGGAGAACACGTCGCCCGTCGGCTTGGCGGGAAGTGTTTTACGCCAGGTGTCGAGCACGCCTTGCAAGCCGGCGACGACCCCAGGTTGCGACTTGGCCACGTCGTTCTGTTCGAGCGGGTCGGCGACGAGGTCGTAGAGTTCGACATAAGTGCCGTCGCGGCTGGTCATGAGTTTGTGTCGGCCGAACAAAACGGACCAGGCGACCCAGTGGTGCGGTCTGTTTTTCGTGGGGCGGTTTTGGCCCGACATCTTCCAGAACAGGGGTTTGTTGCGGTTTATCGAGCCGGCACCCATCAAGGTTTTGACTTGGCTGAAGCCGTCGGGCACGTACGCCTCCGGCATCTTCGCGCCGGCCAGTTCGCAGAATGTCGGCAGCAAATCGACGGCGGAAAAGACGGAACGCTTATCGACCTCACCGGCCGCGATCTTGCCGGGCCAGCGGGCGATGAATGGGACACCGACGCCGCCCTCGAACAGCGCCGCCTTGTATCCCTTTCGGCCGCCGGTCAGGCCCTTGGCTGCGGCGATGTTGTAGCCCTTGCCGGTGGCGGTGTCGTACATCTCCTTGAGCGGCGTGTTCGGATTGCCGCGAGCCGGGCCGTTATCCGACGAGAAGATGACCAGCGTGTTGTCCGCGACCTTGAGGCGGTCCAGCGCGTCGAGCACTTGGCCGATGCGGGCGTCGGCGTGCGCGAGGACCGAGGCGTAGATGTTGTCACGCTCGGGCAGATCGGGAAAACGGTCCCGCCAAGCCTTGACCGTGTGGAACGGCGTGTGCGGCTCGTGCACCCAGAGGTTGACGAACCAGGGCTTGCCCTCAGCCTGGCTGCGCTCGATGAAGGCGATGGCGCGCCGGGCGTCGTCGTGCACGGGCATTTGGTCACCCGCACAATTGAACGCGCCGTACTCGTCGAACCCGTACTGGCTGGGCAGCGGCGAGTCGGGGATCATGTCGTTGGCCAGATGCCACTTGCCGAAGTGACCCGTGCGGTAGCCGGCCCGCTGGAGCATGCGCGACAGCAGCGGCGCGTTCGGGTCGAGCCAGTCGGGCATGTTCCGCCGGGCGTTGCTGTTGACCCACGCGAAGTGACCGTCGATGCAGTAGCGCGCCGGGAAGTGGCCGGTCATCACGGCCGTTCGGCTGGGCGAGCAGACGCCGCTGGCCACGGTGAAGCGATGGAAGTCCGTCCCCTCCTTCGCGAGCCGATCGATGTTGGGCGTCTTGATGTAGGGATGCCCGTGGCATGACAGGTCCTGCCAGCCCCAATCGTCGGCGAAGATGAAGAGAATGTTGGGGCGAGGCGCGGTCGACTGCGCCTCGCTGGCTACCGTGGTAAGCAATAGAGCGGCTATGACAAGGGGCGTTCGCATTTGACTCTCTTGAGGTTGAGTGTGGACTGGTCGGTCTTAACAACTGAGCCTCATGCCACTACTTCGTGTGATCAATAAAGAACTTAACCGTCGCCTGATGAATCGCTTCTCTGGATGGTTCGATACCCGCCCCGACCTTTCTCCAGTTGTGTCCGGCATTCTCGACGATCAGAATCCGCACTGAGGCATTCAGTTGTTTCGCCCTCGCCGCCATATAGCGGGCATGCTTCACGGGGATGGTCGTGTCCTTGTCGCCCTGAATCATGAGAAGCGGCGGGCTATCTTTCGTCAGATAGTTCACTGGGCTCACCTCCCGGTACAGACGCAGTTTTTCGTCTGCTGTGACGTCGCCTGCGCCGAGAATGCGGGGTCCGAACCGGTCCCTGAAGTCGGGCCGATCGTCGTGATTGAACAGGTCCTGTTTCTCGAAATCACACGGCCCGTACCACGAGAGCCCGGCCGCGACCTTGTAATCGACCTTGGCCAGTTGCGCGTCGCCCGTCAGCGCGTCGGGCGGGCTCAACAGCAACATCTGCGCGATGTGTCCACCGGCGGAGTCGCCGAAGACGAACAACCGTTGCGGATCAATGTCCAGGGTGTCGCTGTTCTTCACCAAAAACCGGATCGCGTCTTTTGAATCGATCACACAGTCGCGCATCCGAACCGTCCCGCCCTTGCGGGTCAGGCGATAGTCAACTGAAACAACACAGAAGCCTCTCTTGATCAGCGCTTTGAACAGTGAGGCGAACTGGCCACGGGATGCATTGAACCGGCTGCCTGCCGCCCAGCCGCCTCCGTGTGTGTACACAATCACGGGGCAAGGCCTGCTCGCATCGGCGTCGGGGTAGTACATGTCGAACGCAAGCTTCCGTTCGTCCACGGTCTTGTAGACAACGCCAAGCTTTCGTGCCGAGCCGGTTTCGAGCGGCTCATTCGTCCTCCCTCGCTGGGCGTCCGCGGGGATTACGAAAAGGCCGATGACAAAGAGGATAGAAAACAGTCTTGCTTTCATGGCTGTCTCTGCGCACTCCGTGATTGAAGCCCGACACGACCTTGACGACCCCGGCGCCCGACACACATGATTTGCCGATCACTTTGGTCTACTTTGCGGCCGGCTTGCGCCGTTGGGGCCTCGTGCGAGCCGGTGGCACGGGCGGCTTGCTCGGGCGCGGGCCGGTCAGGTCGAAGAAGCGCATGTTTGTACCGACTCGGTCGTAGTCACCCAGATCCTCACGCATCGCTTCCGCCAGCGCGAGCAGGCGTTTGACGACGTCGGGGTGCTGCCCGCTGACGTCGGTTGTCTCGCCGAGGTCGGTCTCCAGATTCACCAGAAACGGCTTGGTAAACCCGACGCGATCCGCGGGGGCGATGTGACCGTTTCGGCTGAAGGGCGCGGCGCCGATCGGCTCCTTCTCCCGGGGCAGGTGCAGCTTCCAATTGCCCTGTCGGACCGCCTGTAAATGCACGCGCAAGTAGTAGTAATAAGCCTTGTCAGCACTGGCCTTGTCAAACTCGCCGTGGATCAAGTGCCGAATGTCTTCGCCGTCGATGACACGGTCGGTCGGCACGTCCGCGCCGGCCAGCGCGGCGAACGTCGGCAAAACGTCGAGCGTGCTGGCGATTGATGTGCATACCATGCCGGCTGGAACACGGCCGGGCCCCCAGACAATCGTCGGCACGCGTACGCCGCCTTCAAACGTCGAGACCTTGCCGCTGCGCAACGGCCCGGCCGACCCGCCGTGGTCGCGGGGCAGGTGTCCGTCCGCGTGGTCCTTGTTCTTGATCAGCCAGGGGCCGTTGTCGCTGGTGAAGATGACGTACGTGTTGTCGGTCAGTTTCAATTCGTTAATGGCGTCGATGACGCGTCCGACGTTGAAGTCGATCTCCTCGATCACGTCGCCATAGAGCCCCCGCTTGCTTTTGCCCTTGAATTGGGCCGACGCGTCCAGCCGGGTGTGCGGCATCGTGTGAGGGATGTAAACGAAAAACGGGCGATCCTTGTGCTTCCGCATGAAGCCGATCGCTTCATCCGTGTAGCGCTTGGTCAGCGTCGCCATGTTGGTCTTCGGTTCGATCAGTTCTTCGTTGCGGTACAGGTTGACGACCCGGTCGTTGCTCGTCGGCGTGCCATAGAAGTAGTCAAATCCCTGCCGAGTCGGGAACAGGTCGATGAAGAAGCCCTGTTGCGCGTGTTTGGCCAGGTCCCATTTGCCGAAGCAACCCGTGGCGTAGCCGCGCGTCTTCAGGATCTCCGCGATGGTGAACTCTTTGCTGTGAAGGATCGGGTGAACCTGCTTTGTGTTCCCCCGTTCGGCGACCCGCATCGGATAGCATCCGGTCATCAGGGCCGCGCGAGACGGGCCGCACACGGGCTGCGCGTAGAAACTGGTGAACTTCATGCCCTCCCCCGCCATGCCGTCCAGCCGCGGCGTACGAATATCGGGCGAACCGAAGCAACCCACGTCGGCGTAGCCCTGGTCGTCGGTGAAGATGACGACAAAGTTGGGCGGGCGTTCGGCAGCGAACAAGGCCGATTGCTGGAATGGCACCAAGAAGGTTGCCAACACGAAGAGATGACGACTGGTCATGACCTATTCATCCTTTGTTTGCTTGTAGTGCGGCGTGCCCTTGAGCCACTCATAATCCGCGTACTGATAGGTGTTGCGCCCCTTCTTGCTTACGTTCCACAATGGCGGCCGGTTGGATTCATTCCACTTTTTCCATTGGGCCAGCATTCGCATGGCGCGTCGCGATTGAATGCTCGCGAGGTCTGTGGACTCCGTTGGATCGTCTTTGATATTGAAGAGTTCGATTCGGCCGCGTTTCGCGATCATTTTATAATCGCCCTCGCGCATGACTCCGGTCACGTCATTGGGGCCGCGGCCGGTGTGCCAGTAGAGCACATCGTGCGGCGGTTCGGCCGATTGGCCCGTCATATAGCCGGTGATGTCACTCCCATGCAGGCCCGCCTGTTTCACATGGCCCCCGGCGAGCGCCACAGACGTCGCGCCGATATCCAGCGATGTCACAGGGTGGCTCAACACCGTTCCCGGCTTGATGTGTTTCGGCCAACGAACCACGAAGGGAACACGTAGCCCCCCTTCGTACGCATTGCCTTTCGCTCCCCGCAGGGGCCGGTTGTCGCTGGTGCGTTTCAGGCCACCGTGGTCGCTCAAGAACCAAACGACCGTGTTCTCGGCGAGGCCCTGCTTGTCGAGTGTTTTCAACAGTCGACCGATGCCCCGGTCCATCTCGTCGACCATCGCGGCATAGATCGAACGGCTCTTCGCAGGCACACCGGGGACATCGGTCACGGACTCGGACGGATATTTTGCGATCGTTTCCGCAGGCGCCTCAAGGTATTCATGCGGGGCGTTGTAGGACACAAACAGAAAGAAGGGACGATCGTCGTTCTTTTCGATGAACCGAATCCCGCCATCGGTCAACTCGCGCGTCAGGTATTGCTTCCATTCCACCTGTTTACCGTTGTGCAGCATCGGCAACGTGTGGTGCATGTCACGCGCGCCCCACGGTCTGGTCTTCTTCAAGTACCTCCCGTTATACGACGGATGGTCGAGCGGGTAGTACATCAGCCCCCCGCCGAGAAACCCAAACCAGTCTGAGTACCCCATCGCGTCCGGGTGTTGATGTGGGGCCGTCCCCATGTGCCACTTGCCGACGATGCCGGTTGCGTATCCCTGATCCCGAATGAAGTGAGCGACCGTTCTCATACCCGCGGGAAGCCCCTGCTTGGGATCCAGCGGGTTGGAGGCATTGATGTAATAGCCGAACGAGGACTGGATGCGACCGGTGATGAAGCCAGCCCGTGACGGACCACACATGCAGCCCGTCACATAGCCCTGTGTGAAGCGCGCCCCGGTTGCCGCAAGTCGGTCGATGTTGGGGGTCGCAATGTCCTGGCACCCCTGAAAGCCGACGTCGGCGTAGCCCAGGTCGTCGGCCATGATGACCACGATGTTCGGCCGGCTGGCGTCTGCATGAGGTGCGAGCCACGAAAGTAGACAAATTGCAATAACAAGTCGCGCCACAGTTTGGCTCCGATGTCGTGTCGAATCCGCCCGCTCCTGAAATGCCTGCGTTTTGATGTCGTGATGGTGGGTCAATGGACTGACTACCTTTCCTGCGGGTCTTTCAAGCTGATCGCGCGCTGGTCGGCCCCTAGCACGCGTACGTCCCCCAACTCCGCGCGGATCGCCTCGGCCTGCTTCAGCAAACGCGCTACCACTTCGGGGTGTTGTTTGGCGACGTTGCGTTTCTCGCCCAGGTCGCGCTTGAGGTTGAACAAGACGGGTTGATCGAGTGTGACGAAGCCCTTCTTCTTGCTCGGCTTCTTGGACCAGAACGGCTGATCCTTGGTCGTCCGCGGCAGGTGCAGTTTCCAGTCGCCTTCCCGCACCGCCTGCAGGTTCGTACCGTTGTAATAATAAAGATGTTGGTGCGGCGATGTGGACGACTTGCCTTGCAGGATGGGGAAGATGTTCCGGCCGTCGATCTTGCGGTCGGTCGGTGGGGTGACGCCGGCGAGGTGGCAGAACAGGGGCAACAGGTCCATGCTGGTCAGCGTGACGTCGGACACCCGGCCGGCCGGGATGCGGCCCGGCCAACGGAAGAGGCCGGGCACGCGGTGGCCGCCTTCCATTGTGCAATACTTTCCGCCGTTGAGGCCGGCGGTGGAGCCGGTCGCCGTCGGGCCGTTGTCGGACGTGAACACGACGAGCGTGTTGTCGTCGAGGCCGGCGTCGCGCAGCGCTTGCATGATTCGGCCGGTGCTGTGGTCGAGTTCTTTGATGAAGTCGCCGTACCGGCCCGTGCCTGAGCTTCCGACAAACTCCTTGCGGGGCAGCAGTGGCGTGTGCACGATGTGGTGCGAGACGTAGATAAAGAACGGCTCGTCCTTTCGTCGCTCGATGAACGCGACGACCTCGTCGGTGTATCGCTTGGTCAATGCTTCGCAAGGCACGTTGCGTTGCTCGACCTGTTTGCCGCGGTATAGCGTGTTGTGATTCGGGCCGCGTGCTCTTGAGTAGTTGCTCGGGATGCCCAGGTGTTCGTCGAAGCCGGCGTCGATCGGGTGCGAGCCTTCGACCTCCATGCCCATATGCCACTTGCCGACCATCAGCGACCGGTAGCCTGCCGACTTGAGCAGTTCGGGGATGGTGATTTCGTCGGGCGCGAAACCATAACGGTTGTACTTGCCGAACCCCTCATTCCGCGCGACGGGCATGCCGCATCGCATCGGGTATCGACCGGTCAGCAGCGCGGCACGCGACGGGCTGCACACGTTGGCGGGCACGAAGAAGTCGGTGCTGCGGAACCCCTGCGCCGCCAGCGCGTCGAGGTTCGGCGTTTGGGTGGCGCTGGGTCGGTAGCAACTGAGGTCGCCGAAACCCAGATCGTCGGCGAAGATGACAATGAAGTTTGGCTTCGTCGCAGCGGCACGAGACGATGTTGACTGAGAAGGCGCTGGTGCTGATGGCGTTGCGGCCGGCGACTTCGCCGAACGCTTCGACAGCGGCTTCGGATTCTCGACGAACGCGGCCGGCCTGCTGTTGTCGGCGATGTCTTTTGCAAACGCCTTCAGGTATCCGTTGAGTCGCTGTACGACTTGTGGATTCGCGTGAATGACGTTCTTCTTCTCGCCAATGTCGCTCTGAAGGTCGTAGAGCTGCGCGGGCTTACCTCGATTCGTATGGAGTTTCCACTTCCCGGACCTTACCGCGGTCAACTGGTCGCCGCGGTGGTAGAAGAACGCTTCGTGCGGTGTCGGCGCGTCGCCGACAAGGGTCGGCCAGATGTCCTTGCCATCGATGACCCGGTCAGTCGGGATCGCCGCGCCGGCCAGCTTCGCAAAGGTTGGCAGCAGATCCATGGCGGTCATGATTTCATCGTTGGGCCTGCCCGCCGGGATCTTGCCCGGCCAGCGCACGACGGTGGGCTCGCGCATGCCGCCTTCAAACGTGCTGCCTTTCCGCCCTTTGAGTGGTCCGGCGCTTCCGATGGCTGGCCCGTTGTCGGAGAAGAAGATGACGAGTGTGTGTTCATCGATGCCATGTTCTTTCAGCGTGTCCAGAATCTGTCCGACGGACCAGTCGATCTCATTGATGGCCTGACGGAAGAGCCGGTCTCGTGTTTTGTAATCAATTGAGCCGCCTTCCTTCTTCAGCTTGTCAGTAATCTCCGATGCCACACCCTTCATGAACCCGGGCGAGACATGGAGTGGCTTGTGCGGGATGGGATGCGGGATGTATACAAAGAACGGCACATCCCTGTTCCGCTCAACAAACTGAATGGCGCGTTCGGTGATGCGTTTCGTTAGGAAGTCGGCATCCGGTTCCATCTCGATAACCGAGTCATTCTCGAGCAGGGGCAGCGGCGGGAACTTGTAGTGACTCTGCCTCGGATGAAACGGGTGAATGTCGTGGCTGTATGGAATGCCGAAGAACTCGTCGAAGCCTTGCTTCGTGGGCAAAAACTCGGGTTGATCACCGAGGTGCCACTTGCCGAACATGCCGGTTCTGTAGCCGGCCGACTTCAGCACCTCGGCAATCGTGATTTCCTTTGGGTTCAGCCCCTTGCGGTCACCGGCAAGCAGGACGCCGAAGTTGGAACCCCTCGCCATGCCAACCCGTTTGGGGTAGCACCCGGTCATCAACGCGGCGCGCGAAGGTGTGCAAACCGGGGCGGCCACATAAAAGCTGGTCAGCCGGGCGCCTTCCCGCGCCATCTTGTCGATGCGCGGGGTGCTGACATGCTTGCCGCCGAAGCAACCAAGGTCTCCGTAGCCCTGGTCGTCTGTGACAATCACGACGAAACTCGGGCGGCGTGTCGGCTTGTGGCCGGTCGGCGCGTTGCGCGACTCGCGTGGCTTCGTTTCAGTGCGCGGCTTGGCGACGGGCAACTCGTCCAGCACTTCGGCATCAAACTGGAAATCGTCGAGCGTGATATGTCCCCAGCCGGTTGTCGATTGATCGACGACCTTAAGGAACAGCTTCTTGCCGGCATAAGGCGTCAGGTCCCAGCCGGCCAATTGCATCACCTGCGAGTTCATCCCGCGCGCTTTGTGCAGTTCCTTGCCGTCTGCCTGACACAAAGCGACGTAGGTATCTCGGCCGCCCCCACCGCCGACGCGGAAGGTCATTCGGCCGGGCTTGGCGACGAACAACGGGGAGACGATCACGCCGGCCTGCTTGTCCTGGCCTTTGGCTGCGTTAGGGCCGGCTTCGAGCGTGGTCAGGTAATACTTGCCCTGCTTGTTGTATTGCCCCTTGTTGTGGAAGAAGCTTTCTCGGCTGCCGATGACGTGGCTGAACTTGCCTTCAACGACCTTCCACGGCGCTAGCTTGCCTAATTCAAAATCAAACGACGCGCTACGCTTACTCCGGGTCGCGGGCGTTCTTGGAGCGGGATTGCCCGGGTTTAGGTTTCTTCGATTAGTCGGTCCACTCCCGGCAACGGGCTGCCGCTTGTAGCGCGCAAGCAACGCGGTCATTTCTTTAACGACATCGGGATGCTCACGGTATACGTTCCTTGTCTGATTGACGTCACTCTCCAGATCGTAGAGCTGCGCGGGT
Organism: Phycisphaeraceae bacterium; assembly: GCA_028284155.1. Classification (GTDB taxonomy): domain Bacteria; phylum Planctomycetota; class Phycisphaerae; order Phycisphaerales; family Phycisphaeraceae; genus JANQSF01. The sequence continues at coordinate 30,561 of JANQSF010000134.1, forward strand.
GGGGCATTCTTTTTGATCTTGCCGTTCTCGATGTCGCTGTTCACCGAACCGACGAACGTCGCGGCCGGCGGGCCGGCGAAGGTATGACTGCTGGGCGTCCTGCCGCCGAACCCGCCGCTGCCCTGCTTGGGGATGAACATCCACTTGCCCTTGCGCACGGACAGGTGCGTACCTTTGTTTGGCGCGAGGACCAGGTGGTCGCGGATTGGTGTCTCGGGCTGGCCGACAAGGGCGGGCAGCATGTTAACGCTGTCAACGGCATGGCTCTTTTCGACCGTCTGTCCCGTGATCGCGGCAATCGTGGCAAAGAGATCCACGCCGCTGATCAACTGATCTGAAGTGCTGCCGGCTTTGACTTTGCCCGGCCACTTGGCAATGAACGGCACACGGTGGCCGCCTTCCCACACGCCAAACTTGAACCCGATCAGGTCGCCGTTGATCCGGTGGCCCGCCTTGAAAGCGGCCTGCCCGCCGTAATTGAACATGCCGCCGTTGTCACTGGTGAAGATCACCAGCGTGTTGTCACTCAGACCTTCGTCTTCGAGGCACTGGAGAATCTCCCCGACCATCCAGTCGAGCTCATGGATGAAGTCTCCGTAGAGCCCGCATTGGCTCGTGCCCTGGAAACGCTTGGCCGGCGTGAAAGGGTGATGAATATTGGTTGTCGCCAGGTACAGAAAGAACGGTTTGTCCTTGCGTGCCTTGATCCACTCCACCGACTTCTTGGCGAACGTCGTGCCGACCTGATAGTCATTGAAGAGCTTGTGCGCTTCCTTCGCGCCGCCGAACGCATTGCGACTGCGGTTCGCCGCCTCCGGCGGAATGGGCGTGATCGGCGTGGCGCCCTTCGCGTTCCTGCCCAGGTACACCAGCGGATCAGCGGGGTCACCGCCTAGGACACGATCGTTCTCGACGTAGACATAAGGCGGCGCGCTGTTGACAACGGGCATGCCAAAGTAGTAATCAAAGCCGAGGTCCTGCGGCCCGGGACGCAACGGCTCCTGCCAGTTGTTTCGTCCGGTCTTGAATCCCAGATGCCACTTGCCAATCACCGCCGTGTCGTAGCCACTGCTCTTAAACACATCGGCAATCGTGCGCTTCGTGGTATCGATCAAAAGCCCAGACGTGATCGGCGCCGGCCCCCACAAGCCCCGACCGCCATTCGCCCGCAACGGGTACTCGCCGGTGAGCAGCCCGTACCGTGACGGCGTGCAAACTGCTGATGCAGAGTGCGCATCCGTGAATCGCCGCCCCTCCTTGGCAAGTCGATCGATGTTTGGCGTCTTGACCTTTGTTGCGCCGTAGCAGCCCAGATCGCCGTATCCGAGGTCGTCGGCGAAGATGAGCACGACGTTGGGCCGGGCGGCCAATGAAAACGACCCCATGAACGCAACGAGCGACGCAACCAGCACGCAGGTTTTCGGGGATGTGTCCATGGTGTCCTTTCAGGATGATTATCGCTCGCGTCCGTGACTTGACTACGATGCTTCAGCCGCTGCGCGTTTGCGGTTGTATGGCGTTCCTCGCCCTCCGACGATTCCACGTCTGACACACGCTCCGCCTAATTCTTACCTCTCTTCCTGACGCGCGGTGCCTTCTGCTTCGGCCCCGCGTTGAGATTGCCAGGGTAGGCAAGTTCCGGTCGGTCTGTCCCGTCCCTATTCCAGTCCCCCAACTCGCGGCGCGTTTCCGCCGCCAACTTTCTCAGTCTCCTGGCTCGCTCGCCGTGTGTATTCGACAGATCTCGCTTCTCACCAAGATCGTCATCAAGATTATGAAGCAAGGCGCGGTCGAGGTTCAGGTACATCTTGTTCGGTTGCCAAGCCCAATAGACACGATTGGCAACCTTGCGAGGCAGGTGCAACTTCCATGGTCCGCTGCGAACGGCTTCAAGCGTCAATCCGTTGTAATAGGCGAACTCTTGCCGCGGACTCTTGTCGGTCTTTCCGCTGAGCATGGGCATCAAGTCAAACCCGTCGTACTTTCGGTCGGTGGGCAACGAAGCCCCCGTCGCGGCGGCAATCGTCGGCAGCACGTCCAGCGCACTGACCAATTGATCATTGACCTTCCCGGCGGTAATCCGACCAGGCCAGCGGATCATCGCGGGCACGCGGTGGCCACCTTCCATGGTCGTGTATTTCCCGCCGGCCAATGGGTGCGCTGAACCGGCCGGAAGCCAGGGGCCGTTGTCAGAGGCGAAGATCACCAACGTCTCTTCCTCAATGCCCAGTTCATTGAGCGCGGCAAGAACCAGTCCGACATGATGGTCGAGTTCACGCACCATCGGCGGTATCGCCTTTGGATTCATGCGGCCCTTGAGTCGCTGAACGGAAGCCCACTCCTCTGGCGTACAGAACTGCTTATTCGGTGACCATGGACCGTGAATCAGGTAGTGAGCCAAGTAGATGAAGAACGGCTTCTCGTTTGCATGCTGCTGCTTCATGAACGCGATCGTCGCATCGGTCAGTTTTTGATGCGCCTCGCGAAACATGACTTCGCCTTGCGGCTCCTCGTTGTGCAACCACACTTTGGCTTTGCCCACAGGGAAATTGTGTTTACTGCCGACGTACTGATCAAAGCCCTGTCTTCTTGGCGCATACTTGTCCGGTGCTCCCAGGTGCCACTTTCCGAATGCAGCCGTTGCATAACCCAGAGGTTTGAGCACCTCGGCGATGGTGATCTCACTGGGCGGAAGGCCGACGTGTTCGTACCAGTCCTTCCACTCGGTTCTGCCGTTCGAGCAGACCGGCATACCGTTGCGCTGCGGATATCGCCCGGTCAGCACGGCCGCTCGACTGGGTGAACAGACACTGCATGCCGACAAGTAGTTGCTGAAGCGCACGCCTTCGGCCGCAAGGCGGTCGATGTTGGGAGTCTTGATACCGGGGTCTTTCGCGCCATAGCAGCCCAGGTCGTTGTAACCCATGTCGTCCACATAGATCAGCAACACGTTCGGCCGACGCGCGGCCTCTTGCGCCGCAACGGGGCCCGAGCACACCATCAACGTCAACACAAAGACGAATCGGATCGACTTTGGGAACTCAGGCATGATGCACCTTCAATTGACCGGTCGCCGACCCCGCCTCAAGGGCGTCGGCATCCTCGCTGACAGGAGAACCAGAACCGCTCGATTGATCATCTGCGCTTTCATGATCTGTTGAGTCCTCTCCGCGGACGGCACAAACCGATTCAATAGCGTAGAAGCCAGAACATGGCACGGTAGTCGTGTTTGGTGTCTGAACTCGCCGTACTATTCAATCAGGCTCTATGGCCGCCGCGTGTGCTTCCTGATGAAGGAGAGAACGGCGTCTACGTTCTCGGTCGTCCCGTGCTTGTGCCCCTTGTCTTCCACGATTACGGTGATATCGCCACCGAGCGCTTTGTACCGCCTTGCAAGAACGGCATCGTTCTCCTCATAGGGAACGGCATGATCATTCTTGCCGCAGACACTCAGGATCGGGATACCTGCCTTCGCTAAAGGCTGGAGCATGTGGATAGGGCTACCCTTGGTTTTGAAGTATTTGACGGCCTCTTCGAAGGACTCGAAGCCGTAGGGTTTCAGATACATCTCGAATGAAGCCTTCGATCCGGGGCCGGTATAGCCTAAATGCCCCGCGTAAGGCTTACCCGCAGGCCAACTAAGCGCATCAGCACACGCGTTGTCCATAAAGATGCTTTCGATCTGTTCGGGATAGGCCGAGGCATAGGTGAAGACCATGAAGCCGCCCCGACTCATCGCCGCCGCCGAGAAGGTCTTCGAGAACCCGTGCTCGGTGGTCAGGTAGTCATAAGCCGTCTTCACGTTCGAGTTGCCACTTGGGTGCCCGGTCACGTTGCCATATACCACGACGACGTGGTAGCCCTCCGCAACGAGTTTGAGGTCCGTGTCGTTAAATCGGCCGATGGACGTCCAGAAGATGTTGCGCCAAAGCCAGGGCTTGCCCGGGGCGGCTTTCTCAGGCGCCACGACCTGCACCGTGATGTCTCTGCCAGACTCCTTGTTCTTCAATCTGAACTGATACTTGTCGTATCCCTTGAACTCTGCTCTTGCGCCAGGGAAGAGCATTTCGGGCTGCTCGGTGCCTTCGGTCGCCAATGCCAGCTCAATCGAATCAAACCATTGCTTGCCCATCACCGCATTGCCCGCACCGTTGGGGTGTAGGTTGTCGGGCCGCATGTTGACTTCGTAGTTGGCATCAAGCGCTTTGAACTGATCGACAAAGTAGATGTTCCTGCCCGCTGCCCTGTACTCCGTCACAAGCTGCTGAATAGCTTCATTAAAGATGATGACATCGGTTCTTTGCGCTTCCTTGCGTCGGTTGGGCGGGATCGATGCGACAAAGACCCTCGGCTTACCAACGCCCTTCAGCGCGTAGATCTGATCGAGCATTGCCTTGAGTCGCCCCGGCGTCCCGTCGATCTCACCACGGCCGATGTCGTTTGTACCCAGCATGATGCAGATGGTTCGGGGCTTCACCGTTGCAAGACGCCCCTGGTCCCAGATGGCCTTCAGACGATCAGTCATCCCAGCAATCCTGATTCCCGATATACCCGAGTGGTAGTGATAGAGGTTGGCAGCCGGTGCGGATTCAGTATCGGCAAGCCCATCAACATTGGGCGCGTGGTGGCCTGTAAAGGAAAACGCATAGCCTTCCTTCTTCAACAGGTCGTAAAGCGCCTTACGCGGAGAGCCTTTGTCGTCCCCGTCGGCATTGCTCTGAGTAATCGAATCCCCGATGAACCAGATCGGTCCGAGATCCTTTTGCATGAAAACGATCTTCTTCGACTGGGGCACGTTCTCCTTGGAAAAGACCAACTGTCTTCTGCCGTCCAGGATCTTGAGTGTGAAGCCGTCCAGCCGAGCGGCGGCCTTGCCGTCACGGTTGTAGACGATGATCTTTTCGATCTCGACGTTCTTGCCAAGATTGACCTCCCACCACGGGTCTGATTCACGCTCCGTGTGAGTCGTCGACTTGTCGCGATACTCGCCGGATCGCCCGCCATCGACTGCGCGCCCGGCAACAGCACCGCTTCCTCCATTGCCCAAAACGCTGGACTGAGTGGCTTTCTTGCTCAGCGCAACATTCTTCCCCTTGGCATACACCTCGACTTCGGCCAGCGACAGAACGCGATTCCTCCCTGGAAGCTCAATACGGACAATCTGCCCCCTAACGGCCGGTAATGCCAACGGACGATCCGCACGAACGGCTCCTGCCAGGAGCATCAAGCCAAATGCAAAGACCAGCGTCCTCATCTTTATCATCGCGTTATTCATCTATCACAACTCGCTACAACTTGGACTCATTTGGCGGACGCGGACAGGGGTGTAGCTACTCTACATTCGTAGTCCTGAACACCCCTATCGATCAGCCCCTATTCCTTAAACGACAAAGTCACTTTGTCCAGGATCGGTTGGGACGGGTTTTCGGTTGTATCTGTGAGTTTCACTTCGAACTGGAAGCCGTATCCTTCCGGCAGTTTGGACAACTCCAGCTTCGCCGGGGTTTTGGCGACCTGCTTGGAATACCCCTTGACGTAGTCGTATCTCTCCTTGACTGTTGTCCATGCCGTCCACTTGTCTACTTTCCGATCGTTGTCAGTGTCCACGCCGACTCGCACTTCGACATCCTCAACCCATGGGCCGGGGCTGACGAAATCCGTCCGCTGTTGCGTTGCCAGATAAAACTTGCCCTCGGCGAACATCACATCCGGATCGGGATGGCCCCGGCCAATCTCGCCACAGAACGTAAACGGTTTGTCAATGCTGGAAGAGGTGAACCAACCGACACGAATGTCACCCTTTGCCGGATGGTAATCCGAAAAGAGATAGTGTTGCCCACCGATACTGATTGCGGCCCAGTCACCGTAGGCGTTTTGCACCGGGTCATGGATTTCATACTTGGCAAACGCCCGTATATCTCCGGCTTTGATCGCGTGTTGAGGGATATCAACCGGAGCGGGTTTTCCAGGGTACTTCTTTGGCTCTGTCGCGTGCCAATGGGGGTGGGGATACTCGGCAAATCTGCCGGTCGGCTTCGTTCGATCATCAACCGCCGGAGGCAGAATCCTGAAATTCGCAATACCATCCCGGCTTACCGCATGCCCGGCGAGGGGCGAATCCCAGGAATGCTTGCTCGCGTCGATCGGGCTCCAGTCTTCATAGATGACATGGAAGTTGCCTTTGAGATCCCGGATAACGGCGCAATCCGAACCGTGTGATGGGTCCTTGAATGCGATGCCCATGTTCTTGCCCGGGGCGCCATCCGTGAGATCGTCGTCGATGTAGAGATGTGGATCCTGATCGTTTGGATAGTCGTAATAGATGTAGACTTTTCCATCGACGTATTCAGCGGTGGTCACCCAGCATGAGAAGGCTTCGGTGACCGGCCCATGGTGCACCCAATTGATCGTGTCTTTGCTCTGCCATGCGTGATATCCGCCGAGTCCTTCTTTCAAACCACCGGGCGCATCGTATTGATTGGGAAAAGGAGTGGTCTGCAAAGGGACGTCGTAGCCGTTCAACTGAGCAGCTTCAGGCTTGAAGTCCTTCTTCCGTCTCGAACCATAACGCCCAAACATCCAATAATTGCCTGGGCCGATTCTCAGCATGACAGGCGCGTCGCCCAAATTGGACGGCCCAATGTTCGGAATTGGCATCCAGTTATGCCAGACGGGCGATTGAGCGATCGTGATCGACTTCGCAGAGCGTCTCTTGTCATACGTCATCACCGTGCTTTGAAACGTTGCTCGTTTTGCCGTTGGCGAGGCGAACCCGCCTTGGAACTCAAGATTGGAGTGATTTGCGGCAGCCATCTGCCATTCTCTCTGGCTATCGATGACCCATTCCTGCCCCGATGAAGGAGTTGATGACTGCTTCTTTGAAGTACGCGTGTGCTTCTTGATGAAGTGAAGCACGGGCGTCGGGTCTTTCATGCCGTGTGAGTGACCCTTGTTCTCGAAGATTACCTTGATGGGACCGCCCAGCGCCTTGTAGCGCTGCTCCATGATTGCGTCGTTTTCTTCATAGGGAACTGCTTTGTCCTTGTTTCCGCACACCATCAGAATCGGGACGCCGGCTTTGGCCAGCGGCTCCAACCAGTCGATCGGGCTGATCTTTGCCGCGAGTGCTTGTTCGTCGGTCGCAAAACCGTACGCCTTCTTCATGTGCTCCCAAGACTGGGGGGCGCCGGAGGCGATGGAACCGCTGCCTCTGACCAATTTGCCGGCCGGCCAACTCTTGACGTTGCAGACACCGTTGTCGACGTAGATGCTCTCGACCTTTTCAGGATTGGCGGACGCCCAACGGAAAAGCTGCAAGGTCACACGGCTCATGGATGCCATCGAGCACTTCTTCGAGAATCCATACTCTGTCGTCAGCAGGTTGTAGGCGGCGTCGATATTGGCGTTACCGCGCGGGTGGCCAGATATGTCGCCACTGACGAGAACCACGTGGTAGCCCTGCTCGACCAATGTGAGGTCGGCCTCGTGCACGCGCGCGATTGCTTTCCAGAACATGCCGCGCCACAGCCAGGGCTTGCCCGGTGCGGCTTTCTTCGGGCAGATGACTTCGACGCCGACACGACCGATCCTGAATTGATAACTGTCAAAACCCTTGAAGGTTCCCTTCTTACCCGGCAAAGACCGTGACCTGATCAGGCCGATGGCCTTATCCGCAAGGCGTTGACCAAAGATGTGGTAGCCGTCTGTGGTGTAGTGGACATCATTCCGTGTCTGACCCGTCCTGGAATCAGTCACATTGTTGAGGTCATCCGTGTCGACCCATGCACGGAGTCGGTCGGCATCCGCGTAGGCGACCTGCAGTTCGCGCATTGCTTGCCATTCCGGGTGTTTGCCCGAATCCAAACTGTAATCACTGAGTCGCCCGAGAACGAAGTGAATGTCGTCCCGCTTCAAATCTCGCTTCAACTGATTCAGCAGTTTGTCCAGACTGGCCGTGTAGACACCTGTCTGATTTCTTGACGCATCGTGTTCGCCCTGCATCCAGAGCAACGTCACCGTCTCAATCTCGCGGCCGGCGATGGCGTCCGTCGCCTTGGCGATCAACCTCTTATAGAGATCGCCACTTGGGTTTGCGGGCACTCCCTTGACCGACACCCAGCCCTTGACCCAACGGCTAATGGGCTGGCCGCTATGCGCATCCTTAACGACAATCACGGACTCTGCCCCAAATGCCCTGGTCACCGCCGGCGTAAATGAGATGTCAGGATCCAGCCGATGCATGTTTGACTGCCCGGCAAGCAGGAAGAGATGAGCGCCTTGTGTGGCCGTTCCACTGTCTGAAGCGCCATTACTTTCCTTGCGCTCATTCGCAGCCTTGACGATTCGGGAGGGTTTTACGCCTGGCTGCAAAAACGAAATGATTGCGGCTTCCGGAATCTTGTCTTTGGAGAAAACCACCTTTCGTTTCGCGTCGAGAATCTTGAGCGTGAAGCTGTCCAAACGGCGCCAACCACCGTCCGTCCGGTTGTAGATGACGATCTGTTCAATGTTCGCCATCAGACCGAGGTCCACTTCCCACCAGGGATCGGCTCTATTCAACTCCGTGTGCGTGACGGATCCACTGTGATAGTCGCCGTCCGCATCGCCATCCACCGCACGTGCGGGTGTGCCACCAAATGCAATCGTTGACTGCGTCGCCTTTTTCTTTAGTGCCAGGTTCCTTCCGCTTTCAAAAACCTCGACCTCGGCAAGAGACAGCGTGCGATTCTGTCCCGGCAATTCGATACGAATGAATTGTCCGCGTACGGCCGGAATCTTCATCGATCTGGTCGGCGCCAATTTGAGTTTGCCTGCTTTGTGCTTGACTGCTTTTCCTGGTGATTTGGTGACCGGTTCTTCAATCGAGTAGGCAGTCGCCGCAGCATGTGCTTTGATCCGAACTTCCTGCACCCCCCACACCTTACCGTTGATTTGGAGCTGAGCCTCCATGAAACCCGTACCCTTCGCCAGTTCGACATTTTCCAGCACCACATGTGCCGGAAGTTGGTCAAAAGTCTTCTCTGCCGTCTTTCCCTGCCAGATGAATTTCAGGGTGGCCGCCTTCCCGTGATGTTGGCGGTGCGGCAGAATCGTGATATCGAAGCGATCGATCAGCCCGGGGTTGTTCACCCGCCAGCGTCCGTAATCTGTGGGCCGCCAACCTGTGTTCTCTCCCCACCAGTCCTGCCAGGTAAAGCGGAAGTCGTGCTTTTGAATCGGGTTGAGCTCGATCGGATGAGGCATACCCTTTTCGCGCCGTAGTTCTGCGGTGACGTCGTCAAACCACGCTTCGTATTCTCGGACGAAGGCCTTCACCTTGTCCGGATGCTGAGCCGCCAGGTCTTGCTTCTCACCGGGGTCCTGCTCGATGTTGTAGAGTTCAAAACCTTCACGATTTCCCCTGTTGCCCACCGCTTTCCACGGGCCGTTGCGCACCATGCCATTCTTGTACTTGGTCGGAAGGTTTCCGCGATTGTGCTGCATGAAGAGGTAGCGTGCGGGAAGTTCCTTCACTGCACCAGTCAGCAAGGGGAGGATGCTTGTCCCATCCACTTTCAGGTTGGCGGGCAATTGGATGCCACACGCTTCGGCAAGCGTCGGCAGCAGGTCGATGTGCATGGCCGGGTCACTTAACTTCCGCCCGCCCTTCATTCCCTTTGGCCATTGGATGACGAACGGAGAACGGATGCCGTTCTCATAGACACTGCCCTTCTTTGCGCGCAGACCGGCCGTGTAGTAAACGGAATTCGGGCCGTTGTCGGTCATGAAGATGATGATGGTATTGTCCTTGAGCCCCATCTTGTCCACCGCGTCGAGCAAGCGTTGGAATGCGCCGTCGAACTGCGTGATCATGCCATAGATCGGCGCCACCCAATTCCGCCCGTCGGGGTCCTTGAGGTTCTGCTTGTCATAGCCTTCGCGAAACGCCTTGCCCACATCGAACGGCGAATGCGGGATGTTGAGCGGGATGTAGCAGAAGAACGGCTTACTTCGACTGTTCTCAATAAAACGGATGGACTCGTCAATGAAGACGTCAGTGCAATACCCTTTCGCCTTCTTGAAGGTGTCGTTATAGAGAAGCGCGGGGTCCCAGTAGCTGTTCTTCGGATAGTCGGCGAACTGACCGATGCCTCCGCCGCCATGCACGACGGCTTTCTGGAATCCCTGGTCAATGGCCCGCATCGGGTAGTTCTCACCGAGATGCCACTTGCCGAAGATGCCCGTGCGATAACCCGCGCTGGCGAAGACCTCCGCCATGGTCGTTTCCTGCGGGTTCATGTTGGAACGCCCGATGTAGGTGTCATGCGCCCCCGTACGGAAGTGATAGCGCCCGGTCATCAGGGATGATCGCGTGGGCGTGCACATGGGCGAGACGTAGAAGTGGGTCAGCTCCGTCCCCTCGGCGGCAAAGCGATCGAGGTTGGGAGTCTTGATGGTCTTGTTCCCATGGAAACCGACTTCCCCCCAACCTTGGTCGTCGGTCATGATGAGGATGACGTTGGGCTTCGTCGTGTCAGCAATCGCGGCAGTCGCGAGAACGACGCTCCATACCGCACACACGGACATCGCAGGTAAGTAGTTTCGCATTTGCATGACTCAGTAATTCAGCGTTCCGCCACGGACGGGCTTCTGTCGATCAGTCTTCCACCAGTGGTCGGGGCCTTCGGACTCGATGGCCTTCCAGACCTCCATTAGTCGTTTCTTCATCTGTTCAGCCTTCTCCGGCAACTTCGCGGCGAGGTCGTTCTGTTCTTTCCAGTCTTTCTGGATCTCATAGAGCTGGAACTTTGTCAGTGTCTCGTTGCCGACGATCTTCCAGTTGTCAACGCGCATCGCCACACGGTCATTGGGCTGCGAAACGTGTGTGCGCCAGAACAACGGGACCTTCCGCTGGACCGCCTTGCCCGCGAAGGCGGGGACCATGCTCACGCCGTCGATGGTGCGATCTGTTGGAAGCGGGATGCCGGTGATGTCGAGCACGGTGGTGAAGATGTCCGTCCCGATCACGGGGACGTCGCTGGTCGTACCAGGTTTGATTCGGCCGGGCCAACGTGCCACGCCGGGCACGCGGATACCGCCCTCGTGATCACTACGCTTTCCGCCGCGAAGCCCGCCGGTGGTCCCGCCGAAACGGGCGACCGGGCCGTTGTCCGAAGTGAAGATGACCAGCGTGTTGTTGGTTACGCCCTCGGCGTCCAGCGCCTTCATCACCATGCCCAATGCATGGTCGAGCTGCGTGATGTTGCCCATGTACTTGCTGTTCACGTGGCCGTCGTAGAGGCCTGCGAAGCGCGGATCGGTCGCGATTGGCGAGTGCGGCTCGTGGAACCAGACGGACAGCGCAAACGGCTTGGACTTGTCACGCATCTTGCTGAGCCACCGCGCCGCCTCGGCCGCGACTATCGGAGCGGAGTAGCCGTTCAGTTGGCCGACCGGCTCACCGTTGCGGACGAAGTTGTCAGGGTTCTTGTGGCTGGGGCTTGCGTTGTTGTGCGTCGCGAACCAGTAGTCGTATCCGTGGTCACCGGGTTGCGGAAACTTGGCAGTGTTGAATTGCGGCCGCGAGTTGAGGTGCCACTTGCCGACGTGACACGTCTCGTACCCGATCTTCTTCAGTAGCGTCGGATACGTGATCTCACTGGCGCGCAGGTGGGCTTCGTGATTCCCCGACAGGTGTCGCCAGACGCCGTTGCGATACGGCGTGCGACCCGTGAGGATCGCGGAGCGCGACGGCGAACAGACGCCGGCAGCCGAATAGCATTGCGTGAACTTCACGCCCTGAGCCGCGAGCTTGTCGAGGTTGGGCGTCTTGATTAACGGGTGCCCGTAGGTCGCCGAGTCCCCCCAGCCCATGTCGTCGGCGAGGACGACCACGATGTTGGGACGAGCAGGTTCAGCCGCCCCCGCGTGCGGTGACAGCAGCGCGATCGCCAACAACAATGAGGCGCAAAAGCGTGTGGTCATGGCTTGGGTTTCCAGTCGATCCGCGCGGTGCGGGCTTCAAGGTCAACGAAGACCGACGCGTGGGCGAAGTCGCGCGTGTAGGTCCAGCCATCGCGTTTCGCATCACCCTTGGGCGGGCCCAGCGGCTTGTCGAACTCCGCGTACCAGTCAAATGTACCGTGCTTCTCCCGGTAGCCCCACGTGTAGCAGAGGTAGCTGTACTTCTGCGCCGCCACCAGGTAACAGGCGAGCGGGAACGTGATGCGCTGTTTCGCCAGACGTGCCAGTTCTTTCTGCGGCTTTCTCATCATTTCGGACTCCCGAAACGAGAAGCCTGGCCAGGCCTTGATCAGCACAATCTTACCGTCGCGGCCGACCGCCTGAATCGTTTCAATCGCCTCGGCGATCGCTTCCTTGCTCGACCCGTGGTTGAAGTGGCCAAAGTGCTCGATCATCGATCCGTCAGCGACACGCAATAAGTTGTCACGGTTCTCCCGCATCAGCCCGTTATAAAGAATCAGCTTGTCGGGCCCGATCTTACGTCGGGTCTCTTGCAGCATGGCGTGCCGGGCGGCGCGCAGGTCGAGGACGGTCTTCTCGGTGAGCGTCTTCTTGTTGGCCACCGGCGGGTCGCCCATCGCGTCGGAGAAGATACCGTCCGCCCCGTACTCGCGCACGGCCGTCGCCGCCACGTCCGACCACCAGTCACGGACATCGGCCCGCCGCTGGTCGTAGTTGGAAACCGTTCTGCGCCTCAGGACGGGCTTGCCGTCTTCGTCTTTGAGATAGGCACCGGCCGGGAGTGTCTTCGTCGCCTTGTACCCCCAACGGGCGGTCGAGGTGTCCAGCGACGCGTTCCAGTAGAACAACACCTTCGCGTCGGGGTTGCGCTTCTTGATCTCCCGGATCGCCACGACGAACCCGTCCTCCGTGTTGCCATGCTTGAGTGCGGCCTGGCCCTTTTCGATCGTGATGAAATTGAAACGCTTGGCGAGGAAGTCCAGTTCGCCGTCAGTGAAATCGTCCGAAGCCTTGCCAACGTGGGCATACACGGGCACGCGATCCCAACTGAACGCCGGCATTGCATCATTGGCATGCAGAGCGGGCGCGGACATGAACACCAGACACGCGATAAAGACGATTGAAGTGAATAAGGTTCTAGTCATTAGTTGGATTCCGATTCACGTGCAGCGAGAGTTTAGTCGTTGGATTCTTCCTGATCGCGGTTTCGACGCTTGGCGGGCTTCGATAGCGTCGAGCGACCAAAGTAATCGCCGTAATGCTGATGGTTATGGTATGGCACCGTGTCGCGATTCCACTTGGCGACGGCCGCGTCATACACTTCGCGCATCTTCTTCAGGGCATCGCCGGCGACGGGATTCGTCGCCTCGTTCTTCAGTTCGTCTCGGTTCCGCGTAAGGTGGTACCCCTAACCGTGCGATCAGCAGAACAACCCGGTATCGGACGTGAAGATGGTTGCGGTATTGTCCGCGATGCCCGCTTCGGCCAGCGCCCGATCGTCGCTGGAATCACGCGATTCTGTCTTGAGGCGAATTGGTGATAGGTGAATTGAACGGATCGCCTTGCGGTCGTTCTCCACTTTGTCGCTCGATCGGTGCTGCAACGCCAATGTTGGTCGACACTGTGGTTTGTCGAATCTCGTGGGGCCAAAGAGGAAGGGCGAGAGATGTGGTAGTAACACCGACGCTGCCACAGGAATTCGCCATCGCCGACCTGGAGTGGCGACACAGTGGGGAAGCACCGGCTACAACCCTCCGCTGCACTACATTTCCGTTCGATTCTGCACTACAAAGGTCGATTTGTCGACCCGGAAGATTTGTAGTGTAAAGATTCAAGTCTATTTTTTTCAAGCGTTTACGAAAGCGGGCGAAGGGACTCGAACCCTCAACATTCAGCTTGGAAGGCTGACACTCTACCAATTGAGTTACGCCCGCATGGTTGCCGCAGATTGTAGCATCAATTCGCGGGTTGTCGCTTGGGTTCGCCATAGGCAAGGACTTACGATCGCCGCTGAGCAATTGGTCTTTGTCGACGTCGGCGTGTCGCATATTGCGCTGGGCTAACTGGGGCGCGACACCGGCCCGAGCAAGAATGGTGCTCAGCGGCGTCCTCATCGCGTGCAGGTCGATTACATGGCCCTAGTCATCCTTGTACATGATGCGAGTTTTCAGCCAACGTCGCTTGCCCACCAGCTCACCGGCGTCATCGGCCACGACGACTTCATGGGCCCGGCCGAACCTCCGGGCAGACCTTTAGCCGCGTCAAGTCCGTCACGGATTCGCCGTTCTACGACTTTGATCCCCACAGACACAGCGTGTTTGCAACCTCCAACCTCTCGGACGGGGTGGGGGTCACCCGGGACTGCTCAGGGTGAAACGGGCAATTGCTCTGGGCTGAAAGGGCAACAGGGCAGAAGCCAGCATCACAAGGTGGATTCATGCCTGCACACGTCGCCAACACTCTGTAAAACCTCTCCCCCGTGCCGCCAAGCATCACCGGTACGATGAGAAGAGGACAACGGTCATTCATCGACATCGCTTAACGTTTCGATTTGGAAGGCACAACGAGCCAAGGTTTAGTAGTCGGTCGGCGAAACACGCGGCCACAAAGCCGACAACACTATTCTACCTCGGACGGTCACCAGTCAACTGCAGGCCCTGGTTGGGCGCTGTCAAACCTTCAGTCTAGAGACAGGCACTCGACAATGCGAGTGATTGCCTCGCGGGCGCCAGTTTGCAGAACTATCGCCCCTGCGGGCACCGAGCACTCGCGAGGGTTTACGCGGATCAGTGTTCCGGGGAGACGCTCCATGGCGTTGCGCACGGTGGGGACATTGGTGCCGGCCCCAAACTCGATCTTAGCAATCTCGTGGCGTTCTCTAGTACCACGCAGCCATGCGTCAAAGCGCTCTTCCTGGCGCGCTGTACGATGATCCACCCAGCCCCAATCGCCGAACATCAGGATGTTGGGACGCGCGATACCACCACAATCGGGGCACGACGGCAGTTGCCCGACCGCACGACACCGTGACTCCTCCACCTCGACTTCCGTGTATCGCGCCGACCAGATGCGATCCGTGCATCCATGCGCACACTGAAGATGGTGGATTGACCCATGGCATTCAAGTACAAACTCCTCGGGGAAGCCAGCTCGCTGGAAGTGACCATCAACGTTACTGGTGAACACGAACGAGCCACCGGGTTTGGAGCCAGCAACATGTGCCAGGGCCGCGAAGCCGGAGTGTGGCTCGGTGTGCCGATACAGGCCGAGACGATGGCCATAGAACCCCCACGCTTGAGCTGGATCTCTGATAAACCAAGCCGGGTTGGCGAGATCGACGAAGCTAAGGCCCTGTTCGCGGAACGCAGGATAAGCGTTCCAAAAACCTTCATTCCCGCGAAAGTCCGGGAGCCCCGAATCAACGCCCATACCGGCCCCCGCTCCAATCAGGACGGCGCCCGATGATTCGATGATATTGGCCGCAGCACGGATCGCTTGGCTGAGGTCATCGAGCTTCATGGCAATACGGCGTAGCGCCTCGTTCCGTACCTAACAAATCAAGCCTGTGTTGCGGGCCGGCCACGTTGGCGGGCCCAACAAGCTTAATTGTACCCCGACACGTCAACCTCTGGCGCAGGCTATGCCTCGGCGATCAAGTATGTTCCCGTCCCTAGCAGAAGTCCACCTGCCACAGTCCGAATGGAATACCTCTTTGGGTTTTGGCGCATCCGCAGGCGTTCCACGATTCGCTGCGCCGCAAAGGCATAGGCAAGCTTCACTCCACCCACCGCCGTGATCGTTATGACGACAAGTGCCACGACATCTACAGCGGAGAGTCCTGCAATGTCTACAAAGGTTGGAAACAGGCTCGCGTAAAACAGGATCGCCTTGACGTCTCCAAGGGTGAGAACGAATCCCGATACGAAGCTCGCGAGCAGCGTGGACTTCTGAAGATCCGACGAAGGGTTCGTCGCTTCACGCCTCGACCGCAGCAAGACCACACCCATGCAGATGAGATAGGCTCCCCCAGCGTACCTCACCAAAGCGAAGAACGCTCCCATTGTCTCCGCCAACACACTTAGGCCGGAAGATCGCCAGCGCGACGAAAACGAGGTCTCCAAGCACTATTCCCAGCGCCACGGCACTCCCGTTACGGAGCCCGAGAGTTGCTGACCTTGTCACAACAAGAGCAACGCTAGCACTGGGCACTGCTGCCAAAGCCAGCATCACAAACAAAAGAGAAAGTGCCGCGAGGGGAGCCACTTCTAGGCATTACAGATCAAGCCTAAGTTGCGGGCAAGCCACGTTGGCCAACCCATCTCACGCAATTGTACCCAGGCCCGTCACCTTCCTCGATGGTTGGGCCCAAGCCAATGTTGCCGCGCATTCTACAATGATCGGATGATACTGACCCACCTCGAAACGAGCAGGCCGATTACGCCTTGTCAATCGTTCGCGATGATGGCGTTTGTGTTGCTGATCTCATCGCCGCTGCTGGCCGCAGCTCGACCCAACATCCTTGTGGTACTCGTGGACGACATGGGCTACTCGGACCTGGGCTGTTACGGGTCGGAGATCCAGACACCGCACCTGGATGCGCTGGCGACCAACGGCGTGCGGTATACGCAGATGTACAACACGTCAAAGTGCTGGACGACGCGCATCAGCCTGCTGAGCGGCATTTACCATCACCGCAGCGGCCGAGGGTTCGAGCGCACCGCGATGGTCAGCGAGGTGCTCGGCCCGGCGGGGTACCTGACGTGGTGGTCGGGCAAGCATCACGCGTCGTTCAATGCGCACGACCGCGGGTTCGATCACTTCCACGGGTTCATCGGCGGGGCGATCAACTTCTGGAACCCCGGCGACAGGGCGCGCGAAGGTGAGCCACAGCCGGGTTGGCGGGCGACTTACAGTTGGGCGTTCGACGAGAAGATCGTCAAGCCATTCATCCCCGACAAGTCGTTCTATGCGACGGACGCGTTCACGGACTGGGCGCTGACGTGGCTGAAAGAGCGTGAGGCGGACAAGGCGCAGAGGGCCAGGCCGTTCTTTCTGTACGTGGCTTACAACGCCCCGCACTGGCCGCTGCACGCGCATCCGAAGGACATCGAGAAGTACAAGGGCGTGTACGACGTGGGCTACGACGCGATCCGCGCCGCCCGGTACAAGCGGCAGGTCGAGATGGGGCTGTTCGATCCGAAGACCGCGCCGCTCAGCGAACGTACCTACGAGGCAAACTTGTGGGAAAGTATGTCAGAACAGCAACGTCACGACGAGTCGATGCGGATGGCGATCCACGCGGCGATGGTGGACTGCGTTGATCAGAACGTCGGCCGGCTGGTCGCGCAGCTCAAGAAGACCGGCGAGTTGGACAATACGCTTATCCTGTTCCTAGTGGACAACGGGGCGAGCGCGGAGCGTCCGAATGCGAAGGGCGCGCCGAAAGAGCCGTGGGGATCGGTTGGGACGTTCGAGGCGATCGGTCGGAACTGGGCGAACGTGTCGGACACGCCCCTGCGATTATGGAAGGCGACGAGTCATGAGGGCGGGATCAACACGCCGATGATTGCGCACTGGCCGAAGGGGATCGCCGAGTCGATGCGTGGGAGTTTCTACCGCGAACCATGCCACCTGATCGACCTGCTGCCGACATGGATGGCGATGGCGGGGCCGAGTGCGCAGTATCCAGGCAGGTCGGAGCAGGAGGACATCCCGGCGATCGACGGCGTGTCGCTGCTGCCGAGCTTCGCGGGCAAGTCATTGGAGCGCGGCAAGCCGCTGTTCTTCGAGTTCGGAAGCGGCAAGGCCGTGCGCGACGGAAACTGGAAGCTGGTTCGGAGCCGGACGAAAGCGTGGGAATTGTACAACCTGGCGCGCGACCGCACGGAGACGAAAGACCTGTCCACAACCGAGCCTGAGCGCGCGAAACGGATGCAGGAAGCGTGGCTGGCTTGGTACCGAGACTGCACGGGCAAGGCGTGGACGGAGCCGGTGAAGAAGAAAAGGAAGTGACGCGAATTCCCGGATCATCGCGTCGTCGTTCAGTGTCGGCGATCCGGGGCAGATCGAGATCGACGCGGCGTCGATCACTCTCGACAACCGGTTCTTCGGATGCGACTCCGGCATCAATGCGTCTTCCGGTATGAATGGCGCGGGCGGGCGGGGCGGATCACGATCAGCGCGACGGCTCTGACATTGCGCCAAGCATCTCGTGTTATGGCCAGACCGATCCATCAGGATTTGGACGGGTTGTCCATAGTCTTGACGGGTGATCTAAGCGTGCTCGACCGGGCGTCGATCAGCACAAGCACGCTCGGCTCGGGAAACGCCGGGCCGATCGAATTCAGCGCGAACGAGGTACGTGTTTTAGGCGACGGCATTATCGAGTCGGCCAGCACCCGCTGCGCACTGGCGTCGAGTACTTCCACAAAGGTGAGACGGAAGCTCTTGCCATTCGCGGCGTGCTGTCGCTGGGCCTTGATGCGCTCGGCGCGACAAACAACGTGAGCGGCATACCCGATGGACAGTTCTTGTCCTTCTTTGGCCAAGCACAGTACGTGAGACAAATCGACGAGACGCCGTTGCGTTGGGTCGCACGGATCAGCGGCCAGTTCGCCGAAGACGGCTTGTTACCGCTTGAGCAGATTGCCGTTGGCGGCAGCGCGACCGTCCGAGGACACGCGGAGAATCAGTTGGTTCGAGACAACGGCGTGATCGGAACGCTTGAACTGCAGTGGCCTGTCATCGTCGACACGAATGGACAAGAACATCTGACCCTGATCGGGTTCCTCGACGCCGGTTGGGCGGACAATGTCGATCGCCGAAGCGGCTCGGACGACGACGTGCTCGCGAGCGTCGGCCTGGGGCTGCAATTCGACTTGTTCGACCGGATCCAGGGAAGGCTGTACTGGGGGCAACGTCTTATCAGCGCCGCCGATGTCGACGACGGTTTGCAGGACAACGGCGTGCACTTCAGCGTGACGCTCAGGGCGTTTTGACAACGTCTTGCGACAGTGCTTTGCGCAGCACCGGCTCGAATGCGTCGGCCTGTCTGGCGAAGCCGAGGTCGGAAGGGTGCGAGCCGTCGGTCGCGCCGTCGTTGTCCTGGCCAAGCAAGTTCTCATAGCCGATGTAGTACAGCCGCTTCACGCCGGCCTTTGTCAACGACTCGTAGGCTGACCGCAACGCAGCGCGGTTGGCGACGTGGTGTTGCTTGCGGGCTGGCAGCAGCCAGGCGTTGGTGTTTTCGCGGTCTTCGACCAGCACGATGGGCGTATTCGGGTGAGCGGCGCGAAGCTGCTTGACGAGCGGCTCGGCGCGTTGGCTGACCAGGGCGCCATTCATGTTCGGCAGGCAATCAATGACGTACACGGCCGCGTCGATCTCGACGAGCAGGTCGCCGACTTCCTTATCCATCTTGCCGTTGCCGGAAAAGCCCAAGTTGATCACCGGCCGACCGAGCCGCCGTGACAGGATCGCGGGGTGCGGCATTCCCGGTCGCGAGGCGCATGCGCCGTGCGTAATCGACGTGCCGTAGAACACGATCGGCTTCTGCCTACGCGGCGCGACGGGTTGAAACCGCGCGCCGGCCGGCACGCCGATCTCCAGTTTCTGGACGCCGTTGTACAGCGGCAGGTAGAGCATGTAGTCGCGAGCGCCCGGCTTCAAACCGTTGGCCAATGTCGCATTGACGTCCTGACCGCCTGGACGTGACACGGCGACCCACCGCCAAGTGTCCTTCTCGTCCTGCGCGTACAGGTCCACGCCGCTGACGCCCGTGGCCGGCATGTGCGGCATACTCACACGGGAAGACGTCAGGCGGTATCGCACGCGGATCGTCGTGGCGTCCGTGTGAAACCGCGTGCTCAGGCCGGCGCTATGTCGGCTGAGATTCCACACCGCGCCGCGCACCGTCGTCTCGGCCTTGCGCGGGAGGCGGTCGTAGAATCGGTCCATGTCGGCGATCGGCCAACCCCGGCCTTCGATCCCCCACTGCGAGACGTCGTACCACGCGACACCTTTCTCGACTTTGGGAGTGATCTCGGCCTGGGCGATCGACACACAAACACTGCCGACGATGACAAATGCCCAGACGATCGGTCTCATAGTCAATCACTCACTGATGGGTTTGTGTCTCATGGCGAGTGCTCAATGCTACCCGATCTTCTGTCAGACGACTCTCGATGGTTGATCGACCCGGCAACGGACAACGTTACAATGGCAATCCGCCGTTTGCACCGCACCCATAGACGAGTGATTCATCGATGACACGAGCCACGTATTCTATCGCGCTGGCCCTTGCCGCCATTCTCGCATTCGCCGACCCAAATCTCTTGGCAGAACAACGGAACGCTGCGCGGAAGAACGTCTTGCTCATCTCCATCGACGACCTGAACGACTGGGTCGGCTGCATGGGCGGGCACCCGCAGGCGAAGACGCCGAACATCGACGCGCTGGCCAAGCGGGGCACGTTGTTCACCAACGCGCACTGCCAGTCGCCGGTGTGCAACCCGTCGCGGGCCAGTTTCCTGACGGGTCGGTACCCGCACACGACGGGGATCTACTTCCTGTCGCCCGGCTACAACCAGGCGCCAGCGCTCAAGGGCGTCCCAACGTTGCCCGAGCGATTTGCGAGCGCGGGTTACCACGTCATGGGCGTGGGCAAGATTTTCCACAACCGTGGTAACCAACTGTTTGGTCGGGTCGGCGAATACGGCGGCGGGATGGGCGGGTTCGGGCCGAGGCCTAAGAATAAGATCAGCCAACCGCACGGCCACCCGCTGTGGGACTGGGGCGCGTTCCCCGAACGCGACGAGCAGATGCCCGACCACAAGGTCGCCGACTGGGCGATCGGCCGACTCAAGCAACAACATGACAAGCCGTTCTTCCTCGCCGTCGGCTTCTGGCGTCCACACGTGCCGATGTACGCCCCCAAGCCGTGGTTCGACCTGCACCCGCGCGACAGGATCCAACTGCCCAAGACACTGCACAAGGACGTCGCCGACCTGCCGCAGTACGCTCGCGACCTGACCACACTCAAGCACGTCGCGCCGACGCACAAGTGGGTGTCGGAAAGCGGCCAGTGGCCGCACGCCGTGCAGTCTTACCTCGCGTCGACGTCGTTTGTGGATCATCAGGTCGGGCGCGTGCTCAAGGCGTTGCGGTCCAGCCCGTATCGCGACAACACGATTGTCATGCTGTTGGCTGACCACGGTTTCCACCTGGGCGAGAAGCAGCGGTGGGCCAAACGTTCGCTGTGGGAGGACGGCACGCGTGTCCCGCTGATCGTCGTCGACCCATCGCACAAGGGCGGGCAGGTCACGCGCAAGCCGGCCGAGTTGATCGACGTGTTTCCGACGTTGCTTGATTTGGCCAATCTCAAGGCAGACCCGTCGCAGGAAGGCCAAAGCCTCGTGCCGTTGATGAAGAACCCAAACGACGCGACCTGGCAATACCCGGCCTTGACGAGCTTTGGACCCGGCAACCACTCGATCCGTAGCGAGCGGTTTCGCTACATCCATTACAACGACGGGTCGGAAGAGATGTACGACCACGCCAACGACCCGCACGAGTGGCACAATCTGTTGGCCAAGAGCAATCCGCTGTCCGACGAGTTGCGAAAGGCCCTGAAGTGGCACCGCATGCAGTTGCCCAAGCAAGAACACGCGCTGCTCGAAGGCGGATCGACGGGACACAACGCGTTCCGCGCGGCGGAGGCGAATCGGCGGGATCGGTGAACGACGCCATCGGGTGCTCGGAGTAGCCCCCTCTCCCGCTGGGAGAGGGCTTTGCGCCGTGAACTCCCCACTTCAAGCTGGGGCACGGCCGCGGCGAACCCTCACCCGGCGGCAAAGCCGCCGACCTCTCCCAGAGGGAGAGGTTATTCAGAGGCCCCAATCCACGTTCAGGCTCAGCGCTTGGGCAATCGGTTCAACGTGTAGTACGCCGCGTCGTGCAGCAGCGGCTTGCCGTCGCGGCTGCTCACGCCCGGCAGGTGCAGTTCGTGCACGAACATCGCACGCAGCGGTGAAACGACAAGGCGGACACTTCGGCCGTCGTCGCCAACGGTCGCACTGCTGACTTTCAACGACTTCGTCTGAATCTCTTTGCCACCGTATGCGCCGCTATACGGATAGGTGTAGCTGCTCATCCGGTACGACTTGACGTCGCCGGCGGTCTTCGGGTCGACCTGTTGTGTGAAGGTGAGCAGGAAACCGTCGGATGTCGCGCGCATCTCGTGCACCTCGAACGGCGTCTTGCCCGTCCACTCGAGCCGGTGCAAGCCGTACGACGCGTCGCCGAAGCTGTTCCAACCGCGGTTGGTCATGCCGACGAACATTTGGCCTTGCTTGTTAAACGCCATGCGAACGACGGCGGCGCGGAAGCCGCTTCGGAACGGGAAGCATGCCCCCTGGTATTGCCCGCCGACCTTTTCGAGGAAGACGCGGTTGACCTGCGCGTGGGTGAAGTCGCCGACGAACAGTTGGCCGGCGAACGGGCCGAACCTGCCGCCGGTGTCGTCGAGCACGACGTCAGTGGCGCTTCGGCCCATCTTCATGTAGGGGAACCAGACGGCCGGCGGAACGAGTGCGGGGATCGCGCGGACGGCCTCGGGGTACGACGCGTACGGCTTCACGGTCGCGCCGACCTTGACAGGCGAGTCGTCGCGCGACGCGGGGGCGAGGCCGTCGGGGTGGCCGTAAAACGCGCCGGCCCGCAGGTGGTGCAGCGTGTTGGTCGGCACCCAGTTGCCCTGCTGGTCGGTGAAGAACACATCGCCCGCCGCGTTGGCGCCGAGGCCGGCCGGCGAACGCATGCCGGCGCACATCGGTTTCAACTTGCCCCGCGGCGTGAGCATCAGGCCCCAGCCGCGCCACGGTTTGGTGTTGTCCGCGTCTTTGCCGATGCCGATGTTTGTGGTCAGCCAAAGGTTGCCCCGCCCATCGCGCTTCGGGCCGAAGATGTACTCGTGGTAGTTGCCCGACACGTTCCACCCGGACGCCTCGGTCAGGTACGCGTCGGCCACGCCGTCGTGGTCCGTGTCGCGCAATCGCGTCAGCTCCGTGCGTTGCGCGACAAGCAGGTCGTTTCCGTCGGCCAACAGGCCGAGCGGCTCGTGCAGGCCGGCGGCGAAACGCGTTGCGCGCAGGTCTTCGCGGTCGTCGCTGTCCGCGCCGTCAATGATCCAGACTTCACCCTTGCGCACCGCCACGACGACGCGGCCGTCGGGCAGCACGGCCAGCCCCCCCACTTCCATGGCCAATTGATCGCCCGGCTTCCACGACTTGTCACGCGAATGGCTGAGCGTGTTCGAGGTGTACAACTCGACGATGCGGTAGTAGTCGCTTTCATCGGCGCGGCCGGTGTTGGCACACGCGCACACGGCGAGCACACAGCCGACCCGTGCCAGGATGTGTGCGAGCATCTTCACCATCGATACTCCAACTCGACAACCGCTCGTTCAGCATCTGCGTCAAACGTGATCGGCAGGTCGTTGCTGGGCGTGCGCGGTTTCAGGATGCTCATTGTTACATCCTTGGCCTTGCCAGGCTGAAAGCCCAGACCACGCAGTCGGCCGGTCAGTGTGAGCGTCCGACGGAGCGTTGGCGGCGTGTCGTCGGCTTGTTCGACCGGCTCGAAACGGTCTTCAATGCGCACGCCGTCGTAGTCATAGAGAAACGTCGGCACGCCGTTCTTGTCGAGTCGATAACCTCGGAATCGGTAGCCCAGCGACTTGCCGTCTTTTGTTGGCCAATCGCGTTTCACGTCGCCACGTGCGAGCGGCATCGATGAGGGCAACGTCACGCGTTGCTCTTCCAACGGCTCGACCGGCGCGACGAAGCGGTCGAACCACGTGCTGTACGCGTCGATAAAACGGCCCCGCCACACGAGCGTCGGCCGACAGTTCAGCCCGTCGAACGCCAGGTGAACGCCCTGCGGGAAGCCGACCAGGATCGCGTGCGTGCCGACCTGCTTGGCGAACGTGCGCATGACGATCGGCCGACCGGTCGGCGTCAGCTCGAACTCGCCCTTCTCGAAGTCGGGGTAACCGGGCGGCGGCGTCTTGCCCTTGGCCAGGTACTGCCACAGCGACGCGATCTGCCTGTGCGGGTCGCCGTTGAAGAAGTTCTTGTTAACGCCCTTGCCGTTAGGCCAATAGGCGGGCATGAGCGTGCGCGGCCGGAGCCGCGCGGGGTGCAGCAGGTTGTCCTTGAACCAGGCTGGCTGCATGCGCTGCGCAGTCGAGCCGAGATTGATCGCGGGGATGCCCAGCGACTTGCGGTCGTTCCACCCGTGACACTGGATACAACTCAAACCGCCCTGCGTGCCCATCAACTTTCGCCCCGCCTCGACGTCGCCTTCGGCGAAGAACTCGTCCGGTTTGTGGCGCATGCCCTCATCGACCTGAACGAACAGGTCGGGCAAGTGTTGCGTGTTCTTTGGGCCGAACGTCGGCATCCGCGTGTGCAGGTACGGGCGCAGGTGGCCTTGCCCGTTCAGGACTTTGGCGATCCACGTCGGCGTGAGTTTGCGACCGACACCGGTCAACGCGGGCGGGAATCGGCCTTCGTCCGCCAAGTCCGGGTCGCCGGTGAACAGGTGTCGTAGTGTGTCCGGAATTCCCCCGCGCTCGCCGCGCGCATGGCATACGTAGCAGTTAAACGTCCGAAGGGACAGGTCTAGTTGTTCGCCGGGTTTGAGTTTGGCCGCGCTTGTGTGCTGATCGATCGCCGCGGCAATTGACCTGGCTTGGCGTTTGGTCAGCTTGTAGTCGATCGGTCCGCCGCAACCGCCGTGAGTGCGAATCGTAACAGCCGAGAACTTGGATCCGCGGGAATTCGGCGATGCTCCATCCAATGTGTGGCAGTTCGCGCAGCCGACTGAAACGAAGAACGCCCGCCCGCGCGTCGCCTTGCCCGGGTCCGGCTTGATCGGCTTGATGTCCGAGCTGGCGGTGTTGTCCAGGTTGCCCGACTTGCGCACGAGGTACGCGGCGATGTCGGACGCGTCCTGCACGTTCAGATTCAGGTTCGGCATCCGGCCCGCAGGTCGGTAACGCAGCGGGTCGAGCAGGAAGTCGGTCAACGAACGGTGTGAATACTTGGCCCCGAGGTCGGGCAGCGGGACGGAGGCGTCGAGACTCGAATTGCCGCTCGACAAGATCGGCCGACCGCGTTCGAGTTCGCCCGCGTTCTGACGGTGACAGGCCGCGCATCCGTACCGGTGGTAGAGGAGATTTCCGCGCGCGGCCTTGCTGCGCCGCGGTAGGGGAACGATTGACTTCGCCGGTTTGTGCGTGGCCAAATAGTGGACGATCGCGTCGACCCCGTCGGCGGCGACAGCTTGTTCCGAGTCGCCAACCACGTCCGGCATCGTCGTGCCCGGCTTGACGTGGTGCGGGTTGGCGATGAACGCACGGAGCCAATCGATTCTGACGCGCTGTGTGATGCCGCGCAGGTCGGGCGCGGGCTTGATGCCCGGCGCTGATACCGGGAGCCCGTCGTGACAACGAGCGCAGGCCAACTCATTCAGCAGGAGTTGACCAGTGACGGCGTCGGGCTTGGCTTGGTCAGCGAAACGCGCATCGCCAACGACGATCGGCTGCGCCCGCGCTGCCGACGTCATGGTGAACAGCGCCAGGACGACCACCACACACACGAACGGCCTCGCCGCGCGCGACCTGACGCGACGGGCCCTCATCCGATCTCCTTCAAACAACGTTCAAGATAGGCACGCGACTTGTTGATCGCGGCGGTGATCTCGACAGCCGTCGGCAGGATCGGGATGCCCCGCGGGACGGGGTGCATGAAGATCTCGAAGAAGCCGTCGAAATCGACCTTCTTGAGCGACGCGAGGATCGGCCGATAGTCGAGCGAGCCGAAGCCGGGCATCTGTTGCATCTCGATGTGTTTGGGCGCCTTCTTGCGGATGCCCTCGCTGTGCTCTTGCCCGTATATGAACGGCAGGTTGTCTTTGCCCAGCGCTTCGATCACCTTCGGGATGTCGGGCACGAACTTGTGCAGGTGGTGCGGGGCGAACGCGACGCCCAGCCGCTTGCTGGTGTTGAACTCGGCGAAGTAGCGCAGCGAATCGGGGTGATAGAGCAACTGCCGGTCGTGGTTCTCGACCGCGATCGTGACGCCCAACTCCTCCGCCTTCGAGACGTGCGGTTTCATCTTCTCCAGGAACGCCTTGACGGCCGCCTTGGCCTGCGCGCCCTTCGGCTCGCTCGGCCCGGTCGTGCCGCAAAGCACGAACCGCCCGCCGAGCCGTTTGACGAACGCCATCTCCTTGGCCAATCGGAACGGCCCCAGTGGGTAGCAGGTCGAGATGCCGAGATTGACATCGTGCTTCTTGAGCAGCGCGGCGAACGCGTCTGTGCCCATCTTGTCGATCTGTTCACGCTGGTCGCCGTGCGGCAGCCGCCAGATGTCGATGTGTGTCGCGCCGGTCTTGTGTACTTGGGGCAAGATCGTGCTCAACGGCATCTTGCCGTACATGGCCGACGAGAGGATGTAGTTGAGCTTGAACGCGTCGCCACCATCGTCCTGCTGACCGACCGCTCGGCTGACTGTCGCGAGTATCGCGGCGGAGGCCGCGCCCGCAACGAACTGTCTTCGCGACGGGAATACGGACGTTGTTGCATTGTCGATCATTCGGCCGGCCCCATTTTGTTCTGCGCATCGACATCGACCGGTGCACATCGACGTCATGATAACGCACGCGAAGCATGTGACCCAGCCGTGGAAGGATTTGCAGAACACGCCGCTTCGTCAGGCCGCCTCGACGGCCGACTCGTCCTGGCAGACCAGCAGCGCACGACCGACCTGGGCGGACAATTGCGTCATGAATTGCTGGATGGTCTCGCCCCCCTGATTCTCGCCAATCGCTTCGCGGAGCGAAACGACCACCTTGGCGATCTTGTCAAAGCCAAACGCCGCGCACGACCCCTGGATGTCGCGCAGGTGGCTGAGTGACTCCTGCGTCTCGCCCGCCAACATGAGCCGGCGAACGGTATTGAGTTGCGAGGGCAGTTGGCCGAGGTAGTGAAGGATCATCGGCTGAAGTGACGTATCGTTCCACCGAGCACTCAGCAGTGGCTTGCCGACCTGCTGGTTGTCGGCCGCTTTGCAAAGGTGTTCGTCAAACACGCGCAGGATCGCCTCGTAATCATCCAGCGCGTCGATGACCTCGACACAGCCGGCCTCGACCAGCGCTTTGTGCTCCTGACCGCCGCCGCAGGCCAAGCCGATGACCGCGCCGTTGCCCACCGTCCGGCCGAGCGATCTGGCCACGCGCGGGCCGTCGCCGTCCGCCCCGTCCCAGGCGGACACGAACGCGCCGTCGTACTTGTTCTCCGCCCACAGGTCTGCCGCCTCATCGGGGCTGGACGCCTCGGCCGTCTCCACGCTCAGTCGGTCCAGCAGTTCCTTGATGGACTTGTATTCGCTTTCCGATGTCACGAACAGCAAGACCGTGCGCTGAGCGGCAACAAAGGTCTCTTCTTCCGAATCGTCTACATCCGTCTCGCTGTCATACAACCCGCGTTTCATCAGGGCGTCGAACTTGACCTGAACGTCGTGCAGTTTTCCAGAGATGTAATCGCAGCGCGTGACACGGCCCTCGACCCACTCACGATCACCGTCGGGCAGTTGGATCTCGATCCCGCAGCGCGAACCGGGAAACAGGAAGCATCCGTTGATGAAACCGATGCCCCCCTTGCTCATGGCGTACGGGTGTGTGAGGTAGTTGGTCGTCGATCCGCCGGGGTGGCGGACCTCCGCGCGCAAACCGTCGCGGACCTGATACTGCAACCAGTCGTGCGCCCCCGTCACGGCATCGCCGTCGGCATCGACACTCGTGCCGCGTTGTCTCAATGCCTTTGCGACAGCGTCTTTGCAGTTGACAAGCAGGTCCTGCACTTCGACTGTGTCTTCAACATCGGACATCCGTGACACTCCCGGAGCACGTTTCGGTCACGCGGGGTGCGATCCTGCCCCTCAAGCCGCCGAAGCCTGCTTGGCGAGGGTTTCCTCGATGCGCTGACGCAGCGCATCCGGCGTGAACGGTTTGACCACGTAGTTGTTGACTCCGGCTTTGATCGCCTCGACCACGCGAGCCTTCTCGGCCTCGGTCGTCACCATAATGACCGGCGTCGTCTTGTTCTGAAGCCGGAACTGGCGCAGGAACGTGATGCCGTCAACATTGGGCATGTTCCAGTCGAGCAGGATCA
Source organism: Phycisphaeraceae bacterium (assembly GCA_028284155.1). GTDB lineage: Bacteria > Planctomycetota > Phycisphaerae > Phycisphaerales > Phycisphaeraceae > JANQSF01. The sequence goes on from JANQSF010000134.1 coordinate 58,759, forward strand.
GGTCGGGCGTTGTGTCACACACCTGGTCTAGCGCATCCTGACCGTCGCAGGCCTCAATCAAATCGTTGTAGCCCAGGCCAACCAGAATCTTCTTCTGCACGTTGCGCATGGTGCGCGAGTCGTCTACCAGCAGGATCTTCATCGGTTCATCCTTTCGTCAGGTGCCCGGCTCAACCGGCGGCGGGGAGGGGTTGACTGGCGGCCTGACCGGCCGTATCAAGCATGCACACATCGACAATAAAGCTTCCGACGTCTGTCGAGAATGGGATCTCGACGGTGGGGATGTCCCGGCGTTGATACACATGGTGTGCAGCGCCCATCACGATGGACGGGCAACTGATGCTGACCGTCTTGCCCGTCAGTTGCGCCTTCGCGCTACCCGCCACCATGTTGGCTAGTTCCCCTAGCGCATCCGGAAAATCGGGGTGATCGGGTGCGACATCTTCACCAATAAACTGGCTTACCAGTCGGCTCGCCGTCTCCATTGGAAACCGCAGCGTCACCGCGCCGGTTACGTCGCCGGACAGCCCGATGATCGCGCTGGCGTCATCGCCCGCGTCTGAGTTATGCCTCAGCCTTGGGACGCCTGGCCTCACCACAAGTTGCAACATGGTTTGAAAGACGTGCGCCGTCGATTCGAGAAACGGCGAGAAATAACGTGCCTCGAGCATCCCAGGTCTCCTGCGCCTAACGGGTGGACGACGGACGAACCACCCGTGCCGAAGGCACCGCGACGCGTGGGCAATACCGCCCGGCGACGCTGGGGGGCCGAACCTGACCGTCCAAACTCCTATAAATCCGCAAGAGCCAAGGACTCCTGCCCCGAGGTCGGCCATGGTGGAAGCCGAGGGTCGGTGAAGGAATCAATCGACCACAACCCGCCCCGGGTTTACCGCCAACGTGAAATGAGCCGCCATTATCGGCCGCAAGACGGGTTTGGATCACATCACAATGTCGCGAATCACGTGCCCGTGCACATCTGTCAACCGGAAGTCGCGCCCCTGGTACCGATAGGTCAGCCGCGTGTGGTCGATGCCCAGCAGGTGCAGGATTGTCGCGTTCAGGTCGTGGATGTGCATCGTGCCGGGCGTCCGCTTGTCCTTGCTCGGCTGCGGCTTGAGCACGTTGCCGTCGGCGTCGGTGATGTTGTAGCCGAAGTCATCGGTTCGGCCGTACGTGATGCCCGTCTTCACCCCGCCGCCGGCCATCCACACGCTGAAACAGCGCGGGTGATGGTCCCGGCCGTAGTTCTTCGTCGAAAGCTTGCCCTGGCAGTATGCGGTGCGCCCGAACTCGCCGCCCCAGATGACCAGCGTGTCGTCGAGTAGGCCCTTGCGCTTGAGGTCCTTGATCAACCCGGCGCAGGCTTGATCGACGTCCTTGCACTGCGACCCGTGTTCGCCGACCAGATTGCCGTGCGCGTCCCATCCGCGGTGGAAGATCTGGATGTTGCGCACGCCGCGTTCAGCCAGGCGTCGCGCGTTGAGACAGCACGCCGCGAACGTGCCGGGCGTGCGTGCGTCCTCACCGTACAGCTTGAACGTCTCGTCGTCTTCCTTGGATAGATCCATCAATTCGGGGACCGACGCCTGCATGCGATAGGCCAACTCGTGCTGCTTGATGCGCGACAACACCTCCGGGTCGGCGAATCGTTTGTGATGCGCCTTGTTGAGCGCCGCCAGCGCGTCGAGCTGCGCTCGACGGTCTTTCCGCGACACGCCGGCCGGGTTGTTCAGATACAAGACGGGGTCGCCCTGGCTGCGCAACAGCACGCCCTGGTGGTCCGACGGCATGAACCCCGTGCCCCACAGCCGTTCGAACAGGCTCTGCTCGGCGTGCCGACTCCGCGCGTGCATCACGACGTAACCGGGCAGGTCTTCGTTCATCCGACCAAGCCCGTAACTGAGCCACGCCCCAAGGCTCGGCCGACCGGGGATCTGGCTGCCGGTCTGGATGTATGTGATCGCCGGGTCGTGGTTAATTGCCTCGGTGAACACGCTGTGCACGACGCACAGGTCTTTGACGACCGTGGCCGTGTGCGGCAACAACTCGCTGACCCAAACGCCGCGATCGTTGTTCTCATGCTTCGTGAACTTGTACTTACTCGGGCAAACCGGCAGTGTCTTCTGGCGCGACGTCATGCCGGTGATGCGCTGCCCGTCGCGCACGTGGTCCGGCAACGGCTTGCCGAACAGCTCACGCATCTTCGGCTTGTAATCCCACAGGTCCAGGTGGCTCGGCCCGCCGCTCATGAACAGGTAGATCACACGCTTGGCCTTGGGCGCGTGGTGCATCCCGCCATGCGGCTTGGGCTTCGCATCGCCTTCCACGGCGAGCAGGTCCGGCCCGAGCAGCCCCGCCAGCGCGGCCGTACCGACACCAAGTGCCGATCGGCCGAACAGTTGGCGGCGGGTGAGGTTGAGGTCGAGTTCGCGTACAGGATCGTTCATGTTCAGGTCTCTACTCAATTCACATGGGCGGCTTGCGGTTCGGAGATGACAGATCGCCACAAATGGGCCTGCGGTAGCGCACGTTGCAACGCCTCAAACTCGGCGTCGCTCATCGTCGCTGAATAGTGAAACACACCCAATGAGCGTATTGAAGGCCGTTCGGTTATCCATTGAAAGGCCGCAGCCCTCACCTCTGCGGCAAGCACGATGTCGAATGACACAAGCTTTGTGAGAGATCGGAACTGTTCGAGCATCGGCCGATCCGCATAGGCGCAGAGGTTCCACATGATTGACACGATCTCATCGTCCTGATTCAGGATCACGCCATGCACGTATGAAACACGATCAGTAGCGCGCAACCACTCGACAAAGTTGTTTGTAATCTCGCTTCGCGTCGGATACCCGGCAATATCGTCGCATTCGGTCGCGAGGGGTGGCCAGAGCTCAGGAAGACTCAGCAGACGCCTCGCGGGCTCCGCGTCGAGCGGGCCAGCGTGATCGGCCCTTAGTTGATCGGCTCTACCTCGTGTGGATTGGTCGGCACGGACGGGCGCGGGGTGATCGGTGCATCCGGGAACGCACGCAAGAATCAAGACCAATGTCATGAAAGCCACGCTCACGTGTATTCCATTCATGAACGGCACCTCAATAAAGCATCAACGCCACGTCACTGGCCAACACCGTCACCGCGACCTGCGTCCACGCGGCCGTCTCAACCACGTCGAGTTTCTCGTCGCGCGGGGCGTCTCCGACCTTCAACAACGCGTCAGCGTCATTCGGCGCGGCCTTGTAACGCTTGCGCATCTGTATTAACAACTCGGCACACGCCGCGTGTTCCGCATGACTGGGCCTTCGCGACGCGAGCAGTGTGAACAGCAGGTCGAGACGTGACGCATCGCCCTTTGCTTCGCGCATCAATCGCTCTGCCAGCTTGCGTGACATCTCGATCCGTTGTGTCTCATTCAATAAGCCCAGCGACTGCAACGGCGTACTGGTGCGGGAACGGCGGACGCAGCTCGACTCGCGGTTGGGTGCGTCGAAGAGGGTCATCATCGGGTGCGGGCTGGTGCGCTTCCAGTAGACGTACAGGCTGCGTCGGTACAAACGCTCGCCCTTGTCGCGCTGGTACTGCTTGGTGTTGCTTCCGGGGTGGGCCAGGGCTCGCCACATGCCCGGGGGCTGGTACGGCTTGACGCCCTCGCCGCCCATGTGCGGGTCGAGCAGGCCCGACGACCAGAGCGCCAAGTCGCGGATAATCTCCGCATCGAGTCGGAAACTCGGGCCGCGTGCGAACAGGCGGTTCTCCGGGTCGTCCACGTCCTTACGCCAAGTCGATGACTGCTTAAATGTCCGGCTCGTCACCATCAGCCTAAGCATGTGTTTGAGGTCCCAGCCGCTGTCGTGCAGTTCGACGGCCAGCCAGTCGAGCAGTTGCGGGTGCGTGGGTTGCTCGCCCTGCACGCCGAAGTCTTCGGGCGTACGGACCAGACCGTGTCCAAACACGCGCTGCCAGATGCGGTTGACCAGCACGCGTGCGACGACCGGGTGGTCGCGCGACGTGAGCCACTTGGCCAAGCCGAGCCGGTTGGGCGGCGCGTCTTTCGGAAACGCGCCCATCACGTCGAGCACGCCGGGGTCCAGCGCGTCGCCGGTCGGCAGGTTGTATTCACCGCGATTAAGCAGCCGCGTCGGCCGAGGCTTGGGCAGTTCCTGCGCGACGAGCGTGGGGGTGAACGTCTTCTCCAACTCGGCGATCTGCTTGTCGAGTTCCGGCGACTGTGCGTCCTTCGCACGTTGCGCGGTCAGTTTTTCCCATTGCCGCCACGCGGCGACGTCCGGCGGCGCTTTGACCACCGGGCCGTACTGGTATTTGTTCCCGTCCATCGAGTGCTCAGCCGTGCTGTTGAAGAACGCGAGCAGGCGGTAGTACTCGGTCTGCGTGATGGGGTCGTACTTGTGCGTGTGGCAGCGCGAACAGTTGAGCGTCATGCCCATCAGCACCGTGCCCAGCGTCTCAACGCGGTCGAAGTTGTTCTTGGCCTGGAACTCGGCCGGGATCGCACCGCCCTCAGCCGTCGTCGGGTTCATGCGGACAAAACCGGTCGCAACGCGCTGCGCCAGCGTTGGGTTCGGCAGCAGGTCGCCGGCCAACTGCCAGGTGATGAACTCATCCAACGGTTGATTGTCGTTGAGCGCCATCACGACCCAGTCGCGGTACGGGTAAATACCGCGGCGGTTGTCCAAGTGCAGGCCGTGCGTGTCGCCGTAGCGCACGGCGTCGAGCCAGTAGCGGGCCTGATGCTCGCCGTAGCGCGGACTGGCGAGCAGTTGATCGACGTAGCGCTCGTAGGCGTCGCCGCGTTTGTCGTTCAAAAACGTCCGCAACTGAGCCGGCTCCGGCGGCAGGCCGGTCAACACGAGTGCCGCACGGCGCGCCAACGTCGCGCGATCGGTCTGCGGCGCCATCTCCACGCCAGCCGACCTTTGACCCACGAGGATGAATGCGTCGATCGGCGTCGCCGGTTGGCCATCGATCCGCAAACTCGGCGGCGTCGGCTTCGTCGGTTTTACAAACGCCCAGTGCTTCGCGTACTGGCCACCCTGCTTCACCCACCGCGTCAGCACGTCGCGCTCCGAGGCCGTCAGTTGCTTGTGCGCCTTGGCCGGCGGCATCGGGTCGTCTTTGTCGTGGATGCGCGCGATCAACTCGCTCTTGCCCGGGTCTTTCGGATCGATCGCGCGATACCCGCCCAGGTCGCGCGTCGCACCCTCGAACGAGTCGAGACGCACCAGGTCTTTTTTCTTCGTGTCCGGCCCGTGGCAGACAAAACACTTGTTCGACAGGATGGGCAACACCTCTCTGCCGAAGTCGACCTCGATGTGCGGCTCGGCCGCCCGCGCCGGGTCAACGCCAACCGCCCCCATGACCGTCAAGATGGCCAACACAACTCTGATCCGTGCGGTTCGCATGCTTCGGTCTCGCAAAGTCAACATCACCGCCCACATCATACTCCCCCACCGCTTGCGGCTCAGCGCGACGATCCCACATCGGTCGCCCTACCACAACTCGTTATCCTGTAGGTCACCCGCCGACGCCCGCCGGCCGCCCTACTCACAACCCACATACACGATTCCGAGACGACTCATGCACAACCCGCTCCGCGCCGTTCTGACCGCCGCCCTCGCGCTCAGCCTCGTCACCGCCGCGATCGCCCAGCCCAAGCGCACGGGCAAGCGTTGGCTGGACATGGACTACGGCCCGTACAAGGCCACGACGATCGAGGCGCCCAAGCCGGCCGGCAACTTCGCTTACAAGGGCATCGCCATCCGGCTCGGCGGGCCGAACAACGCGACCGTTTGCTTCGACACCGACACGCTGCGTTACTCGGCCGGCTGGACCGCCGGTTGGCTGAACCTCAACGGCGTGGTCTACGACGGCAAGCACTGGGCGTACCCCTCGACCGACGGGCCGATCACCTTCAGCAACGGCGTCGGCCCCGGTTGGGGCAAGCCGGGCGACTCGACACCCAAAGCGTTCGACGACCCGCGCTTCCGCGGCAACGACGACAAGCCGTACGGCCCGATGCCACGCGGCTGGGCGCACTGGAAAGGTCTTTACGTGCATGGCGACAAGGTCGTGTTGTCATACACGGTCGGTGACAGGCCTGTGCTTGAAACGCCGGGCGTGTTGAATGTTGATGGCCAGACGATCTTCACGCGCACGCTCAACATCGGCCCGTCGTCGCAGCCGATGCACCTGCAGGTCGCGGCCGAGGCCGGCGCGCCGTTCACCGTCGCGCCGATCGACCGCGCAGCAAACCGGGGGACGAAGTTCGCCGTGCGCGAGCACATCGCCGTGCTCGGCCGATTAGCGCTGCCACAGCAACAGGCAAAGCCCGAACCGAAACAGAAGGTCGTCAAGCGCGGCCTGATCGCGCACTGGCGGTTCGACGAAGACCAACTCGGCGACGGCAATGTCGACCCACTGTCGCTGCCGCTCGACGTGACGGCGAAGGTCTACCACACGATCGACGGCGTTACCGGCCAGGCCGCCTTCCTGAGCGGCGCGCCCTTCGTTGTGAAAGACTCAGCGAAAGTCAAACTCGGCGTGAACGACCACACGATCGCCGCGTGGATCAAGACGACGCACAACGGGACGATCCTGGCCAAGGCGCCGGCCAAGGGTAAGTGGGTGCCGCAAGGGCGGACGTTTTTCATCCGCGGCGGGCGTCTGGCGTTCGACGTCGGCTGGGTCGGGCAAGTGCAGTCGAAGAACCGCGTGGCTGACGGCAAGTGGCATCACGTGGCCGTCTCATTCAACAAGGCGACCAAGCAATACAAGCTGTACATCGACGGACGGGCCGATGGCGAAAAGAAGCTCAACGTCGAAGACGAGGTCACTTCGCACGTCGTGAAGATCGGCAGGACTTCGGACAACTTCCCCGGCAAGGACAACGGCTTCAAGGGCGCGATCGACGACCTGCGCGTGTACGACCGTGCGCTGACCGACGCCGAGGTCGCGCACTTGGCGGGCGCCAATCCGCCGCCGGCTGGGGGCGGCGGTGACGCGGCGTTGCTGGCCGGCTGTGTCGGCGCACCGAACGGTACGAATTGGCTGCCCACTGAGGGCGCGATCCGCCTGCTCATCCCCGCACACCAAGGCGACATCCACCTGACCATCATGATCGCCAAGGGCAAAGAGCCGATGCGAGCGACGCTGGCCAAGGCCATGCGGCAACCCGGCCCGCCCGCGGACCTGTCCGCCCTCACCAAAGGCGGCCCGTCGCGCTACCCGCAGGTCCTGACGACGAAGGGGCAACTCGGCAAGCCCGATGGCGACTCGCCCTACGTCGTGGACACGCTCACCGCGCCGGACGACAACCCGTGGTCGTCATGGATGCGCTTCGGTGGGTTCGACTTCTTTGAAGACGGCAAACGCGCCGCCGTCTGCACCTGGTCCGGCGACGTGTGGATCGTCTCCGGCATCGATGACAACCTCGATGAACTGAAGTGGCGGCGCATCGCGACCGGCATGTTCCAGCCGCTGGGCGTGAAGATCGTCAACGGCGACATCTACGTCGGCTGCCGCGATCAGATCACCAAGCTCGTCGACCTGAACGGCGACGGTGAGACCGACTTCTACCAGAACTTCAACAACGACCACCAGGTCACCGAACACTTCCACGAGTTCGCGATGGACCTGCAGACGGACAAGGCTGGCAATTTCTATTACGCCAAGAGCGCCCGCCACGCCCGCGACTCGCTCGTGCAACAGCACGGCACGCTGCTGCGCGTCTCGCCCGACGGGCAGAAGACAACGATCCTCGCCAACGGCTACCGCGCCGCCAACGGCGTGGGCGTCGGCCCGAACGGCGAGTTCTTCACGTCCGACCAGGAAGGCCACTGGATGCCCGCCAACCGCATCAACCTCGTGCGCGAGGGGAGCTTCAGCGGCAACATGTACTCGTACCACATGGGCGACAAGCCCAAAGACTACGACCGCCCGATCGTCTGGCTGCCCAAGCAGATCGACCGTTCGCCGGCTGAGCAGGTCTGGGTCACCAGCGACAAGTGGGGCCTGCCGCGCGGCAGTTTGCTGTCGCTGTCGTATGGCACGGGCTACCTCCAGAACGTCATGTACGAGATGGTCGAAGGCCTGCACCCGCGCGTCTATGTGCAAGGCGCGTTCCACCGCCTGGTTGGCCCGTTCCCCACCGGCGTCATGCGTGGCCGATTCCACAAGACCGACGGGCAGCTTTATGCGTGCGGCCTGTTCGGCTGGAGTTCGCAACGCACACGGCCCGGCGGCTTTTACCGCGTCCGCTACACGGGCAAGCCGCTCAATACGCCCGTCAGTTTCAAGGTCGCGGCCGACGGCATCGTCCTCCGCTTCACCGACCCGCTCGACCAGGACAGCGCGACCGATACAGAGAACTACCTCGTCCAGCAATGGAACTACAAATGGTCCGGCAGCTACGGCTCAGCCGAATACAAGTTCAACGGCCGACAGAAAGGCCGGGAAGACATCGACATCGAAGCCGTACACCTCTCAAAGGACGGCCGAACCGTCTGGGTCGAAATCCTCGACCTGCAACCGTCGATGCAGTTGCGTTTGCAGATGAATATCAAGTCGAAAGCCGGCGCGCGCGTGGCGCATGATGTTTACGGGTCGGTGCACGTGGTGCCGGATCGGGACGGGGCGGAGTTGTTGGAGACGAAATGATTGTGTGGCTGGGGTTGCTGCTTTGAGCAACCCCGGCAAACGACGCAAAGCGCGACGAACGTCGATTGAATTCGCATCGTTTGTGCATATTTGGCCGTGGTTGATCCGAGCGGCAACCACAGCCACCCGCCGGTTCACGATAGACCATTAGCTGTCTGGTCAATGAACTGACCTCTTACTATTGCCCGTATTGGGGCTCGACGATGATCTCAATAGGTGCAGACTTTGGGGGCCCAGAGTTGCTTGGTACGCCGATTGAGAAGGCCATCGGCGCGGCAATGCGAGCTGCGATCGAAGCGCGGGGCGATTACAAGGAAGGAACGGTGCCTGCCGTCAATGTCGTCTTCTATACGCCTGGGTCGGTGGGCGGAACACCTGATTGGGAACGCGGGCATATCGCGAAGTATTCTACCAAGCGCAAACTGCTGTTAGTGCAGGTAGGCGTACCCGAAGAGATGGTTTACGCTCAGACGGCGTTGGACTACGTCATCGAGGAGTTGTACGGGGCAAACGCCTTAGCGTTCGAGTTCTATCGGGGCAAGAAGATGGACTACCCGCTCGCGGATGCGGAGAAACTCGTGGGTGAGATCCGGCAGATCGTTGAGACGCAGTGAGTAGGTCCAGGCCTACCAGGACATGAGGGGCATCAAGACTGCATTCCTGTCCGGGCAGGCCTGGACCTATCTGCCTGCTTATCCTCTCACTCCTTCGACCCCGCCCTCGCCGCTTCAATCTTCTCCCGCCGGGTGCCATCACACGGCCAAGGCGGAGCCGCCAGCAGTGTGACGCCGGTCGCGCAGGACGGTCGGGTCACACAAGGACGCCCGGCACGACGCTGCCCCCGGACTCCGGCCTTCGGCCTGCGACCGCGTCGTGGCACCTGTCATGCATCACGATCGCACACGAAAGTGAGCAGGTCCGGGTCTGCCCTTGACTTGACCCACATCGTGCGCATGCCATTCAGGCCCAAAGGGCCGACCCCACGAAAGCCCAGGGCGCAGCCTTGGGTCCGTGTCGAGGTTGAAAACGAAAGCCCTGAAAGTACGACACCAAGCGTCCGCGTTCGTGCCGCCCTTTCAGAGCTTTCGTGACAATGGCGACACCTCCCCGGCGTTTCACCCCGGGATGTCATGGGGTCGGCCCTTTGGGCCTGAAGGCGGCTTTGGCAAGCAGTAGGTCCGGGCCTGCCCGGACAGGTTGGGCATTAAGATTGCATTCCTGTCCGGGCAGGCCCGGACCTACTTGCTCCCGCAGCGTTTCTCAACAACCCAAAAACAGCCCCGCCAATTGGCGGGGCTGTTTGCCGTTATTCAGTTCTTCGTCAGCTTCGGCAATCGCTTACGCGATGCGGCGACGGCGTGCGAGCAGGCCGCCGACTCCGAGCATGGCAAGCGTGGCGGTGGCAGGCTCGGGGATGGTGTTGCTCGGTTCCACACCGTCGAGAATCACACCCATGAAGCGAGCGCGGGAACCGGGGCTGCCGTCCAGATCGGTGTGGCGCCATTCGTAAAGGATTTGGTCGTATGACCCATCGTTGACGAAACTGAACTCGGAGATGTACCCTCGGTTGACGTTGCCGATACCGCCTTCGCTGTCCATCGCAATGATATCCGTTTGCCCAGCTCCGCTCATTGTCAGTGTCAACATCCAAGAGTTGTTGAAACTGCCAACTGGAAAGTAGATCTGTCCCGATTCGAGGCCGGCAATATCAATGGTGCCATCGGCCGCGACCACCCTGGCGAAAGTGTTGGCCGCACCCGCAACGCCCGTGGGGTTGTGGTTCTTGGCACTGCCGCTGAAGGTGATATCTGGACCAGGATCGTTCGTCGTCCAGACGTTCGCCCAATCCTCACCACTCCCGTGGGTACTGGCGGTGGGACCGACCCTGACCGGCGTCGGCGTACGCGTGCCAGCGCTGGCATAAGTGGTGAGCTCACTGCCACTGCCGTTGTTGCCAACCAGGTTGTAAGACGACACCGTGCCATCGCCCAGGATCCACTGCGTCGTCGGCGCGCCAGGCTCACTGCCACCAAGCCCGCGGTCGTTGTACTTCGCATTCCCGGGGAAAAGCGAGATATCGAAGTTCGCGTTGTTGGTTGATACCTGCTGCCGCGCCACGAAGGTCACGCCATACGACGTGGTCGCAAACACCGCCAACATGGCGACCGCCAACGCACTGAATTTCATCCTTCTGCCAATCATGACATTCCCTCTGTGAAAAAAGTTTGATCAACTCTCACTCAACACATACCCTCGATATTCGGGCACCTTCTTAATCATATCACAGACACCTCCAAACGCAATAACAATCTTTAAGATGAGGCGAATCCATCTGCAATGTTAAACTGGGCAATCTGGCCAGTTCACCGATTCTGCCTTGCCTGCGATTTCCCAGACGGCCTTGCCCGGCCGGATGCCGTCACACGTCGAGTGCCTGGTCCTGCTGCTTTGACCTACCCCGTCAATCGACCGGTCATGCGACGAATGCCGATTGACGTCACGTCATCACTGCGTGCTGGGCCGAGATTGATCCAAGCATCGACCACAACCCGTCACCGGGTGCCATCACACGACCAAGGCCAAGCCGCAGGCCGTGTGATAGCAGTTGGCCAGGACGGTCGGGTCACACAAAGACGCCCGGCACGACGCTGTCAAAGGCCTTTGGCCTGCGACCGCGTCGTGGCGCACATTGCGAATTGAGATCGCGCGTGAGAGTGAGTTGGTCCTTCCCTCCTCAGCCTCTCACTCCTTCGCCCCCGCCTTGGCCTTGGCCGCTTCGATCTTTTCGCGCAGTTTCGCGACGCGTTCGTTGCCGGGGGCGCGTTGTTCAGCTTCGTCCAGATGCTTGAGCGCTTCGTCGTGCAGGCCGCGTTTGGATTTGACGGTGGCCAGGATCATCAGGTCCTGGCGGTCGAGTTTGCGCTTGTGCGGCGGCGGGGTCTTGACGCCCCAGATCTTGCCGATCAGCCGGTAGGTGTGCGGGTGTTCGCGGGCCAATTCGGCTCGCACGAACGGGTAGAAATCATTGACCACGAAAAACGCCTCGGTCATTTCCGCGAAATACTCCATCGGGTTCATCAGGGCGTAGTGCGGGCGTTTCGTGCCGCCGGCGACCGGGACCATCTCAAACTTGCCGCTATCGCGGAACCTGTTGTATCCGTCGATGATCGCTTTGTCGTCGAAGCCGAGGACGCGGTAGTGGTAGGCGTGGGCCAACTCGTGGAGCATGACCTCGCCGCCCGACGGTCTGCGCGCGGACTCGATCAGCCGGCTGACGTCGGCGATCTGGACGCCCTTGGCCATGGCGGGGTCGTAGCCGCGGTCGTCCAGCCACTTGCCGTCGGGGTGAAAGTGCGCCCCGCCGATCGGGTGCTTGCGGTCGAGGTAGATCGGCACCTCCCGCATCTTCCTGACCGGCTCGGCTGGGAGCTTGAGCGTGATCTGGTGCAGCCGCTGAGCGACGATCTTCAGCGCCAGGTCGCCCATCTGCTTGTGTTCGTCTTCCAGCAGGCTGGTATCGACATGGACGGACCAGCCTTCGATCTTGATGACCTTGTGCGGGATGCGCACGCGCTTGACGGTCTCGGGTTTGTCGTGAGCAATCGCGGGGCAAGCGATGACGGCCAGAAGGATCAGGGCGGCGGTGGTTTGTTTCATGGTACGAATCCTGGTGTGTGCTTCGATGTCGGTACGGTCATTCTACAATGCCGGGTCAAGCTATTGGAACAACCGCGGATGACGCGGATATGCAATTCCCGTAAATAGATCCTTTGGCCTTGTCGTCTCACTTGCCACAAGGCAAGTGAAGTTGGTTTACTCACGAACACCAAGGCAACACTGAGAACATCATACGATTCTGCATGGGCAAATACATGAATAGGATCTTTGTTTTTATGGTGTTATCGGCGTGTTTGGCGGGTGTTGCTTTGACAATTGTCGTGTATCTGCGACACAATCCCCAGGACAACACCTCTCAGAGTAGCCACACGCTTGATTCTGTTAACAGGGCAGGTGGAGTTGTTGACGTCGAAGACTTCACTGACGAGATTGCGCCCCATTTGAGTAGGTTTGGACTGAAACTGTTAGACGACCGTGTTTCGATAGAAGGGCTGGGGAGACTCGAAGACTACCCATACGATTCTCGCACACTTGGATCGAAACTTGCAAGTGTTCCCAAACTTCAGTATTTTAGCTGTTTCGATGTGGCGGTCGATGATGAATTCTTGATAGGCTTCCAAGGAAGTTCGGTCTACGAGCTACGAGTTTTGGGGTACAAGGTCGAAGTAGCCGGCATGGAAGCAATCTCTAGGTTGCAGCTGCTGAGTCGACTGAGTATTAGCGGCGGGAGTCTTGATGCTGATGAGCTTGGCCATCTTGGTGGGATGCGAGACCTTACATTTCTGGATCTAGACTTTATCAGTCTAGACGAAGACGGGATGGGCCACTTGGTAGGTCTCCAAGGACTTGAACATCTAGGCTTACACTTTTGCAAGTTCAGTGAGGCCTCATTCATATCGCTCATCCCCCGACTACGATTAAAGACACTGAATCTCGACGGTTCGCAGGTTAGTAACCGCAGTATTCAAGCAATTGCAGCATCTGATCAACTTAGACAAGTAGATTTGTCTTTCACAGATGTTACCGACACTGCGGTCGCGCAGCTGCGGCGGGACCGACCCGACTTGATTGTCAAGTATAGGGGACCAAGGCCAGAGTGAGCCGGGTGCCATCACACGGCCAAGGCGAAGCCGCCGGCAGTGTGATGCCGGTCGCGCAGGACGATCGGGTCACACAATGACGCCCGGCACGACGCTGCCCCCGGACTTCGGCCTTCGGCCTACGCCCGCGTCGTGGCACCCTTCGTGTCGAGTAGACTGTGGCGATATCACTTCGAAGGAAGTACACATGAAGTACCTCAACGTTCTGCTGTTGATCCTGAATACCGCAACGCTGGCTGCGGACGGTCAGCCGAACATTGTGTTGGTGATGGCGGACGATCAGGGCTGGGGCCAGACCGGTTACAACAAGCACCCGGTCCTCAAGACGCCGAACCTTGACGCGATGGCGGCGAACGGGTTGCGGTTTAATCGGTTTTACGCGGCCGGGCCGGTGTGTTCGCCGACGCGGGCGAGTGTGTTGACGGGGCGGACACACAACCGGACGGGTGTGAAGTCGCACGGCTTTGCGCTGCACCGTCAGGAACGCACGATCGCGCAGGCGCTCAAGGACGCGGGCTACGCGACGGGGCATTTCGGCAAGTGGCACCTGAACGGCGTACGCGGGCCGGGCGTGCCAGTGCTCATGTCCGACCCGCACCACCCCGGGCACTTCGGGTTCGAGCATTGGCTGACCGTGACCAACTACTTCGACATGAACCCGCTGATGAGTCGGATGGGTAAGTTCGAAGCGTTTGAGGGCGACTCCTCCGACGTCATTGTCGGCGAGGCGCTCAAGTTCATCACGGCGGCCGCGAAGGACGGTCGGCCGTCGTTCACGGTGATCTGGTACGGGTCGCCGCACAGCCCGTTTATCGCTTCGGAAGTGGATCAGGTCGCCGGGGAAGACAAGCGTTCAGCCAACCATCACGGCGAGATCGTTGCGATCGACCGCAGCGTCGGCACGTTGCGCGCCGCGTTAAAGAGACTGGGCATCCACGACAACACGCTCGTCTGGTATTGCAGCGACAACGGCGGGCTTGCGGGCGTCGGGCACGACTCGGTGGGCGGGCTGCGCGGCAAGAAAGGCGACGTGTGGGAGGGCGGCATCCGCGTGCCGGGCATCATCGAGTGGCCGGCCAAGATCAAGCCGCGCGTCACCGACTACCCCGCTTCCACGATGGACATCTTTCCGACCGTTGTCGATCTGCTTGGGTTACCCAAGTCGGCGATGCTCGACGTTGTTGATGGGATGAGTCTTGAGCCGTTGCTGGCCAAAGAGGTCGGCCGACGCACCAAGCCGATCCCGTTCTACTTCACGCGCAGGGCGGCGTTGATCGACAACGACCTGAAGATTGTCTGCGAGCGGATTGACAAGGGGCCGTATCGGTTATTCGACCTCAAAGCCGACCCGAAAGAATCAAACGACCTGTCCGCGACTCGGACGGAAGACGCCAAGCGCATGCGGGCGGCGCTGGATGCGATGGTTGCTTCGGTTGATCGCAGTCTCATCGGCGCGGACTACCCCGAGGGCAAGGTCACGCGCGAGGGGCCGCACGGCCGCTTCTGGTTCGCCATCCCCGAGTATCAACCGTATCTGAAGGATTGGGCGAGTCGGCCGGAGTACAAGAACTGGGCGAACCGGAAGGCGGGGTCTACGAAGAATCGTAAACGCAAAAACCGGGGTGACAAGTGATGACGGTGCGGTGAGTTACTCCTTCCGCTTGCCGTCCGCTTGTTTCGGCTTGGCCCACTTGACCTGCTTCACACCGGCTTGCCGCACGACCTCTTTCACGCTCGCGAGTTTGTCAGCCGGCACATTCGCCTCGGCTGTCAGCACGACCTGCTCCGGCCGAGCCTTGCGGACAACTATCAGCAGTTCGTCGTTGGTGACCGACTTGCCGTTGACATACGCGGCCCGCGACTTGAGGTACACGTCGAGCCGACTGCCCTTGGGTTTCTGGCGGAGCAAGATTTCGCGCAGCTTGTCGTAATCTGCCGACTTGGACTCGGGTTTCGCCTTTGGCTTGCTCTTGTCATACGGCGTGGTTTTGGATTCGGGTTTGCGCTTGTCGTAAGGCCTAGCCTTCGCGTCAGGCTTGTTCTTGTCGTAAGGGCTGGCTTCGGCGTCCGGTTTTCGCTTGCCGTAAGGGCTGTACTTGGCGTCGGCCTTGGAGTTGGGCTTCGTCTGGTCCGGGTACTTGTCGGCGACAGGCTTCTTCGCAGTTGCCAGACTGATGTTCGCCACGCCGGCTTTCTGAACGGCGTGCATGACCACCGTGACCCGCTGCAACAGCACGTCCGGCTCGGCGGTGATCAGGACACGTTTGACTTTCATTTTCTTCACCACCGCCGTGAGGTTGTCGGCCGCGACCGACTTGCCGTCGATGTAAGACCCGTGTTTGTTCACGTAAATCTTCAGTGTTGGGTCGGCGTCCTTGGCATCCTTCAACTTGGGCAGCTTGAGGCTGCCCTTGTCCGGCTTGCCCGCCTTCTGAACGTCCTTCTTGTCAGCCGCGTGCGTGCCGGTAACGGCGAGGCTTGTCGTGAACAATACACAAGACACCATGAGGATCACGATCTGCGAAGATGTGTTCTGCCGGGTGTTGGGTTTCATAGCGGGCCTCGTGGTGTGAGATGTCGTCAAATAGACTTGGTCGTGGGAGCGCGTGTCTATTCTATCATCGTGAAAGTAAGCAGGTCAGGTCATCGGGCGTAAATCGACCTGCGCCACCCGCGACCACATCAGGTCAGCTTCGTGCTTTTACGCGTTCGCATGCCGCTTGACCGCCCTGGCCAACGCCTGCTTACCGATTGCCGCGTCGAGCAGTTCGTCCACGTCTTCGACGAAGACGTAATCGAGTTTGCCGCGGACCTCGTCGTCGACCTCTTCCAGGTCGCGTTTGTTCTTACCCGGCAGGACGACCGTCTTGATGCCGGCCCGCGCGGCGGCGAGGGATTTCTCCTTGACGCCGCCGATGGGCAGCGACAGGCCACGCAACGTGACCTCGCCGGTCATGGCGAGTTTGGGTTTGACGGGGACGTCGAGCAGGAGAGAGACGATCGACGTGTACATCGCCAGGCCGGCGCTTGGGCCGTCTTTCGGGACGGCGCCGGCCGGGACGTGGATGTGGATGTCCAGGTCGGCCATCTTCGACAGGTCGTATTGGAACTTGTCCGCACGACTCTTGAATAGACTCATTGCGGCGGTGGCGGACTCTTTCATCACGTCGCCGATCTGGCCGGTCAGTGTGACACGACCCTTGCCGGGATATGCGGCGGCTTCGATGAACAGGATCTCACCGCCGACGGGCGTGTAGGCAAGCCCGACGACAACGCCCGGCTGTTTGGCGCGTTCGTCGATCTCGCGGAAGTACTTCTCGGGACCGAGCAGGTCGCGGACGAGGTCGGCATCGACTTTTGTCGTCGCGTCGGCCGGCGTCTGCCCCTTGGCGACCTTGGCGGCGATAGCGCGGCAGACCGCGCCGACCTGGCGTTCGAGTTCGCGGACACCGGCCTCGCGGGTGTAGTCGTGCATGACCTTCGCCATGCCGCTCTTCAGCCAGGAGCACTGCTTGCGGGTCAGGCCGTTCTCTTTGAGTTGGCGGGGCACGAGGTACCGCTTGGCGATCTGCAACTTCTCGTTGTCGGTGTAGCCGGGGATGTCGATGACTTCCATCCGGTCTTTGAGCGCGTGCGGGACGTTGCCGATGTAGTTGGCCGTGGCGATGAAGATGACCTGCGACAGGTCGAACGGCACGTCGAGGTAGCGGTCGACGAACGCGTTGTTCTGCCGCGGGTCGAGCACCTCGAGCAACGCGCTGGCCGGGTCGCCGCGGAAGTCGCTGGCCAACTTGTCGATCTCATCGAGCATCATGACCGGATTGTTCGTGCCGGCCCGGCGGATCTCCTGGATGATTCGGCCGGGCATCGCGCCGATGTACGTCCGCCGATGGCCGCGGACCTCGGCCTCGTCGCGGATGCCGCCGAGGCTCAGCCGGGCGAACGACCTGCCCAGCGCGTCGGCGACCGATTGGCCGAGGCTGGTCTTGCCCACGCCCGGCGGGCCGACTAAGCACAGGATAGGACCCTGCCCCTCCGGGTTGAGCTTGCGTACAGCCAGGTACTCGATCAGCCTTCGCTTGACCTTGTCCAGGTCGTAGTGGTCGCGGTCGAGCGTCTCCTGCGCGCGGTTCAGGTCGAGGTTGTCCTCGCTGGCCTTGTTCCACGGTAACTCGGCGACGAGTTCGAGGTAGGTCAGGATCAGCGAGTACTCGGGGCTGGCGGGCGGGATGGTCGCCAGCCGTTCGAGGTCGCGTTTGGCCTCGCCCATGACCTTCTCGGGCGGGTCGGCCTCCTCGAGTTTTTTGCGCAACGCCTCGACGGTTTCGTCCGTGCCGTCGCTGACGTCGCCCAACTCTTTCTGGATGGCCTGCATCTGTTCGCGCAGGTAGAACTTGCGCTGCGAGTCGTCGATCGACGACGAGACGTCGTCCTGAATCTTCTGCTGAAGCTTGGCGATCTCGAGGTGGCTGGACACATAGACGTGCACCATCCGCGCACGCCGTTGCAGGTCGTATTCTTCGAGCAGTTGCTGTTTCTCTTCGACCTCCAGGCTCAGGTTCGCGGCGAGGAAGTCGATGAGGTTGCTCGGGTCGTCGATGTTCATCAGGACGGTCAACGCCTGGTCTGGGGCGTTGGGCGTCAGCTCGATCAGCTCACGGGCCTGGTCACGCAGTTGGTTGATCGACGCGCGGAACCGTTTGGACTTGCTCTCCTTTTCCTCGATCGGTTTGACCAGCGCGCGGTAGTACGGCTTGCGCTTCGTGAAGCGGGTCACGCGGAAACGACTCAGGCCGTGCACGATGATCGACACGGTCTCGTCCTCGGGCTGACGGATGAGTTTGAGAACCATCGCGGCCGTACCGACACGGTACATGCCGTCGACGCCGGGCTCTTCCTCGTCCTCGTCGCGTTGCGTCAGCAAGCCGATGATCTTCGACTGCGGGAGGCATTCGTCCAGCAGCTTGCGGCTGGCCGGTCGGCCGACGTTCAACGGTTGCACGGTCGCAGGGAACACGACCGTGCCGCGGATGGGCAGGATGGGCAGCTCTTTGGGGATCGACGACTGCGGCGTGATGTCAAGCTGGTCTAGCACTTCGACGGCGTCGTCGTTCAAATCGAGCACGTCTTCAAATTGTTCTTCGGGCAGCGCGGCCAACGGCGGCAGGACAGCGCCGGCTGACCACCTGTGATCGTCGGACTGAGCGAACCGGATGACGTATCGAGGTTTGGGTTGGGGCATGCCGCTCCAATGGGATTACAGATGATTAGGCTTGTTCGTCAACGTTCCTGGCTGGCGCGTCGTAGCGGGATGTGGACCCAGAGCATGCCGCGGTCGTACCGCGACTCGACGCGGGCGAGGTCGGCCTGTTCCGGCAACGTGATCTGCCGACAGAACGGGCCGTGGTCGATCTCCATCATGACAATGCGTACGGCCGACGATCGACCCGCCGGTTCATCGGTCGGCGGCTGGGGCGCTTCGCGCTCGCCGCGGATGGTCAGTCGGCCCGGCTCGACATGGACGTCGATCTTCTGCTTGTCCATGCCTGACACATCCATACAGACGTCGAGGTGGTGCGGGCGCCGGTAGATGTTTGTCGGCGGCGCCCATGAATCGACGGGGCAGAAGTCGCCAAAGGACGACGGGCCGGAGGGCGACGGTCGGCCGAAACCGGGTGCGCCGCCTGAGCGGGGACGTTGTGCGGTGTCGAGCATGGTGAGATTCCGAGGTCTACAGGCCAAGAGGGCCGGGCTGAACGGCGTTGTGACCGCTTATCCGTTCGATGCATCTTACCAATGTGACGATGCAAGATGCGTTATTGCGTTGTAACGGTTAGGTGCAAAGGCCGCAGGTCTTTGCCGGGGGTCTGACGTGACTCTAAGATGCTTACTGGGCTCTGGATGGATTGGGTGGATTGGATTGCGACGCGCCAAGGAGCGCTAGGCCACAAGCGGCTGGAAAAAGATGGCGACATCACCTGACACACTGAACAACCCTGCCACTGCGACCGACCGCGGCGCGATGCCCGACGTGCAGGCCAGCCCCGACGCGCGGAACGTCGCGATCGACAAGGTGGGCGTCAAGCACATCCGCTACCCGATCACGTTGACCTGCCCGGCGACGGGCGGCGTGCAGCACACGGTCGCGCGGGTGAACATGTACGTCGGCCTGCCGCATTACCAGAAGGGTACGCACATGTCGCGATTCCTCGAGGTGCTCAATAAGCACCACGAGGCGTTGCGCAGCGATCAGGTGATGGGTGTCTGCCGCGACATGATGACCCGGCTCGAGGCCGAAGAGGCACACCTCGAGTTCGCCTTTCCGTACTTCATCCACAAGAAGGCCCCGGTCACCAAGGCTGAGGGCATGATCGATATCGAAGTGACCTTCGAGGCCACGACACGTCAGGACAAGGCGGAAGACGACTTCGTCATGGGCATCAAGGTGCCGGCCACGAGCCTCTGCCCCTGCTCGAAAGAGATCTCCGAATACGGCGCGCACAACCAGCGCTGCGAGATGGAGGTCAAGGTCCGGTTCGCACCGGGCAAGTTCATGTGGATCGAAGAGCTTTGCGACCTGGTCGAACGCGGCGCGAGCACGCAGGTCTTCGCCGTGCTCAAACGGCCCGACGAAAAGTTCGTGACCGAAGACGCCTACGACCACCCGAAGTTCGTCGAGGACATCGTGCGCGACCTGGCCCTATCACTCGACGCTGAGGACCGGATCGTCTGGTACCAAGTGAACAGCGAAAACTACGAGTCGATCCACAACCACAATGCGTACGCGTTTATCGAGCGCGACAAACGCGACGAAGACGCGTCTGTTTAACCGCGGAGCTTGCTCCGCGCGTATTTGCACGCGGACAGCCGTCCGCGTGCGTTAACGTCACGCACATGCCCACGATCGACCTCACGCTCTACGGCAAAGTCGACTGCCACCTCTGCGACCGTCTTGTGTCGCTGCTCGCCCCGCACGTCGAGAACGCGGCTTCACGAGACGTCGAATTCCGCATCACCAAGCGCGACATCCACGACAACCCACAGTGGCTGAATTGGTACCGCTACCGCATCCCCGTGCTGACACACGCAGGCAAGGCGATTCTGGAAGGTCGGCCGAGCGAGGACGAGGTGGCGCAGGTCGTCGCGGCTTTGGTGGATCAGGCCGTTTGACGTAAACTGATCGACCAGGCACGAAGATCGGGTGCCACTGGCGGCTTCCCCGCCAGTGCCTCGACGTGCGACCAAGAGACTGGCGGGCAAGCCGCCAGTGGCACCCAGCATGACTGGCTCGGATTCAACATGTCCAACAACCTCATCGCCCTGCAGAACAAGTTCCTCGGCCACGGCCAGACCGTTTACGACGCGTTGTCGAATCTGTTTGACGAGCAGGGTTATATCAGTGACGACGACATCGCCAAACTCGCAGCTGAGCACAACCTGCCGCCGCAGCACGTGCGGTCGACGGCCAAGTTTTACGAAGAGCTGTCGCACGACAAGCCTGCGACGAAAGTGGTCAAGGTTTGCAACGGCGAGGCGTGCCGCGCCGCGGGCGACGGCGGGTGCGCGGCGGTCGAGCGTGACCTTTGCGATCCGCTGAACACCAAGATGGGCGAGACCAACGACGCCGGCGTGCGCGTCGAGCACGTCGCCTGCCTCGGGTACTGCGGCCTTGGTCCGAACGTCATGATCGACGACCTGCCGGTGTCGCTGGCCGACGACGGCGCGAGGGAGAAGCTGATTGACCATGTCAAAACCGGCTCGCCGCACGGCCTGACCGAACCGGTCAATACGTGCATCGCGCCGACCGGCAACAAGCCTTGCGTCCTGATGCGTCGATTCAATGACGACGTGACAAGCATCGACGCCGCCCGCTCGGCCGGCGTCTACAAGTCGCTTGAAAAGGCCGTGACGTCGATGTCGCCGCAAGACGTGATCGACCAAGTTAAAGCGAGCCAACTGCGTGGCCGGGGCGGCGCGGGGTTTCCGACAGGGATCAAGTTCCAGACCGTGTCCGACAGCGAGGCCGACGACGGGACCGGGCGGAATTTCATCGTTGTCAACTTCGACGAGGGCGACGCTGGCTCGTACATCGATAAGGAACTGGTCGAACGCGACCCGCACGGCCAACTTGAAGGCATCCTGCTCGCCGCGTACGCGTGCGGCGCGCAGGAGGCGATCATTTACACGCGATTTGAGTACCCCGCCGCGCAGCGCGTGTTGCAACAAGCCATCGACGAGGCGAAAGCGGCCGGCCTGATCGCAGCGCCGCTGTTCGGCTCCGCATTCCAATGCGACGTGCGTCAGGTGCGCGGCCAGGGCGCTTACATCTGCGGCGAGGAGACGAGCCTGTTGCGCTCTCTCGAAGGCGTGCCTGCGCTGGTCAGCATCCGCCCGCCGTTCCCGGCGCAGAAGGGCCTGTGGGGCTGCCCCACCGCTGTCAATAACGTCGAGACGATCCACAATCTGCCGTGGATCATCGAACACGGCGGCGACGCCTACGCCGCGCTCGGCTACGAACGCTCGCGCGGGACGAAGGCGGTGAGCCTGAACGCGCGTGTCAAGAACCCCGGCATGTACGAGGTCGAATTTGGCGTCACGCTGCGCGACATCATCTTCGACCTGGCAGGAGGCATGGCCGACGGACATACGTTCAAGGGCGTGCAGGTCGGCGGCCCGCTCGGCGGCATCCTGCCGGAGCACCTGCTCGACACGCCGCTCGACTTTGAGTCGCTGGCCAAAGTCAACGGCATCGTCGGCCACGCCGGCATCGTCGTCTATTCCGACGCGGACGACCTGGTTGACATCTGCCGCAACCTCATGGCTTTCTGCGCCGTCGAAAGCTGCGGCAAGTGCTTCCCCTGCCGCATCGGCGCGGTGCGCGGGACCGAACTGTTCGACCAGATGACCGACCCCGCCGGACGGGGCGCGACGGACGCCAAACTGTCGCTGTTGTCCGAGTTGTGCGAAACCATGAAATACGGCTCGCTCTGCGCGCTGGGGGGTATGATTCCACTGCCGATCGAATGCCTCCTGGAGTACTTCCCGCACGAGCTGGCAAAGTACCGGCGTGCGGCGGTCGGGGCGTGATCGGCCTATGTAGAGTGGGCACTGCCCACCAGAATCGATCAAGAAGGACTCAATCATGGTGCTACAGATCAACTTCACGCCAGACGAAGAAGAAGCCCTGCGTCAGATCGCCGAGCAGCGCGGTGTCGCGTTGGAAGAGATGGCTAAGCAGGAATTGATGAAGCTTACACAGGTTGTGGACGACGATACGTTCAAAGCCAATCTGGAAGCTTCGATTCGAGACAACGACGAACTACTTCGGCGATTGGCCTGAAGATGAATTACATCACTCTGGAACAGGTGCTCGTCGCACACCAGAGGGCCTTGCAACACTCAGGCGGATCAGACGGGATCCGCGACCGGGGTGCGCTGGAATCGGCTGTCGCGCAACCACGGATGACATTCGGCGGCCAAGACCTGTACGTCACGTTGCATGAGAAAGTGGCTGCACTCGGGTTTTCACTCGTCATGAATCACCCTTTTGTCGATGGCAACAAGCGCGCAGGATACTTGGCGATGGACAACATGTTGCGAGCCAACGGCTATAGGATCGCCGTCTCACCCGACGAAGGCGAACGCATGATCCTCGCCATCGCCGCCGGCAACGCCTCGCGGGAACAACTGGTCGAATGGTTGAAGACCTATTGCGTGCAGACAGACTGAAACACTCCAAAGAAGATTGACATGATCCGATCTCTGGACAACGGACACACCAAGGTCACCGTCACCATCGACGGCCGAGACGTGCGTGTCGATGAAGGCACGACCGTGTTGCACGCCCTGCGCTCGACGGGCAAGGACGTGCCGACGCTGTGCTACTCCGACCGCATGAAGCCATACGGCGCGTGCCGGACCTGCCTGGTCGAGCACGAGGGGCGCAAGCCGGTCGCCGCGTGTCACACGCCGGTCTCTGAAGGCGCGTCATACAAGACGTCGTCGCCGCTGCTCACGCGGTTGCGGAAGAACATCACCGAACTGATCGTCAGCGACCACCCATTGGAATGTCTCGACTGCACAGCCAACGGTCGTTGCGAGTTGCAGACGCTGGCGCAGCAGGTCGGGCTGCGGACGCCGCGTTACGAGAACCCGCGGACGCACAACCCGCCGAAGGACGATTCGCACCCGTTTATCAAGCTCGAGATGGACAAGTGCATCGGCTGCGCCCGCTGCGTCCGCGCCTGCGACGAGGTCCAGGGGTCGTTCATCCTGGGCATGGAAGGGCGCGGGTACGACACGCGTGTGATCGCCGGCAACGACACCGGCTTCGAGGAAGCCAACTGTGTGAGCTGCGGGCAGTGCGTTGTCGAGTGCCCCGTCGCCGCGCTCGAGGAGCCGGGCACGCGCGACCACGGCCTGCCCGACAGCACGGTCAACACGACGTGTTCCTATTGCGGCGTCGGCTGCTCGCTCGACGTGCACGTGAAGGACGGCAGCGTCGTGAACATCACGCCCAGCCCGACGGGCTCGGCCAACCTGGGCCACACTTGTGTCAAGGGTCGTTTCGCCCACCAGTTCGCGCACAGCGACGACCGCCTGACGACGCCGCTGATCAAGCAACCGGACGGCTCCTTCCGAGAGGCGTCGTGGGACGAAACGTTCGATCTGATCGCGACGAAGTTTAAGCAGGTCCGCGACGACCACGGCCCCGACGCGTTCAGCATGATCTCGTCGTCGCGCTGCACGAACGAAGAAAACTACCTGATGCAGAAGTTCGCCCGTGTCGTCATGGGCACGAACTCAATCGACAACTGCTCACGCGTGTGTCACTCGCCGTCCGCTTACGCGCTGGGCAAGGCGCTGGGAACCGGCGCCGGCACGAACAGCTTCCAGGACGTGCACGAATCCGACGTGCTGTTGATCATCGGCGCGAACCCGACCGAAGCACACCCCGTGTTCGGTGCGCGGATCAAGCAGTCCGTCATGGCCGGCTGCAAGCTCATCATCATCGACCCCCGAAACACCGAACTCGCTCAATTGGCCGACGTGCACCTGCCGCTTCGGCCTGGGTCGAACGTCGCGGTCGTCAATGCGCTGCAGCACGTCCTGATTGAAGAGAACCTGATTGACCCCGACTTCATCGCGCAGTTCACCGAAGGCTTCGATGTCGTGCGCGAGGAATTGAAAACCTGCACGCCCGAGTGGGCTCAGGAAATCAGCGGTGTCGATCCCGATTTGATCCGCGATGCAGCGCGTCTCTATGCGTCCGGTGACGCGGCGCAGATCCTCTGGGGTCTGGGCGTCACGGAAGCCGGCCACGGGTCCAACACCGCGTTTGGCCTGATCAACATGGCGGTCATGACCGGCAACATCGGCCGAGCGGGCACGGGTTCCAGCCCGATCCGCGGGCAGAACAACGTGCAGGGCGCGTCCGACGTCGGCGCGCTGCCCAACGTGTTCAGCGACTACCGCCCGGTGACCGACCCCGAAGCGCGGGCGGAGCACGCCAACGTCTGGGGCATCGAGCCGCCGACGAACAAGGGCTTACGCATCCCCGACATGTTCAACGCCGCCCAGGAAGGCACGCTCAAGGCGATGTACATCCTGGCTGAGGACGTCGCACAATCCGACCCGAACACGTCGCACGTCGTGGGCGCGCTCGAGTCGCTCGACTTCCTGGTCGTCCAGGAAATCTTCATGAACCCGACAGCCGAGTTGGCCGACGTCGTCCTGCCCGGCACGACGTTCCTTGAAAAGGACGGCACGTTCGTCAACAGCGACCGGCGCATCCAGCGCGTCCGCGCCGCCATCGAGCCGATTCCGGGCACGATGATCGACGGCGATATCACGAACACGATCGCGCGCCGTATGGGCGTGGACCTCGGCTTTGACTCCGGCGAGGGCACGCCCGTCGATGTGTCGCGCGTCATGGACGAACTCGCCGCGCTGAGTCCGAAGTGGCGTGGTGTCAGTTACGACCGGCTTGAAGAACTCGGCTTCCTCCAGTGGCCTTGCTGGGACGCGGAGCACCCCGGCACGGACATCGTCCACCGCGACGGTCAGTTCCTGCGCGGCAAGGCGATGCTCACGCCCACGCCCTGGCAGGAGCCGGGCGAGCTGCCCGACGACGAATACCCGATCATGCTCACGACCGGCCGACAACTGTTCCACTACAACGTCGGCACGATGACGCGGCGCACAGACGTCTCCAAACTCGTCAAGGCCAAGGAAGAGACGTTGCGTATCCACCCGGCCGATGCGCGTCGACTCGACGTACGGCAAGGCGACCTGGTCGACGTCACGTCACGCCGCGGCTCGGTGCGAGTCCGCGCCGAAGTGACCAAAGCGACCAACAAGGGCACGGTCTTTATGACCTTCCACTTTCCCGAGTCCCGCACCAACCTGCTGATCTCCGACGCGTGCGATGAGTACACCGGCTGCCCGGAATACAAAGTGTGCGCGGTCCGGATCGAGAAAGTGACCGGCGGCGACACCTCGCCGAAGCAACAAGTCGCCGCGGCCACGACGTGATGCCCAGGTCGATACCAATCGTCGTTAGCGTTGCAGCAGGATCGAAGGGCAGTCCTTGTTGCAGAACGTGTTCAAAACATCTGTAGCGGGTGCCACTGGCGGCTTGTCCGCCAGTGCATTGGCTGGACCACAACAACACTGGCGGACAAGCCGCCAGTGCCACCCACGACGACGCTACATTTGAACTGAAAGTGCTCTAGTCATCACTTTCGGTCGTTCAGGATCGCCGCGGTTTCTTCCCAGCTTCGGCTGCGCACTTCGAGATTGTGGCTTGTCTTACCGCGCTGGTCGGGGCGCTTTGTCGCGGCCCGCGCGAAGTCCCACAGCACCGATCGGGTGTGCTCGTCCGGGTCGAGGAACTGCACGCCGACCTCGCGCTTGAACAGGCCGGCCGGCTTGATTCGGCAGATGCGCACGCGCACGGGCAGCTCTCGGCCGAACCCGCGCAGCGTCAGGTCAAACTCTTCGCCCTCGGCCGCGCCCGATAGCTTGCGTGTCAGGACGCACATGCCCTTGGCGGACAGGTCGTCCACGTCGCCCCACTCGCAGGTGAGCCGTTCGCAGTTGAGTCGACCGCCACGTCGTTTGTCAGCAGCACCCATGTTGCTTGCCCCTGAATGAATCTCCCCACGTCACAACCGAACGATCTAATCAGATGATCGGCCAACAGGACAAGCGGCTACAGATCATGAAGTTGTCAAGCTTAGAAGGTCGTGCCGCCGGTGACGGTCGTAACGATCAGGCCAACGCCGAATTGGCAGACAGCAGCAACGTCGCCGCGTCGCGCACGGCCGGGTGGTCGGCCGAGTCGAGATTCGACAGCAGCGGCAGGATCGGCCCGGTGTCGGCGACACCTGCCAGCGCGACCGCGTCGTGCAGCACGCGGATCGGGCTGATCGCGTTGCGCAGGTCTTCCAGCGGCTTGAAGATCAACCGAATCCGTTCCGCCTCGTCGAAGTCGCCCGACTTGATCGCGTCGAACATCGCCATCGACAACCCCGGTGCGACGCACACACAGCCCGACGTGAACCCGCCGAGGCCGTAGTCGCGCAAGTGCACGACGGCAGGCTGCTCGCCGATCCCGCTCATGACCATCGACGGATCGACCGCGTCAATCAGCGCGGTGAGGTAAGGGTCGTCGTGCGGCGCGTCATTGCCATCTTTCACGATCGCGTACTTGATCACACTCACCAAGCCGTCGGCCACGAGTCGTTTCACGTCGTCGACTTCGAGGTAGCCGTCGGCCTTGATGTAAATCACGGCCGGCCGACCGAACGACTCCACGAACCGGCGGATACCAACGGCCGTCCCGCTCGGCGTCGCGCCGAACGCCGCGGGCAACACCATCGCCGTTGGGAAGTCCCGCCCGCGCAGCACGTCGGCCTGGTCCATCATCTTGCCGTAGTCCGGCCCGACCGACGGGATCACCAGCGTGTCGTCGGAGACGGCCTCGCTCAAGAAGTCGAGTAGTTTCGCGTACTCGCTGACCGCGATGTTATATAGGTTCGCGTTGCCGCCATACAGCAACGTCGACACACCGCCCGACTCGATATGACGGACGAGCGCGACATTCGCCTCGCGGTTGATCGACAGGTCGTCATGCCGGGCCAGCGGCGGGACAGCGACGACGGAACGGGTGAGTGTGTCGGCATTAACGGGGGTCGTTTGCATGGCTGAGAGTCTATCCAACTCCGGTCAGTCGGGCACTCGGTACGTCGTCACCGTCGCGTAGTGGTCGGACACATCCGACTCGATCACGCGGTGCTCAACGACCTGCCAGTCGCGCGGGGCGAGGATGTAGTCGATCCGTTCGTCCTTGCTTGGAAACGTCGCCGGCCCGTCCCACTGCGCGGCGAATCGCCTGGTCTGCTTGAGCAGCGTCATCGTCGGCTCGTGCGGCTGCGCGTTGAAGTCCCCGGCCAGGATGACGTCGCGTGCGTCGGTGTAGTCGAGCACGGCGTTCGTTTGTTCTAGGTTGTTCTGCGGGTTGAACGAGTCGAAGTGCAACGAGCACATCTCGACGCGTCGGCCTGCGATCGTCGCGGCGCACCACAGCGCCCGGCGATTGTTCTTGGTCATGTAGAACGGCCGACGCCCCGGCAGGTCGGGGTTGCCCACGGGTTCGAGTTTGAGTCGAGACAAGATCGCCGCGCCGCCCGCGACCTTGTAGAACGGCAAGCCGAGGTTGTAGTGCTCGCCATACGCCCACACGGGAATCCGCGACTCCCGCGCGATCAGGTCGAGTTGATCAACCGGACACGGGCCGCACGACTTGACGACCTCGCACAAGAAGACGAGGTCGGGGTTTTCGTCGCGGATCAACCCTCCGATCTCCTTTGCGCGTTGCTCGACATTCGCACGGTCGTCGAACGACATACCGCCCTGATGCACAAAGCACTTGGCGATGTTGAACGTCATGAGCTTGACAGTTTCACCCGGCTCGACGACACGCAACTCGTTCTCGCCATCAATCTGTTCGAGGACCACCGTGTTGCCGTGGTTCAGGACAAGGCCGTTGACGACGACCAGCGCCGCCAACAGCACGATCAGCGATACGACGGTGATCGCCGCACGCCGTGTCCAACGCCGGAGTCTGGGTCGTTTCATGCGTGTGGTACGGCCGACCGCGTGGTCAAGTTCCCGTAGGGTGGGCCAAGGCTTTGCGCGGCCCACCATGGGGGCTGCTTTGTCGTATTCAAGGCTGCGTTGTTCATGAACGTCCATCGGTGGGCCGCGCCGAGCCTTGGCCCACCCTACGTTCGAGCTAATGAATCTCCGGCTCCGCGTTTTCGCCGCCGTGGGCCAGGAAGTCGAAGTCGCAGCCCAGGTGCGCCTGTGTGACGTGCGACTGATGCAGCAGACCGTACCCGCGCTCGTATCGTGGCGGCGGCGCGACCCACGCGGCTTGCCGCTTAGCGCGCTCCTCCTCATCGACGTGCCACGTGATCGACCTACCGGGGGCGTTCAGTTCGATCATGTCGCCGTCCCGCACCAAGGCCAACGGCCCGCCCGCGGCCGACTCGGGCGAGACGTGCAGCACGCACGTCCCGTAGCTCGTCCCGCTCATCCGCGCGTCGCTGATCCGCACCATGTCGCGTACGCCCTGTTTGAGCAGCTTCTTCGGCACGGGCAGCATGCCCCACTCCGGCATGCCCGGCGCCCCGACAGGCCCTGCGTTCTGCAGGACGAGCACCGAGTCGGCTGTCACATCCAGCGCCTCGTCATCGATCCGCGCCGCCAGGTCGTTGTAGTCCTTGAACACGACGGCTGGGCCGGTGTGAGTCAGCAGTTTCGGGTCGGCCGCGGTCTGCTTGATGACACAACCGTCGGGCGCGAGATTGCCGCGCAGGACGTACGTCCCGCCTGACTCTGACAACGCGTTGTCGCGCGGGCGGATCACGTCGTCGTTGAACGTCTCGGCCCCGTCGATGTTCTGGCCAAGCGTTTGCCCGTTGACGGTTGTGCTATTCAAGTGCAGCAGGTCGGCGATGTTGGCCAGCAACGCGCGTAGCCCGCCTGCGTAATAGAAATCCTCCATGACGTATTGGCCGGAGGGCCGCACGTTGGCCAGCCACGGCGTTGTGCGTGACAAGGCGTCGAACCGGTCGAGCGTCAGGTCGATGCCGGCTCGACCTGCCATCGCCAGCAGGTGCACAATCGCGTTGGTCGAACCGCCGATGGCCATGTCGCAGACGATGGCGTTGTCGAACGCCTCGGCTGTGAGAATGTCTTTCGGCTTGACGTCTTCCCACACCATGTCGACGATCCGCCGACCGCACGCCGCGGCCATACGGCTGTGCGCCGAGTCGACCGCGGGGATGCTCGACGCCCCCGGAAGCAAGAGTCCAAGTGCTTCGCAGACGCTGGCCATCGTCGCGGCCGTGCCCATCGTCATGCACACGCCGGGCGACCGCGCGATGCCCGACTCGATCTCGTCCATCGCGCCGTCGCAGAGGTTACCCGCGCGTCGCTCAGCCCAGTACTTCCACACGTCGCTGCCGCTGGCCAACGTCTCGCCGCGCCAATGCCCGCGCAGCATCGGCCCGGCCGGCAGAAAGATGGCCGGCACGTTCGCCGTCGTCGCGCCCATGACCAGGCCCGGCACCGTCTTGTCGCAACCGCCCATCAGCACGACGCCGTCGAGCGGGTGGCAGCGGATGACTTCCTCGACCTCCATCGCCAACAGGTTGCGGTACAGCATCGTCGTCGGCTTGATGAACATCTCGGACAGCGACATCACCGGCACCTCGACCGGGAACCCGCCGGCCTGCCAGACGCCGCGCTTCACGTCCTGCGCCCTTTCGCGCAGGTGCGTGTGACACTGGTTCAGATCGCTCCACGTGTTGAGGATGCCGATGACCGGCTTGCCGCGGTAGTCCGCGTCGTCGTACCCCATTTGCTTGACCCGGCTGCGGTGGCCGAACGACCGCACGTCGTCCGGCGCAAACCAGCGGGCGGAGCGGAGTTCGGCGGGTTGTTTGCGGTGGCGGGTCGTGTCGGGCATGAGGTCAGGCCAAGGTTGTCGTCTGGTGTGGCGTGCAAGTGAAACGGAGCATGGAGTGTAACGAATCCGTTCGTTGTCGTGCGGCACGACAGCCGTTCTTGTGTTGTCGGGGGGTGCCTGTGGCAAAGGCTTTGCGTGCCACAGGTCGTTGCGTGTCAATGTGCGGGTAGGCGGCGGCGTTGTGCATCGCGAATCGTGCCGCTCAATCCGACAGCGCAGGTTGAACCACTGGGGCACGCCGAGCCTTTGCCCCAGGCACCCGTCGGTCGAAGACACACTTACGGACGCAGTGTCTCACGGACAAAGTCGACATCGGTCACGTCGACCTTGTGCTGCTCGGCCAGGTCCGATTGCTCCGCTCTTCGGATATTCACGGCCTCGAACGCGCGCTGGACCCGTTGATAGCGATTCTGTTCCACGGGGTCGAGCGGGTCATCGGGTTTCGGCGGCGGGTCGCCTGAGTCTGCCAGAATGACGAGATCGGTCAGCGCGTCGATCGCCTCGACAAACGCCGCGCCGTTGAGTGCGTCACGCAGGGCGGCCTGATCCGTGGCGTCGGCTTTGCCGTCGCCGTTGAAGTCCGCGTCCGGGCTGACAAAGACCCGCGCGCCCACAGGCGACTGAAGCGTCGCGACGAGGCGCCCGCGCAGGCGGACTGCCTTCGCGGCCGCCCACTGATCGGCGACCGTGTGAGCGCGTTTCAGATGATCGTCACCCCACTTGCGTGCGATGGCCTGTTCAGAAACGGCGTTGTACTTCTCCATCAACGAAAACGCTCGCCGGCTGCCGCGGCAACCCTGCCAATACAGCACGGCCGTCCCGTAGCGCCAGTAGTAGACATCCATCACATCCCAATACGCCGTGAAACCGCCGGTCAGGATGTTCAGATGGCCGGCATCCACGTCGGCCTTGGCCATCGCCGCGAAGTTCCAATCGGGCATTGAGGGGTCGACCGGTTCAAGATGGAGCCGATCGACCATCGGGTCCGGCAGTTCCTGGAGCGTCAGGATCGCCCACTGGTCGTCGCCTTGCTCCGTTCGGATGTCGATCTCTGACGTTGGCGCGCCGTACTGCGCAACCAGTCGTTCGAGATGGGCGCGGCGCTGCTGAACGACGGACATCGCAACAGGGCCGACCGGCTTGTCTGCCTGGCTACAAGCGCACAGCGCATGACTCAGGATGACGGCGGCCAGACACCGGAACGCGACATGTTTTCGTTGCATATGCGATTATTCAGAGATAGACTGTATGGATCAAGCGGTAGGTCAGGTCACTGACCTTACACTACTTGGGTTTGGCCATTCGATTCTTGCGATGCCTAACCTTATATGACAGGTCGCAACATGTGTGCCAAGGCAGGCGACACGATTGACGCATTGGTTGTCGATTCGCGCGCTTTCGGTGCTTGGTTACAATTCGGCGACGAGATTGGCTTTATCGATCATCGCGAATTCAGCAGAGCCCGGCCAATACCTGACTCGCTCCATCCTGTGGAAGGTAAAAAACATCGAGTGAAGGTTTTCCGTCGTGTCGAAGAACTCGATGATATAGGTTTACCGGAGTGGGTGACCGCCTGCGGAGAATATGATGTCGCGTTTTTCGCATCAGCGGCGTTGCTGGAGGATGAAGAGGCAACCTAACCAACCGCTGCAGTTGACGAGCAAGTAGGTTGGGCGCTGCACGCCAGGGCCGTTCTTGGCATTCCAGTTGATGGGCAGCGGCAGGCCAGGTCATTGACCTGACAATTGGTTGTCGAAAGTTGCGCCGTGTCAGGTCAATGACCTGACCTACGAACTAACACAGCCATGATGCGAATTGCCGATCTTGAATTCGACGTGGCCACTTGCCGAATCGAGGCGTACTGCCACGTAGACAAGATGCAATGGGACATCCAGATCGAATGCAACTCGCACACGGATGGCATGTTCCACGGCTACACACCGACCCTTTCCCTCAGTCTGTTTGAAACGCCACCAAAAGCTTTTTCACATTGGACGGGCTTGGCCCCGCGCGATACTCGCTGGGCCGAAAAGAATGACACCGACGTAACGCCTTCCGGCATGCTTTATATCTTTGAACACACGCCGATCTTTGAATGCTATGCCCGATGCTCCAATGACCGTGACGAAATGCGAATCGAACTTGACGGGAAGTGTGACGTGTACTTTGACGAACAATACCAATTTAGAACTGCATCTTAATTCACCGGTCTCATTTCGCGGTGTATGGTTCGGCCGGCGCCCGGAATCGGCCTGTCGGAATGCTATCTCGCACTTCCTCAATCCCAATGACTTTGACTATTCCCCGACCGAACATGGAGTATCAATGCTGACACCGAAAGCCGTGGCATAACAAGGCGTTGCACCGGAGCACGCTCGCCTTTCGGCTTTTCAACGTCTTCCCTTCGTTTACGCCTTTTGATTGTTCAAACGTTAATCGCATTGGGCCGCGTGCTCGGCGGGTGGCTGTGGTTGATGCTCGGATCAACCACGGTCGAACACGCAATGACGACTTGATCGCAATCGGTGTTCGTCGAGCTGTTTGTCGATTGCCGGGGTTGCTCCGAGCCGCAACCCCAGCCACCCGATCGCTTGTGCGACGAACACAGAACCAACTCGATCATGCGTGTCGAACCCGCCAGCATTGATGATGTCACTGCGGTCCAGTCGGCCTGCGCCGAGGGTCGCCGCAGGCAGCGTGCGTGCGGGACGCTTGTTTGGCCCGCCTTTTCGGATGCCATGTTGCTTGCGGAGATTGATGCCGGGACGCTTTACCGTGTCATGGACGGTGACGTGTTTCTCGGCACGTTTGCCGTCGCTTACGAAGACCGGGCGGTGTGGGGCGGCCGCGAGCGCGGCGCTCATGTCTACCTCCACCGGATCGCGCGCAGTGCGGCCGGCTCGTCAGGCGGGCTGTTGAATACCGTCGTTGGCTGGGCGCGCAACCACGCCTCCGCATTGAAGCGCGAGGGCGTTCGGATGGATACGGCGGCGGCGAGTCTTCGGCTGATCAGTTACTACGAGCGGGCGGGGTTCGCCTTGGTTGGCCGACATGTGATCGGGCCAGATACGAGCCTGCCTGCGCACTACCACGGGACGGAGATCGCGCTGTTGGAGATGGCCTGTCTGAAGCGAGCCGATTGACCGCGTGTTGTGATTACACGCGTGGCCTGTGGCAGCAGCATTACGTTCCGCACTATGTTTCAGGCCATGCGTCGAATTGACGGTGTTGAAGTGCAGCATGTAGATTGGGCACCGCCCACCGCGGTCGGTTTGGGTCTACCAGTCGGCGGCCCGTGCCCACCCTACTTACTTGCAAAGGGGCAGTGACTTGGCGGTGTTGCAACCCTGGAACCTGGTATTCGTGGTCGGGTTTGTTGTCTACATCACGATTCGCGGCGTCTTCGCTGCCAGAATCAAGGGCAACGAATACACGGATCGCCGGGTTGGGTTGCAAGAGAAGTCGTTGCTGCCGGCCGTCATCTGCACCAGCTTGCTGTTTCCGATCATTTATCTGTTGACGCCATTGTTTTCGTTTGCGGACTACGCGTTGCCCAACTGGGTGCATACTTGTGGACTTGTGTTCATGCTTGTCGGTCTTTGGCTCTTCTGGCGTTCGCACGTCGATCTGGGCGTGAACTGGTCGGCCAGTTTGGAAACCCGCAAAGGCCATGAGATCATCAAGCACGGTGTGTATCGCCGTATCCGGCACCCGATGTACGCCGGCATTTGGCTATTCAGCTTCGCGCAGGCCCTGTTGCTCGAAAACTGGTTGGCCGGCTGGGCTGTCGTGGTCGCATTTGCGTTCATGTATTGCCTGCGGACCCCAAAGGAAGAACAGATGATGATCGATCACTTCGGCGACGCTTACAAGGCATACATGGCGGAGACCGGCCGACTGTTTCCGCGAGTCCGCCGACGGACATCAAGTGATTCGAGATAGGTGGGCTGACCATGGCGTGAACCGGAGCGGCGAATCGTAGGGTGTCCTTCGTATGGCAGTTCGTGGACACTGTCTGCCAACGTCGTGATTCAAGCGTTCTACTGGTTATTCTCCATTCAAAGCCTCCGGCTCTGCCGGGCGATCGAACTGACCAACGTGTCATGGCCGCATTGGGGTAAATGGAGACCCAACGCCTACCCTCGTTTGATCTCGGGGCCACCGCATCAGAATTCGTCAACCCGGCTCATCCGCCAGAGCCGCGCAGTTGCCCGCATGTGCACACAGCGGATCTGCCTTCACCAGCAAACACAGCGATCGGTCAGGCTCGATGGGGTTGCGCTTTGTTCGATCTCCCCCCGGTGGGTGTGCTTTGAAGCATGCGGACACAAATCAATCAAGACGCGGTTGTGTTCCGGGTGGGGGGCAGTGCCCACCCTGCTATCCTTTCCAACTGTGAGCGCAAGCCAACATGCTGGGGCACGCCGAGCCTTTGCCCCAGCCACCCGATGCAATCTCTACGACTCGTCCCTTCGGTTTGTCCCGCTCGGCTGTGAGGGTTATGCTCAGGCTGAACCGGGGCCAGTCGCCGTCTTCGACGCCCCGGCAAGGTGCGGTTCGGCAGGCCGGGGACGGACAGGAGCGGTGTATGGCGGGCGACGATTCCAATACGACGATCACGGCGTTGCGCGATGCGCTGGCTGTTTCGCCGGACAACCTGCCGCTGCGGCGTCACCTGGCCGAGCTGCTGGCGGGGTTCGGCCGACACGACGAGGCGGCGGCGGAATACCGGCAGGCCATCCGGCTGGCGCCGCAGGACGCGGACCTTCGGCTGGCGCTTTCGCGGTGTTTCATCGCGCTGGGCAAGCTGGGCGAGGCGTTGGTCATTCTTGAACAACTGACGGCCGAGCCGCGCGTCACGCCGCAAACGCGGGTCGTGTATGCGCGTGTGTTGGTTGAGCGCGGCGAACAGGACAAAGCCGCGGCGCAGTACCGGCGTGCCATTGACGAAGACCCGGAGCAGGTCGACGAGGCGCTTGGCGAGACGCTGGGCGTCACGCCCGGCGGCGGTTGGCGGGAAGGGATGGACGACGCGTTCGACGACGACCCGTTCGGCGGGCGGCAGCCGGCGGCGCGCGGCGACGAGCCGGGCGATGCGGCGCACATCGAAGTGGAACGGCCGAAGATCGACTTTGAGCAGGTCGGCGGGATGGACGCGATCAAGGAAGAGGTGCGCGTCAAGATCATCCACCCGCTGACGCACCCAGAGATTTACAAGGCCTACGGCAAGGCGATTGGCGGCGGCATCCTGATGTACGGCCCGCCGGGCTGCGGCAAGACGCACCTGGCGCGGGCGACGGCCGGCGAGGTCAAGGCCGCGTTCATGAGCGTCGGCATCCACGACGTGCTGGACATGTGGATCGGCAACAGCGAGAAGCAGTTGCACGAGCTGTTCCAGACGGCGCGTCGCAATCAGCCTTCCGTCCTGTTCTTCGACGAGGTCGATGCGCTGGGCGCGTCGCGGACCGACATGCGTTCGAGCGGCGGGCGACACTTGATCAACCAGTTCCTCGCCGAGTTGGACGGGTCGCAGGCGAGCAACGACGGCGTGCTCGTGTTGGCGGCGACCAACGCGCCGTGGCATCTGGACCCGGCGTTCCGTCGGCCGGGCCGATTCGACCGCGTGCTGTTCGTGCCGCCGCCGGACGCGTCGGCGCGGGCGGCGATCCTGCGGGTCATGCTCGACGGCAAGCCGACGGAGTCGATCGATCACGCGCACCTGGCCAAGAAGACCGACAGGTTCAGCGGCGCGGACCTCAAGGCCGTGGTCGATTTGGCCATCGAGGCCAAGCTGCGCGACGCGATGAGCGAAGGCGTGCCCAAACCGCTGACCACCAAAGACCTGGCCCGCGCCGCCGGCCGGGTCAAGCCATCGACGGCCGAGTGGTTCGCCACGGCGCGGAACTACGCGCTGTACGCGAACCAGAGCGGCGCTTACGACGAGATCCTGTCGTATCTGAATATCAAACGGTAAGGCCGCGACGCGCACTGAACCAGATGCCTTAGACTCTAGATTCAGCCGCCATGCGCGGTGTGTGACGACCGCACGATGAGCCAGCCGCATCGACAACGCGCACAGATGCTGATCGAGCAAGGGCGCTACGACCTGGCGATGGACGAGGTGCGCCGGGCGCTGGGTGAGGACCCGAACGACGGCGCGCTCTACGCGCTGCTTGCGGTCTGTCATCTCAATCGGGAACAGCACCGCGAGGCGTTGGAACAGGCTGAGCGTGCCGTGCACCTGGAGCCGGACGATTGGTGGAGTCAATACGTGTTGGCCGAAGCACAGCGCGGTATGCGGCGCTACGACGAGGCGATCGAGACGGCCAAACGTTCGGCTGCGCTGGAGCCGGACGCCTCGGCGCCGCATGTCATGATCGGGCAGGTCCACCTGCAAAAGAGCCGCTGGCGCGACGCACTGCAAAGCGCCGACCACGCCCTGTCGCTCGACCCGGCGAACACGGACGCGGCCAACGTGCGCGCCATCGCGCTGACGCAACTGGGCGACCGCTCCGCCGCGGCCCAGACCATCGACGCCTCGTTGGACCGCGATCCGGAAAACGCCCTGACCCACGCCAACCGCGGCTGGGCGTTGTTGCACGCCGGCCAACCGCGTGAAGCGATGGAACACTTCGCCGAGGCGCTGCGGCTCGAACCCGGTCACGAGTGGGCCCGGCAGGGCATCGTCGAGGCCATGAAAGCCCGCAACATCGTCTACCGCGGCTTCCTGCGCGTCGCGTTGGCGCTCGGCCGAATGACGCCACGCGCCCGGTTCATCGCGTTCATCGGCGTCATCGTCCTGCTGCAGATCATGGTCCGCCTGCCGGACGGCGGGCCGTTGCAATTGGTCGGCGTCATCCTCGCGTTGGCGTACATGGCGTTCGTCGTCTTCATGTGGTCGTCCCGCCCGCTGTTCGATGCGATCCTCATGGTCGACAAGTTCGGCCGACTCGCGCTGACCGGGCATGAGAAGCGCGCCGCCGCGTTCTTCGTCTCGGGGTTGGCTTTATCGACGACTTACATCACCGTCGGCCTGCTCTATCGCGGCAGCACCATCGACGCCTTGGACTATCTCATCGTCACGCTCGCGGCGGGCGTCGCGGCCAGCGTGCCCCCACACGGCCAATGGAAGATCGGCTACGCCGCCGCGACGACTGCTTACGTCTTGGCCGGCATCTACTGCTTCCGCTGGATGACGCACCCCGCCCCGTTCGCCGACGGCCTGGACGCCGTCCAAGCCTGGCATGACGCCGCCACCACGACCGACGCCCAACGCGCCGACCTGCTCGAGTTCATCCGCTCACAGACCATGCTGAACAACATTTTCGTTTGGGGTTCCATCGCCATGACCTGGCTCAGCGGTGCCCTGCACCGCAGGCCGACGCCGAGGTGAGTGCTTACAAGTAAGATTAGCTGGCCCCCACGTCCCACCGGCCGGTCAAGCCGTCGATGGCCGAGTGGCTCGCCGCGGCGCGGAACTACGCGCTGTACGCTGACCAGAGCGGCGCATACGACGAGATCCCGTCGTACCTGAGTATCAAGCGGTCAGCGTGCGATGTGTGTAGCGCTTCGATTCCAGCGTCACCACAACGCCGTACTAAGGGAATGCATCACACTCCGAATCATGACACATGAGTCAAGCCCATCGACAACGTGCAACGATGCTGATTGAGCAAGGTCGTTACGATCTGGCCATTGACGAAGTGCGCCACGAATTGGGGGAGACTCCGAACGACGGATCACTTCATGCCATGCTGGCGGTATGTTTTCAGAATCTTGGGGAACTTCGCAAGGCGCAGGACCAAGCTGAACGTGCAGTGCATCTGGCACCGGACGAGTGGTGGATCCATTACGTTCTCGCGGAAGTTCAC
This sequence comes from Phycisphaeraceae bacterium, assembly GCA_028284155.1. Lineage (GTDB taxonomy): Bacteria > Planctomycetota > Phycisphaerae > Phycisphaerales > Phycisphaeraceae > JANQSF01. The sequence goes on from JANQSF010000134.1 coordinate 97,059, forward strand.
GAGGAAATGGAGCAGTACGATGCCGCGATAAGATCAGCCGAACACGCCGCGGCACTCGCCCCATTCGCGCCCGAACCGCATGTCCTGATCGGGCAGATTTACGTAAACAAGAGCCGTTGGAGTGACGCGCTGCGGTGCGGCGACCACGCCCTGTCGCTCGACCCAGACGACACCGACGCGGCCAACCTGCGTGCCGTCGCGCTGACACACCTGGGCGAACACGATGCGGCGGCTCAATCAATCGCCGCCTCGCTTGAACGCGACCCGGAAAACGCGACGACCCACGCTAACCGCGGCTGGGCATTGCTCAACGCCGGCCAATCGCGCGAGGCGATGGAGCACTTCGGCGAAGCGCTGCGACTCGAACCCGGACACGAGTGGGCGCGGCAAGGCATCGTCGAGTCGATGAAAGCGCGCAACATCATCTACCGAGGCTTTCTGCGGGTCGCGTTGGCGCTGAGTCGCATGACACCGCTGGCGCGCGTGTTTGCATTCATCGGAATCATTGTCCTGTTACAGGTCATGGTCCGTTTGCCAGACGAGGGACCACTGCAAGTAGCCGGTGCCCTTTTTGTCATGGCATTCGCCGCATTCGTGGTGTTCATGTGGTCGTCAAGCCCGTTTTTTGACGCGATCCTGATGCTCGACAAGTTCGGCCGACTTGCGCTCAGCGGTCATGAAAAACGCGCCGCCGCCCTCTTTGTCTCAGGCGTGGCATTGTCAACGACCTATCTGATCCTCGGCCTGCTCTATCGCGGCAGCACCATTGATGTAGTGCCCTACCTCTTTGTCACGCTCTCGGCGGGCGTTGCGGCTAGCGTGCCCGCTCAAGGCAAGTGGCAGATCGCCTACGCCGCGGCTACTGTCGCGTACATCGTCGCCGGCATCTACTGCCTCCGCTGGATGATGCACCCTGCGCCGTTCGCGCACGGGGCGGACGCGGTCGAGTCTTGGCGCACGTCCGCCACAACGACCGACACACAACGCGACGACTTGCCAGAGTTCATTGGGTCGCAGAAGACTCTCAAGAGAATCTTTTTCTGGGGATCGATTGCCATGACTTGGCTCGTCGGCCTACTGCACCGCAGCCCTACGCCAAGGTGAGGAGGTAGCGCGTGCCTGTGGCGAACGCTTGACGTTCCACAGGCGAACACCGCGACTTGCGAACTGCGACACCTCGCTTCACCTTCTCGCTCCGCTACACGTCTCACATGCTGAGCACGTCAAACACCTTCATCGCCGCGTTGTGGCCGGGGATGCCGCTGACCGCGCCGCCGCGCAGCGCGGCCGAGCCGCACAGGTAGACGTTTTCGTGCTCCGTCTCGACGCCCCACCGTCCCGCTTCTTCGTCGTCTTCGACGAACGGCCAGGTCAGGTCGCCGTGGAAGATGTGGCCTCTGGGCAGGTGGACGTCGCATTCGAGGTCGACGGGGCTCTTGGCTTCGATGCACGGTTGGCCTGAGGGCGATTTGGCGATGCAGTCTTCGATCGGCTCGGCGAGGCAGCGGTTGAGGCCGGCCAGAAACGACGCCGCCACGCGGTCGCGCATCGCCTCGTTGTTCTGTTCAAACAACGTATAAGGCGTGTCGAGGCCGAACAACGTGAGTGTGTGGTAGCCGCGTTGGGCCAGGTCGTCGGCGAGGATCGAGTTGTCGGTCAACGTGTGGCAATACATCTCGCCCGGCGGACGATCCGGGACGATGCCCGACATGCTTTGCTTGTACGTCGCCGTCAAGTGGTCGTAGCCTTCGTCGATGTGGAATGTGCCGGCGAAGGCGTCGGCCGCGGACGTGCGCGGGTCGCGCAGGTGGGGCAGTCTTTCAAGCAGCATGTTGATCTTGAACACCGACCCATCGGCCGTCGGTGCGTCTGCACGGGTTGGGGCGTGCATCAATCGGTCCAGGACATCGCGCGACGCGTTGCATAAGACGAAACGCGCGTCGACCTGATGTTCGTGGCCGAGGTGACGGAAACTCACCGTCGGCCTCGCACCGTCGGCGTCGATGGCCTGAACGTCGGCCGACAACGCGAACGTCACCTTGGCTGTGCTTTCCGCGACGCGGGTTAGCTCTTCGACCAGCCGCCCCATGCCGCCGACGGGCACGCGCCACAGGCCGTCGCCTCGGCCGACGACGTGGTAGAGGAACACGCAGTTCTGCAGCAGTGTCGGGTCGTGCGGGTGGGTCGATACGCCGATCTTCGCGTCGGTGAACACGACGCCGCGCAGCAGGTCGTTGCGGAGGTGCCGTTCGATGGTCTGCCCGAGCGGTTGCTCGATCAGCGCGTCCCACGCGCGCCGGCCGGCGGCGTCGAGCGTGTCGCGCATCTGCGAACGCGTGACGAACGGCCGAGTGAGGCTCGGCCAAACGACGTCGGCGATGCGGCGTTGCATGTCGGCCAATTCGTTCAGGCCGCGGTAGTCGTCATCGCTTCCGGTCAGGTCGCGCAGCGCGGCGCGGTTGGCATCGGGCGAGCCGTTACGCAGGACGAGCGCGCGGGCGTCGCCGTCGACTGTGTACGGCGTGCAGGACGAGACCGTGCGCGGTCGCAGTTCAAGATTCAACCCCAGGTCGTCAACGATCTTCTGCGGGAACAGGCTGACCAGGTACGAGTAGACGGACAGGTTGGCGTCGTACCCGTCGAACACGCGTGCCGACCGCGTCGCACCGCCGAGGTGCGCGTTGCGTTCGAGCACGAGAACGGACAGGCCTGCCCTAGCCAGGTAACAGGCGGCAACCAGGCCGTTGTGGCCGGCGCCGATGATGACGGCGTCGTACTTGGATTTGATGTCAGGCATGGCGACATGATCCATACGGCCTGACAGTCATCGCGTCAATCGCACGGCGAGCCCATGACTCACATCCGTGGTATCCGTGTCATCCGCGGCCCATCGCCTTGGCGTGCGGTGATCGGCTGTATATTGGTGACACGCGTGCCCCCGAGCCAACCGGCGGTCTGCGCGGATCTGGCCCACCCTGTTTTCCTGCATGGAAGCCACCATTGTGGTTGACAACAGTGGTTACACCGACAACCTGCGCCGGGCGGCAGCGAGCCTGCGACTCGGCCGATTCGACGTGTCGATCGACGAGGCCCGCAAAGCCCTGGCCGCCGACCCGAACAACCCGGAGTTCATGGTCCTGCTCGGCGGCGCGCTGCTATTCGATAATGATTCAAACCCATCTGCCGGAAACAGTGACGGTCTGAACGAAGCGCTGGCTTGCGTCGAGCAGGGACTGGGCGCCCTGCCGGAATACGCGATGGGACACCAACTGCGCGGCATGATTCTCGGCCGACTGGACCGACACACGGAAGCCACGGAGGCAAGCGGCGAGGCGATCCGGCTTGAACCCAACAAAGCATCTTTCCATTCAACACATGCCGAGTTGCTCGCCCATCTGAATGATCCGCAGGCAACGCTCGCGGCGGCAGAACAGGCGATCTCGCTCGATCCGAACGATCCCACCAGCCACACTACGGCGGCACGCGCTTGTATGCAGTTGGACGAGTTTGACCGCGCCAACTCCTTCCTCGAAGAGTCTCTGAAACTCGACCCGGAATGCAGCGACACGCAACAACTCGCGTCCGCTCTCATCCTTGGCAGCAACAAGACCGTGTCGGACGAACAACGCGAAGCTGCGCTTCGACATGCGCGAGAAGCCCTGCGTCTGGACCCGACATCGGCGGTTGCGCACCAGCTACTCGTGGCCTCGGCGCTTTCCGGAACCACTTGGGGCACGTTTCAGAAGTTCATTGCCATACCGTTTTATCGATTGAATGTCTTCTTCACCGCTCCCGTTCTGATGCTGGCGGCGACACTGGAATTGCTTGGCGGCCCACTACTCATCCTCGGCGTGGCTGTGGCCGTTCGAGCCACGCACCCCACGTCGCCAGCCTACCCCCCAGTTTGGGCCAGCAGATCGCTCCTCGGCCTGTTGGCCGCAATGATCGCCGTGGGTGTGGCGGCCTCACTCGCCTGCCTCCTGCCACTACTGTTTTCGTCACGATACCGCGCTATCTGCAAAGAGATAGACAGCAGGAACGAGTTGCGACCGCCGACAATCCTGCATGTTCTGACGTTTGCTCTGGGGACAGTCATCGTCTGCCTATCGCGCATCGAGTTTTTCCCATTTGTCATAACATCCGGGCTGATCGCGGCGTTTCTGCAACGCCTCCGCTGGTCGATCCCTTCGGGAGCATTCATCCTGTGGGCATCGGCCTGCGTGGTCAGCGGCTTCGGCGCCGCGACCGTCGCTTCGTTCGCAATCGTGCCGCCGAACCTCTGGTACATCAAGCCCATCTTGTGGGGCATCTTTGCGTTCTTCGGCCTGCTGACTTCACGTGCCATCGTTTTCGCAGACGATGACGTGCCTGTTGGTCACGAACCCGTGCCGAGAGGCATCCGACTGCCTTGTGTCACCGTCATGATCGGCATCCCCGCCGCTTTCGCGGCCGTTATACTGACAACGGGCTCTGCAAGCGTTCTCGAAACGATCTACAGCGTCGTCTTCTGGACCGTGCTGATTATCACGTTGTTGGTTTGCATGAAGGCGTTTTTCATGCTGAGGGAACGTGCCAAGGCGACGTGTGAGTAGTTGTCCGCACCCGCAACCGGATGTCAGTCGTTAGGGTGTCACGTTGAACTGTTCCCTACGTCATCACGCCAGGACCGCAAAACCTATGAAGCTTGTGATCACACTTGTCACCGTCTCCTGCCTTCTTCCCGTCCATTTCTGCGCGCAAGCCGCCCTCGCCGCCGACCGCCCGCCGAACATCGTCTACATCATGTCGGACGAGTTGGCGTATTACGAACTTGAGCACATGGGCAACCCGCACATCAAGACGCCGCGGATCGACCGCATGGCCCGTGAGGGGATTCGGTTTACCCAGGCGTTGGCCGGCGCGCCGGTGTGTGCGCCGCTGCGGTGCAACCTGATGACGGGCAAGCACGCGGGACACGCGTCGGTGCGGGCCAACGACGGCGGCACGCCGCTGCGCGAAGGCGAGGTGACCATGGCCTCGATGCTCAAACCGCTGGGCTACGCGACGGGCGGGTTCGGCAAGTGGGGTTGCGGCGGCCGCGGATCGACGGGCGTGCCGGAGAATCACGGGTTCGACACGTTCTTTGGCTACTACGACCAAGTCCACGCGCACAGTTTCTACCCGCCGTACCTCGTGCACAACAGCAAAGAGGTTGTGCTGCCCGGCAATAAGGGCGGGCGGAGCGGGCAGACGTACTCGCACTACGAGATCATGAAGCGCGGGCTGGACTTCATCCGCGACAACAAGGACCGCCCATTCTTCTGCTACCTGCCCATCACGCCGCCGCACGGCATGTTCGACATCCCGTCGACCGACCCGGCATACCAACACTACAAGGACAAAGACTGGCCGCAGGACGTGAAGAACTACGCGGCGATGGTGACGATGGTGGACAACAACGTCGGCCAGGTGCTCGATCTGTTGAAGGAACTTGGGCTGGAAGACAACACGATCGTCTTCTTCACGGGCGACAACGGCGGGCAGGACCGATTCCGGTCGAAGGAACACCCGCGTGGCTTCTTTGGGCCGAACGTCAACCCGAAGACGGGCGTCGAGTTCCGTGGCGGCAAGGGCAACCTCTACGAAGGCGGGCTGCGCATCCCGTACATCGTGCGCTGGCCGGGCCGGATCAAGCCGGGGCAGGTCAGCGATCACCTGTTCTATCAGCCCGATGTGATGCCGACGCTCGCGCAGCTAACCGGTGCGAAGGCGCCGAAGGACATCGACGGCATCTCGTTCCTGCCGACACTCCTGGGCGCGCAAGCCGTCGGCCACTCGCAACGTCAACACAAATACCTCTACTGGGAGTTCGGCGGTCAGACGGCCGTGCGCATCGGCAGTTGGAAAGCGATCAAGCCGCGCGGCAACAGCGACTGGGCGTTGTACGACCTGACGAAGGACATCAGTGAGCAACACGACGTCGCGGACAAACACGCTGACATCGTCGCCAAGGCCAAGCAGTACGCGGCCGAGTCGCATGAGCCGGCCCGACCGGGCAGCTACACCGACCGCACGCTGCACGAGAAAGACCGCCGCGCCAAGTGGGGCGACCGCCAGCCGCCGACGCGCAACCGCCGCGGCAACAAGTCGCCCGCGGCCGGCCCGGTCAACAAGCTGCCGACGAAAGGCCTGCTGCCCGTCAAGAGTCTGGCGCTGGCCAAGGTGAGCAGCGAGAACACGGGTAACGACCGCCACGCCAAGTATGCCCTGGACGGCGACCCGCGCACGGTGTGGCACACGCAGTTCATGCCGACCCTGCGCGAGCACCCGCACGAGATCATGATCGACCTGGGCAAGTCGCGCACGGTCCGCGGCTTCCACTACCTCGCCCGGCAGGACGGCGGCTGGAACGGCGCGTTCGCGAAGACCGAGTTTTACGTGGCCGACTCGCTCGAAGCGTTTACCAAGCCCGTCGCCAAAACCACGTTCGGCAGGACGAAGAAACCACAGGCGGTCAAGTGCGACCCGGTGAAAGGTCGTTACGTGTTGGTGCGTGTGCTTTCTGAAGTCAACGGCGGGCCTTGGGCGTCGGCCGCGGAGATCGGGGTGGAGGGGGAATGAAGATCGACGAGCGCAAGACCCGCATGACACCACTCAAAGCAATTGCCTTGGTAGGCCTTGTCTTTGGTTCTTGTGTTGTTTGTGCGGTGATCTTTTACCGCTCTCTACAAACTCATACCGTTGTCATGGTCATACCAAACGGATATCGAGGGCCCATCAAGCTGGTCTTGGATGAGCAGAATGGAGTCAACATCGAACGCTCCAACACCGGCGAGTACCGACTCTTAATCCCAGATTCGGGGATTCTGAGGCTCCGAAACTTCAAGCTGCTTCAATCGTGGCACTACAACGTTGCAGAATACCGTGATGGAACAGTCGCACACGCCGTCGATAATCGCGATGGACGACCAGTCGGTGCAAGTACTGTCGCGCTGCGAGGGGGAGGCTACCTCGCAGAAGGTGATGGTCACGGCGGACTACAAAACGAACACATTCTGTACTTCGTCGGAACGGAAGCAGAGTTTATCGCGTGGGGCACAGTACAAGCTCAACGCAACAGAACTCCCCAACCAGAGGACGAGGTTGCGAACGATTAGGCGCAATACATTGCCACCTAGCCTTGCGTTCCTCGGCCCTCCGACGTCGGCGATTAACTAACTTCGACGGAGTAGCTATGACAAAAGCACTCGCTCTGCCCCTTGTAACGCTGTGTCTCGCTTGGGCATGTTCCGCCCTCGCCGACGACCGCCCCAACATCCTCTGGATTACCAGCGAAGACAACGGCCAGTACCTCGGCTGCTTCGGCGACCCGGTCGCGCGGACGCCGAACCTTGACCGGCTTGCCAAGTCGGGCACACGGTTTACGCACTGCTTCTCGAACGCGGCCGTCTGCGCGCCCGCGCGTCAGACGTTGATCAGCGGGATGTACGCGACGAGCATCGGCGGGCAGCACATGCGTTCGACCGTCACCTACCCCGACGGCGTGCATTACTTTCCGAAACACCTGCGCGACGCGGGCTATTACACGACCAACAACAGCAAGACCGACTACAACGGCGGGCCTCGCGACAGTCGCGCGGCGATGAAAGCCGCGTGGGACGAGTCAAGCAACAAAGCCCACTGGCGGACTCGACCTGACGGCAAGCCGTTCTTCGCGGTCTTCAACATCGGCGACTCGCACGAGAGCAGGCTGTTCCCCAATCGCTGGAAGAACCGCAAGCTCAAGACCGACCCGGCCAGGGTCAAGCTGCCCGCGTACCTGCCGGACCTGCCCGAACTGCGCCGCGACTTGGCCCGCTATTACGACTGCCTCGAAACGATGGACGCCCGCGTCGGGCAGATCCTGACGCAGCTCAAGAACGACGGCCTGACGGACAACACCATCGTCTTCTACTTCGCGGACCACGGCGGGTCGATGCCGCGCGGCAAGAGTTTTACGTACGACAGCGGCACGAACGTCCCACTGGTCGTTTACATCCCAGACAAGTGGAAGCGATGGCGGCCCACGGACCCCGGCAAACCAAGCGATCGGCTGGTCGGTTTCGTCGACTTTGCCGCGACGGTCATGACACTGGCCGGGCTTGAACCACCTAACTACATGCAAGGTCGAGCGTTTCTGGGCGACAAGTCAGCCACGCCGCGTGATTACGTCCACACCTTCCGGGGGCGGCGCGGCGAGCGGTACGACATCGTCCGCGGCGTGCGGTCCAAACGCTTCCTCTACCTGCGCAACTACACGCCGCACCTGCCTGTCCTGCAACACAACGGCTACATGTTCGGCATCCCCGGCTACAACGCCTGGCTGACCGCTTACCAAAACGGCAAGTGCTCGCCGCAGCAAGCCCGTTGGTTTGAACCGAAGTCGGCTGAGGAGTTGTACGACACACGCAACGACCCGGACAACGTGCGCAACCTCGCCAACGACCCGGCGTTCGTCGACGTGCTTGCACAGCACCGCGCCGAGAACGACCGCCACATCATGGCCATCCGCGACAGCGTGTTTTACGCCGAAGGATTGACAGGCCGAAAGTTCGACGCGTACCAGAGCGACAAGACTTACCCGCTCAAGTCGTTGCTCGCCTTGGCCAACGACGTCTCGGCCGCAACACCCGACAAACTCGACACGTTCAAACAAGCGATGCGCAGCAAGAACGCATGCGAACGCTACTGGGGCGTGATGGGTTGCGTCGTGCTGGGCAAACGCGCGGCCGACGCGCGGGCCGACCTGCAAGCACGACTCAAAGACGACGAACCGCTCATCCAGATCCAGGCCGCCCGCGCCCTCGTCGGCCTCGGCGATACCGACGCCGCTGTCCCGACCGTCCGCCGCCTGCTCAAACACAGGAATGAGATCATCCAACTCCGCGCGGCGCTCGTCGTTGACGAATGCCACCTGCTGACAGCCGCACCCGACTTAGCTAGCCCGCTGAAACAGGTCGGCGGGGCGTACGGGAAGCGCGTGGTGGATTGGGCGCTTCGAGCAACGCGGTAAGGAGAGCATTGGCCACCAGCGGGTCGTCAACTGATCAACGTGCGGGCCTATCCCCACCGGACTGCGATCAATCGCGCCCTTCGACTTCACCAGTCGCTATTCATCACTCGTCACTCGCGATTCAATCCAGTCGCAGGCCATTGCGCCGATCCCCTGCCAAAGGCCGGGGCTGAAGGCAAGGATCACCTAATCACATGCAGCATCACGTTTACTCGTCTTCCACACCGACCGACAACGGCACGGCCAGGTCGGCTTCGAGTTCGACGTGTTCGTCGCTGGTCGGTTCATCGGCTGGGATGAAAAGGGCGATGGGCAGCGCGGCGCACATGAACACGCCCATGACGCACAACGCGCCGACGATGTGCAGGTTCTCGGCCCTGCCGAGGTAGCCGACCAGCGCGGGCGCCCAGGCGCTGCACGCCCAGGCCAGGCCCATCAGCACGCCGCTGATGACGCTGGCGTGGTGCGGGGCCATCTGTTGGCCGAGCGATACGCCCAGCGGATTGGTCGTCGCGATGCACCCGCCCGCCGCGAGCAGCAACAGGCAGAGCACGGGCGTAGGCAGTTGCGGCGGAAGGACGGTGACGTAATACAACGCCGAACCGGTGGCGATGATGATCAGCAGGACGCGGCGTCGGCCGATCTTGTCCGCCAACTGCGCGGCGGGGATCATGAACACCACCGCGCCCATGATCCAGAAGAACGTCCCGCCGCCGTTGACCAGCCAGGCGTCGTAGCCTTTGTATTCAAGCAATTCGGGCATGAGGAAGATGATGCCGAGCATGACGGCCGAGACGATCATCTGCACGAAGAACAAGGCGATCAGCCGACGACGCAGCCGGACCAAAGTGGCCAGCGCGTCGCGCAGCGCGACCGGCTTGCGCTCGCTGGCATGGGCTGGGCGACACCATACGGCGGCAAGCAACACGACACCCGCCGCGGGGATGAGCAGCCAATACGTATGTCCCCCCGTCCACTGGTCCGCCTTGCTGAACAGGCCATGCGAAAACGCCCACCCGAACATGCCCGCGCCGATGAACGTCGCCAGCATGGTCGATCGGCGGGCGCCCGACAGGTTGCCGGCCAGGCTCGCGCCGGACGGGTGATACATCGCCCCCCCGATGCGCACGAGCAGCATGACGCCGAACAACAGCGCGTACGTCACGGTCGGCCCCATCTGGTGCTGGTACACGCCGACCACGCCCATGCCCATCCCCAGCGCCGACAACGACGTGCCGATGATCACAAACCGGCGTTGGTGGCCGTGGTCGGCCCACAGGCCGAACAACGGCTGCAGGCCCGCGCCGACGAACAGCGCGACCGTCGAAATCACCCCCGCCCAGAACAGGTCGAGTTCGGCTGACTTCTTGAACATCGGCCAAACGCCGCCATAGCAGTCGACCACCGTGTGGGCGAGGGCGAGGCTGATGAACATCTTGGTCTGCGGCTTCAATCGTTTGGCCCAGGCGGAAGGACGTGCAAGCCCAAACGATAGGGGCGGCAATGCCGTGACCGACGCGGGCCGCGCACAAAGGTGGAGCTTTACGCGGGGCGGACCGGGGCGGGCAGGCGTCGATCCGAGCCGTTCACGCGGGTCGCGCGCCGCCGGCGCGCGCACGACCGTGCGCCGGCAAGCCCTGTGATGTGGTGCGCGCAGCCAGAACGACGTGGTCCAAAACGCCATGACGGGCGGGCACTGCGGCTTGCCGTTTGCGTGATGTTGATAGCCAGCCCGCGGACAAAGGAGTTGCCAGCGCTGCATGACAGGGCACGACACGAACCCGCCACGAATCCCGCCATGAACCCTGACAGGTCGATGGCGGGCCTGACACGACGATTGCCTTGGCGGGCTGGAATCGGGGTTGACGCTGTCGGGGTGACAAGCGGCGCAAACAGGAATAAACACATGGTAAACAATCACTTAAAGTCCAGTTTGATGCGATCGGGGAAGAGAAAAACCGCCATTCACGCTACACATTGCGTGTCGAACGATGAATCCCACGGATTCCAATCCGTGGGCGTCTGCTGTCGGAGGAACTTGGACGCGAAGAAACCATGGACGGCGCGCGTCGCACACCGCCGCAGAACCACCGACGGGTCGGGTAGAATGCACTGCGAAGTTTCCCTCCAACCGAGCGGCCCCATGAAAAGAGAACACCCCGCCCATCGTTCTGCTGCGCTGTGCATCGCGGCCGCCCTGCTGCTGCTGGTCGTGCCGGTCGAGACCCGCGCCGACGAGGTCAAACTGAAGGACGGCCGAACGATCGAAGGGAAGGTCGTCGGGCAGTACCCGGAGGGCGTGGTGCTGGAGGTGACGCTCGGCGGCGTGGCGACACGCTTGCCGATCTGGCAATCGCAAGTCGAGAGTGTGACGACCAAGCCGCTGTCAGCCGAGGCGAAGCGTGCGGCGCGGGTGTCGGCCCAGACAACTGAGCCGACGATTGCGCTCAAGCAGGACGTGCGCGGCACGCCCTACCTGGAGATCCCGCTAACCGGCCGATTCGGGACCGACACGGTGTGGCATGGTGTCGACGCCGCATTGCGATACGCACGTCGACACGAAGTGCGCGACATCGTCTTCGTCATCGACTCGATGGGCGGGTCCATGCACGAGGCGCTGACGATCGTCGGCCTGGTCGAGCGGTACAAGGCGCTGGGCGAGCCGCGCTTCTACTTCCGCGCGGCCGTGCGCCGGGCTGAGGGCGCGGCGGCGATCATCCCGATGGTCATGCCGACGGTCTATCTCGGGAAACAGGCGACGATCGGCGGCGGCGCGGACGACGCGGTCGACGCGTCGGGCGCTTACAGCAATGTCCCGCTGGCGACGCGGATGGGCGACATCGCCGACCGCTACCTGCTGCCGCGCCAGGTCGTCGAGGCGATGTTCGACCCGCAGCGTGCGTTGGTGGCGTGGCATGACCAAGACGACGGCGTGCAACTGGCTGAACAATTGCCCGCGGGCGTCTCGCCGGATCAGGTGATCTTCGTTAACGTCGCGGGCAAACGGCTGACGCTGTCACGCACGCAAGCCATCGCGCTGGGCTTGGGCCGGTCCGTCGAGGTCGAACCGGACGCGACGCACGAGGAGTTGATCAGCGCCGTGGCGGAGGTCGAGGGTATCGACGATTGGCGACCGTTCTCCGAGTTCGGCAAGTTGGCGATGCGACAAACCGCGCAACGGCGACAGGTGCAACACCAACAGCAGGCCGTCGTGCAAGAGCGGCGGAAGGCATCTCAATCCGACGACCAGACAATCCCCGGCGACACCCCCGCCCGTGCGAAGCTGCGGCAGCGCATGTTGCGGCACTGGCAGCAGTTCAGCCGGGTCGACCCGAGGGCCGGCCAATACTCGACGTATGGGGTGACCGTCGGCAGCGGCAGCGTTGTGTTCGGCGGCGCGTGGCGGGAGGTCGACATCGAGGTGTTTACCCGCACGTCGAGGCGCGAATGGACGCGGCGGTCGTTGGCGGCGATTGCCGAGTTGCGCAACCTCGTCGAAGCGTATGACGCATACGTCAAGCGACACGGGCCCTACGACCCGCGCTGGCACAGATGGCAGTCCGCGTTGCGCTACACGCCGCCGAACATCGAAATCGACGGGCAGATGATCGCACCCGCCGACCTCGCGGCCGAGGCCCGCGTGCTGGCCAACGAGTTGTGGCACAACCGCAATCGGCGCGGGCCGTGATTCACACGACACACCCACTCAAAACGGTACGAGCATGAACAAGAACGCGAAGAAACACGCGAAGAGCACCAGGATGGCGACGACCGTCCAGAACGGACCCAACGACCACGACAACCGGCTACCCGCGACGGCGTGCTGCCAGGCCTGACCTTTGAAGTACGTCCCACAGTGATGACACTGATGAGCCTCAGCCCACAACGACTTGCCGCACACGACGCAATCGACCAGGTCGCCTGACGGGTCGTCGTCTTCTTCGAAGAAAGGATCGTCCAGGTCGTCCATCACGCGAAGCTTCCGGAGGCTGCTTGATGTGCCTTGATCGGGCAGACAGGTTGATGTTGACGTGGACCGGCCCGGCACGGGCCGGCTCACAGGTTACGAGGCGACGCCTCAACCCGTCGCGATTACTCGTCGCCCATCGTCAACGGTGTGACTTGTTCGACCTCGCCGCGGGCGATCTTGTCGAAGCCGGAGCCGAGTTCGCCCAGCGGGTCGGGCGGGACGATGTCGACGACTTTGTCGCCGAGTTTGGCCTCGCCTCGTTCGACGCGGGCCTGGAACTTCTTGCACTCATCGAGCAACGCGTCGAGGATTTCGTCTTCGGGCACGTTAGCGACGCGCTCGCCCTGCACGTAGATGATGCCGCACTGGTTGCCCGCGAAGATGGCGACGTCGGCGCCCTCGGCCTCACCGGGGCCGTTCACGACGCAGCCCATGACAGCGACCTTGATCGGCAGGACGATTTCCTCGGCCAACTTCTTGCGGACCTGCTGCGTGAGCGTGAACAGGTCGACCTGGATTCGGCCGCACGCGGGGCAGGCGATCAGCTCGGCGCCCTTGCGTTCGCGCAGGCCGAGGATGGTCAGCATCTCGATGCCGTCTTCGACCTCGTACACGGGGTCGTTGGCGTAGCTGATGCGGATCGTGTCGCCGATGCCGGACGCGAGCAGATGGCCCAGCGGCACGACCGAACGGATGCAGCCCGTTTCCTTCGGCCCGGCGTGCGTCACGCCCAGGTGCAGCGGGTAGTCGAACCGTTTGCTGATCTCGGTGTACGCGGCGATGACCAGTTGCGGATCGATGCTCTTGGCGCTGATGACGATGTCGTGGAAGTCTTTGGCGTGGAAGATGTCGAGGTATTCCTCGAGCTTGGCGATCATGATGGCAAGCAAATGTCCGTGCTTCTGGTCGCTGAAGAACTTGCCCAGTTCCTGCTTGCGCTTCTGCATGTCCTTGCGTTCGATGATCGAGCCTTCGTTGACGCCGACGCGGATGGGCAGGCCGCGTTCCTTGCAGGCGTCGATCACCTCGCCGACCTCATTGCGGTCGTTGAGGTTTCCGGGGTTGAGGCGGATCTTGTGGACGCCGGCCTCGATCGCCTCGAGGGCGCGCTGGAAGTGGAAGTGCACGTCGGCGACGATCGGCACGCTGACGCGCGGCAGGATCTCTTTGAGCGCTTCGGTGTCGCGCCGCTGCGGCACAGCCACGCGGACGACGTCGGCGCCGGCCGCGGCGAGCTTGTTGATCTCAGCCACGCAGGCGTCGATGTCGTAGGTGAAGCCGGCCGTCATCGACTGCACGCTCACACGCGCATCGCCGCCGATCGCGATTCGGCCTACACGGTCGTCACCAACGGTGACCTGGCGGGTTTTGCGGCGTGGCATCATCGAAATCGGCGTTTGGCTGGCGTCATACCCGGCCGCGCTCGATTGGACATCGTTCCCGGCGCGGCCCGTAGTATAGCCCGGCGGGCCGATTCTGCGACCGCTAACCGGTCGTGGATCGTCGTGTCCGTGAGCGCTCGTTTTCGTGCCAAGGCCGTGTCGGCCGTGTAGAACACCTTAGAGCTACCGCACGGCCGACACGGCCTTGGCACGAGACAAGCGCCGCGTTGCAAGATCTTCCGATCCTCACGATTTGATTGCCCCGATGAATCTCTACCCGCTGAAGTTCGAGCCGATCTACAAGCCCAAGGTCTGGGGCGGACGCCGCATCGAAACGCTTGGCCGAACACTGCCGGGCGGCGCGGACGACCTGATCGGCGAATCGTGGGAGTTGGCCGACCTCGACGCGGATCAGACCGGCGGCGAGGCGGCGCACTCGGTCGTCACCAACGGCCCCTTGGCCGGCAAGACGCTGCGCAGCGTTGTCGAACAGTTTGGCGATGCGATGCTGGGTCGTTTGCAACTGACCGAACGCGGCGCGTTCCCGTTGCTCGTCAAGTACCTCGACGCGCGGGAGAACCTGTCGGTGCAGGTGCACCCGAGTGTCGAGTACGCGCGGGCGCACGACGAAGCGCACCTGAAGCACGAAGCGTGGGTCGTGCTGCATTGCGACGAGTCGGCGGCGGGTGGTCAGCCGGTGATCTACAAAGGCGTGCGCGACGGCGTGATCGAAAACGACCTGCGCGCGGCGATCGAGTCGGGCGACGAGTCGGCGGTGCTGGACAAGTTGATCGCCGTGCCGGTCAAGCCGGGGCAATGCCATTACCTGCCGAGCGGGACGTGTCACGCACTGGGCGCGGGCGTCATGGTGGCCGAGGTGCAAACGCCCAGCGACACGACGTTCCGGGTTTACGATTGGGGCCGAACAGACCGGGCACTGCACGTGGAACAGGCGATGCGGTGCATTCAATTCGGCCCGCCCAACGTGGCCGAGCACGAGAAGCGCACACACGTGGCCGGCATGTTCACAACGGTCACCCGGCTGTGCCTGTGCGACGCGTTCCGCATCGAGAAGGTCCGCATGGTCGAGGGGTACGAGCAGGAAATCCCCTACGATCAGCCGGCCGTGTGGATGGTGCTCGAAGGCGCGGGCGTGGTCGAGCCGGGCAACGGCGCCCCGGATGTGCCGTTCGAGCGCGGCGAGACGCTGCTCATCCCCGCGAACATGGACAACGGAAAGGTCAAGCTGTCAGCCGACACGGTCTGGCTGGAGGTGACGTTCCCGCAAGCGTTGGCGGAGCCGATCGCTTAGCGCGAAAGCAAGAAATCAGGAAAGCAGGAAAACAGGAAATAAAGACGCTGTGGAATGACGATGAAGAGGGATGGGGCGTGGGGTTGCGGTTTAGTGCAGGATGGCATGAACGGGGGCGGCCCTGCGGGCGCGCCGCTAAACGGGTCGCGCCACGATTGTCTGTGTCTCTGATTTCCTGTTTTCCTGCTTTCCTGTTCTCCTGCTTTCCAGCATGATCGCCGTATTCTCATTCGTCGCCGTGCTCATCATGTCGCTGACGATCGTTCGGATCGCTTCGGTGGCGTTGCAATTGACGGGCTTGTCACGCGAGTTGGCGAGGTTCCAAGCGCGGTCCGCATGGACGGGCGCGGGCTTCACCACGGCCGAATCGGAGAAGGTGGTCGGCCATCCCGTTCGTCGCCGCATCATCATGCTGTTGATGCTGATGGGCAACGCGGGCTTGCTGACGATGGTCGTGTCGTTGATGGCGACGGTGGCGGTCGAAGATCAACCCGGTTCCACACTATGGCGGATTCTGGCGTTGTCCGCCGGCTTGTTGGTTTTCTGGTTCTTCGCCACGAGCAAGTGGATCGACCGCTACATGTCGCGCGTCATCCGGTGGGCTCTGGGCAGGTGGACGAAACTCGAGGTGCGCGATTACGTCGGCCTGCTGCACCTGTCCAAGCATTACGCCGTCATCGAGATGACCGTGCAGGACGGCGATTGGTTGGCCGACCGTTCGTTGGCCGAATTGAAACTCTCGGAGGAAGGCGTGCTCGTGCTGGGCGTCGAGGCGAAGGACGGCACGTATGTTGGCGCGCCACGCGGGCAAACCACGTTACGCGTCGGCGACACGATCCTGCTGTATGGCCGAGGCGAACGGCTGAAAGAACTGGATGATCGACCGGCAGGTTGGGAAGGCGCGTTGTCCAGCGTTCGCGCGCGGGCCGAGCAGCAGGAGATCGAACGGGAGGAGAAGGTCGAGGAGGAAACGGTCGAGGAGGAAACGGTCGAGGACGAGGCGGGTAAAGACGATGACGAGTGATCCGGCCCTGCGGACTGACCCGGCTTCGGAGAACGTCATGGCGATGAATCGAACGGGTCAGTCGGGCAGGTGTTCAAGCCAGTAGCGCAGCCAATTGCCGGACATGACCAGCGCGACGTCGTCGCTGGAGTACCCGCGTTTGGCGAGCACGTCCTCGAGGACGTGCAGGTCGGCGATGGTGTCGATCTCGCGGGGTGACCACTCTCGGCCGAACCCGCCGTCCAGGTCGCTGCCGATCGCGACGTGCCTGGCGTCGCCGGCCAATTGGCAGATGTGGTCGATGTGCTCGGCCAGCGCGTCGAGACCGACCAACTCGTGACTGAGCGTTTCCGGCGTGCCGTCTCGGAGCATCGAGTTGCACAACACCGTGCCGATCAACCCGTCGCGTTCGATGATGATCTTGAGTTGCTCGTCGGTGAGTTGCCGGTGTTTCGTCGCCAGCGCGCGGCAGTTTGAATGACTCGCGTAGATCGGCCCGGTGAAGCGTTCGACGGCCTCGTGAAAACTCTGGTCGCACAAGTGCGTCAGGTCGAGCGGCATGTTGAGTTCGGACATCTCGTCCAGCAGGCGTCGGCCCTTGTCGGTCAGCGGCCCCTGTTCGGGCGGGCCGACCGAATCCCAAGGCGGCGTGCCGAACGCGTACGGGCTGTCGGCTGTGTGCGAAAGCATGAGCGTCCGCACGCCGCGCGCATACCAGTGATGGACTTCCTCCGGCTCGACGATCGGGTCCGCGCCCTCCATTGTGACGATGACACCGACCGGCGCGTCGAGTGCACCGCCCTGCCAGCGAGACCAATGTTCCTGCAACTCGCCGGCCGTGTTAATCAAATCGATCACGCCCTGCCGCTGCAACGACTCGTAATACGCGAGCTGTCCCATAGCCGCGCCGTGGGCGATGTCCTGCGTCGGGTAGTCGAGGTTTCGGCGGATCGGGTTGCGCTCGGGCTTGACGCGTTTCGTGCGTGCGATGACCGTCGCGACGCAGCACGCAACGCCCGCCTTCTGCATGGCATCGATCGTGACGGTCGGCGTCTCCCGGCCGTCGTCTTTGGCGTTGACCTCGAACGCGCGCAGGTCGTCGACGGGCAATCGTTGGTCGCGCTCATAACCGAGCGCGTTCATGGCGAGGTCGAGATGGCCGTCGAAGATGAGGGGCATTCACAGTCTGTTCAGCAGCTACACAAGGGACGTGGACTCAACGCATTGCCCAAACAAAGCCAACGGCGCCGACTTGTCGATCTTCACATCGACCATCGAGCCGATCTGCGACTCGTCGCCGTCGAACATGACGATCAGGTCGCCGTCGGTTCGGCCGGTCAGTTGGGTCGTCTCGGCGGGCGACTCCCAGCCGAGCGTGACGGACGGGTCTGCGGTGTTGCGCGACTTTTGTTCTTTCGCACTAATGCCTTCGACAAAGACGCAAACCGTTCGACCGACCTGCGCAGCGTGGATGGCGGCGCTGTTCTCGCTCTGGATGGCCAACAGTTCGTTGTTGCGTCGGCGTTTGACGTCGTCCGGCACGTCGTCGGGGTACTTATCGATGGCGACCGTGCCGGGTCGTGGCGAATACTTGAAGATGAAGCAGTTCTTGAAGTTCGACGTGCGCAGCAGGTCGCAGGTCGCTTCGTGGTCGGCGTCGGTCTCTGTCGGGAAGCCGCAGATCAGGTCGCTGGCGATCGTGCAGTCGGGCAGGAAACGACGCACACGGTCGAGCAGGTTTTGGTACTCGGCCACGGTGTAGTCGCGGTTCATGAGCTGTAACAGGCGGTCGCTGCCGGACTGGACGGGCAGGTGCAGGTAACGGCAGATACGCGGGCAGTCGCGCATTGTTTCGAGGATGTCGTCACCGAAATCGCGCGGGTAGTTGGTGATGAAACGGAGTCGCTGCAGGTCGGGGACTTCGTCGTGGATGCGGCGGAGGAGGTGTGCGAAGGTGGTGACGGCGTCGTTGTCGAGGACGCCCACGGATTGGAATCCGTGGACTTCGGCGCGACGATGATTTACCGGTGCGCCGATCTGTGGTTGCGCGATGCCGTCGACCGTGACCGCTGCGCTGTGGTCGTATTGGTAATGATTCACCGTCTGCCCGAGCAGCGTGATTTCGATTACACCGGCGTCCACGAGTCGCTTGCACTCGTCGATGATGTTGTCCGGGGCGCGGTGCACTTCAGCACCACGTGTGTTGGGGACGACGCAGTACGTGCAAAACTTGTTGCAGCCGCGCGTGATGCGGACGTAGGCTGTGCCGTGCAGCTCGTCCGGGCTGAAGCTGCGCGACAGGTCGAGCAGTTCGAGGTGGTCGGCCGCGGCCGCGAGCGTGCCCGATCGGCGGTGCGTGTTCCCTTGCAGGGCTACCTCGGCGTGGGTGCGCGAGGCGCGCTGGCTCAGCGACGTCTTGACGACGTTGTCGATGAGCATCGGGACCTTGTCAAGTTCGCCGGGGCCGCACATCAGGTCGACCTGCGGGAACTTGCGGACCATGTCGGTGCCCTCGCGTTCAGCCATGCAACCGATGACGCCGAGCACCATGTCCGGGGCTTGATCGCGTTTGTGGATGCCGACCTCGCCGATCCGGCTCCACGCCTTCTGTTCGGCGTGCTCGCGGACCGAGCAGGTGTTGTAAAGCACGACATCGGCTCGCTTCCAGTCGTCGACAAACGTGTAGCCCAGCCCGGACAGTTGGCCACGCACGAGCTGCGAGTCGAGCACGTTCATCTGGCAGCCGAACGTCTCGAGGAAGACGCGTCGGCCGACGGAGGCGTCGGTTGCCGGCGAGTCGGCGGGGGCAGCATCGATTTGGGTGTCGAGGTCAGTCATGGGTCGTATGGGTTGAAGGCAATGATAGGGGCCGCGTGCTCGGCTGGATTCGCCCGATATCGGACCCGTTTCGCGACCGTTTCACGCACGACGCCACGTGGACCCGATAAACCGAACATCCATGCTCAGCAGGCTGTCTCGGGCTATCGATCGTCGTGTGTCGCCGGTGACCGGTTGGCTGTTCGTGTTGGCCGGCGTCGCCATCCTCGCTTTGACGCTGTTGCTGCCAGCCTGGCTGAAGCTGCGCGACCTGAAGTGGCAGCACGGGCTGATGCAGGCGCAGGCCGACCGCATGACCGAGCAGGCCGTGCGGTACGAGCAACTGCTTTTCGCCCTGGACAGCGAAGACCCGCTGATCATGCGGCGGTTGGCGTTTCAGAACTTCCACCTCAAGCCCCGGGACGCAACGCTCCTGACAGCCGACCATGCCCGAGCGGACGCCGACACGCCGCAGACGCTCGGCGTCGAGTCCTGGTTGCACCTGGAACTGCCCGAGGTGGGCAAGGATTACCCGAAACAATCGTCGATCAACACACGCCTCGTTCGACTGACCACCGGCCCAAAACGGTTGCTGCTGTTCATCGCCGCGGGGCTTTGCCTGGCCGTCGGGCTGTTCATGCCGACGACGGCGGACGAAGTCGGGGCTGAGACGGATGTCGAATCAGCGGATGATGGTGAGTTGTCGGCGACCGACGAATCGGAAGACGACGAGTATGCGGACGAAGAGTGGGCCCAGGACGAAAAACCAGACGAAGGCGACGACGGTGATGAGATCGTTGCGGAACTGGATGAAGACGCGGAGTTGATAGACGAGTGGGACGAAGATGAGGAGTCCAAATAAGACCGCGAATCGGATGAGGAATGGGGAATTGACCCGCGCTAAGCCGCAAGCGGCAGCGGGTTACTTCACCAGCTTCCGCCCTTCCGCCTCCCACGCGGCCGCCCCGCCACGCAATTCGTAGACGTTCTTGTATCCGAACGCGATCAGCTTTTTCGCGCCCGCCCTGCCGAGTCCGGTGTCTTCAATCCCGCCTTGGCTGTAAGCGACAAGGTGGGTGGCGCTTCCCAGTTGCGGCATATTGCTGACGATTTCGGGCAGCGGTACGTTGACGGCCCCCGGCAGGTATCCCGCTTCGTAATCCCGTTTGGGCCGAACATCAACGAGCAGGACGACATTGCGTTTACCCGCGCGCAATTCGTCGTAGTCGTTGATCGTCAGCACCTGTACGTCTTCGTCACTGGTCTTCTGCGGTCCGCAGCCGATCAGCCCTACCGAAAGCGTCAGACCCATCACGAAAGCGAAGGCATGTTTGAGCACGTGGAGACACCCCTGAATCGATCCATGGACGGACGATGACACAAAAACCGCAAACCCTGAGCCGAGCCGTTAAGGCCCGTTCCGATTGTGACGATCATAACGCGCACAGCAGAAAGAGAGTCGCATGGGCGACACATGAGCAGACCAGCCCTTCCAGGGGGGCCAAGCGTCTGCGGCGAACCCAGGGACGGGACGACACGGGGCGGATTTGGGGGAATCCGGGGTATTTCGGGGTATTCCGGGATTTGGGGCGGAGCGAGTCAGAAACTCGCCGTTGGGGGGCCAACGACGAAACACACCAGCCGCGAGGCTGAACGTTGGGGGCCAATCGAAAGGCGGGGGCCGACCGGGGGGACTTGTTGAGAGAGAGACCGAGGGGCCGGGGAAAGACCGGGGGGATTCGGGGGAGTTTCGGGGCAAAGGAACGCCGCAGATATTCAGCCGCGTCCGTGATTGGAACGACACGCTCGATCGCGAGCCGTCGGGCTAATCACGGACGCGGCGTTTTTAATGCCCTCCGCGGCGCGTCGAATAAAGCCCGCCGACCGCCGTCGGCGGGCATTATGCATTGCAACTCAATTAAAACATGGAGTTGCCCGACTGCTTCGCATTCAACCCGGCGTCCTTCAGTGCCCCGCCCCCACCACCGGCAACGACACCGACCGGTCAACGCTGACGCGCGACGCGAACTCGTCCCAGAACTTGTTGAGGATCGTACGCACCGCCCAGTTGGCGCCGTCAGCCAGGCCGCAGATCGTCGTGCCCGGCATCGCGCCCATCGAGCCGGCCAACTCCAGCAGCAGGTCGAGGTCTTTCGTCGTGCCGCCGCCCTGCTCGATGCGCAGGAGGATCTTGTACATCCAGCCCGTGCCCTCGCGGCAGGGCGTGCACTGACCGCACGACTCGTGCGCGAAGAAGCGGGCGATGTTGCGCGCGACCATGACCATGTCGGTGTCTTCGTCCATGACGATGACGCCGGCCGTGCCCAGCCCGAGGCAGTTGTGCTTCTTGCCGATGTCGAAATCAAGCTCGGCGTCCATCTCGTCCGGCCCGAGCACGCCCATCGAGATGCCGCCCGGGATCGCGGCCTTGTACGCCTTGCCGTTGCGCATGCCTGCGCAGTGCTCGTTAATCAGCGTCGACATCGGGATGCCCAGGTCGTCTTCAAAGACGTCCGGCCGATTGACGTGACCGCTGACGCCGTAAAGCTTCGGCCCAAAGCTGGCCGGCACGCTCGGCGGCGCGCCGTCGGGCCGACCCTTGCCCATGCTCTTGAACCACTCAGCCCCGTGTTCGATGATCGGCGGGACCATGGCCAGCGTTTCGACGTTGTTGATGACCGTCGGTCGACCGAACGCACCTGCAACGGCCGGAAACGGCGGCTTGACGCGCGGCCAACCACGCTTGCCCTCAAGCGATTCGAGCAGGCCCGTCTCTTCGCCGCAGATGTACGCGCCCGCACCGCGGTGCAGGACGCACTCGGGCCAGCGGTCGTTGATCTTGCCCAGCTTCGAATTCTTACCGAAGATGCCGTTGGCGTAGGCCTCCTCAATCGCGCGCTGCGTGGCCTTGGCCTGCGCGTGGTATTCGCCGCGGATGTAGATGTAGGTCGTGTCCAGTCGGCACGCGTGCATCGTGATCGCGATGCCCTCGAGCATTTGGTGCGGGTCGAAATCGAGTAGCAAACGGTCCTTGAACGTGCCCGGCTCCGACTCGTCGGCGTTCACGGCTAAGTAGCGCCTTTGACCATCTTCCGGGGGCAGGAACGACCACTTGAGGCCGGCCGGGAAACCCGCCCCGCCACGGCCGCGCAGCTCGCTGGATTTGACCGCATCAATGACCTGCTTCGGCTCCATGTCGAGCGCCTGCTTGAGCGCGACATAGCCGCCGGTGTCGACGAAGGCGTCGTAGTCAACGTACGCCCGGTCAGCGGGGTCGCCCCAAGGCCAGGTGGGGATGCGTTTGCAGAGGACTGGGGTTTCGAGCATGGGGTGTCTTGTCAATGACGAATGACAAATGAGTAATGACAAATGAGAAATCAATTCGGACGGGATGATTGGTCATTTGTCAATGGTCAATACTCATTTGTCATTGTCGGAGTCGGATTCAGCGTCTCGTTTGATCTCAACTTCTTCAATGGTCGTCCGTCGCAGGATGACTTTGTCGTTGACCTTTTCTTCCTCGACCGTCTTCTTGACGACCTGCTTCTTACTGTCGCTTTTGATCGGCTTAACGACGTGGTGGATCATCAGGCCGGTGTTGTGCATGAGGCGTTCGAACCAGTTCATGGTTCACCTCAGTTCAGGTCGTCCAACGATCGCAGGAACGTATCCGTGTCGATCGTCTCGTGCAGCACGTCGTTCACCAGGGCGCACGGGGCCGTGCCGCAGGAGCCGAGGCACTCGGCTGTGCGAAGGGTGAACTTGCCGTCGTCGGTCGTCTCGCCGGGGCCGACGCCGAGCTTCTTTTGGATTCGGCCGAGCAGGTCGGGCTGACCCATCAGCTCGCAACTGAGCGAGTGGCAGACCCAGAGCGTGTACTTGCCCTGCGGCTCGGTCATGTACTGGTCGTAAAACGACGCGGTGTCGAGCACCTCGGCCGGCGTCGTTTCGAGGAACGCGGCGATCTCCTCGATCGCCTGGTACGGCAGGTAACCGACCTTGTTCTGCACGGCGTGCAACACCGGCAGCGTCGCCGCCCGCCGATTCGGGTACTTCGGCATCAGGTCGGCTTCAAGCTCGTCGCGCAACGCGGCGTCGAAGTACGGCTCATCACGCCGCTCGATCTGCGTGCCGGCCGAGTTTTTCATGATCCAAGGCAAGTCGCGTTGCTCCATGTTCGATCTGCGATGTTCGATGTGCGATGTCAGAATACATCGAAGCTCGCACATCGAACATCGCACATAGCCTACCGATCCAGCTCCGCCGCAATCACATTCAATGACCCCAGCACCGCCACCACGTCGGCCAACAGGTGGCCTTCGATCAGTTTCGAGAAGACCTGGTAATTGATGAACGACGGCGGGCGTGTCTTGGCACGCCACGCGCGCGGGCCGCCGTCGCTGACGATGTAATAGCCCAGCTCGCCGTTGGCCGTTTCCTGTGCGTCGTAAACCTCAGCGACCGGTGCTTCCCAGCCGCGGTTGTCCATCACGATCTCGAAGTGCTGGATCAGCCCCTCGATCGAGCCGTACACACTGGCCTTGTCGGGCAGGTGCGTCTTGCCGTCGTCGTCCACGTTCATCGGCCCGCGCGCATCGGGCAGCAGGTCGATCAATTGATCGATGATGGCGATCGACTGCTTGATCTCTTCGACACGGACGAGGTAACGTGCGTAGACGTCGCCCGACTCGCAGACGGGCACCTTGAACCGCACCGGCTCTGCCCCCTCGCCGTCCCAGTTGTCGGCGTAGCAAAGGTACGGCTCGTCCTTGCGCACATCGCGCCGCACGCCCGACGCCCGCGCGACCGGGCCGGTGAGTGACCACGCCAGCGCGTCGGCTCGGTTGATCACACCGATGCCCTCGGTCCGGTCGCGGAAAATGCGGTTCTTGTTGAGCAGGCCTTCGATGTCGTCCACCGCGCGCGGCAGCACGTCGTAGATGAAGTCCTTGACGAGCTTGGTGAAAACTTGATCGTCGGGGAGGTCCTGCATCATGCCGCCGACGCGCGTCACGTCGGGGTGGAAGCGTTGGCCGGACACGTAATCCATGATGTCATAGATCTTCTCACGCTCGTTGAAGCCGTAGAGAAACGCCGTGAACGCCCCCAGGTCGAGCGCGGCCGCGCCGACGCTCAGCAGGTGGTCCTGGATTCTGCCCAACTCCGCGAGGATCGTCCGGACGACCTTACAGCGGGGCGTGATGTCGATGCCGAACAGCGTCTCGACCGCGCCGTGCCAGGCGATGTCGTTGCTGACCGGCGAGACGTAGTTCATTCGGCTGACGGTGCAGACGTACTGGTTGTAGTCGTGATGCTCAGCCAGCTTCTCGAAGCCCGAGTGCAGGTAGCCGATGTGGGGCACAGCCCGCGCGACCCGCTCGCCGTCGAGTTCGAGCACGATGCGGAGCGTCGTGTGGGTGGCCGGGTGCTGCGGGCCGAAATTCAGCGTCCACCGGTCGCCCATCGACCCGTCCTCGCCGCCCGGCATCTCGCGGACGTAAGGCGTCGTCTCGATGTCTACGTCGAAGGGCTTGAGGTCGTAGGGCATGGCGTGCGTGGGTCAGTGGTCGTCGGGGCGATTGTAGTGGCGTGGGTGGGGATTTGGCGATTGGGTGATGTGGTGATGGAGTCGCTGCGGGGGCAGGACGCTTTGACTGCAAGTGCCACCCTAAGCCGCAAGCGGCCTCTTTCGTTTCGCGGTCGCCCGCAGGGCGGGCCTGGAACGGCGATCCCGACAGCGGGAAACGTGACGCGTACCACCCCATACACTTGGTACGTGACCGATTCGACCACGCTCCGCGATCGCACGCAACTCGTTGCGCAACTGGCGCGCGATGCCGGTTTTGCACTCGTCGGTGTGGCGCCGGCCGACCCCTCCGCGCACGGCGACTTTGTCGAACATTGGCTCTCCACCGGCCAACACGGCGAGATGGACTACCTCGCCAACCACGTCGAGCAGCGGCTCGACCCGCGCGTCCTGCTGCCCGGCGCCAAGTGCGTGATCTGCGTCGCGGATCGATACCACGTCGGGTATCCAGAGTCGACGGGCGGGAGTGATCCGGGCCTTCGGAAAGGCCCGGCTTGTGGAGATGGAGGCGACCCCGATGTAACCGGTCGCGACAACCCACGCGGCAGAATCGCACGGTACGCCTGGGGTGACGACTACCACAAGGTCATGAAGAAGCGCCTGCACGGCGTGTGCGATGCGTTGCACGACGTTTGGCCTGATGAGCAATACAAGACCTGCGTCGATTCCGCGCCGATCCTCGAACGCGAGCACGCCGCCCGCGCGGGCCTCGGCTGGGTCGGCAAGCACACGCTTCTGATCCACCCGCAACTCGGCTCCTGGCTGCTGCTGGGCGAAATCGTCACGACACTCGAACTCGAAACCGCCGAGCAAACGGCCGAGCACGAAGACGCGCCGATTCCGGGGGCCGATCACTGCGGCACGTGTACGCGTTGCATCGACGCCTGTCCAACCGACTGCATCACGCCCTACCAGCTCAACGCGTCGCGCTGCATCAGCTACCTGACGATTGAACACCGCGGCGAGATCGATCCGTCACTGCACGAGCCGATGGGCGACTGGATCGCGGGCTGCGACGTGTGCCAAGAAGTGTGTCCGCATCAGCCCGACGGTGGGAACACTGGGCGGAAGCCCCGTGCCGCGTCCGATCCGCCCCACGAATCCAGTTTTCCTGGTGACATTTACCCGCGCTACACACCTCGACCACCGGCCCCGTCGATCCCCCTGCTCGACCTGCTGGGTTGGGGCACAGCCGCACGCCAGGCGGCGTTCACCGGCTCGGCCCTGAAGCGCATCAAATTGGACATGCTCAAACGCAACGCGCTGATCGCGGCAGGCAACGCATTGCGTGACCGGGACGACCCGGCGCTGCGCGCGCGGGTCGAGGCGCTGGCCGATTACGCGGACGAGTCGGAACTGGTGCGCGTGACGGCGAAACAGGTGTTGGCGGCGCTGGCGGACGCCGAACCCGAAACATGAAACAACCCCGCGGCGCAAGCCGCGGGGTTGAGCGATATCTGTCAAATCGAATTGCGTCGCGCTCAGCCGCAAGCGGCGTCACGCGGCCGCGCGGCGTCGGCGTCGAGCCAACAGGGTCAGGCCACCGAGGCCCAGCAGACCGAAGGTGGCCGGCTCGGGGATGGTCGCAAACCGGATGTTGTCAAGGTCAACCGTCATGTGAGCGCCACCGGTTCGTCCGGAGAACTGAACTCGATAGGAGTACAGATCGAGTCCGGGGATGAACAGGTCATCAGCCAGGACCACCGCTGCGCCGGGTGTGCCGTGCACGTCCGGGATGATCGACAATGACAGGCTCGAACCGCCGTCCCCCTGCTCGAGGACGAGCTGGGCGCGATGGAACAATCCGTTATCCAAATCCAAGATACTCGTATCGATGGCCGTTTCTTGAATCTGCGAACCGTCCCAGTGAGTGGAAACGTTGTTCAGGTTCTGCCACAGGTCAAAAGCGACGGCAAACGTGCCGGGGATGTTCGGCTCTTCAGCCACGGTGGCCGTGTGATCCCAGCCCGGGCCGGTTTCGCCGAACGTGGCAGTGGGAATCAGCGCGACGGAGAAACCGTCCGCTGGCGACTGGCCCTGCGTCGCGCTGGCGAGGCGGAAATCGAAATGGCCGTAAACCACGTTGGTCGGATCGGTCGTCTCACCAGAGGCGTCAAAGACGGCGGCGTTACGAAGGTTGTTTCGACCGTCATGCATAAGACGCAGAAAGTTGCCCGTCGGGCCGCCGGACATCACGACGGGAAGGTCCGCGTTCTCGTCGTCAGCTCGCGCTTCAGCGTGATAGCCCGTGCCCTGGCCGCCGCCCTCGCCGTTGTTGCCAAGATCGAAGTCTTGAACCGTGCGCCCCGTCACGGTGAACGGTGTCGAGTTGACGTTGAGGTTGTCGATGTCGCCACTGAAGTTCAGCCCACCCGTGCGTGCGTAGATGGCCAGACGGGTCTCCTGTGGCAGCAGGCTGAACGGGACACTGTTGTGCACGGTCACAGGAGCGCCGGGCGTGCCGAAGATGTCCGGCGTGACAATGACCGACGCGGTCGAAGTACCGTCCGTCCCACGGTCCACTTCAACGCGGAACCGGTGGAACACACCGGCATCCAGATCAACAGGGGCCGCGTTCGCATTCGCGAACACGCCGTTGCGGTGCAGCGAGATGTGGTTCTCGGTCGCGGCGGGGTGCAAGTCGATGCCGACGGCAAACGTGTCTGGGATGTTGGGCTCCTCAGCGGTCGGGAACGGCGCCCCGCCCGATGTGCCGTATTGACCTGTCGGCAGGAACGCCACGCCGAATCCGTCAGCCGCGGCGGCCACGGACGTCGCGCGCGCATCAAACTCAGCCACGACCCTCCGAGCCGGCCCTGCGTCCGCCACATCGTAAATGTATGCGTTGGCCTGGCCGTTCACGCCATCATTCACCAACCGCAAAAAGTTGCCCGTTGGCCCGCCCGCCGTGACCGTCGCGCCCGGAGCCGTGCCGTTTTGCAAGGCCGTCACCGCCGGGTTCGGCGGGTCGAAGGTGTCGATCAACACCGCCTGCGACCGACTGGTCGCGAAAACGGTCAATGCCATCGCCGTAGCGATACCGAAAACGATCTGCCGTCTCATCGTGCGTCTCCTAAACCGGGGTTTGATCTTCGGGATTCCAACTCCATCGACGACCTGTGCCGCCGAATGACTCACTTCACCTTCGCTCCACCACGCATTACTGAACTATCAGCAATAAGTCTAGCCCGCGCCAGGCCGGAATCCAAGCGAGAATGGCCATGAAATCGGGATGTGTGTGAATCTGGGAAAGTTAAGCCGACTTTAGGGCTTGGCCCCACCACTGCAACCGGGAGATTCACCCCGATGATGCCGCCGCCGCCTGTCGCCTGGCCCGGTATTGCGCCGCGAAACGCTTGACCAACTCGTCCACGATCACGCCAATCAGCACGACCGTGCCGATGACCGTCAGTTCCATTCGGCTCTTGTCGCCTTCCAGGCCGATCACGTTGAACAGCACGCGGATGATCGCCGTCGCGATCACGACGCCGACGATCGACCCCTCGCCGCCGCGCAAACTGCAAGCGCCCAATACGGCCGCCGCGATCGCATACAGCTCGTAGAAATTGCCCTGGTTCGAGGGCTGAATCGACTTGAGGTAGAAGGCGAACAGGATGCCGGAGATGCCGGCCAACAGCGAGCAGATCACGTACGCCAGGATGATCATGCGGTCGGTGTTGATCCCGCTGAGCCGCGCGGCCGTCTCGTTCTTGCCCAACGCCAGCAGGTAACGTCCCCAGATCGTGTAGTTGAGGAACACGCCCGCCAGAACCGCGATCACGACCATGATCACGAACGGCATCGGCAGGCCGAACACGTCGCCGTCGGACAACTGCAGCAGGTCGCCGAATCGATCGCCGAAGCCTTCTGTCTGGTCCTCCGCGACCTCGCGCGCCAGACCGCGATAGATCATCAGACCGCAGAGCGTCACGATGAAGGGCTGGAGCCCCAGCTTCGTAATCAGCAGGCCGTGCACCAACCCGAGCGCAGCCGAGAACAACAGGATCAAAACGACCCAGCCCGTCACTTTCCAACCCACCGGGATCTGATGCCCGACTCGCTCGTCGACGGACAACGCCCCTGCCGCCAACGGCCCGTCGAGTGTGACCACCGTCGCACCGTCGATCACCTCGACGGCCGCGATCCGCACCCGGGGTCGCTCCGCGTTGGCCGAGTCGGCCGGCAACGACAGGCGGTCGCCGGCGCTGATGTATTCGCCCTCTTCATCGAGCCGCAGGATCGGCGACTCACTTTCCGCCTGCTCGATCGCAGTTACTCTAAAGGTGTTCGGCTCCTCCCTAAACGACCCGAAACTGACCGCCAGCCAGATGGGCAGCAGGCATCCAATCAGCCCGATGACCGACCCGATCGACAGGTCGATGCCGCCGGTGATAATCACGAACGCCACGCCGATCGACATGATGCCGTACAGGCCGAGCCAGCGCAGGTTGATATAGATATTGCCGGCGCTGAGGAAGTTCGGATTCTTGAACGCCGCGACAACGACAATGACAATGAGCAGGCCGAAGATGCCAAGGTTCTTCTTCATGGGGCGGTTACTTTAGCGGCAATAGCCCGCCAACGATACCGCGCCGCCTCACTCCTCGCGCAGAACGACGGCCGGGTCCTGCTTGGCGGCGGCCATGGCCGGCACCCAGCCCGCGGCGATCGCCACGAACGGCGCGGCCACGATCGTCGCCATGATCAGAACCGGGTCGATCGCCCCGCCCGCCGCGCCCCCCAGTTCGCCGTCTTCCAACACCGAGCCGCCCCACAGCCCCACCCCAACGCCCAACGCCACGCCGCCGACCGCGCCGATCAGCCCCATCGCCGCGGCCTTGGCCAGGAACACGGCGAACACCTGCGACGCCCGCAGGCCAAGCGCCCGCAGCAGGCCGATCTCGTTCCGTCGCTGGCGCACATTGCCCAGCGTCAGTAAGCCGACCCACACCGCCGCGGCAACCACGACCAGCCCGGCGATCACGCCGATCAACGACGCACGCTGACGGCGCAGTTCCGCCCGCCCAACCGCCTCGGCCTGCACGGCCGCCGTCGCGTCGTCCTTGGCGGCCTGGATCTCCACCGCCGCCTCGCGCTCAGCCTGCGCGAGTGAATCCTTCGCGACGACCTCCGCCTGTTGGCGCGCCTCCGCCCGCGCCAGCGCGATCGTACCCTTTTCAATGACCTGCGTGTCCGGCAGGATCGACTCGATCTCGCCGCGCACTTTCGGCAGGTCGGCGAACGCGCACTTGCACTCCAACGCCCAGATCGCGTTGATTTGGCCCGGCTTATCGAGCATCGCCTGCGCCTCGTCGAGATTGATCCACGCGGTGATGTCGCGCTTGTCACCTCGCGGCTCGTACACCTGCGAGACCTTGAACGACCTGCCCATCAACTCGACGGTGTCGTCCGTTTTCAGGCCTTCCGTTCGAGCCAACTCGTTGCCCAGGATGATGCTGCCGGCCGGCACGGGGTCGAGCAGCGGCTTCTTCGGGTCGCGGTGTGACAACGGCACCTCGCCCTTGGTCCCGATCAGGATCATGGTGCGGTCGTTCCGCTCCGGCCACTTCACACGCTGCTCGAGGCTGGGCAGCAGGTGGTTGATCGTGACGATCTTCGAGTCGGCCAATTTCTTCGCATACGACTGCGGCATGTACTTGCTCGCGTAGTCGTCGGCGAACAGCGCCGAGAGCTGCTGGTCCCTCGGCAGGATGAGGATGTTGAACCCGAGGCCCTTCGTGATCTTGCGCATCTCGTCTTCAAGTTGTTCGCCGCGTGCTTTGACCTCCGCCCGCCGTGCGGCGACGCGTGCCTCGACCTGCCTGCTCGTCTCGTCAACCCGCTCCTGCACCTCGGCCTCTTTCGCCGCGAGCACGTCGCCGGTCTTGTGGTCGTAAACCTTCAACGTCGTCACCGCGCCGACCAGGCAGGCCGCCGCCGCCACGACCGACACCAACCCCAGCACGAACCCGAGCTTGCGGTGCGCGATCTCACGGAGAATCAGTCGGCCAAGATTCATGGTTGTCCCTCTTTCGTCGCTTTGACTCGACGCGGATTCGCGGCGAAGAAGCGTGCGATCCGCTCGTTGATCTTCACGTTGTGAGCCCAGAAGTGACCCAGTTTTTCGACCTCGACCAGTTCGACCGGGTGGCCAGCCTTCGAGTACATGTCGCGCGCCCGCCGCGACTCGATCGGCTTGACAATCCCGTCGCGCAAGCCATGTACGAGCAGCACGGCGTACTTGTTGCTCACTTCCACGCCTTTGAAGACGAGCAACCCCGGCCCGCCCGAATGAGCCGCGATCGCGGCGATCCGGGCAGGAAACCGCGACGCAACCAGATGGCTGAAATAAGCACCGTTCGACATGCCCGTCAGGTACACCCGGTTCAGATCGACGTTGTACTTGGCTGTAATGCGCCGGTAGAGCACGTCGAAAAACGCGAGGTCCGGTTTCGCCCAATCGAGGACAAGCGGCCAATGTCGGTTTCGGCCGTTGGGAAAGACGAGGATGAAGCCGTGTTGCTTGGCCAACTTCGGCAGGGCTGAATACCACGGCATGATGTCTTTGCTGTCGCCCAGCCCGTGGAAGGCGAAGACAAGCGGGACAGGCTTGCCGGCCTTGATCGAATCCGGCACGACAATTCGAAACAAACGGTTACGTTTGCCGACCTTGATCGCCCCATCCTTGAACGTACCGACCTTGCCGCCGTGTCCGTTGGAGGGCTGCGGCGGGACGGCCTCGTCTGCCGCGGCTTGCGAAGTTGCAACCGACGCACAAGCGATGAACAGACCGACAGCCAGGCAAAGTCGTCTTCGACGAGCGTGACACCCAGCGATCAAGGACATTGCGACTTTCCAACGTATCACGGACGACCTTCAAGCCGACCCGCGGCGCACGACCATCGTGACGGCCACGAGCAGCACCAGTCCGACCATGACCATCAGCGCGTAGTTTCGGCCGAAACTTGAACCGCTCACGTCAACGACAGGCGCTTCAGCCAAGACCGACCGAATCTGCGACGTGGAGGCCGACGCCCCGCTCTCGGTCTCTGCCGCATCCGTCAACTTTCCAGATGGTGTGCTGACCGCCAACGGCTTGACCGCGCCTTCCAACGACGCCATCCCCGTCAACTGCGGCACCTTGACCTGCGGGATCGCCGAGCCGGTGATTGCCTCGTCCCACTTGACCGACATCAGCAGGTCGAAGCCGGGGTTCTGATTCTTGACCTGGCAGGAACACGGGCCCACGATGAACTTGCTGGTATCGCCGATGAAGAAGGGATTGATCCCCTTACCCACCACGGCGTACAGCGCCCGGCCCCGGCCGATGATCGGGAAGGCGATCGGTTGTTTCTCATCCGCCAAGTCCGGCTCGCCGAGCAACAACGACCGCAAAAAGAACGACTCGGCCGGGTCGTTGCGGTCGAGCGTGACGACCGAAAAGCCCAAGCGCAGCTTGACCTTTGTTTCGGGCTGAAAGAACTCGTCCGACTCCAGGATGTCCTGCTCCGGCAGTTTCAAGTCGTTCTGGTTCTTGGCCAACTCGTCCTTCAACGTCTTGAGCGCTTTGGCGTCAGCCGTCTTGTCGCCCGACGGGATGAACACCCACACGGCCGAGTCACCCGCGAGGATGCGTTGCGCGACCTGTCGGCGGACGGGTGAGTCGACGAGCATCTTGACCGATGCGTCGGTGAACGGGGCGACCCACGCCAGCGGCTCGGGCACGTTCGCCACGCGCGGGTAGAGCACGACGAGCAGCGGCTGATTGTTCTTCGAGTGTCTGTCCCAGAGCTTGCCGAACTCCGGGTCGTCTTTGACCTCGTCAGCCAGGTCGATGTGTTCAACGCGGATGTTGGCCAGATGCTCGGCCGCGGCGTCCATCGCCATCAGGCCGTGCATGCGTTCCTTGTCGGCAGCGCTGAGCGTGCCCTTGTGCAGGATGATCACCTCATAGTTGTCCGACACCCAGCGTTCGAGCGCGTAGCGGAAGACGGGCACCTGACACGCCAACACCGGCTGCACAGCCAGCAGCGTGAGAATCGCGACGGCAAGCAGACGAGAGACGGTTCGGCGGTGTGGCGACATGCGGGCGCGTCCTGATTGACTGAATGTGGGTCGAACCGGTCGTCGGCGGCCGCGCCGCCAACGCTGAAACCTTGTCAAGTATAGATACCCGGTTTCACTCACGAAAGACGGGCTCAGCCAATCGGCCCTGCGGCCAGATAGATGGCGCAAATCGTCAATCGGGATGCGGACAATCCCCTTGCAGGCGGGGCGGGCGAACCGTTCAATAGGTGATGAGTTCTGAACAACCTCTCCCTTTGGGAGAGGTCGCCGGCTTTGCCGCCGGGTTAGGGTTCGCGCAGCCGTGCAACGGTTCGACGAGGGTTGCACGTCCGCGCGGAGCCGTCACCCCAGCCCTCTCCCAGAGGGAGAGGGGGTTATTCCGCGGTCCCCGTGAAGACCAGCCGGGCCCGGAAGCCACGCAAGCGCGATCCTGACATTCAGCCCGCACCTGCGCTCGAGCACCGTTGTATGCTCACCGTTCAATCGTCCGACCACGCGACTCCGAAGCGACTTCATGGCGAAAGACAAGGGCATCCTGACGCGCCACCTGCAGGCCGCGCCGGGCTGGCTGTTCTCCGCCTACGCGATCGCCGCGGCCTTCTCGACCTACTTCTGCATGTACGCCTTCCGCAAGCCCTTCTCGGGGATCAGCTATGCGTACAACCCGACCGACGGCTCGGAGCCGGAAACCGAAATGACGGTCCCGCTGCTCGACGTCACGCTCGACCTGAAAACGGTATTCGTCATCAGTCAGATCATCGGCTACGCGATCTCGAAGTTTGTCGGCATCAAGGTCTGTTCCGAAGTGACGCGAGGGCGTCGGCTGCTGATGCTCGTCGGATTCATCGTCATCGCGCAAGTGACCCTTGTCGCATTCGCGGTCGGGCCGATCTGGCTCAAAGTCGCGGCCATCTTCTGCAACGGCCTGCCGCTGGGCATGGTCTGGGGCCTGGTCGTCTGGTACCTGGAAGGCCGACGAACAAGCGAACTGTTGCTGGCCGGTTTGAGTTGTTCGTTTATCTTGGCCAGCGGAGTCGTGAAAGACGTCGGGCGATGGCTGATCAACGCGCACGGCGTGCCCGACTTCTGGATGCCCGCCGCGACCGGCGCGGTGTTCATGCTGCCGTTCCTCCTGGCTGTATTCATGCTCAACCAGTTGCCCGGCCCAACCGCCGAGGACGAGGCCGCGCGGACGCACCGCGAGCCAATGGACGGCAAACACCGCTTGGCATTCCTGAAGCACTTCATCGTCCCGCTGTCGATGCTGTTCGTCGCGTACTTCTTCCTGACGGCCTTCCGCGACATCCGCGACAACTACGGGGCCGAACTGTTCGCCGAGATGGGTGTGGGCGAGGACGACGAGGCAATCTTTACGCGAAGCGAATCGTGGGTTGCGTTCGGCGTGCTGGTCCCGTTAGCCATGCTGAGCCTGATCAAAAACAACCGGGCCGGCCTGCTCGGGGCGTTCGGCATTATGGCCTTCGGCGCGGCGCTGCTGGGCGTCGGCACGTGGCTTTACGATCAGGGACACATCAAGGGACTCACCTGGATGATCCTGATCGGCCTGGGGTCGTATCTCACTTACGTGCCGTTCGGTTCCGT
The DNA here is from genome assembly GCA_028284155.1 of Phycisphaeraceae bacterium. Taxonomy (GTDB): domain Bacteria; phylum Planctomycetota; class Phycisphaerae; order Phycisphaerales; family Phycisphaeraceae; genus JANQSF01. Next base: position 131,830 of record JANQSF010000134.1, read on the forward strand.
CCTGTTCGACCGCATGATCGCCACGACGCGCGTGGTGGGCACGGCCGTGTTCGCGATCTACGTGGCCGACGCGCTGGGGTATACCGGTTCGGTCGCGCTGCAACTCTACAACGACCTCTACTACAGCTCCGGCGACGGCCCGACGCAGTGGGAGCCGTTCTTCGTCGGCTTCTCCTACTTCATGTCGATCACCGGGCTGGTCTTGATCGGCGGCGCGGCCGGCTACTTCGTCCTCAAACACCGACGGCGGGATGAGCAACTGCCATGAAAGACAACGCAGACATCGTGATCGTCGGCGGCGGCATCTGGGGCCTGAGCACGGCGTACCACGTGGCCCGCACCGGCAAGGCCGGCCGAATCGTTGTGCTCGAACGCAACGACGAACTGGCTGACGAAACGACACGACAGGCGGCCGGCCAGATCGGTCAACTGCGCTCACACCCGGTCATGGCCCGCGCGGTCGGCTACACACTTGACCTGCTGACGCGATTCAAGGACGAAACCGGACACGACCCCGGCATCCGCACGACCGGCAGCCTGCACCTGGCCTTGAACGAACGACGTATGGCCGCGTTCGAAGCGCAGATCGACGCAGCGCGGGCACACAACATCGACATCGAGGTGGCCGACGACGCGCTGATCCACCGCGTCGCGCCGTCGATCGACACATCGCAACTCACCGGCGCGATCTTCGTGCACGGCGACGGGTATGTCGACGCCCGGCAGACGGCGCTGGCGTTCGCAGCCGCCGCGCGCGACCTGGGGGTAGACGTCCGCACGGGTCAGCATGTGAATGGCCTGACCTTCGATGCGGACGGGCGCACGGCCGGTGTAACGACCGACGAAGGGTCGATCGACGCCAACCATGTGGTCATCACCGCCGGCCCGTGGACGCCGCTGCTGGCCGAGGCCGCGGGCTTCACGCCGCCCTCGCACGGCATCCGTTTGCAACAAGCCCGCACCGCGCCCGACCCGGCGATGCCCGATGATCACCCCGTCGTCCGCATCCCGGATCACAGTTGCTACCTGCGGCCTGAACACGGCGGCTACCTGTTCGGCTACTTCGACCCCGAACCGACCGCGCTCGACCCGCGCGGGCTGTCCGCCGACTTCCGCACGTCGGACATCGCTCCGCCGATCGACATCGTCGAGGAATCACGACGACTGCTTGGGCCGATCATGCCGCCGGTCGCGTCGCTGCCGATCGACGAATACCGGCAGGGCATGGTCACCTGCACGCCCGACGGGTGGTACGTGCTCGGCCCGGTCCCGAACCGCGGCGGCCTGTGGGTCGCGACGGCGTGCGCGGCGATGGGCATCGCCGGGTCGGGCGCGGTCGGCAACTGGCTCGCCCAATGGATGACGACCGGTGACCCGGGCGACGACCTGTCGATGATGGTGCCCGACCGGTTCGGAACAATCAACGACGCGGACGCACTACGCGAAGCGTGTCGGCAGACGTGCGCGAGTTATTACAGCCTCGACGGAGGGGCGACGTATAGCGTGGGGGCGCGAACATGACGACCGACAACAACATCGCCCCCAACTCGTAATCGTCTTCGTAATCGGCAACCTCACCGAGTCGATTACGATTACGAGTACGAAGACGATTACGATTGCCACAAGTAGCGGGACGACATACGGACCACCGAATGCTCGAACTCCAACACACCATTGCCTCGACCCCGTTCACGATCAACGGCCGGGACTACCACCCGCCCGCTCGGCCGATCGTCGCGATCTGTGTCGACGGCTGCGCGGACGAATACCTCAATACCGCGATTGCGCACGGCCGAATGCCGAACGTCGTGAAGATGAGCGTGCAAGGCTACCGCGGCGTCGTGCGCGGGGCGCTGCCGTCGTTCACCAACGTCAACAACTGCGCGATCGTGACCGGCCTGCCCCCGCGCCAGACGGGCATCGGCGGCAATTACATCATCGACCCGCAATCCGGTGACGAGGTGATGACCAACTCGAGCCGGTTCCTGAAACCGGACACGATCCTCGCCGCTGCCGAGCGGACCGGCCGAAAGGTCGCAATGGTCACCGCCAAGGACAAGCTGCGCGAGTTGCTGGCCAAGGGGCTTGAGACGGGTATCAGCTTCTCAGCCGAGAAGGCCAACCAAGTGACGGCCGAGGTCAACCACATCGCCGATGTCGAGTCGCTGGCAGGCCCAACGCCGGCGATCTACTCGGGCGAGGCGAGTGTGTACGTCCTGCGTGCGGGTGTCGCGCTGATCGAGCAGGGCTTGGCCGACTTCCTCTATCTTTCGACCACCGACTACATGCAGCACCGCTACGCGCCCGACGCGCCGGAGGCGATCGACTTCTACGCGGCGCTCGACGAACAAATCGGCCGACTGCTCGCCCTCGACGCCGTCGTCGCCCTGACGGCCGACCACGGCATGAACGCCAAGTGCGACACCGACGGTCAGCCGAACGTCGTTTACCTGGAAACGGCGTTGAACGAACAGTTCGGCGGCGGGTGCCGTGTCATTTGCCCGATCACCGACCCCTATGTCGCGCACCACGGCGCGTTGGGCTCGGCTGTAACCGTCTACCTACCCACAAATCTCGATGTGAACGACGTCGCCGCATGGATCCGCGACCTGCCGGGGGTGACCGAGGTGCACGACAAGGCGTCGGCCATGTCGCAACTCGAATTGCCCGGCGACCATGTGGGCGACCTGTTCGTCCTCGCGGCGCGTCACGCGGTGATCGGCCGAACGCCTGAGCATCACGACCTGTCGCAACTGCACGGCTCGCTGCGGTCGCACGGCGGGCGGTATGAAGAGCTTGTCCCGCTGATCGTTTCCGAGCCGTTGAGTGACACCTACCGCGCCGTCGCCGCCGGCGACCCGCGCAACTTCGACCTGTTTGCGTTTGCATGCAATGCTGCGCGCACCGCTCAAGCCGAATCATGACCTCCATCCTGACGACACAACTCGACCTACCTTCGTACGTGTGCGGCAAGCCGGTGCGCGGCGGCGACGTGCTGGAGGTGCGGTATCCATACGACAACTCGGTTACGGGCACGGTCGCAATGGTCGGCCCAAGTGAGTTGAATCAGGCGATCGAAACGACATTGGCCGGCGGCGAGCCGTTGACGCGGTTTCAACGATTCGAAGTGCTGGACAAGGCGCGGCGCCTGTTGGCTGAACGGGCCGACGAATTCGCGGCGTTGATCCGGCTGGAGTCGGGCCTGTGCGTACGCGAGACGACCTACGAGGTCGGCCGAGCGCAGGACGTATTGCAATTCGCGGCGCACGAGGCGTTGCGAGACGACGGGCAGGTCTTTTCGTGCGACGTGTCGCCGCAGGGCAAGGCCCGCAAGATCTTCACGCTGCGTGAGCCGTTGCGACTCGTCGCGGCGATCACGCCGTTCAATCACCCGCTGAATCAGGTCGCGCACAAGGTCGCACCGGCCATCGCCGCGGGTGCGCCAATGCTGCTCAAGCCGTCGGACAAGACGCCGTTGTCGGCGATCAAGTTGGCCGAGTTGCTTTACGAGGCCGGCCTGCCGCCATGGATGCTGAGCGTCTTTGTTGGGCCGATCGAGTCGGTCGTCGAGCCCTTGGTGCGCGACGAACGCGTCGAGCTGGTGTCGTTCACGGGCGGGACGGAAGTGGGCAAACGGATCGCGTCGATCGCCGGCTACAAAAAGGTCTGCCTCGAACTGGGCGGCAACTCGCCTTTGATCGTGTTGGACGACGCTGACATGGACCTGGCCCAGACGCTCGCAGCCGAGGGGTGTTTCCGCAACAGCGGGCAGCGGTGCACGGCCGTCAAGCGGCTGCTCGTGCATGAGGCCGTGCTCGACGACCTGACCCGCCGACTCGTCGTGCGAACCGCAGAGTACCCCGTCGGCGACCCGGCCGACCCCGACACGCGCATCGGCACGGTGATTAACGAACAGGCCGCGATCGAGTTGGAACGACGCGTACACGCGGCGGTCGAACAGGGCGCACGCGTCTTGGCCGGCGGGCGACGTGACGGCGCGCAACTCGAACCGACCGTAATCGCCGACGTGCCCCGCGACGCGGAAATGATCTGCAAAGAGTCATTCGGACCGTTGGCCCCGATCGTGCCCATTCGCGACATCGACGACGCGATCGACGTGGCCAACGCGTCGCCGTTCGGTCTGTCGTGCGGCGTCGTGACCGACAGCCTTGACGCCACGTTGCGTGTCGTCAAGGGCGTGCGGACCGGGACGGTAAACGTCAATCAAGTGCCCGGCTACCGCATCGAGTCGTCACCGTTCGGCGGCGTGAAAGACTCGGGACTGGGCGTGAAGGAAGGCGTGATCGAGGCGATGAAATTCATGACGACGGTGAAGACGTTTTCGCTGCCTTGGTGAGGCGCGCGGTCGCGGTTGATGCGCGCGCGGACGAGGCCGAGGGCGGGGCAAGCCCCGCGGCTAAACGGGTTGGTTGAATACGAAAGGTTGCATTGATGGACGCAGACATTCCATACCTGCTGTTGACGCCCGGCCCGTTGTCGACGTCGCGCACCGTGCGCGAGGCGATGGGCACGGACTATTCGACGTGGGACGTCGATTACAACGAGCGCGTGCAGCGTGTGCGTCGCCGACTGGTCGCGTTAGTCGTCGGACGCGACGTGCCGCTGAACGACTACACGTCCGTGCTCATGCAGGGCAGCGGGACGTTCGCGGTCGAGGCGACGGTGGGGTCGGTCGTCCCGCGCGACGGCAAATTGTTGGTCGTCGACAACGGCGCATATGGCGCCCGGATCGCCACGATCGCGCAGCGGCTCGGCATAGACCACACCGTGGTCAAGCAAAGCGAAACCGAGCCAGCCGACCTGCATCAACTGGACGCGGCCTTGAAGAACGACTCGGCGATCACGCACGTCGCGATCGTTCATTGCGAGACGACGACGGGTCTGCTCAACCCAGTCGAAGAGGCCGGAGCGATCGTGAGGCGGCACGGCCGAACTTACATCGTCGATGCGATGTCGAGCTTCGCGGGCGTTCCGATCACCATGCTCCAACTGCAAGCCGATTACCTGATCGCCTCATCCAACAAGTGCGTACAAGGAACGCCGGGTTTCGGCTTTGTCATCGCGCGTCGGGCCGAGCTTGAGGCGACGCAAGGGTTTGCCCGCTCGCTGGCGCTCGACCTGTACGACCAGTGGCATGAGATGGAGACGAAGGGCGGCAAGTGGCGATTCACGTCGCCGACGCACGTCGTGTGCGCCTTCGACCGCGCGTTGGACGAGTTGGACGATGAAGGCGGTGTCGCCGCGCGGCACGAGCGGTACGCGAACAATCAACGCCTCCTCGCGGATGGGATGACGTCGCTGGGCTTCCGCCTGCTGATCGACCCGGCGCACCAGTCGCCGATCATCACGTCGTTTCAGTACCCGGACGACGCGGGTTTCGACTTCCAGACGCTCTACGACAAGATGAAGTCGCGACGGTATGTCATCTATCCGGGCAAGGTCTCGGTCGCGCCGTGTTTCCGCATCGGAACGATCGGCCACGTCTTCGCCGAGGACATCACGGACCTGGTCCAGCAGGTCGGTGAAGTCATCGAGGAGATGGGCGTCACGCTGCGCGGCACGGTACCGGTTTGACGCGCGGCGGGTTTGAATGCCCTGGCAATCGCCGAGTCCAATCACACAAAGATCTCACACAACACCGCAAGTACGCGCGTTCCAATGAACCGGCCTGCACTTGACACCAAGAGCCCTGAAGTGAGATTCAGCGTCGCGTTTTGCCTTAAACCAATGATGGTGCGCATCGGGATGCGCTAAAGGTCAATGAGCATGCGCGTTATCAACTTTACCTGAACAATGCAAAGCAGAGAATACACCAGTACGGATTGGAGGCAAGGTAGCGACCTTCCAAAGGGGCGTACGGATATGAACTCGACATTAGGCCGAAGTTGCACAGGCTACACAGACGCGTTGCCCGGCCGATCGTCGCGCGGCGGTTTCACGATCGTCGAACTGCTGGTCATCATCTCGATCATCATCCTGCTGATCGCCCTGCTACTGCCGGCGTTGAGCAACGCACGGCGGGTGGCGCGGACAGCGATCTGTAAGAGCAACATGCACCAACTGATTGTCGCGGTGGACGCATTTGCCAATGACGATGACGGTTACTTCCCGCCGATGCAGCGTTCGATCGACGGCCACGAAGTCTCGTGGCGGGCGATTCTGTACGAGTACGTCGCCTTTGACCCCGAGGCGTTCGATTGCCCAGCCGAAGAGTGGCAGCAATACGCCAGCGGCCGAATCAATCAGGCCGGCGCGTGCACGGGCGCCCCGGACGTCGCCCCCGACGCGGTCGGCCAGGTCCACCCAGCCGAGACGTGCATCCCCTCCGGGATCGGCGCGGTGAACGTGCATTGGAATCAGGGCTGGACGCGGTTCCGTCCGCCGTTCGGGCGGTACGACCTGCGTCACACGCAGTACGGTACGAGCCGGGCACCGATCTGCCGCAAAAGCATCATCAGTCAGCCCAGCGAGTTCATCATCGTCGGCGATGGCAACTCCAGCTACACAGCCAAGGGGACGTACTACGCCTTCGCTGAGGACGCGTTCTGGATCTACAAGCAGTCGGCATTAGGCGCGCCGGGCTACAGCCGCGCCAACGTGCCCGAGATGGGCTTCCTCCCCGAGCGCGGTCTCGAACGCCACGGCGACGAGTTCGACGCGAATTACGCGATGGGCGATGGCAGCGTTCAGTTGCTCAACGCCGAAGATATCCCCTGCGACACGTCCGCATGCTGGTGGGACGCGCAATCCGACCCGCATTGACACTCAATCGATTGGAGCCCGTGCCCAATCAAACGGCCACTCAATCGGCCCCGTCGAGGCAACTCGGCGGGGCCGTTTTGCTGTATGATGATCTCGGAAAGGCGCAAAATACTCGACGAATTGCGCTGGCCGCGTGCGACGCGCTCAACGCATCGAGGTAAACCACCATGTCGAACCGTCCCCGGGTCGCGCTGCTGGTCGAGACGTCCACGACGTGGGGCGCGGGGATCGTCCGGGGCGTGATGGACTACGCCAACGAGCACGGGCCTTGGCTGATTCACCTGGAGCCTCGTGGGCGATACGAAAAGCTGACGATCCCCGTCGGCTGGTCGGGCGAAGGCCTTGTCGCTCGGGTCACCTCACAACGGCTGGCCGATCAGATCGCCGAAGCGGGCGTGCCGGCCGTCAATGTGTCGTGGTACACGATCGGCGACTCGCCCCTGCCACGTTGCACATCGGATGAACGAATGACCGGCCGAATCGCGGCCGACCACTTTCTCAGCCGGGGGTTCAAGCACTTCGCCTACTGCGGGCCGCTGCACCGACCGGACTACGAAGACGCGGTATGCGACAGCTTCGTCACCGCGCTGGACGTCGAGGGCTATTCGTGCGACATCTATCGCTGGCGGAACGTCGGATCCGACGGGCGGCAGTGGGACGAGCGGCTGTCGCACCTGTGTGACTGGCTTGAGTCATTACCGAAGCCGGTCGGTCTGTTGACGTGGAACGCCGTGCGCGGACGGCAAATCACCGAGGCTTGCCGACACGCGGGCATCGGTGTGCCGGAACAGGTCGCCGTGCTCGGCGGCGAGCGCGACGAACTCATGAGCGACGCATCCAGCCCGCCGCTCTCGACGATCGACCAGAGTGAATACCGCGTCGGGCAAGAAGCGGCCAAGTTGTTGGAAAGCCTTATGAAAGGTGACAAACCGCCGCGCAAGCCGATCGTCATCCCGCCTGGCGGTGTGATCGAAAGACAGTCAACCGACACGCTGGCTATCGACGACGTGCAGGTCGCGGCCGCGCTGCGCTACATCCACGAGCATGCGCATCAGCCGATCCAGGTCGAAGACGTGCTCGACCACGTGCCGCTTTCACGCCGCCTGCTTGAACAACGGTTCAAGAAGTTGCTTGATCGTTCCCCCGCCGCGGAGATTCGGCGTGTGCATCTGGAACGCGCCAAACGCCTGCTGGTCGAAACCGACCTGCCGATCCCGCGCGTGGCCGGAGCGTCGGGCTTCAATCAGCCCGAGGTTTTCACGCGGGCGTTCAGCAAGGCGTTCGGGATGCCGCCTTCGACTTATCGCAAGGTCAATCGCGCGCGGTAGAACGCTCCTGGACAATCTCTACCCAGACTGTTTGGCCGACCTGTTGCATGACAGGCGTTCAATCGCTCACCGAACACGACGGCGACGATGCGCCAAGCCAAGCCCGACAAGCGACAGCAAGGCCACGGTCGTCGGCTCGGGCACAGCGGCAGCAGAGATTGGCCCCAGGCCCTGTGCCGAAGCACCGCCGAGCAGCTCAATCTGACCCGGGTCCAGCACCTCACCCCAAAGCGCGACACTGTTGACCAGCGTATCGACCGTGTCGCCGGAGTTGTCCGAAAACAGCAGGAACATGCCCTCCAGGGCGATATCGCCATCGATTGCGTTTGTCGCCATGCCGATGAATTGGCCGTCGACGTAGAGCTTGGTTTCGATACTTCCACCAACCTCTTCGTTCGTGAAAACAAGTCGATACCAGGTGTCCGCAGTGATGCCGGCCGGAACCTGTGCGGCGGTTTCCAGGTCGATATTGCCGTTGCTGCGCACAAAGAAGTCGACGTCGTCGTTGTTCGCCAGGTTGGTTTCCAAGAGTGAAGCAAAACTGCCAGCGCCTGGGAACGTCGGGAAGTTGACGTCCATTGCGAGCGTGTAGTTGTTGGTCAGCCCGCCACCGCCGTTGGGGCCGATCGGGTTGGTCGCTTTCAGCGTCTCCGAAGCGTTCGACGCCGCGGATAGATCCAAGACCTCGGCCGTCACGCCGTCGATCGTCGCGGTGTCGAAGGCCGACGGCGCGATCGTATTGACCAGCGGATCACCACCGGCGATGTCATTGTCCAGGTTGTTATTGAACTGCCAGGAAGCCGCGGGCGTCGGCACCGTCGGCTGAATGACGACGGCAGAGCCGATCGAGTCGGTCTGCAAGGCGGCAATCTCCGGGGCTGTCAGCAGTCGACTCCAAAAACCGACCTCGTCGATCTGCAAACCGGAGGTCGCCGAACCGAATCCATACGAACCTGTTCCGTCGTTCAGAATCCGGAAGTTTGAACTGCCGTCAAAAGACCCCATTGATGTGCTGGGAATCGTTTGATTGGTGATCTGACCGCCGTCGATGTACAGCCTGGTCGCGCCATCCCGATCGACTGTGAAGATCACGTTCTGCCAGACACCCGGAGCGATAGCGCCGTTGCCGGTATGAATGTCGCTGCGCGACCCGGTATCGGCCTTCGTATTGAAGTCGATCTCGTCCCCACCGTTGAACGCCAGATTGATGCCCGTGTTGTTCCCACTGGCCCAACTCTTGTTGCTGAAGAACGCGGGGTCACTGGAGTACGAGTCGTAACGCAGCCAGAATGAGCCGCTGAAGTCGGTGCCGCTACCAACCGTCGCGGCCACGTCGTCATTGAACAGTACGCTGCCGTCGCCGTAGCTGGCTGTGCCCGCGGCCTGTCCAAACTTCCCAGCGGCGTACGACACCGTGCCGGTCTCAGTGCCGCCCGTCCCCGCCAGCCCGGCGTTGGCATTGCCATCGAGCGGGAGGTGTACCAGCAGGCCGTCCGTCAATGCCCCTTGGGCCGGTGAGCCGGTGAAAACAAGCAACAAGAACGCGCACGCGGTGACGAGATTCAGGCTCAGCGTCTTCATGATTCAACCTCACTTGGGATGGACGATTTGACTCACTCAGTTCAAGCTCACCATGGCCGGCATCGAAATCCAGCCTTCACTGATGTAGAAGATAGCCTACGCTTCGCCGGCGCAATGACGTGAATGCGCACGGATTCTGACGTATCGCGCAACGCGTGGTCGTCGCGGGCAGGTCAGTCTGCCGGTTGCTTGGCTCGACTCTCCCCAAGAGCCCACAGCACGCCGTTTCGCAGCAATTGGCTGAACCACGCCTGCGCGAACTCGTCTTCATGACCTAGCGACGTGTAAAAGACGCGGTTGCCCTTCTTGAGCACACGCGTCCAAGCGACCGGTTCGTAGGGCTTGCGGCCTTCCACGCGGCCCATCAGCAACACGTTGCAGTCGTGCTGCAACAGGCTTGTTTTGTAAAGCCAGGAGCGTGTCACGAATTCGCCTTGGGGCATGCCTTCGGTGATTGGGTTCGACGCGGCGTGACCTGTTGTCCAGATCATCGTTCTGGGGGCGCCTTCGCCCTTGTTGCCGTGGTGCAGGTGGTAATTGCCGCCGAACACGTCCCGGTCGAAGGTCGGCCAATCGGCGTGCCCCTTGGGGGGCTCGCCTTTGCGCAACGAAAACGCGTGACTGGCCGTCCGGATGCCGACCACGGGCTTGCCCGCGTCGATGAACGCCTTGATCGCCTCCAACTGCTTCGTCGGCGGCGTGCGACGTCGGACGCTGACGAACAACACGTCCGCACCCTTGAGGGCGGCTTCCAGGCCGGGGAACCGGTTGGGGTCGTTCTTGTCGGCGTGAACGAAGGCCGCGCCGACCCCGGCCGGCTTCAGATGCTTTTCATGGAACGCCGGCAGTGTCTGGTGCGTCCCATATTCCGCCTCACCGATCAGGTAGAGCACCGTCGGCCGGCTCTGAGCAAGCGTCAAGCCGGGCATCAGGATGGCCAGCAAGCTCAAGACGAGGAAGGTTCGATTGATCATCGCCCCATGTTAACGGACACCGTTGAGCCCCCATACTCGGCCTGAACGTCACAGACCGACCCGGACCGGGGCAGATCGCGACAAACCAACCGAACCCCGTTTGACAGCAGTCTTTACGTGGCGATGATAGACTACCGGCTGAAACAGGCGGAGGAACACGTCTGAGCCAAACGATCCGCACGTCGTTCATCGTCGTATGGCCATTCAAGCCTCGCGCCACGTCGGCCGAAGCCTGTGAGAGACCTCGATTCGCAGCCATCGCTACACGGGAGCAAGACCATGCCCAGACTCGCCATCGCCCTTTCCGCCCTTGCGCTGACCCTCAGCCTGACGCTGTCGGCGTCGGCCCAGAACCAGAACGTCGGCGAGTTGTTGCGACGCAACCAGACGCTGCAAGAGGAAAACATCCGCCTCAAGGCGCAGGTCGATCAGTTGACCCGACGCAACGAGGCGCTCCGCCGCGACGCGCTGGAAAAGGGTGTCAAGGCCGTGGCGGTCATTGATGTGGTCAAGGCGTTTAACGCCCTGATCGAAAAGACCGAGTTCGACGCCGACTTCAAAGGCCAAGGCACGGACGCGATCCAGGAAGACAAGAAGCGCCGCGAGCGCATCAAGAAACTCCAGGACCAACTCGACCAGGAAGTGATCGGCACGAAGGGCTACAACGACAAGCAGAAGGAAGTTGACGACGCCGTGCTCGACCACCAACTCTGGTTGGCAGGCGAACAGGGCAAGCTGCTTGCGCAGCGCAACCGCCGGATGGAAGAGATCTACAACAAGATGATGACGTCGATCGGCGACGTGGCCAAGGAATTGAAGTTCGACCAGGTGATGATCAAGGAACCGACGTTGAATCTCATCGGCGCCCGCCCTGATCAGGTCGCCGCGATGATCCGCAGCCGCAAGGTGCTGTGGTCGCACGACCGGCTGGAGATTACGGATCAGGTCGTCAAGCGCATGAACGACGACTTCGTCAAGGGTAAGGGCGCGGGCGAATAAACCGTCAGCCGCCCAATTGTCAGCCGTGATCTGTTTGACTCAATTGCAACGACCCCGATTTGGCATTCCGCCGAACGCAATCGCGAAGGGAAACCCGAATGAACCGCATCGCCTGGACCATCGCCCTGATCGTCAGTGTTACGTTCGCCTCGACGACACTTGCGCAAAACGACACGCAGCGCGTCATCAAGCTCGAGCAGGAAAACAAGGCTCTGAAACAGCGCATCCAGCGGATGGAGCGCCAAATGAACGAGATGGAGGCCCGGCAGCAGGCAATCCTCGCCCGGCTGTCCGGCGTTGGCGCGTTGATGACCGAGATGGGGCAGACGTTGGCTGGCATCCAGGTGCCCAACCGCACCGCCCGCGTCGATCAGGGCACGCGCACCACGAACCCCAACACCACACCCAACACGACGACCACACGACCCAGAATCGACAGGACCAATACCAATACCACCACGACCAACCCGCGGACGAACACCACGCCGCGCACCACACCCCGCGTGACCGATTCGAACAACACGCGACCGAACACCCCCGTTCGGCCGATCATCCGCACGCCGGATATCTTCCGCCAGAACACCGTCGGCGGCACGAGCGGCGGCGTGGTCGCGTCGGTCGACATCGTCCGCGTGTTCAACTCGTTGCTCGTCACAGCCGAGACCGAGGCCGACTTTCAGATCCGCAAAGAGCAACTGAACGCCGATGCGAAGGAACGGGCGACCAACGTCCGCAATATGCAGCTCGACCTGATCGTGCTGAAGGAAGGCACGCCCGCGCACACCAACCTCAAGACACGCCTCGAGGATGAGACGCAGAAGTGGCATGTCTGGCGGATCGCCGCGCGGAACCAGCTCAACAAGTCGCGCAGCGAGCGGATGCAGGACATCTACAACAAGATCATCACGTCCGTCGAAGGGTTGGCTAAGGGCAGCGGCTACGACGTGATCGTCTACCAGGAACAGCCTGACACGACGGACGTCAGCCGATACCAGAGCTTCTCCAACATGGCGTTGACGCGGAAGCTGGTCTTCTCTGCCCAGGAGCAGGACCTGACCGACCTGGTCATCCGGCAGATGAACGCCGAACACGCGCAGGCTTCGCGCTGAACGCGACGCCGTCGTGTGATTCCGCAACCCCGTTCGAGGCGCATCATGCGTAGCGCCACGTGCGTCATCCTTTTCTTGTGGCTGACGAGTGAGGGTTGCTGTCACGCCGCCGACGCCTCGGCGTACGCCAAGGCTGAAACAGCGCCGACGGACGTAACCCCAACCGCCCCGTCTGAGGCGGAACTGGCTCAACTCATCCAGAAGCTCCGCGACAGAAAGCTCCCGACGCCGTCGCGCGTCCAAGCCATGTGGTCGCTCTATCTACACGACCTGTCGCTGGACAGCTTCGACGCGACAGCCGAACTGACCCGCGCGTTGCACAACGGCCCGCCCGGTCTGCGGGCTGATGCCGCGCGGGCATTGGGCAAGCGGCCATACAAGAGTGCGGGCGTCGTTAAACACCTCTATCGACGCATGCAGCGCGACACCGACCCCGCCGTCCGCCGACAGTGCGCCGTGGCGCTCGGCCGAATCGGCGACCGCTCTGCCGCCGCCGCCCTGTTCGCCTCTCTGAACGACCCGGACAACGAAGCGCGGCGCGCGAAGATCGCCGCGCTGCGGGCGATCAACTATTGGCCGATCGCCGCCGGCTTCGTCAATTCAGCCGACCCGCGCATCGCTGAGGGAACCATCGCCGCGCTGCACGGGGTGTACGAAGTTGACGCCGTGCAAGCCCTGACCATCGCGCTGCGTTCGACCAACGCCGAGGTGCGAGAGTCGGCAAGCCGTGCCCTGCGGGATGTCAGGCTCAGACCATCGGTCACAGAGTGGTGGGACTGGTTGGCGGGCATCAGCACCGGCCCGGTACCTGAGCCGCATGAGTGGGAAGGCACGGCGATCGTGGACGCCGCACTCGAGGCCGCGCCGTAAAACCGTCAATCAACAACCTGTCGCATCCAAGCCTGTTTCGCGTTCGCCCTGTCAAGGTCAATCGACCGGCTGAGACTGCACGGCGTGCTCTTTTCGGTAGTGGCTGGGATTCACGCCGACCTCGCGCTTGAACGAAACGGTCAGGTACTCCGAGTAATTGAAGCCCGTCATCCGGGCGATCACCGCCAGCGACAGGTCCGTCTCGACCAGCAGTTGCTTGACGCGCGCGATGCGGACACGGGCGATCTGTTCATGCGGCGAGCGGCGCATGGCCCGACGGAAGCGCCGTTCGAGCGAACTGCGAGACAGGGGCACGGCCGCCACCACGTCGTCCACCTGGATACCGTCGCAGGCGTGATCGCGGATGAACTTGACCGCGGCGGCGATCTGACGGTCTTCAATCGCCAGGACGTCGGTCGACTGCCGCGTGGCCACGCCGACAGGCTTGATGAATGTTGGCTCGGCGGGCGGCGATTGACCTGCCAACATCGCGTCGATCAACGCGGCCGCCTCGTAGCCGATCCGCTGCGTGTCCGGTTGAACGCTGGTCAACGGCGGGCGTGACAACTCGCAAAGGACCTCGTCGTTGTCGACGCCGACCACGGCCACGTCGTCGGGCACGGCCACGCCGGCGGTGCGGCAGGCGTTGAGCACCTGCTGCCCGCGCACGTCGTTGCACGCCATGATGCCGATCGGTTTGGGCAGACCGGCCAACCAGTTCGGCAGGTCGTCTTCACAGACCAGGCCATGCTGCACCTCGTCCCACGAAGCGGCCGCGCGCAGGTGGGCCGGTGTTTGGTAGACCTGACACGCAAAACCCTCCGACGCCGTCAACGCTTGCAGCTTAGCGCAGCGGTTGTCAGAGTAGTTGTGGTCCACAAAACCCACGAAGCCGAACTGCTCAAAGCCGCGGTCGCGCAGGTGATCGAACGCCAGTCGCGCCACCGCCGACTCGTCCGTTTCGATCAACGGCACGCTCGCGTCGAATTGAAGCCCGCGCAGGTCGACCGTCGGCAAACCCAGCCGCGCGATCTGCCTGGACATCTCGGCCGTTTCGATGCGAGCGATCACCGCGTCGCCGTCCCAGTCGTCCAGCCACCGCGGCAACGAGTCGCGCGGCCCGCGGGGTTCGATGAAGGTCGTCCATCGGCCGTGCGTGCGGGCGTACTGCGCAACGCCGCGCAACAGGCCTCGGCCATATACCCGCGACGACTCGACCAATAACGCAACCCGTACTTGACCGACCGGCAGCGGGGTCTTGCCGACCCCCAGGCTTGGTTTTGAGTCGTCCATGGCTGATTCTTCAAAACAAACGGCGCGTCAAGATTGACAATATATCACAAATACTGTCTCGACAATCTCATTGTCCAAGCCGGGCCTCAGGATTAGACTTCACACAAGTCCCCAAATCACAAGGCCAATTGCCCCACCGGGGCAGCATAAAGGCCACCCCCAATTCGACTCAATTACACAACCAGGAGACACCCAATGAGATCTTTCAAGCCCACCAAACCGCGGTTCGCCCTTGGCGTGCTGTTCGCATTCGTGTGTTCGTGCGTGGCGTTCACCTCCTCGCCCGCCAAGGCCATCGTGACGTCAGGCCTGATCCAGGACCTCAACGCCGACCTGGGCGTGACCACATCGGGCCCAACGAACGTGACCGATTGGGCCAACCAGGCCGCGGGCGGCGGCGACAACGTCTCTATCAATGCCGGCTCGCCGCAACTGGTCACGGGCGCTGTCAACGGGCACAACGCCATCGCGTTCACCAACGACCGCATGGCCGGCACCAGCGAGACCGCGTTCGACGGCATCATGCAGGGCAGCGGACACACGTGGTTCGCCGTCGTCCGCGCGCCCAACAACCCCGGCGGCAAGAACGCCGTCTTCGGCACGCTGTTGAACAATTCGCCGTGGACAGGTGTTGTCGCCCACATCGGCGGCTCGAACGCGCGCTACATGACGCGGCCGGCCAACGGCGATGTCTTCGCCAACGGCACGACCAACATCGCCGACGGCGGCTTCCACGTCATTGGCGGCCGACTGGCTGCCGGCACGGGTTCGCAACTCGCGGAGTTGTTCGTCGACGATCCGACGGCAGAGGCGACGGCCATGCCGAGCATCAACGCCGGGACCAACAGCAGTCAGTTCACCGTCGGCGCCGAACGGGCAGGCGGAAACGAGCGAGTTGATGCGGACATCGCGCGCATCCTCATCTACGACCGACCGCTAACCGACGCCGAATTCCATCAAACCGGTGACTCGCTTTCGCAGACGTATGGCCTGGTCAACGCGTTCCGGACGGACATCCCGCAACCGCAGACATTGCTCGAATGGACGTTCGACGCGGGTGACTTGTTCGACACCACAGGGACGGTCGCCTTCCAGGCCGTATCCGGAACCGCGTTCGGCGCGCAACCGATCCCGTACGCACCTACGCCAGACAACGTCGACGCCAACAACCCGTTCGGCGGGGGGACGCACCTGGTCCGGTCCGATTTCTTTGACACACCCGGGCCAACCGTCAACAAACACGGCGACGGCCCACAGGGCGTGCTCGAATCCGACCCGTTTACCCTGGACTCGTTCGCAACGATTACCTTCCAAACGGCGGGCAACGGCGGCGTGTTGGAACTGGTCGACTTCAACACGAACATGGTGCTGGAATCGGTCGATCCGAATCGCACGTCGGTGACATTGGCCGAGTACCAAATCGATGCGTCGGCCTACGCAGGCCAAACCGTGTTCCTGCGCATCGTGGACGACTCGTCCGGCGGCTGGGGACACATCGCGATCGACAACATCAATTACAGCGCGGTCGCGACAGCGGCCGTCCCCGAGCCAGTGACCGCCACGTTACTGGCCCCGGCGATGCTCGCCCTGCTGCGCCGACGAGGGCGGCGCCAACGGGCCTAAAATGAACCCCCCGGAAACCCCCGCGTCCCAAGCGATACCGATGACCACCATGGCCAACCGCGCCAAAACTGATCAGGGTGCATCCGACGCTTTCAGGCCTCGCCGAATGGCCCACGCGCGGCGGGGCGCGTTCACAATTGTCGAACTGCTCGTCGTGATCAGTCTGATCATCCTGCTGATCGCCCTGCTGTTGCCGGCCATCGGCAAGGGGCGCGAGACGGCGCGCATGGCCGTCTGCAAGTCGAACCTGCGGCAGCAGATGACCGCGTTCCGTGGCTACGTCGACGACAACATCGGCTTCATGCCCGGCGCGCACACGGGGGGCGGCGCTCCCGAGGGGTCGATGATCTGGATGCCGCGCACGCGCGAATACGCGACCGATGTCGAGAAGGTTTACAACTGCCCGACAGCCGACCCGGACTACTACTGGACAAAGAAGTTCGGCAGCGGCCTGCCCGCACGGTATGGGTACGAGGCGAACGAAATCCGCATCGGCAACGGCAGCGGGCGATTCACATACGGCATCAACGACTGGGGCGTGAACGAGTTCACCTACCCGCACCTCGGACTGGGCAACCACATCGACCGAAGCAACAATCCCAGTTGGGAGTGGGGCGAGATCCGAATGATCCGTGTGCGCAATCCGTCCAACTGTGTCGGCATCGGCGACTCGACGCCCGACAACATCTGGGACGGCGTGATCGACCCGAACGACAAGCCCGGCTTCCTGCACGAAGCACCGAGCAACCGACACCTGGACGGGCTCAACATCGTGTTCATCGACGCGCACGTCGAATGGTTGCTGCAGGAGGACGCCCTGCTGCGACCGGGCGAGCCCGGCGACACCACCCGGGCCGAGAGGTGGAATATTGACGGGCGGCCGCACGCAGACAAGTGGACGCCATTCGTGCCCGGCTGACCGTTGCTTGCCGCTTGCGGCTTAGCGCGAATCACCAGAAGGTCGGAAACCGGCCCTGCGGGCACGCCGCTAGACATGTCCCCTGTCTACTGTTCCCTGAGCCCTGTTCCCTATCCCCTGATTCCCGCACCTGACGACGAATAATCTCAATCCCACCCGCAGAATCCGCAGGGGTCGCACCGCGTGGGCCGTATAAACTGTATCGATTGCCCGATCTTGACAATAGCCGAATCAAGACGCCACAAAGGAAGGTCAACGTTGATGCAACCGACCCGACGTCAGCCATCCCGCCTCATGACCCGTCTGGCCTGCGTTGTTCTGATGGCCTGCTCGGCCGCGCCGTTCGGCGAGCCGACTTTCGCGGCCGACCCCACCCCGCAGCAGGTCGAGTTCTTTGAGAAGAACGTGAGGCCTGTGTTGGCAGAGCACTGCTACAAGTGCCACTCGCACGAGTCGAAGAAGGTGCGCGCCAAGCTCCTGCTCGACAGCCGGGCTGACATGATCAAGGGCGGCGAGTCCGGCACGTCCATCGTGCCGGGCAAGCCGAAGCAAAGCCGGCTGATCGAGGCGATCGAATACAACAACATCGACCTGGAGATGCCGCCCAAGGGCAAGCTGCCCGCCAAGGCCATCGCCGACCTGACCAAGTGGGTCGAGATGGGCGCTCCTTGGCCAAAGGATGACGCCGGACCGAAGACCGGCGCAAAGATCGAGACGTTCGATATCGCCAAGCGCAAGGCCGAGCACTGGGCGTGGCGAGCCGTCGTCGCAACGCAGCCGCCGGCTGTGCGTGATCGCGACTGGGCACGCGACCCGCTGGACAACTTCATCCTGGCCAAGCTGGAAGCGAAGGGTTTGACGCCCGCGCAGGAGGCCGACCGCCGCGCGCTGATCCGCCGACTCTACTTCGACATCATCGGCCTGCCGCCCACGCCCGCGCAGGTTGAAGCGTTCGTCAAGGACTCGTCGGCCGGCGCGTACGAGAAGGTCATCGACGAGTTGCTGGCGTCGCCGCATTTCGGTGAACGCTGGGGCCGACACTGGCTCGACCTGATGCGCTACGCCGAATCGCGCGGCCACGAGTTCGAGCCCAACGCACCCAATGCATATGAGTACCGCGACTATGTCATCCGCGCGCTGAACGCCGACCTGCCTTACGACAAGTTCGTGATCGAACACATCGTGGGCGACCTGCTCGCAAAGCCGCGCGTCAGCGAGCAGGGATGGAACGAGTCGATCATCGGCACGGGGTTCTGGTTCCTGGGCGAATGGGTCCACTCGCCAGTTGACATCCGGGCCGACGAGGCCGACCGGATGGAGAACATGATCGACGTGATGAGCAAGTCGTTCCTCGGCCTGACCGTCGCGTGCGCCCGCTGCCACGACCATAAGTTCGACGCGATCTCGACCAAAGACTTCTACGCGTTGCAGGGCTACCTGCAGAGTTCGTCGTATCGGCTGGTGCGGTTCGAGACGATGGAGCCCAACCGCAAGATCGCCGAGAAACTCTGGGCGTTGCAGGACAAAGCACAAAAGACTCTGCCGCGTGTGACGGCCGACGCCATCCGCCCCACCGTCGCACGCACGGCCGACTACCTGCTCGCGACGCGACAGGTCATTCAAGAAGGCCCGCTCGCTGTCGGCGACGGATCGCCCAAAGCAAAGCCCGTCTCGCACCCTGACATCGTTTTCGCTGACTTCGAGTCGGGCACTTACAAAGACTGGACGATCACCGGCAACGCGTTCGGCAAATCGCCGTCGCGCGGACCGAACGGCCGACAACAACCCGTTACGGGCTTCGCGGGCAAGTTCCTGATCAACACCTACCCCGGCAACGACAACGCCCGCGGCACGGCCACGAGCAAGCCGTTCAAGATCGAGCGACGCTTCATCCACTTCCTCATCGGCGGCGGCGCACACAAAGACAAAACCTGCATCAATCTCGTCATCGACGGCAAGGCTGTCCGCACCGAGACGGGGCGAAACAACGAGAAGCTTGAGCCGCGCGGCTGGGACGTGACCGACCTGATCGGAAAACAGGCGACGATTCAAGTCGTCGATCAGCAAGGCGGCGGCTGGGGGCACGTCAATGTCGACCACATCGTGTTCAGTGACACGGCTGGGGCGGGCAAGGTCGTTGCGGCGAGCAAACCCGACGACTCGGCCGACTGGAATCGGCGTGCTGAACAGGTCGCGAAGGCACGCGGACTCGACGCGGACGCGCTGGCGGCGTGGGTCAGACTGGTGCGCGCCGCACAAACCGACGCCAACCATGCGCTGCACGCCTTTGCCAAGATTGCGCACGACAAGCAGGGGCGAACCAAGGCATTGACCACCCCGCTGGCCAAGCGCGCCGCTGATCGCGCCAAGGCCGCAGCAGTTGCGTTGAACAAGAGCGAAGTCATTTACGACGCATCAAAAGACAACGCGTGGATTCAGGACGGTTACACATTTGGCCCGCAAGCCGCCCGACCGGGCGACATTGTCCTGTCACGCGATCCGGCTTCACCAATCAAACGCGTCGTGCAACACGCCGCCGCGACGGCTGACGATGCGTGGGAAGGCCTCACGCCCGGCCCCGGCGTCGAACGCGCGGCGACCAACCTGGGCAAGTGGGTCCGAGCGGGCAAGACGATCCGCACGCCGACCTTCAAGGTCAAAGACGGCCGCGTCTATTACCTCGTTAGAGGTTCGTGCAACCTCGTCGCCGTCGTGGATTCGCACCACACCGTTCAGGGCCCACTACACGGGGCGGTCATCCGCGACCACAAGGGCGATCCGAACAAGTTCACGTGGGTCGGCCACACAAACTTGCAACGCTACATCGGCCACAAGATTCACATCGAGTTTTCGCCGAAGGACGGTACGAACTTCGCGCTGGCGATGGTCGTTCAGGGCGATTCGCCCGGCGACCCGTTCCAAGCTGATAACGCAGCCATCGCCGCAACGCTGACCGGCCTGTCGGCCGAGTCGGTCGAGTCGCTGGCCAAAGCGCAAGGCCAGGCGTTTCTCGCCGCGCTCGATCGTTTTGCCGCGGGCAAGACCGACGCGCAACAGGGCGACGCCGAACTCGTCTCGCTGTTGATGGGCATGGCCGGGGAACTGTCCGCCGGCGGCGGCAACGCCAATCGCGCGATGGACGCGGCGGGCGACGCGTTTGTCGGACGCCGAAACACGCTGATCAAGCAGATCAAACAACCCTCCCGCACCGCGATGGCCATGCTCGACGGCGACCCCGTCGATGAGTACGTCTTCATCCGCGGCAAGCACAACAACGTCGGCCCCGTCGTGCCGCGTAGTAACCTTGAAGCGTTGACCGGCGATCGCAAGCCCAACCCGCACGACGGCAGCGGCCGGCTCGAATTGGCTCACCAGATCGCCTCGGCTGACAACCCGTTCACCGCGCGCGTCATGGCCAACCGCGTCTGGCATCACCTGCTGGGCGTCGGCATCGTCCCGAGCGTGGACAACTTCGGCGTGCTCGGCCAACCGCCGACGCACCCGCAACTGCTCGACCATCTGGCACACCGTTTCGTGCACGAGCACAAATGGTCGGTCAAGCGGCTGATCAAGACGATTGTGATGTCGAGCACGTATCGCATGGCCAGCAAGCACCACGACACGGGTGTCACGCAGCGCGCCCGCGAGAGCGACCCGGCCAACACGCTGTTGTGGCGTGCCCGTGTCCGTCGTCTCGAGGGCGAAGCGATCCGCGACGCGATCCTGGCTAACTCGGGACGGCTCGACCGCAAGATGTTCGGTCGAAGCGTGCCGGTCTACCTCACGCCGTTCATGGAAGGCCGCGGCCGACCACGCGGCGGCCCGCTTGACGGCGCGGGGCGGCGGAGCATCTACACGGCTATCCGCCGCAACTTCCTGCCGAGCATGATGCTCGCCTTCGACATGCCCACGCCGTACACCACGGTCGGCCGTCGCAGCACGTCGAATGTGCCGGCCCAGGCGCTGATCCTCATGAACGATCCGTTTGTGACGCAGCAGGCCAACGTCTGGGCCAAGCGCTTGCTCGCCGAGCCGCACGCCTCGCAGCACGCGAGGATCAACCATTTGTACCTCACCGCGTTTGCCCGGCCCGCGACACAAGACGAGGTCCAGGACGCTTTGAACTTCCTGATCGAACAGGGCAGGGCATACGGCCTGAAGGCGAAGCAGGCTGTCAATGAAGAACGCCCGTGGACGGACCTTTGCCACGTGTTGATGAATGTCAAGGAGTTCATCTTCCTGCGATAGCTGTCCCACGGTGCATCGCAGCCACGCCAGACGAGCGCGAACTCGACACGACTACAACAGGTACAGCCGATATGCCTCACTGTCAGAACTACATGCAAGCCCCGATCAACCGACGCCAAATGCTCGCACGGTGCGCGAATGGCTTTGGCGGTGTCGCGCTGACTGCGCTCATGGCCGAGCAGGCCTACGGCGCGCGGGTCGTGCAGCGGCCGGCGGTCATCCCCGGCGCGCCCGATCCGAACAGCCCGTACGCGCCGCGTCAGCCGCACTTCAAGCCGCGCGCCAAGAACGTCATCTTCATGTACATGGACGGCGGCCCGTCGCAGGTCGACACATTCGACCCCAAGCCGATGCTCGATAAGTACAACGGCAAACCCTTCCCCATGAAGATGGAGCCGACGCAGTTCAACAGCAACGGCAACAGCCTCGCCAGCCCGTGGAAGTTCAAGCAGTACGGCCAATCCGGCATCCCGGTCAGCGACCTGTTCCCGCACGTCGCGAAGCACGTCGACGACATGGCCGTTGTGCGGTCGATGACGAGCATGTTCCCCGAACACACGTCGGCCAACTACTTCCTGCACACCGGTTTCGGTTTGCAGGGTCGGCCAAGCATGGGCGCATGGGCGACGTACGGCCTGGGCAGCATGTGCGAAGACCTGCCCGGCTTCATCGTGCTCAATGGCGGGCTCATCCCGCCGGGCGGCTTAGAGAATCTCGGCTCCGGCTTCTTGCCCGCGACGTACCAGGCGTCGATCTTCAAGCCGTCAAACCCGCCGGTAGCCAACATCAACCGCACCGAGCAGAGCGACACGATCCAGCGCAACAAACTCAAGCTCATGCGCAAGCTCGACCAGGGCGTGCTCGGCCAAATGGGGAAGATCGACGCGCTGGAGTCGGCTGTGGCCAACTACGAGATGGCCTACCGCATGCAGATGGCCGTACCGCAACTCATGGACCTGTCCGGCGAGTCGAAGCACACGCTCGAGTCGTACGGCCTGAACCACAGTTGGAAAGGCACACAGACGTTCGGCCGAAGCTGCCTGATCGCGCGCCGAATGGTCGAGCGCGGCGTGCGGTTCATCGAACTGACCTGCCCCGGCGGCAGCGGCGACCGGTGGGACCAACACGGCAACCTGAAGGACGGACACACGAAGAACGCACGCAGCGTCGATCAGCCGATCGGCGCGCTGCTGACCGACCTGAAACAACGCGGGTTGCTCGAATCAACGCTCGTCATCTGGGCGGGCGAGTTCGGCAGGACACCGTTTGCTCAGGGACGCAACGGCCGGGATCACAACCCGTTCGGCTACTCGATCTGGATGGCCGGCGGCGGCATCAAGGGCGGTACGACCTACGGCGCAACGGACGAGTTCGGTTACAAGGCGATCGAGAATCGACTGGAGATGCACGACTTCCACGCGACCGTGCTGCACCTGCTCGGTATCGAACACACAAAGTTGACCGTGCGCTTCAGCGGGCGTGACATGCGGCTGACGGATGTGTTTGGGCATGTGATTCACGACATCGTCGCCTAAGCGAAAGCAGGAAAACAGGATATGAAGGACGCGGCGCGCCACAGGCGGATTGTCCGCCAACAGACGGCGTTCGACGCGCACGGTCGGTCAGCGCGACCGCCAACCCCACGGTGTTCGACGCGCCTCGTTTAGCGACGCGGCCGCAGGTCCGCCTTCCGACGTTGGTCGTCCGGCACGCGCTGTGTACTGGCGTCGCTGCGCGACGGGCGGGCGTGCGGCCGCGCCGCTGAACGGGCGCAAGGGAAACCGCCTTCACCGCTCACCCCACGCTTGCGTCCGATTTACTGCTTTCCTGTTTTACTGCTTTCCTGCTTTTCCGCACGCCCATCCAAACCAGCACACCAAACACCGGCACATACTGGGCCCACATCACCCACGTCGGCACGCGCCACGGGTCCGGGTCGAGCCAGACGGCGTAGCTCCATGTGATCGTCAGGCTCCAGACCCACACGGCCAGGTTGAACCGAATGGGCACAAGTGCCAGTGCCCAGAGCAGGTACCACGGGTAGACCGTGCTCGACAGCAGCAACGCCGCGAGGAAGTACGCGATCACCGCCTCCCAAAGGTCGGCCCCGCGTCGCACGACGACGATCATCACGACGAGCAACGCCGACCACACAATCGCATTCGTCACCCACTTGCTGGACAACGGCGTCGCGATGGACTCACCGACGAGTGACGCGAACCACTGCGAGTCGAATGCGGCATGAATGTTCGCGTGGATAGGCGAGTTGAACGACCAGTCGCGTGTGAAGGTGACGGCCGTATCGATCATGCCCCACAGCCCGCCGGGCATGAGAGCGAACGGGAGGTAAAGGGCGATGAGTGTGAGGACGGTTGCGACGATCCCCGTCACAACCGCCCGCCTGTCGCCACGCAAATACCACACATACAACGCCGCGATCGGCAACACGATCGGCTTCACCCCAATCGCCCCCGCCAATGTCACCCCCGCCAACACCGCCGCAATCCCCCGCCGCTTGCGGCTTAGCGCTCCCCCAAACTTCACATCACTCACCACCCACACACACGCCACCGAACACAACAACAACGCAATCCCAATCACATCCTGATGCCCCGACGCCGCCACCTCGACGATCGGCAACGGATGCCACGCATACAACGCCGCCCACCACAACGATCGGCCGTGCAGGCGGAGGACGCAGAGGATGAGGGCGATGATGAGGAGGTCGAAGGTGACAAAGTGAAGTCTGAGGACCAACTCTTGCTCCGCAGTCCTTTCGTCTCCAGGCTGCGCTCCAAGTTGCGCCACAGACGTGCTGGCCGCGAATACGGTCTGACTCGTCGGCTGATAGATCGAGATGAGGTCATCATGCGCGACGGGTACGCCCCTGACCTGGGTCATTTCGATTGGCGTCAGGGCGTACGGATTGAGACCTTCCGTAGTAGCTATGCCATCAATCAAGTACCGGTCGATGTCGCGGCTTAGCTGCGGATCGGTTGTCGAGACAACGGTCAATCTTGATACGCAAGCAATACCCAACACTGCACAACATACAGTCGCCGCACGCCATGAATCCAGCGGCCGAATGGGAGCGAACAGTCGGCCACCACTCAACACGATCCAAAGACCTGCGACCGGAATAAGGCAGACCAATAGCGGCCACTTCAATTCCGCATAGTCGGGTGGTTGCCAAGTCCAGTCGAAACCCATGGGCATGTGACTGACTGTCACGCGCCGCCACGCCTCCGGTAGACGCGTCAACGAGAAGACTACTCCCACAATCGACGCAGCACCCGCTAGTGCGAGGACGGACAGGAGCAATCGGCGTCCGAAGTTCGCCGGCATCGTCGTGCTCGGCATGACGATCACGACTCCTTAAGACGTGCCAACTCGTCAGCAAGACACCTTGTCAGAGCTTGTGGCAGGTCACCGAACGGCCTCCACTCTCGCAGGTGCAAATCGTTCTCCCGCGCGTGCGATGCTCCGCCCGACCCACGGTTGTCACTGTGACTCTCGCTCGCCCCGCGGCTCGGAAGGAGCCTCGCCCTCCTGCTCACGTCGTCCTCTCTTGTACTCAATACCCGCCCCAAACTCGTCACCCCTTTTCCCGCCAACCCGCACGGAACGATCGTGTCGAAGTGCGACAGGTCGGTCGTGACGTTCAGCGCCAGGCCGTGCAGCGTCACGCCGCGGCTGACCCGGACGCCGATGGCGGCGAGTTTGAGCGGGGTTGGCGGAAGCCCACGGATTGCAATCCGCTGGCTGCACGGCTCAACCCAGACGCCCGTGCACCCTTCCACCCGAAACACCTCGACGCCGAACGCCGCGACGGTGTCGATCACGACCTGCTCTAACAATTTGATGTACCGCCCCACGTTCAGCCGGTAGTCGTTCAGGCGGATGATCGGGTAGACGACCAGTTGCCCCGGCCCGTGATAAGTCACGTCGCCGCCGCGGTCGGTTTCCTGGACGTCGATGCCCAGTTCAGCGAGCCGTTCACTGGGCAGTAGGACGTTTTCGCCAGCGCCGCGGCGTCGGCTGACGGTGATGACCGGCTCGTGTTCAACGGTCAGGACGGTCGGCGGCGCGTCGCCCGCGACGACCTGCTCGTGGACGCGGCGTTGCTCGTCGTACGCGGCGCGGTACGGCATTCGGCCGAGGTCGATCACGCGGAGCGTGTCGGCAGCGGCGGTCGGGTTGGGGGCGGGGTTGGAGGACATTGCGGGCGGCACGCGGCGTTCGGTACGCGCCGTCGTATCATACGTCCCGCGCGGGGCATCCGGGCCTTCGGAAAGGCCCGGCTTGGTGGGGAACGAGCGTTCCTCAGTTGATTAAGACAAACGTGTCATGTGACGGAGCGACGTGTTGCCCGACATTCACCCGACCGCCATCATCGACCAGCGCGTGACCCTTGCGGACGGTGTCTCTGTCGGGCCGTACTGCGTGGTCAGCGGCGACGTGACGATCGGCACGGGCACGCGGTTGATCGGGCATGTCCATGTAAAAGGGCCGACCGTGCTGGGTCGTGAGAACGTGTTGTACCCCTTCGTGTGCGTCGGGTACGAACCGCAGGACCTGAAATACGCCGGCCAAACGGCGGGCGTGGTCGTCGGTGACCGGAATCAACTGCGCGAAGGGGCGGTCGTGCACTGCTCGACGAGCGCGGATCAGCCGACAACGGTCGGCGATGATTGTTTCCTGATGACCAACTCACACGTCGGCCACGATTCGCTGCTGCACAACCACGTAACACTGGTCACGGGGGCGGTGCTCGGCGGGCACGCGGTGTTACACGACAACACGTTCGTCGGCGGCAACGCGGGCGTGCACCAGTTCTGCCGGATGGGTCGCATGAGTTTTATGGGCGGCGGCGGCGCGTCGATCTCAAAAGACCTGCCGCCGTTCTGCATGGCTGACTACAAGAACGCCGTCACGGGGTTGAATCTGGTCGGCCTGCGTCGCGCGGGCGTGCCGCGGCCAGCGATCGATCGGCTGCGCGCGGCGTTCAAGCTGTTTTTTGCGAGTGGGCACACCGTGCCGAACGCGCTTCAGAAGATCGACGCGATGATCGCAGAAAACGGCGAGGGCGACGACCTGCTGCGGGAGTTTGTCGAGTTTGTGCGGGCCAGCAAGAAGGGAATCGTGCCGTATGTGCGGGGGCGGAAGCAGGAACGGTGAATGTTGATTTAAGGAAGCGCTAAGCCGCAAGCGGCCTGAGATGTCAGACTTTCAGGTCGGTGGTTTGGTTGAGGTCGTGCTTGTAGCGCGCGCGGATGGGATCGACGACCTGTTCGATGAAGGCGTCGACCTGTTGCGGCGCTCGGCCGACGAACTGCGACGGGTCGAGCACGGCTGACAGGTCGAGGCCGGCGAACATCGGCTCGCCTTCAAGTCGTTCTAACAGGTCGTTCGGTTTACCCTCTACTTTGACTTGCTGCGCGGCGGCCTGGCTGTGGGTGCGGATGATCTCGTGCGCTTCCTGCCGGTCGGCGCCGCGTTGCACGGCCGCCATCATGATGTTTTCGCTCGCCATGAAGGGCAGTTCAGCCTGCAGGTTCGCGGCAACCGTCTTGGGGTAGACGACGATGCCGGACGCGACGTTGTTGACAAGGTCCAGCACGCCGTCGGTCGCGAGGAACGGCTCGGGCAGCGACAGGCGGCGCGTGCTCGAGTCGTCGAGCGTGCGTTCGAGCCACTGCTCAGCCGCCATGGTGTAGTTGACTTGCGTCAGACCGACGACAAACCGGGCGAGGCCGCAGATGCGTTCACTGCGCATCGGATTGCGTTTGTAGGCCATCGCCGACGAGCCGATCTGTTCCTTCTCGAACGGCTCTTCAAGTTCTTTGCGGTTGGCCAACAGTCGCAGGTCGGTCGCGAACTTGGCTGACGCCGCGGCGACGGCCGCGAGTGACGACGTCACGAGCCCGTCCACGACACGCGGATACGTCTGACCTGTCACGACGAATCGCTTGGCGGCAGGCCAACCCATCTTCTCCGTCACCAGTTGGTCGAGTTGTTCGACCTTGTGCTGCGGGTCGGGATCGTTCGCGAACAGCGCGAGGAATGACGCCTGTGTGCCCGTCGTGCCCTTGACGCCGCGAAAGCGCAGCGAATCAAGGCGGTGTTCGACTTCTTCGAGCGCGATCGACAGGTCGTGCGCCCACAGCGCGGCCCGTTTGCCGACGGTGGTCGGTTGCGCGGGCTGGTAGTGCGTAAATCCGAGCGTCGGCAGGT
Organism: Phycisphaeraceae bacterium; assembly: GCA_028284155.1. GTDB lineage: Bacteria > Planctomycetota > Phycisphaerae > Phycisphaerales > Phycisphaeraceae > JANQSF01. The sequence continues at coordinate 159,791 of JANQSF010000134.1, forward strand.
CGCGGTGTTCAGCGGCGAATCGGCCGAGCTTGTCGATCGCGGCGGCGAGCTTGCCCGCGACGAGTCGCAGGGCGTCGCGGATCAGGATCAGCTCAGTGTTGCAGTTGACGAACTGGCTGGTCGCTCCGAGGTGGATGATCGGCCGAGCCGTCGGCGCGACGTCGCCCAGTGCGTGGACGTGGGCCATCACGTCGTGCCGCAGCTTCTTCTCGTACTTGGCCGCGTTGTCGTAGTCGATGTCGTCCAGATGCTCGCGCAGCTCAGCGAGTTGGGCGTCTGAGATGTCCAGACCAAGCTCGGCCTCAGCTTCCGCGAGGGCGAGCCAGAGCCGTCGCCAGGTCGAAAACTTGCGTTGCGGCGACCAGACAGCCTGCATCTCGGCGCTGGCATTTCGGGTTGCGAGGGGGGATTGGTACTGGAGAGAACGGTCGGTCATGCGTCTTTATAGGTGAATCAACGACCCACGTGCAGGGGTTAGGTCAGCTCTACACACGCAACCGTCGCGCGTCGACTGGGATCCGGGTCTTCGGAAAGACCCGGCTTCAAGGGCGTCTGTACTCAGATCGCTGACGGCTGACCGCTAATAGCTAATAGCTGACCGCTCTCTCCTTGCAACGCCGATGTAACAAACCTGAACCGACATGGTCGAAGTGACGCTATACCTGTAAATCAGGGGTCGAACGTGGTACAGTTGTTTCAGGCCGATTGCCCGGTGCAACGCCGTGGCGGGGCCGACCCTGCCTGACGCGTGGGCCGATTTGAGCGGGTTTGGATGCCCAGCGACGACGAAGCGCATCTCGTGGAACGAGCCGTGGCCGGCGACCAGGACGCCTTGGCCGAGTTGCTTGTCACACACCAGGACCGTCTCTACAACACCGTCCTGCGGATGGTCAGCCAGCGCGACGACGCGGCCGAGGTCACGCAGGACGTGATGGTCAAGGTGATCGAGCACATCAGCGAGTACGACGGGCGGGCCGCGCTGACGACGTGGATGACGCGGATCGCCATGAACCAGTCGATCTCGCACCTGCGGAAGCGGCGATTGCGTCGGATGGCGAGCCTGGATTCGACCTCGCCCGGCGGTCGGCCCGATAACGGTCAGGAGACACAGGCTTTACGAGATCGTCTGCAAGAAACCGGTGAACTTTCGCCCGACCAGAGCGTCGAACAGGGTGAGATGACCGACCACCTGCACAACGCGATTGAACGTCTGGACGACGATTTCCGTGCTGTGATCGTCCTCCGCGACCTGAACGAGATGGACTATGCCCAGATCGCAGACGCGCTGGACATCCCTGTCGGCACGGTCAAGAGCCGGCTGTTCAGGGCTCGGGTCGCGTTAAGGCAATTATTGGCAAGCGTTTACCCCTCGGCTGCCAGCGACGTCTCGTCCCCCGCCGCGACCGGCTTGGCCGGAGGGGGTGCCGGATGACCCTCGAAAACACACCGATCAACGGCCACGATGAACTGCTCTTGCTCGCGTACGTCGAGGACGAGTTGTCAGGAACGGACCGGGCGGCGTTCGAGCGCGAATTGGCCGGCGACCCTGAATTACGGGCCCTGATCGACGCGCTGCGGGCCGACCGCCAACGACTCCGCTCGCTGGCCCCGACCGCCGCGCCAAGCGACATGGTCGAACGGGTCATTCAGCGGCTCGAGCGGCAGACGCTGCTCGGACCGGTGACCGCCGGTGACGATCTGTCAGACGATTCGGCGACCACGCCGGCGACGAGCGGCGACCGATCGCCGGATGAGATCGAGGCCGAGCCCGGCGTTGCTTCGACCTCAATCGAACCGATCGCAAGAATCGGGTTCGGTCGTGTGGCGCGCGTGGCTGGTTTGGCGGCGGCGCTGGCGTTGTCAGCCTGGCTAGGGTCGAAGTTCTTCGGCCCCGAGAAGACGATCACGCAACCGGCGCCGGGCGGCGGCCCGATGGCTGCGGGCGATCAGCCCGGCACGGAGGGCATCCGCGACCTGCGTAACGACAACCGCCTGGCCATCGCCGATGGCGTGGATCGTGGGAAAGACAACGCGGGCGGTGGGACTGCTTCCACTGTTGCCGGTAAGTCGGCCAGCAGCGCGAACGAGCGCCCCGCCATTGACCCGCATTCGGATGGCCGTGTGGCGGTGGGTAACGCCAAGACGTCTGATTCTCATGGCAACTTTCGGGCCGGGCAGAAGGCGGCCGACGGGCATGCCGATCTCGCTGCGGCGGCTGCGAAAGGAGCAGGTGGCCTGAATGACATCGGGGACAGCGCAAACCTGAAAGCCGTGGTCAGTCCCAAGGGCGCACATTCGCAGCAAGCGTTTACCAGGCGATCCGACGCCGATGGGACTGGGCCGAACGCGCCGGGTGGTGTCCAGTTGGCCGACCAGGCCAAGTCGATCGGACAGTTCGCCACGGCGCAGTCGGGCCGTCAGGAATTGTTCGAGTACAGCGAGCGCGTCGAAGTTGGGCAGGATCGTCAGTACGCTCGGTTGACAGCCACGGCCGAAGTCCAAAGCGAGCTTGCCTTCGATGAGTCCCCACCAGTCGACCGTGTGGCAACGTCCGGCCGATCACCTTTGCCCCAACCCAGCGCCGCGCCAACCGCACCTCCGACGTCGCCCGACCCCACCGCACCGGCCCGGCCGGTGCCGACTGAAGCACCGCTGCCCCCAGCACCAGACGCCGCGCAGCATGACGATCGAAACGCGACGACCGGCCAACTCGCCGATGCGCCGACCCGTGACGCTTCGATTAGCAAGGAGTCAGCCGACTCGTTCGTCGCGGCGGAAGGCGACACGACAACGCGCATCGAGGTTGTTTCCGACGACCCGGACGCTTCGCGGCGTGAGGTCATGGCCTGGGCTCAGTCACGCAAGTTGAGCGTCCTGTACACGCCCGCGCAGACTTGGGCGGGTTCGCAGCGCGGTCAGGCCGAAACAGAAGGCGTGGGTCAGTCGCAAGCCAAAGATGTTGACCCAAGCCGGCGTCGCGCGGTACCGGGTGTGGAGCAGCGCAAGGCCGACACGCAGGACGAGGTCAAGTCTCGCCCGCTTGATCCGAGTGTGACCCGCAAGCACACGACACCTTCGCCGACGACTACAGCGCCCAACCGGTCATCGCCCCGGTTCAATCAACAACAAGATGATGAAAGGCAACAAGTCGCCTCGGCTGACGCCAAGTACGAGGCGAGCCAGGCCAGTCAGCGACAAGTCGTTTACCTGAGCGTCCCGCGTGACCAGTTGTCCGGGCTGCTGTCGCACCTGAACGACAAAGGTCAACAGAAGGCCCAACTCGTCAAGGAACACAACTCGGCCTCCGAAGCACGCCCGTCGATCGAATCAGTCACGCGTGCGATGGAGAAACAGCGCAACGCACCGACCAAGAATCTGGACGCCAAACTGGGTGCGGCGAACGCTGCGGATACAGGTGCGCGCACGCCAAGCCCGGCCACCACCCCGTCAGCCAATCGTGGTAATCAAACCACAGTCCAGGCCGCCCGAACGGCCCCCAGCCGCGCCGAATCAAAGAAGTCCGAGCAGGGCCTGCCCGCCGACGCCAGCGCTAACGACGACGCCTTGCGGCGTGGCACGGTCGCCCAAGCTGACAAGGCACCCGGTGTTGAACTGGACGGCGCGCAGTTGGGTCAACGATTCCAACAGCGCGTCGTCGCGCTGGACGCCATCAATTGGGGCCTGATCCTGCGAGACCAGTTGTCCATCGTGCCCTCGATGGAATTGGCTGAGAGCGAAGCGCCCGTCACCGTTTCGGTGATCATCGAAAAGGCGCGACAGGCCCCAGCCAATCCGGCCCCCGACGCGAATCAGGTCGAGCGGGCGAATCAACGCTGAACAGGCGGATCAACGTCATTCATCGAGTCGGACCCGCCGGACGCTCTCGTGTGGCACGCGATCGCACGGACCTGACTGTCTAAAATGCTCACACGCACCGTGTTTTCAGATGTGAGCAATCCACTATGCGACCCACCCGATTGGCCAGTTATCTGTCGCTCGGCCTGATCCTGTCTGCCGCCGTCGCCTGCTCGAAAGAGCCCGCGCCGCAGGTCACACCGACGGCCGAAGTGAACGAGCGCGAAGGCGACCCGCTCGGCTCGGTCAACCCTTCGGAGGACTGGTCGTGGTGGCGGGGCCCGTCGTTCGACGGCCGAGCGGCCGACAACGCCAACCCGCCCACGGCGTGGGACGCGCAAGACAAGCAGAACATCGTCTGGCAGGTCAATCCACCCGGCGAAGGCCACGCGTCGCCCGTTGTGTTCGGCAAGCAGGTCTTCATCGCCACGGCCGACGACGACGCTGAAACACAGTCGTTGATCTGCTACGACGCCGACACGGGCAAGCGGCAATGGGCGACGGTCGTCCACACCGGCGACCTGCCCAGCAAGCACTCGAAGAATACGCACGCCTCGGCCACTCCGGCCTGCGACGGACAGCAGGTCTACACGGCCTTCGTTATCGACGACGCGCTGCACGTCTCCGCGCTCGACCTGTCGGGTAAGATCGTTTGGCAGCGACGGGTCGGCGACTTCGACTCGCAGCACGGCTTCGGCGCGTCGCCCGTATTGTGGAAATCGACGGTGATCATCACGGCCGACCACGGCGGGTACGGCTACGTCGCCGCGCTGGACCGCAAGACGGGCGAATACGCCTGGCACACGCCGCGCGACGGCGCGGCCAGTTACGGCACGCCGATCATTGCAAATGTCGCGGGCAAGCCGCAACTGCTGCACGCCGGCGGCGGACGCGTGACCAGCTACGACCCCGACACCGGCGCGTTGCTCTGGGCGACTGACGGGCCCAGCCGAACGACAGGCTGCACGATGGCGGCCGGCGGCGGCCTCGCCTACGCAACCGGCGGCTACCCCAACAAACGACTCATGGCCATTGATGCCGGCTCCGGCGATGTCGAATGGGATACGGAAACCCGCAAACGCGTGACGTACGTGCCAAGCCCGCTACTGCACGACGGCCGGCTATACGTCGTGAACGACGACGGCCACGCAACGTGCTTCGACGCCGAATCCGGCGAAGTGATCTGGGAAGAAAAGATCGCGCGGGCGGTCTCGTCGTCGCCGATCTTGGCCGGCGGCCACATCTACGTCGGCGATGAACGGGGCACGACGTATGTCTTCAAGCCGGGTGACAGATTCGATCTCGTCGCGGAAAACGAACTGTATGGCGGCATCTTCGCCAGCCCGACTTTCGTAGGCGACCGCGTTTACATCCGCACCGACAGCACGCTCTACTGCATCCAACGATCCAAGTCATGAAGCCGAATCCAACCATTACGAACATGAAACCAGTATCACGCGCGTCACTCGTCGGGTTGGCGACGTGGTTGTTGGCTGTCACGTCGTCTTCCGCGCAGGTCGGCGACCGGGTCAGTTTTAACCGCGACATCCGACCGATCCTGTCGGAGAACTGCTTCGCCTGTCACGGGCCGGACGCCAACCACCGCAAGGCCGGCCTTCGGCTCGACACTTTCGACGGCGCGACGAAGCGGCACAAGGGCAAGGCGGCGGTCGTGCCAGGCAAGCCGGACACCAGTCAACTGCTGGCACGCATCACCGCGAACGACCCGGAAGAACGGATGCCGCCGAAGGCCTCGGAGAAAACGCTTTCGCCGCGTCAGGTCAATTTGCTGCGCAGATGGATCGCACAGGGGGCGGAGTATGAAAGACATTGGTCGTTTATTCCGCCCCAACGACCTGAATTACCGCGAGTCGGTCGCGGCGACTGGGGACTCAACCCCATCGACGCGTTCATCCTCGCCCGACTCGAAAGTGAATCGTTGAAGCCGTCTGCCGAGGCCGACAAACGTACGCTCATCCGTCGCCTTTATCTCGACTTGACGGGGTTGCCGCCATCCGTCGAGCAGGTGCATGCCTTCGTCAACGACAACAAGCCGGACGCGTACGAGCGAGTCGTCGATGCCCTGCTCGCGTCGCCCCACTACGGCGAGCGCATGGCCATGCATTGGCTTGACCTGGTGCGCTTCGCCGACACGGTCGGCTACCACGGCGACCAGGACCACAACATCTCGCCCTACCGTGACTATGTCATCAAGGCGTTCAACGAGAACAAGCCGTTCGATCAGTTCACGGTCGAACAGTTGGCCGGCGACCTGATGCCGAAGCGCGACGGTGTCGACGATCTGTGGCGGCAGGTCGCGACGGGGTACAACCGGCTGTTGCAAACGTCGCACGAAGGCGGCGTGCAGCAGCGCGAGTACTTGGCCAAGTATTTGGCCGACCGTGTACGCAATGTGTCGAGCGTTTGGCTGGGCGTGACGATGGGCTGCGCCGAGTGTCACAACCACAAGTACGACCCCTTGACGCAGGCCGACTTCTACTCCTTGGGCGCATTCTTCGCCGACGTCGATGAACTGGGCACGTTCAGGGGATCAAACAGCCTGCCCACGAGACGACCGCCGGAGATGCCCGCTCCGAACATCGCGCAGGCGACCGAGTTGAAGCAGATCGACGCCGAGTTGGCGGCGCTTAACGACCCCGCGGCGGCGGCGTTGAGCGAGGCCGACGCCGCCAAGGTCAAATCTATGCAGGCGCGACGGGACGCCATCGTCAAGCAATTCCGCCTGACCATGGTCACCCGCAGCGTCGCGCCGCGCGAAATCCGCGTTTTGCCCCGTGGTGATTGGCTAAGCGACGCAGGCTCGGTTGTTCAACCGGCTGTGCCCGAGACACTTGGCGCGCTCGACGTTTCCAGTGGACGGGCAACACGTCTCGACCTGGCCAAGTGGATCGCCTCGCGCGACAACCCGCTCACCGCCCGCGTGTTCGTCAACCGTTTGTGGCGGCTGTTCTACGGCAACGGCCTGTCCAACGTGCTCGACGATGTCGGCGCGCAGGGCGAGTGGCCGACCCACCCGGAACTGCTCGACTGGTTGGCCGTCGAGTTCATGAACAGCGGCTGGGATGTGAATCACATGGTCAAACTGATGGTCATGTCGCGCACGTACCGCCAGTCGTCGCTCGTTTCGGACGACCTGCTGAAGCGTGACCCGTTCAACCGGCTGTACGCGCGTCAGTCGCGCTGGCGGTTGCAGGCCGAACTGGTGCGCGACACGGCCTTGACCAACAGCGGCCTGCTCGTCCGCACGGTCGGCGGCCACAGCGTCAAACCGTATCAACCGGCGGGCTATTACCAGCACCTCAACTTCCCGACGCGAACTTACAAGCACGACGCAAGCGACAGCCAATGGCGGCGTGGCGTGTACATGCACTGGCAGCGCGTCTTTCTGCACCCCATGTTGCTCGCGTTCGACGCGCCGACGCGCGAAGAGTGCGCCGCCGACCGCCCGACATCGAATACCCCGCGGGCCGCGCTGGCGCTGCTGAACGACCCGACGTTCGTCGAAGCGGCGCGTGTGTTCGCTCAGCGCGTCATGCGCGAGGGTGGGCGGTCCGTCGATGAGCGCATCGCGTTTGCATTCGAGACGGCCACCTCCCGCCGACCGACCAACGTGGAAATAGGCATCCTTCGCAACCTGTATACGAAACACCACACGCAATTCAGCAAAGAGCCCGCCGCGGCCGAAGCACTGTTGAAGGTCGGTCTCAAGCCACTGCCCGACGATCTCGCTCGTCCCGAACTCGCGGCGTGGACGAGTGTCGCCCGAGCCATCCTGAACCTGAACGAGTCGATCACACGTAACTGAGTATGACCGACGACATGGATATCGTGAGCATGACCCACGCCAACGACCACAACCTGACTCTCTCCCGCCGCGCGTTCCTCGGCTCAACTTCGTTCGGCCTCGGCGCTGTGGCGTTGTCGACACTGATGGACCCGGTGACCGCGAACGGCGCAGCCCTGCACCACGCGCACCGGTTCGCGCCGCGGGCCAAACGGGTGATCTTTCTGACCATGGCCGGCGGGCCGTCGCACCTGGAGTCGCTCGACTACAAGCCGAAGCTCGCCCAGATGCACGGCAAGCCGATGCCCGCGTCGTTCACCAAGGGTCAGCCCATCGCGCAGTTGCAGGGTCACAAACTGGTCTGCCAGGGGCCGTTGTTCAAGTTTCACAAGCACGGTCAATCCGGGCAGGAGATCGCTGAGGTCTTCCCGGGTATCGCGTCGATCGCTGACGACATCGCGATCATCCGCTCGATGCACACCGACCAGATCAACCACGACCCCGCCCACACGGTGATGAACACCGGCACGTCGATTTCGGGTCGGCCGAGCATGGGCTCTTGGGTGACGTACGGTCTGGGCAGTGAAGCCAACGACCTGCCGGGCTTTGTCGTCTTGACGAGCAAGGGTGGGCGGAACCCGCAGCCGATCGCGACACGCCAGTGGGGCGCGGGGATGTTGCCCAGCCGGCACCAGGGCGTCGAGTTTCAGTCGGCCGGCGACCCGGTGCACTACGTCTCGAATCCCGCCGGCTACGACCGCAATCGTCAGGGCGACGTCGTCGATGCGATCGGTGCGCTGAACAGGCTGCGCAACGCGAGCGTCCGCAACCCGGCGATCGACACGCGCATCGCGCAGTACGAACTAGCGTTCAAGATGCAGATGTCGATCCCGCAACTGATGGACATTACCGACGAGTCGCCCGACACGCTCGACCTGTACGGCGTGAAGAACGGCCTGGACGGGTCGTTCGCCGCGAATTGCCTGCTGGCTCGCCGACTGGCGGAGCGCGGCACGCGGTTTATTCAGCTCTACCACCGCGGCTGGGACCACCACAACGGGCTGGTTCACTTCATGAAGATCTGCGCGGGGCTGTGCGACGGCCCGTCGGCAGCGCTCGTGAAAGACCTGAAACAACGTGGCATGCTGGACGACACGCTGGTCGTGTGGACGGGTGAGTTCGGACGAACGCCGATGGCGCAGTCGAACAAGGGCGCGGTCGGCCGTGACCACCACATGCGTGCGTTCAGCCTGTGGATGGCCGGCGGCGGCGTCAAAGGCGGCGTCACCTACGGCGCGACCGACGACCTGGGCTACAACGCGGCGGAGAACCCCGTGCACGTGCGCGACCTGCACGCGACGATGCTGCACTTGCTCGGCCTCGATCACGACCGGCTGACCGTGCGGTTCCAGGGCCTCGACCTCAAACTGACCGGTGTGCTCGAGCCGGCGCGCGTCGTTTCGCCAATCCTGCAATAGCCGGAGCAACGACTGGGGAGCAATATGGACGAGGTTGGGCTGAAGGACGCGCTGGCCTATTACTGCCTCGCGTGTGACTACCGGCTGACCGGCCTGGAGCGCGGGCGATGCCCCGAGTGCGACCGAGCGTTCGACCTGAACGACTACCGGACGTTGCGAATCCCGCGGATCGAGGCGATGTTAAGGCGCGTCGGCGAGATGGTTTTCGAGATCAACGAAAACGCGTCATTGCGGACCTGCGTGCTCTCGTTCGCGTCCATGTCGGCAAGCCGACGGAACGAGGTCTTTGCCAGGATGATCGATGCCATGCGGAAGGACGGCCAACCGGTGGCTGTCATCGACCTGGTCGAGTCGTTGTGTTTCGAGCCCGTCTTCGACGCGGTCATCACGTCGCTTCGGTCAGGTCGTTAGTGGGTGTTGGGCTTACAATGCCCGCCCATGGCTGACATCCATACCCATCAGTTCGAAAACGGCCTGGTCCTTGTGGCCGAACCGGTGGCCGGCGTGCGGTCGCTGGCGTTGTCGCTGCTGACACCGGCGGGCGTGACGCAGGAGCCGGCCGACCGCAACGGCGTCGCCCCGCTGCTTTCTGAAATGATCTGCCGCGGCGCGGGTGAGCTTGACGCGCGGGCGCACTGTGACGCACTGGACACGCTCGGCGTCAGCCGGGGCACGAACGCCGACAGCCGACACCTGCGTGTCTCGGCGACCATGTTGGCTGACAAGTTGCCCGACGCCCTGCCTTTACTGACCGACATGGTCCGCCAGCCGATGCTCGACGCCGACGCTTTGCCGCCCAGCCGCGACCTGGCGTTGCAGTCGCTGGACGCGCTGGAGGACGAGCCGCAGAGCAAGGTGTTCGTCGCCTTGCGTGCACGGCATTACCCCGCGCCGCTTGATCGGTCGCCGTATGGCACGCGGGCCGACCTCGAGGCGATGACGCTCGACGACCTACGGGCGTTCTGGCAGCGCGCGTGCGTGCCGGGCGGCGCGGTCATGGGCGTGGCCGGCCACTTCGATTGGAACGACCTACGCGATCGGGTCGGGCAGACGCTCGGCCAATGGTCCGGTTCCATTGAGAGTGCCGCGCCCGCGCCGGACGCGACCGGGCCGCGCGGCTATTACAACGAGTCGGCCGAGAGCGCGCAGGTGCATATCGGCGTCGCTTACGACGCGCCGCCCGAGCCGGACGAGACAAGCATTCTCCAGCGCGCCGCCACGGCCGTGCTGGCGGGCGGCATGAGCGGCAGACTGTTTACGGAAGTGCGCGAGAAGCGCGGCCTGTGCTACTCGGTGTTCGCAACCTACTCCGGCCAAAAGGACCGCGGGGTGATGCTGGCCTATGCGGGCACGACCGTCCCGCGGGCACAGGAAACACTCGACGTGATGACGGCTGAACTGCGACGCGTGCACGACGGCGTTGAGGCCGACGAATTCAATCGCGCCATCGTCGGTATGAAGTCGCGCTTAGTCATGCAGGGTGAGTCGACGGGCGCCCGCGCCGGCGCGATTGCGATGGATCAGTATCTGCTGGGCCGACCGCGCACGCTCGACGAATTGGCGGCGCGCGTCGATTCCGTGACGCTCGATCGGTTGAACGACTACCTGGCCGCGAATCGGCCGGGGCCGATGACGGTCGTCACGGTCGGGCCGGAGGCGTTGACGCCGCCGCAGTAAGCTCATGGACGCTCTGAACGACCCCCTCTCCCTCTGGGAGAGAGTTGGGGTGAGGGTTCTGCGCAGTGAACGACCCGCTTTGAACTGCGGCACGGCCGTGCCGAACCCTCACCCGGCGGCAAAGCCGCCGACCTCTCCCAAAGGGAGAGGTTGTACATAGGCCCCTCATTCTTATTCGAGACGTACGCCATGCGTTATCTGATCACCGCGGGCCCCACACGCGAGCCGATCGACCCCGTCCGGTTCATCTCGAACCGATCGAGCGGGCGGGTCGGTGTGTCGGTCGCACGGGCGGCGCGTGCTGCGGGGCACGGCGTGACGTTGCTGCTCGGTTGTGGCGCTTCGATCGGGAAGGATGAACTGGAAGCGCTGATTGTCGAGGGTGTCCTGGTCATTCACTTCGACGCGTCAACCGAGTTGCAGCAGGAACTCGAACGGGCCTGGCCCGCGCACGACGTGCTGGTGATGGCCGCTGCCGTAGCCGACTATCGGCCGAGCGACGTCAGCGACGCAAAACTGACACGCGGGCAATCGCCGACAACGCTCGCACTCGTGCCCACGCCCGATCTGGTCGCTACGGCGGCTGCGAACAAACGCGACGACCAGTTCGTCGTCGCTTTCGCGCTTGAAGAGCCAGCGGTGTTGCATGAAAACGCCAAGCGCAAGCTACAGGAAAAGCGCGTCGATGCCATCGTCGCCAACCCGATCGACACGATGGAGGCGTCGGACATCGATCCCACGTGGTTTGAAAAGTCGGGGAACACGGACAACGCGGGCCCGATGGAAAAAGCCGACTTCGGCGACTGGTTGATTGATCGGATCGACGCGGCACGTGGCGCGTCCTGATGAACAGAGGGCACTTCGCTATCGCGACGAGAGCACGTAGCGATTGATCGCATCGGCGACGCCGCCCTCGTTGTTTGATGCGACGGTGAAGTGCGCCTCATTACGAACCTGCGTCCACGCGTTTTCCATGGCAATGCCCAGGCCGGCCCAACGGATCATGCCCAGGTCATTCGGCGCGTCGCCGATGGCCATCGTGCGCGACTGCGGGATGTCGTAATAATCGCAAACGCGCTCCAGCGCGATGCCCTTGTCCACGCTCCCAGCCACGATCTGCAACAGGCGCATGTGGCTGCACGAGAACGACACGTGCGTGCCGAGCCGCGTCTGCAACGCGGCTTGTATTCCGCCGAGCACCTCGGGCTCGCCGGCCATCATGACCTTCGTAATCGGTGAGTCGAGCAATTCGCCCAGCGCGCCCACGAGATTCGGCGCGGCGCCCTCCGCCAACATCGGGTCATTACCGATTCGGCCGTTTGGTCGATCGGTGAAACAGCGGTCGTATAGCTCGATCGCCACGGCCAGGGTCGGATCGACCATTCGGCCAATCTCGATGACCGACCGCGCGATGTGGCCGGGAATCTGCTCATGGAACATTGCCTGGTCGCCGTGCGGGTCGTGCACCAGTGCGCCGTTTTGACAGATCTGCACCGTATCCAGGTCGAGCGCTTCATAAACACGCTTGACGCCGCGCGGCGCTCGCCCGGTCGCGATGACGACGCGAACGCCGCATTCCACCGCGTCGCTGATCGCCTTGGCCGAGCCCATGGAGATCGAGCCGTCTTTCTGCAACAGCGTCCCATCCAGATCGATCGCCACGAGGTCGATCGGGTCAACCGGAAGCGGTCGTAATTCTCGTTCTCGAAGTCCTAACATCCCGCTCCTCGGCGACATAACCATGGCAGGCCCGGCGTATTATCGACTCGTTTCCGCAATGGGTTTATCCCCCCGACAATGACGACAAGGGAAAACCCGACATCCGCGATCCATGTTCTCAGTTGGCCGAACGCCCGGTGGCGTGGAATCGCTCAGCCGATCTGAACGTCCTCTAACGATTGAGACGATTCTGCCTCTGGTGACGTCTGGTAGAATCCCCGTATGCGACCCTAGACAGCTCCACAAACACTCCGCACACCTTACGTGAGAGAACCATGAACCGTTCGAACCCGATGCGATTTCCCATTCTCGCCGCCCTTCTCCTGGCTGTCGGCTGTCTCGGCCTCGCCGCCACGTCGGCTCAAGCTGACCACCACGGCAAGCTCAAAGCCTTGATCCTCGACGGGCAGAACAACCACAACTGGAGGGCCACCACGCCCGTCCTCAAATACGCCCTCGAATCGTCAGGTCGATTCGCCGTCACCGTCTCGACCAGCCCGGCCAAGAACGGGACCAAAGAACAGTGGGACGCCTGGCGGCCTGACTTCAAGGAGTACGACGTCGTCGTGAGCAACTACAACGGCGCGATGTGGCCGAAGCCCGTGCAGGACGCGTTCCTGAAGTACGTCAAAGAAGGCGGCGGCTTCGTCGTCGTCCACGCCGCGAACAACTCGTTCGGCAACTGGGCTGAGTACAACCGCGTGATCGGCCTGGGCGGTTGGGGCGGCCGAAGCGAGAAGTCCGGCCCGTACGTCTATTTCGACAAGAAGACCGGCAAGTTCGTCCGTGACCTGACCAAAGGACGCGGCGGCAGCCACGGCAGCCAACACCCGTTCATCGTCGAGACGCGCAACGCCGACCACCCGATCATGAAAGGCCTGCCCACCAAATGGCTGCACGCCCGCGACGAGTTGTACGACCGACTGCGCGGACCGGCCGAGGGCATGACCGTCCTGGCCACCGCCTACAGCGACCCCAAAACCCGCGGCCGCGGCGCGCACGAACCCATGATCATGACCATCGACTACGGCAAGGGCCGATGCTTCCACACACCGATGGGCCACGCGGACTACTCGATGAAATGCGTCGGCTTCATCACCGTCCTGCAACGCGGCACCGAGTGGGCGGCAACGGGGAAGGTCACGCTGACCAAGGTGCCGGACGACTTCCCGACGGCGGAGAAGACGAGCAGTCGCGAGATCAAGAAGTGACCATTGAGCCACGTCGCTTGCGACGCATCATTCTGAACCTACATACTCGTCCGCCGTGTACATTCCCTGGGGTCGTATTATTCCGCGTGGCCCCGCGGGATGTTCACTATGCCTTCTTGGGTTGAGTGCGATTCGATCGATGTCGATCTGACGGCGCCCTTGCGTGATCGATTCACCTCGATCGCCCCGGAAGCTATCGATCGCACCAAGGCATTGCTTCAGGCCGTTCTAAACGACGTGCCGACTGCAACGCGGAGAATCGCGCGACTGATTCACATGAGGACGGGCAATCGGTTTCGAGACGAGGTGAGGTCGGCCGCAGACAAAGCTGGGCTCGACTGGCGTGACGTGACCCTTGCCAATGTTTCGTACGATCTGGCGTTGGCGTATCTGGGATGTTCAACGATTGCGCTACCGACCCGGTTTGGCCCTGTGCTTGCCCGGAACATGGATTGGTGGCCGGAAGACCTGCTGGCGCGGGCCACGTACAAGATCAACTATTGCGATCAGAACGGACCGCGGCTGACCGTGGCTGGTTGGCCAGGTGCCGTGGGTTTGGTGACGGGCATGTCACGCAACGGTTTTGCCATCGCACTCAACGCAGTGATGAGCGCCGAAGGTCTCGACAAGCTGGGCTATCCCGTGTTACTTCACCTACGGCGTGTGCTTGAAGACGCAAGTGACTTTGAAGCTGCTCTTGACATGCTGAGCGAACCACGACTAGCCATGTCCGGACTGATCACGCTCGTCGGCACTGAAAACGATCAGCGTGTTGTGGTGGAACGCACGCCAACACGCTGTGTCCAACGACGACCCGAATCCAACAAGCCGCTCGTTGCCACAAACGACTACCGGTTGCTCGACTGCGATACACTGCAGACGCTCGAACAACTTGCTCAGACGTCATGCGGTAGGTCGAATCGACTGCATCAATTGACTGATTCGTGCCCATCCGATCAAGACCTTGAAGACGAGCAGCTACTTTACATCCTGACGGACCTGGGCGTGATCCAGAACATCACAGCGCAACACGTCATCATGCGGCCGTACGCGAATGAGGCACGCGTGTTCGTACCTGCTCGCCTGCTTGAAGCCGACGATCCGGCGGCCGCTTGATCGACTCACAACAGGTTGACAACCGACGACCCATCTGCACAAATGCCCGTCTCATCATGCGAATACGATCATCAAAGCAACTTCTTCTCGCATCCCTATTGCTGATATGCCAGCAATGCATCGCCAGCGCTCAGACGCCCGAAGGCCGTTTGGCACCTGACACCCCCTGGGCCACACCTTATTACATCATCGACACCGACCAACCCGGCCCGACCGTCCTCGTCGTCGGCGGGACGCACGGGAACGAGCCGGCCGGGGCCCGCGCCGCGGCGCAGGTCATGCACTGGCCGATCGTCAAGGGTCGTCTGATCGTCGTGCCGCGGGCGAACGTGCGCGGGCTGAACGCTAATTCGCGGTATGTGCCGGGTGCTGATCGAGCCAATCGCGACCTGAACCGCAACTTTCCGGGGCCGAACGTCAAGTCGGGCGAGCCGCGCGGCGTGCTGGCGTGGTCGATGTGGCGGCTGGTTCAGAAGCACAAGCCCGACTGGGTGCTCGACCTGCACGAGGGGTACGAATTCAACAAGTCGCACAAACCGCCGGCCGGCAAAAAGAAGTCGGTCGGGTCGAGTGTGATCTACAAACGCGGGCCAACGACCGACCCGCTCGCCAAGGCGATGCAGTCGGCTGTCAACGCGACCGTCACCGATGACGACCGCAAGTTTACGCTGCTTTCGCAGGGGCCGATCGCGACCGGGCTGACCAACGCGTGCATCCACCACCTCGGCTCGCAGGCGATGACGCTCGAAACGACGTTCAAGGATCAGCCGCTGTCGCTGCGCACGCGTCAGCACCGCGTCATGGTCAACGTCGTGCTGCGTCACATCGGCATGATCGACCGCGACTGCGTCAATGTTGTTGACGCTATGGAGCGCGACGACAAGACGATCGTCGTCGGCCTGTACGACGGGGGCGGGACGGGCGCGGGTGGTGTGCGAACGCTGACGGACATGCTCGATAAGGCCGACGGATACCGCGTACATCATCTGGGCCCAGCCGACATCAAGTCGGCCGTTCTCAAGCAGTGCGACATCGTCCTGTTCCCCGGCGGCAGCGGCTCGAAACAGGCAGCCGCGATCGGCCCGAAAAGCCGAAACGCCGTCCGCGATTACGTCAATGCCGGGGGCGGGTACATCGGCATCTGCGCCGGCGCGTACCTCTGCTCGGCTCACTATTCGTGGTCGCTGAATCTTGTCGACACGAAGGTGTTTAACAAGACCTTCGACATCCCCGGCGTCGGCAAGAAGTCGATGTGGTACCGCGGCAAGACGACGACGATCAAGATGGAACTGACGCCAGCCGGCAAGGCGATGTTCGGCGACATCCCGCTCAAGTTCGACGTGCGTTACCACAACGGCCCGATCGTCTCGCCCAAGGGCAACCCCGACCTGCCGACGTACCAGCCGCTCGCCTACTTCCGTTCCGAACAGGTCAAGTACGAGCCGCAACGCGGGACGATGGTCAACACCCCCGCCATCGTCGCCAGCCGATTCGGCAAGGGTCGTGTCATCGCCATCAGCCCGCACCCCGAGTCGACACCCGCACTGCAACCCATCGTGCTCAATGCGATCAAGTGGGTGGCGGGGCAGGTCGCGACTGCTCAACGAGCCGGAACAAGAGATTGAACGCGAAGTCGCGAAGACACGGAGAATACTGAGAAGACACGAGTCGACCATGCATTGAATCCATCGCCGCCTCTTTGCGTCGACCGCGCCTTTGTGCCTCTGCGTTTTGTTCCTCTTCAGGTCGACCAGAGTAAGCGGCAAGTCCTCACGTCATTCCCATCGCCGAATCACCAGCGGGTAATCCCCTTCACTCGCCTGCGACAGCTCAACCAGCACCGGTGTCGTGGCATCCACAAGCGCATCCAGTATCCGCTTGCCCTTCTCGGCCGTCGCCGCGCGCGGGTCGCCGTCGCCCGTGTCCTTCGTCAACGCCGCCCAGTCGCGCGGACACCACACGCCAGGCTGCTTCAACGCCGGCAGCGCGTTCGGCGTCGTCCCGCCGTCGCCGGCCCCGTCCAGCGGCGCGACCCACTGCGGCGCGACGTGCATCATCAAACTCGTCTCAAACTCGTCTGCGTGCGACCCCGGCGCCAGACCCGTCTCGTCGCGCAGCGTCGGTTCGAGCTTGAACGCGTCGATCAGCACGATGAACACCGGCAGGTCGAGCATCACATCGCGGATCAGCGGCTTAAACTCATTGCCCCCGTGGAAGTTGAGCAGCACGACCCGGTCGATCCCCTGCTTGACCATGCTGTCCGCCACGTCGTGCAGCACGGCCAGTTGCGTCCGTGTCCGCATCGTCACCGTCGCGACCTGGGTCAGTTGCGTGTTGTTGTTCCCGAACGGCACGCACGGCAGCAGCACACACCGCGCGCCCTGTTCATTGGCCCGGCCCACCGCCGCCTCACCCAAAGCATTCGCTTCAACCACGTCCGTCCCATGCGGCAGATGGTAGTTATGCCCCTCCGTCGCGCCCCATGGCAGCACGGCCACGTTGGGCTTGAGTTCGAGCAACTGCTTGTAGGTCGCCTCGTGCGCGACGTACTGGCGAGCGGTGTGGTCGGACATGCGAGCGACTCCATGCGTGGATAGTCGTGAGTTTACGCAGAACGGCCTGGTCATGACTGAGACGAATGCACCCTGCAACCTGCGCGCGACTTTCGTAACATACCGGCCCGACCCCCCGCACCCGAGGCGATCGCCCGTGAGCAACGACAACACTCTCCGTTACGTCAAACCCAACGACCTGATTACCGGCTGGGACTTCTCCACCGGCGGCGTCAAATGCCTCGCGTTCGATGCGGCCGGCAAGGTCGTGGCCGAAACGCGCCTGCCGACCGATCTGTGGCGTGGCGACATCGCCGATGGGCGACTCGTCGAGGACGGCTGTTATGAATTAAACGTGATGCAACTGGAAGGCCAGGCCCGCGCCAGTACGCGCGCGATCGCCGACCTGCTACGAAAGAAAAAGCGCCTGAATAATTGGGTGGCCGGCGGCATCAGCGCGACGCACCACACGGCAGGCCGAATCGACGCGCACCACAACCAGGTCCGACGCGCGATCTGTTGGAACGACTACACGCTGGCCAAGTTCCATAAACTCGGCCTGCGCAGGCTTGGTGGGCAGAAGGCCGTCAACGACCTGATCGGCGGACCGTGGGCGATCCGTTATTCGCTCAGCCACCTCGTCAAAGACGAAGCGACCCTGTCGCTGGACGACTGGAAGCGCACGACGCGCATGCTCCTGCACGGCCCGCTCGCGGCAGGCTACCTCACGGGCAACTTCGACGTGACCAGCGTGTCGTCGGCCGCGTCGACCGGCATCATGGACCTGCGCACCAACAAGTGGCGGCGTGACATGCTCGACGCGATCGGCGACGATGCGCTGCGCAAGCTCGCGTGGAAGCAACTACCGAAGATCGTTAACCACTTCCAACCTGTCGGCCCGCTGGCCGCTCACCTCACGGCCGAGACAGGCATCGATGCCAAACGTGCCCCAATCGTCTACCCGACCAGCGACGACCAGGCGGCGGGCCTGGTCGGCGGCGGCGCGGTGGACGACGGGCAGGTCGCTGTCATCCTGGGCAACTCGGCCGTGGTCAACTCATCGTCTAATCAACTGCCGCAACAAGGCTCGCTCGACGTGATGAAGCTCAACTGGGGGCCATACCTCTGGATGCGCTGCTATAACAACGGCGCGCAGTTCGTCGACATGGTCACGGGCAGCAAACCCACCTGGTCGGCCGCGCAGTGGTCGAAGTTGGAGAAGCAGGCCCGGGCGGCCGGAGCCGGTGCGAAGGGCCACGCCGTTTGGCCGTTCGTGCATCCCGAGCCGTCATTAAAAGTCGACAAGCCCGCGCTGGCGTGGTTCAATAGCGAGTCGTCCGCCAAGGCGACCGACGCGCAGGGGCCGAAGCAACTGGGTGTGCGCTTCCGCGCGGCGCTTGAGGCGTTGGCGTACCTCATCGCACTCGGCGTGCGCGAACACGAACGCGCGGGGCAGAACATCACGCGCGTCACCGTCTCCGGCGGTATCGCCCGCAGCGACCTGATGTGTGAGATCCTCGCGACCGTGCTCGGCCGACGCATCGAACGGCTCGCGTCCGACGAGGGCCCGGCGCTGGGCGCGGCCGTCACCGCGCTGGCCGCGCACGAGACGAACCTTCGACGCAAACGCGGCGTCAAGCAGCCGTTCACCGTCGGCGACGCCGTCGCGACGATGGTCCGCTTCCGCGGCTCGGTCGATCCCGTGGACACGTGGGCCGACGCGTACCGCGCCGGCTTAAAGCGGTTTGAGCAACGGCTCAAGGAGTCGCGTCGCAAGTGAGGCCGAACGCGATGCGGATGACGCGTGTGCAGTCGCCGATCATCCCGGTCGTCGGCGAGTTGATCCGCGCGCACCCCGGCACGATCTCGCTCGGCCAAGGCGTCGTCCACTACGGCCCGCCCCCGGAGGTGGCGCAAGCTGTGCAAGCTTGCATCGGCGCGCCGGACAACCACAAGTACCAGCTTGTTCAGGGTGTGCCCGAACTGCTCGACGCGATCGAAGTCAAGCTCGCGGCCGACAACGGCATTAGGACAGGCGACGACCTGAGCGTGGTTGTGACGGCCGGCGCGAACATGGCGTTCATGAACGCCGTCCTCGCCATCACCGACCCGGGCGACGAGGTGATCATCCAGTCGCCCTACTACTTCAACCACGACATGGCGATCACTATCGCAGGAGCCAAGCCCGTACCCGTCGCCACCAACGCCCGCTACCAACTCGACCCTCACGCGATCGAGGCGGCGATCAATCAACGCACCCGGGCCGTCGTCACCGTCTCGCCCAATAACCCGACCGGAGCAGTGTACGACGAACGCTCGCTGCACGACGTCAACCGCCTGTGCAAGGCGCACGGCCTGTACCACATCAGCGACGAGGCTTACGAGTACTTCACCTACGGCGGCGTGCGGCACACGTCGCCCGGATCGTTCGCGGACGCACGTGGTCACACGATTTCGTTGTTCTCCTTGTCCAAGGCGTTCGGCTTCGCGGGTTGGCGCATCGGTTATATGGTCATGCCCGCGTCGCTGGAGACGGCTGTGAAGAAGATCCAAGATACGATCCTGATCTGCCCCCCCGTCGTGAGCCAGCACGCCGCGGCCGCCGCGATGGCCGTCGGTCGAACGTACTGCGAGCCATTCATCAATGACCTCGCCGACGTGCGCGGCCTCGTGCTCGACGAGTTGGCGACGTTGGGCGACAAGGTCGAAGTCCCGCAACCGGACGGCGCGTTCTACGCGCTGCTCCGCGTCGACACGACGCTCGACGACATGGCGATCGTCGAGCGGCTCGTCCGCGAGCACGGCGTCGCGGTCATCCCAGGCCAAACATTCGGCACCCACGACAGTTGTTGCCTGCGCGTCGCGTACGGCGCCTTGCAGCGGGAAACGGTCGCCGAGGGCATCGGGCGGCTGGTGCGCGGGCTGCGGGCGATTCTGTGAGCTGTTGCACGGCACGCTGAAGCGTGCCGTGCCGCCGCGTGTCTCGCCGCCGCGTAAACTACCCACATGCAAGCCGTCGCCGTCCAACTCGACATCGTCTGGGAAGACAAACCCGCCAACCATGCCAAGATCCGCGACCTGCTCGCCGGCGTCGCACTCGAACCCGACGCGCTGGTCGTGCTGCCGGAGATGTTCGACACCGGCTTCAGCATGAACGTCGACGTCGTGGCTGAACGTGACGACGAGCTTTCGCAGTCGTTCCTGTCGTCGCTCGCACGCGACCTGAACGTGACGGTCGTCGGCGGGGTCGTTCGGCGGGACGCGGGCGGCATGGGCCTGAACGAGTCGGTCGCTTACGGGCCGACCGGCGACGAGCTTGCGCGTTACGTCAAGCTGCAACCGTTTACGCTGGGCAAAGAGCACGAGCACTACTTGCCGGGCGAAACGCCCGTGTCGTTCGCGTGGCGTGGCTGCACCGTCGCGCCGTTTATCTGCTACGACCTGCGGTTCCCCGAGGTCTTTCGGCCGACCGCACGCGCGGGGGCCGAGGTCATCACGGTCATCGCCAATTGGCCCTCGCCGCGGGTCGAGCATTGGGTCACGCTGCTGCGTGCCCGGGCGATCGAGAACCAGGCGTTCGTCGTCGGCGTCAACCGTTGTGGCGTTGACCCGACACTTGATTACCCCGGCCGATCGCTCATCGTCGATCCTCATGGTCAAGTTCTGACCGACGCGGGCGACGCCGAGTGCGTCATCAGTGCCGACCTCGATTTCGACGCCTCGCGTGAGTACCGGTCATGGTTCACCGTGCTTGACGACATTCGTGATGACCTTGTTTCACCAACCTTGCAGCGTCCCGCTCAAGCGCCACGATGAATTCTGCCGCTACTGACCAGCGATGTCGTCATGACTTGGGAAAGTGGTAACCCAACGACTCCAGGTGCCCCTTGAAGAGGAAAAACGCGCCGATGCCGAGCGCCACAACCACCACGATCATCACCAGGTCTCTCAACGTGATGTTCTGATCATCCTTGATAAAGTCGAGTCCGCAGAGCGACATGATGCCGATCGCGAGAACGGCGATTGAACCGCCGGCGTACTTCTCAGACACCGAAATCTGATCGACGCCCATATGGGCCCTCACCAGCGGGTAGATCACGAATACCGCGCAGCCGAGCAGCCCCAGCCCGAGAATCCCGAACGACGCCAGGCGCTTGTTGCCTTCTTCCGATTGCTTTTCTTGATCTGACATATCTGGCCCCGATCCAGTTTCAGCGTCATCCGGATTCCGATTCTCGACAGCGGATGTCGACCATCACAACGTCCATTACTTCGCCTTGATGTCATAGCAGTAGATGTATTCCTGATCGCGCAGGTACAGCTTGCCGTTGGCGATCACCGGGTGGGCCCACACCTTCCCGCGGCGCGACCGGCGGGTCGACTGCGGATCGAGCTTGAATCGGCCGTGCTCCTCCCAGTCGTCGCTGGACGCGGCGATCAGGGCGACGGTGCCGCTGCCTTCTTCCAGCAGGTAGAACCGGCCGTCGGCGTAGGCGATCGCGCCCTTGCCCAGGCTGCCGCGGCCTTTCTTCGCCCAGGCGGCCTCGCCGTCCTTGAACGACTGGGCGGTCCAGCCGCCCTTGTCGGAGTAGCCGAAGAAGTGACCGTCCAGCAGGATCACGCCGCCGTGGTGGTTGACCATCACCGTGTTGGCCCAAACGTTCTGGGCGGACGAGCCATTGAGCTTCACGAGCTTGCTCCCCACGCCATACCCGCTGGCGATGTAAACGTGACCGTCGTGATAGATCGGCGTCGGGATGACGGCTGTCCGTCCGGGCCAATCGCTGGTCCACAGCACACTGCCGTCTTCGGCGTCGAGGCCGACCAGCTTCTTCATGGTCAGTTGGATGTACTGCTTCTTGCCGCCATGCTCAGCCACGATGATCGAGCTGTACTGCGCGCCCTCGGTGAAGTCACTCGACCGCCACAGTGGCGCTCCGCTCAGTTTGTTCAACGCGACGACCGCGCCGTTCTTGCCGCCGGGCGTGACAACGACCTTGTTGCCGTCAACCAGTGGCGACTCGCTATAACCCCAGCCGGGCGTCCTGCCGCCGAAGTCGGCGGTCAGGCTCTTGCGCCACTTGAGCGTGCCCTTGCCGGCATCGACGCAGACCAGATCGCCGCGCCCGCCCAGCGCGTAGACGAGGCCGTCGCTGTACGTCGGCGTGCTGCGCGGGCCGTCGCCCCAACCGTTCTTCAAGACCTGGCCGACCTGCGTGCGCCACAGTTCCTTGCCCGTGTTCGCGTCGAGCGCCAGCAGGAAGGTGTTGCCGCCCTCAGCCCCCATCGTGAACAGCTTGCCGTCGGCGATGGAATAGCTGGAGTAGCCCAGCCCGGCCTTGTCGAACAGCCAAACGCGCTTCGGCCCGCCCTCGGGCCAGGACTTCATCAAGCCCGTCTCGGTCGAAACGTCGTCGCGTGCCGGGCCACGCCAAGTCGGCCAATCGCCGGCCAGCGTCGTCGCCGCACAAAGGGTCAGGACGATCAAAGTCAGAACAGGCGTTGTGTTACGCATCGGGGAGTCCTCTGAGGGTCGTGTGGTTCAAGGGTTTGTAAAGGTACGGTCGTTTTCGGGGCAACGGTTGCGTTCGAGCCATTATTGCAGTCGCCGCCGCGCGGGTGACGGCTGATCGGTTCAACACGATCACAGTTGTCTCTCGCTGTATTGCTTTGGTTTCGGTTGCTTCGGTTGCGCCTTGTTATTGCGTTTCTTGTCGCGCTTGTTCGCCGCCAACTCGGTCTCGATCCCCTTGTCGCCCTGCGACGCCATCCATGCCTTGAGCCGATCGTGCAGGTCGGCGATCTGGTTGCGGTACTTGGGATCATCCGCCAGGTTGTTCAGTTCATACCGGTCGTTGCGCAGGTCGTAGAACTCGAACTGCGGCCGCCAGCGGTAGTGTTTGACCGTCCGCTTGGCGTGCCCGTCTCCCGCCTCAGCCTTGGTGACCCACGACCCCCAGTACCCGCTGCGGTCGCGCCCGGCCTGGAGGATGTTCAGAAACGGCTTGTCGTACTGCAAGTTCCACACGAGCTTGTGCGTCCGCGTGCGGATCGAGCGGATCGGGTAACTGGGCGACCCGTCGATAATGCCGCGCGTCGTGTGCACGCCGAACACGACGTCCGCGTGTTTGTGGCTCTTGCCTTCCAAGACGGGCAAAAAGCTGCGCCCGTCCAGCCCGTCGATCGGCTCGCCACCGGCCGCGGCGATCAGGGTCGGCACGACGTCGACGTACTGCACCATCGCGTCACTCACGCTGCCCGCCTTCACTCGGCCCGGCCAGCGCACGATCAAGGCTGTGCGGACCCCCGTGTCGTAGCACGTCCACTTGCAGCGCGGGAACTGAGCCCCCTGCTCGCTCGTGTAAATGAAGATCGTGTTGTCGGCCTGCCCGCTCTGCTGTACGAACTTCATGCACTGGCCCAACTCGCGGTCGAAGTCGGTGATTTCCGCGTAGTACTTCGTCAAGGCCGTGCGGGTTTCCGGCGTGTCGACGAAGTAAGGCGGCAGCGTTAGCTTGTCCGCGTTGTAACGCGACGCGTCGCCCGCGCTCCACGGCAGGTGCGGGCTGTCCGACGCGACGATCAGGCAGTAAGGCTGCGACTTGTCCTGCTCGATAAACGCCTTGATGTCCTTGACCGTCTCAAACGGGAACGACTCCTTCGGCCCGATGTGCCGCTTGCCCGACAAGCCCACGCGGTAGCCCAACGCGCTCAGGTGATGCACAAGGCTCTTCGTGCCCGGCTTGACCTTGCTGTGGTTCGGGTACGCGCCGTTCTTGACCGGGAAGATGCCGGTGTAAAGCTGCTGCCGCGTCGGCGCACACATGGCGGTCGCTGTGAAGCAATACGTGAACCGCATGCCCTGCTTGGCCAACTGGTCGATGTTCGGCGTGTGCACCTCGTCGTTGCCGTAGACGCCGGAGTCTTCCCACGTCTGGTCGTCGGCCATGATCAGCAGCACGTTCGGCCGATTGGCCGCGCGGGCGACCGCGCCGAAGATGAACGTCGCCGCCAGTGCCAACATCAACACGATCCGTCGTTGCATCAGGTCGTCTCCTATGGGCTGAACGCGGCGCGTGACGGTTGCCTCAAGAATTCGTCGCGCATTGACGCGCTTTGTGCGCCGACGCCGCGTGTGCGGCACGATTGTAAACCGCGCCCTGACACGGTTTGGCGGGGTCTCCCCTCCAGATACGCCGCAAAACCGACATAAGCGACTATTTGCACAACAGATAAGCCAAACAGCTCCATTGTCACCCCGACACGACCAACCCCGTTCTCGGCTCGCAAACGGCGATCGCGTGTCAGGCCTGTCGCCGCAATGGCAGGGTAACGCCACGCCGACCCACCGCGCAGAACGCCCAACAAGACCACCTTGGCGGGCCCGACAGGTCGAACGTGATATGGAAAAACGTCGCATCCAGTAGGGGCCGGCGCGACGCTACCGTGCGCACGTCCGCGAAAGAATCAGGCCGTTACCATGAATGCATGATGAAACACAACCACAACTTCGTGGCGCTCTCCGCCCTCTTCGCCCTGCTCAACGTCGCCACGACGCCGTCGCCCGCCTCAGCCGACGACAGCAAGACTGCCTGGTACAAGGGCAACCTGCACACGCACTCGCTCTGGAGCGACGGCAACGACTTCCCCGAGGTGATCTGCAAGTGGTACAAGGACAAGGGCTACCACTTCGTCGCTCTGTCCGATCACAACATCCTGGCCAAGGGCGTCAAGTGGATGAACGTCCGCGACATCAATCGCCGCGGCGGGCCGCTGGCGCTGGGGCGATACAAGGAGCAATACGGTGAAGAATGGGTCATCACCCGCAAGAACGACGCCGGCCACACGCTGGTGCGATTGCGCACGTTGGCTGAGTACCGACCCAAACTCGAAGAGCCGGGCAAGTTCATCCTCGTCCAGGGCGAAGAGATCACCGACAGTTTCGGCGGCCTGCCCGTCCATATGAACGCGACCAACCTGGCCGAACTCATCAAGCCGCAGCGCGGCAAGAGCGTGCGCGACGTGATGCGCCGCAACCTCGCCGCGGCTGAGGCGCAGGCCGAGAGACTCGGCATCCCCATCGTCGTCCACCTGAACCACCCCAACTTCAAGTGGGGTGTGACGGCGGAAGACCTGGCGCACGTCGTGGAAGAGAGGTTCTTCGAGGTCTACAACGGCCACCCCGGCGTCGCCCACCGCGGCGACGCGACCCACCCCAGCGTCGAACGCCTGTGGGACATCGCCAACACGATCCGCATCGACAAGCTCAAAGCCCACCCGTTGTTCGGCCTGGCCACCGACGACTCGCACAACTACTTCGGCACACGCGGCTCGTCCCCCGGCCGAGGCTGGGTCATGGTCCGCGCAACGAAACTCGACGCGAACACCGTGACCCGCGCCATCCAGCGCGGTGACTTCTACGCCTCCAGCGGCGTCACGCTGAACGACGTGCAATACGACCCGAAAACCCGCGAGCTGACCGTCCACATCAAGCCCGACGGCGACGCGACCTACACCACCCAATTCGTCGGCACGCTCAAGTCGTACGACAAGACGACCAAGACCGTCGTCGACAAGTCCGTCACCCCGCGGCGCGTGACTCACACCTATTCAACCGACGTTGGGAGGGTGCTCAAGACAGCGAAAGGCAACACCGCAACGTACAAGCTGACCGGCAACGAGCTTTACGTCCGCGCCGTCATCACGTCGAGCAAGGGCGCGGACAACCCGGTGTGGCAGGGCCAGAAACGGCAGGCGTGGACGCAGCCGGTGGGGTGGGAGATGCAGGTGAAGTAATGAGCCGCTGATGCAGGCCTATGGCCGGGAGGGCGAGGCTCCGTCCGAGCCGTGGCTATTCTTTGATCACCACACAAAGACCGCGGCTCGGACGGAGCCTCGCCCTCCCGTCTCGAAACGCCCGCGTCACACCGTCCCATTCAAATACGCCTTCCGCCGCCGTTCCGGAAACCGTTCGATCGCGTAGCGAAGCATGGTGCGCGGCATGCCGTGGTAATGCTCTTTGAGGAACGACTCCTCCACGGCGCGGTCGCGGTTGCCGACCTCGCGGAGCATCCAGCCGACGGCCTTGTGGATCAGGTCGTGGTCGTCGTGCAGCAGCAGCTCGGCGATGGCGAGCGTGTCGTCGAAGTCGTTGTCCTTGATGAACGCGTACGTCGCGATAATCGACACGCGGCGTTCCCACAGGTCGTTCGACTTGGCCCAGCGGTACAGCGGGCGTCGGCTGCGGTCGCGCAGGTGGCCGCCAACGATCTGGTGCGCGGAGGAATCCACCAGGTCCCAGTTATTCACGTGGGTCAGGTGTTCAATGTAGAAGTCGTAAACAGCTTTGCGCGTCGCGGCGTCGCCTTTCTCAAACTGCAAAACAAGAACGAGCAGCGCAAGCAGGCGTTCCTCGTGGATGGGCGATTGCAGCACGGATTTGACGTCCTTCAGGTCGAGCAAGCGATGCTCCCGTGCGACCTTTCGCAGCACGGGCACGCGGATGCCGATGAAACGATCGCCCTCGCCGTACTGGCCCGGGCCGGTCTTGAAGAACCGTAGCGAGTGCTCGGCGATCGTGGCGTCGGACAGTTCTGTCAGTTGCTTGCGGATTTGCTTGACGGCTTGGCTTGGCATGCGGGGAGTTTATTCCACCACGGTCACTTCTTCTCCCCACTTACCGACGCGTGTTTCACGATGAAATCAACGACGCGCTTCGGCTGCGGGTGAGTGAAGTGATGCCCGCCCGACTTGGCCGTGCCCTCCTGCACGGTGATGATCTCGATCTTGCCGCCGAGTTTTCGGTAGCGTTCGACCAATATGTGCGTGTTCTCCTTGGGCGGGACGATCACATCGTTTTCGCTGACGACGTGCATCAGCGGGACTCTCGCGTCGGCGATCGGCTTGAGGTTGTCGATCGGGTTGTACTTGTAATTGATCGCCTCGTCTTCGGTCAGGCCGTACGCCTTGATGCACTGCCGCCAACTCGGGCCGTGACCGCGGCCGTTGCCCTTGCCGCCGGGCCAACTCTTGAAGTCGAGCACGGGCGTGTCGGCGTAGATGCACGCGATTTTGTCCGGGTGGCGGGCGGCCCAGTTGTAAACGAACAGCCCGCCCCGGCTGACACCTTCCAGCGCGGGCTTCTTCGCGAACCCGTGCTTTTCGGTGAGGAACTTGTACAGCGCGTCGCCGCGCGCCATCGCCTTCGGGCTGCCGAACAGGCCGGCCACATTGACGTACGCGATGTGGAACCCCTTACCGAGCAGCGCGACGTCCATCTCGGCGTGGTAGTCGGGGAAGCGCGCCCGCCAAACCCAGGGCCGACCGTTGGCCTCGGCCTTCGGCTTGACGACGTAAGCAGGTTGGCCGGCCACCTTGAAGTGCACCCTCGGGTAGCCACGCCAAGTATCCGCTCGCCCGTCGATGTCGGCAGCTCTTGTCAGATCGGCTGTTGTAGAAAGCACGACCGCGAGCACAGAACCCAGCGACAGGGCAAACCGCGTCGTTCGGCAACAATCGTTAGTTGACATCGATCGCTCCTCAGCTCAAAGGTCCAGACCATCGTAACGCACGATCCCCACATAGGCCGACCGTCCCAGTCCGCCATCACCCCGCAACCCTGTGCGTCGCCCCACCCACCCCGCGCGTTACACTGATGCCCTCACCCGCCACGTCGAGGAGCCCGCCATGCGCACGTCGTTCCGAATCGTCCTGACCGCACTCGTCGTCGTTTTCGCAACCGCGTCGTTCGCCGCAGGGCAATCCGGCGGGCCCAAAGTGTTCGAGGACGATCAGGCGCCCGACGACCGCCGGTTCAAGCCGCTACGTCACCTGAACGACTACTTCCCGTTCGACCCGCCTTCGTCGCCGGAGGTCTGGAGGCAGCGTCGCGCGGAAGTGCAACGCCGCGTCATGATCGCCACCGGCATGTGGCCGTCGCCGACGCGCACGCCGCTCAAGGCCGTCGTGCACGGCAAGCGCGACATGGGCGACTACACGATCGAGAAGGTCTACTTCCAGAGCTACCCCGGCCACTACGTCACGGGCAGCCTGTACCGCCCCAAGAACAAGCACGGCCTGGTCAAGGGCAAGCGTCCGGGCATCCTGTCGCCGCACGGGCACTGGTCGAACGGCCGGTTCTACGACAAGGGCGAGGCCGGCGCGAAGAAGGACATCGAAAGCGGCGCGGAGAAGTTCGTCAGCGGCGGGCGCAGCCCGTTGCAGGCGCGGGCGGTGCATCTGGCCCGGCTCGGTTGCGTCGTCTTCCACTACGACATGGAGGGGTACGCCGACTCGATCCAGTTCGCGCATCGGCCGGGCGTGCGCAAGCACATGTTCCGCAGCAGCGATGGCGCCGCGGATGCCGATGAAGGGCCGACCTGGGGCTTTTTCAGCGCCGCAGCCGAGCTGCGTCTGCAGGGCATGTTCGGCCTGCAAACGTGGAACTCGACGCGGGCGCTCGACTTCCTGCTGACCCTGCCCGATGTCGACCCGACGCGCATCGGCTGCACCGGCGGGTCGGGCGGCGGGACGCAGACGATGATCCTGGCCGGGATTGACGACCGCGTCACAGTCAGCGTGCCGGCCGTGATGGTGTCGACGGCCATGCAGGGCGGCTGCACCTGCGAGAACGCCAACTACCTGCGCGTCGGCACGGGCAACGTCGAGTTCGCCGCGCTGTTCGCGCCCAAGCCGCAGGCCCTGATCGCGGCCGACGACTGGACGAAGGAGCTGATGACCAAGGGCTACCCGCAGTTGCAGCAGCTTTACAAGTCGATGGGCAAGCCCGACCACATTACCGCCGCGGCGTATCTCCAGTTTCGGCACAACTACAACTACCCGAACCGTCAGATCGCGTACAAGTGGTTCAACAAGCATTTCAAGCTCGGCCACGAATCGCCGGAGGTCGAACGCGACTTCACGTTCCTGACCAAAGACGACCTGACCGTCTGGACGGAGGGCCACAACAAGCCTGCGACGGGCGACTCACACGAGCGCAAGCTGCTGGCGCACGTCACGCGCGACAACGCCAAGCTCATCGAAAAGCTCACGCCGCGCGACGCCGCCTCGTTGGCCCAGTTCCGCAAGGTCGTCGGCGGCGCTTGGCAGGTCATGCTCAACCGCGACCTGCCGAAGACCGACTCGGTGCAGTGGACGCTGAAAAACAAGGTCAAGCACGGCGACTTCATCGACATGTCCGGCACGCTCTACCACCCGGGGCACGAGGAACACGTGCCGGTCGCGTTCTTTTGGCCGCGCCAGTGGAACAAGCAGGTCGTCATTTGGCTCGACCCGCGCGGCAAGTCGGCGATGTACCAGCAGGACGGCAAACCGACCCCGCCGGTGCAACGACTCATCGATGCGGGCTACTCCGTCGCGTCGCTCGACCTGTTCGGCACGGGCGAGTTCACGCCGGACGGCAAGCCGATCACAAAGCAGAAGATGGGCCAATACTCCAACGGCAGTCAGCCGTGGCAGAAGTTCAGCGGCTACACGTTCGGCTACAACGACAGCCTGTTCGCGCAGCGCGTGCACGACGTGCTGACGATGATCTCGTTCGTCCGATCGTACAAGCCGCACCCGACGGAGAAGGTGCATGTGTTCGCCCTGAACGGCTCCGGCAAATGGGGCGCAGCCGCGGTCACGTTGGCCGGTGACCAGGTGGACTCGGCCGCGATCGACACGGGCGGGTTCCGTTTCGATTCGATCCGCACGCTCGACCACGCCGACATGATCCCGGGCGCGGTGAAGTACGGCGACCTGCCGGCGCTGCTGGCGTTGTGTGCGCCGACGAAAGTGTTCGTCCTGGGCGAGACTGAAAAAGGTAACCCGCTTGTGAAAGGCGCATACCGCGCGGCCGGCAAGCCGGGGAACTACGTCAAGCATGTCGGGTTGTACAGCGCGCAATTCGGCGAGGCGGTGGATTGGTTGTTGGGTAAGTGACGCCATGATCCTTCAGCCCCGGCCTCTGGCCGGGGGCCTGTGTGCGATGGGTTGCGCGGTGTTGTGGCGTCGTTGGGATGATGTTGCGTGTTGATCGTCCGATCCCCGGCCAAAGGCCGGGGCTGAAGGGGGACGGCCTTTGGCCGGGGGCGGAAGGGGTTTGGTTTGCTAAACGCAAGGCTGATTCTGCCGCAACGTCAGTTTCATGTCATGTGCAAGGACGTCGAACGCGCGTATCCGAACGAGGGGTGCGGGTTGCTTGTGGGTGAGGTTGACGAACATCGACAGGTCACGCGCGTCGTGCGGGCTGAGCCGACGCGTAATGTCGAGGCTGAGCGTGGCAGCGACCGTTACCTGATAGACCCGCACGACCAGTTATATATCGAACGCGCGACGCGGGACGAGGGGTTGCGCGTCGTCGGTGTGTATCACTCTCACCCGGACGCCGCGCCGAAACCTTCGAAGACCGACTTGGATCGGGCGGTTGATTTGTGGGGTGCCGCGAGTCCCAGGGGCGGCGGTTCCGGGGCCGGGGGCTCCGGGGGCACGCCGAGTTGGGTGTATGTCATTGTGCGGGTGGATGAGGGGATTGCGGGCGAGGTTGGGGTGTGGCGGTTGGGGCGCGGGGTTTTTGAGGAGGTTGCGTTCGAGGTGGTTGAGGGGGAGCGCTAAGCCGCAAGCGGGCGTAGAGGGTATCCGAGTGGTTGGATGAGGATGAGTCGGTCATAGTTGGGTGCCACTGGCGGGTTGCCCGCCAGTGCCTTGGTGGTGCGGTAACGGGACTGGCGGGCAAGCCGCCAGTGGCACCCCGTGTTTGAATCGCGATGGGCCAAAAGAACAACCGGCGCGCGGGTGCGCGCCGGTTGCTGGTGTGCGAGTCTTGATCGAATTGCGCTGATCGATCGGCGCCGATCGAACGGTCTTACTTGAATCGTGCCGAGTTTTCCTGTTGGGCGACGGCGGCGGCGGCGTTGCCCGCGCCGGCTGGCGTTCGGCCGATCGGTGCGACGGCGGGTGCGCCGGCCACGGTGTTGGCTTCGTCACGCACGAGGAAGATCTCGACGCGGCGGTTGCCCTCGGCCCCCTTCGGGCCGTTGGCCACGACCGGGCGGAATTGGCCATACCCCGCGACGCTCATGCGGACGGGCGCGACGCCGGCCTTGAGCAGCACGTCTTTCACGCCAATCGCGCGGTGCACGCTCAGGTGCCAGTTGGTCGGGTGCTGGGCCTTGACCCGGCTGATCGGCACGTTGTCGGTGTGGCCGACGATGCGGACCTCATACCCCGCCGCGGCCGGCGAACGCACGACCTGCGCCAGTTGCGAGAGCGTGCCCACCGCGCCGGACTTGACCTGATCCGACCCCGGGCTGAACGTCAGGTCGCTGCGGAACTTGATCATCCCGCGTGCGGCGTCGTACGCCATGATGCCCGGGTGCTGCGCGGCCAATTGCTTGAGGGCCTGGTCCAGGTCCTGCGGCAGCATGATGTTGTCGGGCAGTGTCGCCGTCGAGTTGGTGAGGGCGATGATGCGCTGTTCTGCCTCGGCCAGCGCGTCCTTCGCCGCGTCGCGTTCCGCCGCTAACGCTTCCATCTGTGCGACCAGCTCCGGCGTGGGCAGGCCTGCCGTCCGCCGCAACGCTTCGATCTCCTGCTGACACGCTTCAAGGTTAGCTTGCAGATCGATGATTTGCTCATCGGCCGTGCGGTTGGCCAGGTGGAGGCGGTCGACATGGCCCTGCGAGGCGCAGCCGACGGTCGTGACGGCCGCGGCCGCCAGCAGGAGGGCGCTCAGTCCGGTGCGTTTCATAACGGTGTTCCTTTTCAAGTACAGGTCGCGGTGTGTCACGTCGGCCCCCTGGCCGGCCCGGTTGCCCCCGGATTCCCCCCGTTTCCCCCAATCTTCGACCGGCCGATTCAGGTCGATCCGTCGGCATGGGCGCGCGACACCGCCGCGCGGGGCGTGTTGGCCTGCGCGGCGGGCAAACGGCTGGATGGTGCGGGTTTGCGGGGTCGCACGTGGGGCGTCCATGCCGGGCGTCCGACCGGGCCTGATCCATCAGGCGGGCAAGCGGTCGGCGCTCTGTGATGGTTATCGCCCAAGTGAGGACGATCCGTTGAGAAGTTTGCGCAATTCTTGCCGACCGGCGCAGTAGCTTTTGCGCAGACAGGCCCGGCGTGCAACCCAGACCACTCGGAACCACCCGGCATCGACGGTCGGGGCCCTCGCCGGGCGGGCCTGCTCAAGCGCCGCAGGGGCTTGGCATACGCGCCCATACGTCACCGCGTTTCGCCCGCGATTCGCATGGCCGCGCCGCTCACACGTCAGACGCGGGCGACCAACATCCGACCCACCACCATTGCTCACCTTCGGGCGATTTCATAGTGCCGGAAGGCGCACCAGACGATCAGCAGCAGCATCGACACACCCGCCAGAAGAACGACGATCCTGAACAACAGAAACTGCTGTAGTCGAGAATCGACACGATCCAACGCCACCACAAATGGCCACGTTACGCGGCAGCCGAGGTCGGCCAAGAGCCCAAGAACACGAACCCAGACTAACACCGGCATCAAAACCGGAACCAACACGCAGTACATGAAGAGATGCTCGCCAACGACGAGCCAATCTCGAGTTGAAGTAGATCGTTCGTGCGACACGGCAACTCCGGGCGATCGACCTTCCCACTCTACCGTACACCGCAAGTCAGCCTTCGCATCGTGACGTGCGGGTTGGCGAGATTCAGCGTCGTGCTCGGCGGGTGGGCATGGGTCACGGGCTCCCAAAGTTCGACTTGCTCAAACCGCTGTCGGCCGACAGGACGAGCTGCCAATACGCCACGTCGATCCACCGGTCGAACTTCCGACCCGTTTCGAGGAAGTGCGCGACCTTCTGGAAACCCAGCCGTTCGTGCAACGCCACGCTCGCGTCGTTTGGCAGCGCGATGCCAGCCAAGGCCGTGTGGATCGATTGGGCCCGCAACCGGTCGAGCAACGCCCGGAAGAGCGTCTTGCCGTGACCTTGCCCGACGTGATCGGGGCTGAGGTAGACCGTCGTCTCTGCTGTTTGGCTGTAGGCGGCGCGTGGGCTCCAGCGCGTCGCGTAGGCGTAACCGATGGGCTGACCACCGCCGATCAGGATCAGCCAGGGGTGCGTGCGCGTCGTCTGTTCGATCCGGTCGGCCATGATTGGCGCGGTAACCAGCTCGGTCTCAAACGTGATGATCGTGTGTTCGATGTAGTAATTGTAAATCGCGGCGAGTGCCGAGCCGTCGTCGGGGGTCGCGTCGCGGATGGTGGTTGCGTCGGGCATGGGTCGGCCAATTGTCGATCACAGATCGTGACACGTGGCGCGAAGTATAATCCACTGGTCGCGCAGAATGGGCAACAATCTGAAACCCGTCGCGTTGAAACGGCGAGCGAAGTCATGAAGCAAGCATGGGTCATTCTGTTGGCGGTTGTCGCCGCCGTTTCCACGGCCAGCGCGGAGGTCGAAGCACCACGCACCGCCGACTCGGCGGGGTGGCTGGGGTTGAGGCTCGGCTCAACCCCGGACGATATGAGCTTGCCCTGGCCGGTCGCGAGCGACAAGCGGGGCCACATGCAACGCGCCACCGGGGTTGCCCAAAGCGGCAACCCCAGCCACCCCAAGGTTGCCGACTCGTCGGCAGCCAAAGCCGCGTTGACGCTGGCCGGCCACGACGGCTGGGTCCTGGCCGTGGCGTTCAGCCCGGACGGCAAGACGCTGGTCACGGGATGCGACGACGACAAGTTGCGCGTCTTCGACGCCGCGACGGGCAAGCTGATCAAGACCGTTCCCGCCGACGGCCGAGGCGTGATGGCCGTCGCGTTCAGCAAGGACGGCAAACGACTCGCGACCGGGTGCTGGGACGGGTCCTTGAAGGTGTGGGACACGAGCACGCACAAACTCGTGTTCGTCGCTCGCGGACATCGCGACAACATCACGTCGATCGCCTTCAGCCCGGACGGCAAGCGGATCGTCACGGGCAGCGGCGACGACACATTCAAACTTTGGGACGCGGCGACGGGCAAACCGCTGCGCACGCTCTCACACGAGAACGAGTACGACATCGCGGCCGTGGCGTTCAACCCTGACGGCAAGTTCCTCGTCACGGTCGATGGCGAGAAGCAGGTCTTTATCTGGGACGCGCGCAGCGGCGAACAGGTCGATTCGTACGACGGGCACGACGGCGCGGTGACCGGCGTCGCGTGGAGCGCCGACGGCAAACACATCGTTTCAAGCAGCGGCGACCAGACGGCCATCGTCTGGGACGCCCGCACCGGCGGGATCGTCGCCGTCCTGCACGGCCACACCGACGACGTCGCGGCCGTGACGTTCAGCCCGAACGGCAAGCGCGTGTTGACCGGCGGCGAGGACGCGACCGTCCGCCTGTGGGACACGAAGACCGGCAAGTCGCTGCTCTCATTGCGAGCCCACCGGCGCAACGTCACCTGCGTCGCGTTCAGCCCGGACGGACAACGCTTTGCTTCCGGCAGCGAGGGCGAGGTGAAGGTGTGGGTCGTGCGGTGAGACCGTAAGCGCGGGAGCCGACCATCAGCCCGTCCCCGACTCCGACTCGCCCCCACAGTGCGCGTCGAGCAGCCGCTCCGCCACGACCCGCGCGGCCGCGGCCGTGCTGTCATCGCCGTGGATCAGTCGAACCGCTAATGCGCCTTCGAGTAACAACTCCATCCGACCGGCCAACGCATCGACATCGTCCGCGCCGGCCTGCCGGCACAGGTCGGTCAACGCCGTCTTGGTCTGATCGATCGTCGCGGCCGCGGCGATGTGCACCGGATCGTTCTTGGCGGGAAACTCCGTGCACGCCTTGACGAACAGGCAGCCCCTGTAGTCCGGGTCGTTGAACCACAGGTCCAGCGCGTCGAAGAAAGCGAGGATCGTGCCGCGCGGCGTGCCGTCGGAGAAGTGATCGACCGTCCGCCGGTACGAGGCCGACTCCCACCGCCCGCGCTTCTCGATCGCCGCGATGATCAGGTCGTCTTTGCTCTCGAAGTGGTTGTAAAACGTCGTCTTGGTCACGCCCACTTCACGCAGGATGTGGTCCAGCCCGACGGCGTGAAAGCCGTGCGCGTAGAACAGATTCAGCGCCTCGACGATGATGCGGTCGCGCGTCGTTTCGACCGGGTCGGCCGGCGCGAAAAGCTCTTTGGCGGTCTTGTCTGTGACGTCGTTTGACATGACGTGATCCCGTGACGCAGGTCGATTCACACGCCCCACAGTCTAACCCATCTCTCACGACCGCTGCGGCCCGCGGGCGTGCCCGCCACGACTCAACTTGACCACAAGTCAACTTCAACTTGACCACAGGTCAAGCGACATCGGCCAAGGCCGAGGGTAGTCTTTGCCGATCGCGTTGGGGAACACGCCTCGCACGCGAGCCCGACGGATCGAACACCGAATCAACACACGTTTTCGATAAGGAGCCCACCATGTGCACTTCATGCAACACCGTGACCCACCAGCCAAACGACGACGCCTCGGCCGAGGCTTTCGCCGAAGGCCTGCTCGACACGGTCAACCAGACATCGCTGGCGATCATGATCTCGGTCGGCCACCGCACGCACCTGTTCGACACGTTGCGCGGGCGCGGCTGGGTGACGAGCCACGAATTGGCTGACGCCGCCAAACTGAACGAGCGATACGTCCGCGAATGGCTTGGCGCGATGGCGACCGGCCACGTCGTCGAGATCGACGCGACCGACGGCGAGAACCGCTTCCGCCTGCCCGATGCGCACGCCGAAGTGCTGGCACGTTCAGGCCAAAGCATGGGCACGATGTTCCAGTGGTTCGCCGTGCTCGGCGGCGTCGAGACGCGCATCGTCGACGCGTTCAAGCACGGCGGCGGCGTGCCGTACGACGCGTTCGATCGCTTCCACGAAGTGATGGCTGAGGAGTCCAACCTCACGGTCGTGTCCGGCCTGCACGAGCACATCATCCCGCTCGTGCCCGGTTTGGCGGACGACCTGGACCGCGGCATCGCCGTGCTCGACGTCGGCTGCGGGTCGGGGTTGGCTGTGTGCGAGTTGGCCCGCCGGTTCCCGCGCAGCCACTTCACCGGGTACGACCTGTGCGAGCCGGCCATCATCGCCGCGCGCAAGACGGCGCAAACGCTCGGCCTGACCAATGTCGAGTTCGCCTGGCGCGACGTGACCGACCTGGCCACGCCCGATCAGATCGACCTCGTCACCGCGTTCGACGTGATCCACGACCAGCGCGACCCGGCCGGCGTGCTCGCGGCGATCCAGCGCGTCCTCAAGCCGAACGCCACGTTCCTCATGCAGGACCTGCGCGCCTCCAGCCACGTCGCGGACAACGTCGGCCACCCGCTGTGCCCGTTCCTCTACACGATCTCGACAATGCACTGCATGACCGTCTCGCTGGCGCAGGGCGGCGCGGGCCTGGGCACGGTCTGGGGCGAGCAGTTGGCTGTGCAAATGCTGGGCGAGGCCGGTTTCGAGAATGTGAAGGTCAACACGCTGCCGCACGACATCCAGAACAACTGGTACGTGTCGAGCAAGCCGGCGAAGGCGGCGGAGCCGGTCGCGGCGTGACGGCGGCGAGATCGCGCTCAAGTCCCTATGCTGTCGGCAGGACAACCGCGCGATGCCCCGCAAGAAAGACACCCCGAAGACGACCCTCTACCGCTGCGCCGCCGTGCGCGACGCGCGGCGGGTCGATGCGCGACCCGCCGCCGTGCTCGTGCGCGGCGGGCGGATCGTCGCGGCGGGTGCGCGCGACGCGGTCGAAGCCAAGTTGCCCAAACGCGGCGAGCACGACGTCGTTGACCTGCCCGATCGGCTGATCCTGCCCGCGCTGGTCAATGCGCACGCGCACCTGGACCTGGTCGGCCTCAAACCCGAGCCATACGGCGGCGACTTCGCGCAGTGGATCGCCAAAGTCACCGAGCACCGGCTGGACGACAAGGTCGATATTGAAGCCGACGTGCGCGGCGCCCTGCGCGACAGTTGGCTGGCCGGCGTCGGCACGATCGGCGACATCGCGTTCAGCCCGCGGTCGGTCCGCACGTGGTTCGATTGGCCGGCCAACGACCCGATCGCGCCCGACGGCGCGACGCCGATCGAGGGCGTCAGCTACCTCGAGTGTTTCGGCCTGGGCGCGAAGCAGGAGGCGGCCTACGAAAAACTCGTCGAGCAACTGAACGACCTGCCGTTCGACACGCCACTGACCGACACGGTGCGCGGCACCGTGCTGGGCATCTCGCCGCACGCGCCGTACACCGTCGGCGTCAACCTGTATAAGAAGGTCGTCGCGCTGAGCCAGGCCCGCGCGTACCGGCTCTGCACGCATATGGCCGAGTCGCCGGCCGAGATCGAGTTCGTCCGCGACGGCAAGGGCCCGCTGCTCGACATGCGTCGCGCGATGGGGCTCAGCGACGACATCGAACCGACCGGCCTGCACCCGATCGACCTGCTGCACGCGCCGATTCGGGCAGGCCGTTGGCTGCTCGTGCACTGCAACCTGATCGAGCCCGGCCACGTTCCGCTGCTGCGCAAGGCCGACGCGTCCGTCGCGTACTGCCCCGTGGCCAGCGACTACTTCGGCCTGCCGGGCGACGGCCGAAAGCACCCCTACCGCGACCTGATCGAAGGGAAGGTCAACGTCTGCCTCGGCACGGACTCGTTGCGGTGTCAGCCCGCCGACGAGCCGCAACCGATGGGCGTCCTGCCGCAGATGCGTCACCTCTATCGCCGCGACGAAACCGACCCCGCCCTGCTGCTTCAGATGGCTACCACCAACGGCATGCGCGCCCTCGAACTCGACGAACGCGAAGCGACACTCACCGCCAAGACGCCTGCCGACCTCATCGCCGTGCAGATCGACCCGGACGACGAAACCGACGCGCTGACGCAAGCCCTGCGCAACGACTCGGTGGTTGAGCGGTTAATCGTATAAGGCACTCACTTCACGCCGCGCTCTCGCGGCCGGTGGCCAGGTGCATGATGGCCTGTTCGCTCAGTTCGTCGCGCTGCAACTCGCCGGCGATTCGGCCGTCGTGCATGACGAGCGTGCGGTCTGACATGCCCAGCACCTCTTCCATCTCGCTCGATACGAACAACGTCGCGACGCCGTCGCGGGCGAGTTTTTCCATCAGGCCATAGATCTCTTCCTTCGCGCCGATGTCGATCCCGCGCGTCGGCTCGTCCAACAGCAACACGCGCGGGCCGAGGCTCAGCCACTTGCCCAGCACGACCTTCTGCTGGTTGCCGCCGGAGAGGTATTGCACGACCTGCTGATCGCCGGGCGTTTTGACGTTGAGTTGCCGGATCATTTCGGCCGACACCTGCCGCGCCTTGGCGCGGTCGACAAAGCCGGACCTCTGCCAGCGGCGCAGGCCGGCCAGTCCGATGTTCTCGCGCACGGCCATCTCCAGGAAAAGGCCCTGCTGTTTGCGGTCTTCCGGCACGAGCGCCAGGCCCGCGCGGATCGCGTCGCGCGGGCTGCGGATGTCGACCGGCTTGCCGCACACCTCGACCGACCCGCCCACGGCCCGCGTCGCGCCGAAAAGCACCTCGAGCAACTCCGTGCGTCCCGCGCCGACCAGGCCGGCCACGCCCACGATCTCGCCAGCACGCACCTCGAACGAAACCTGGTGCGCCAACCCCACGCCCGGCACGCGTAGATTCGACACGCGCAGCGCGACATCGCCCGGTGTGTGCGGCGTGCGTTTGTAAAACTGGCTTACGTCCCGCCCGACCATCAGGCTCACCATCGCGTCGTGATTAACCTCGTCGCGATTCAGTTCGCCCGCGTTGCAGCCGTCGCGCAGCACGACCACACGGTCGGACACTTCCTTGACCTCACCCAACCGGTGCGAGATGTAAACCACACTCACGCCCTGGCTGCGCAGGTCGGCGATGACTTTGAACAACTGCTCCGTCTCGTGCTGCGACAGGCTGCTGGTCGGCTCATCCATGATCAATACGCGGGCGTCCGTCGAAAGCGCCTTGGCGATCTCGACCATCTGCTGCTGGCCGGTCGATAGCGTGCTCACCTGCGTGTCCGGCGCGATGTCCAGCCCGACGCGCTGCAAGACTTTCTGCGTGTCAGCCCGCATCTTCGCGCGATGCATTAGCTTCATCGGCCCGCCGATCACGGGCTCGCGACCCAGGAAGACGTTGGCAGCAACGTCGAGATTGTCCGACAGGTTCAGCTCCTGGTGGATCAGCGCAATGCCCAGGTCGGTCGCCTGCCGAACCGAGTCGATCCGCACGACCTGACCGTCCAGCGTGATCGAGCCGGAGTCGGGCGTCTGAACGCCGGCCAGGATCTTCATCAACGTCGACTTGCCCGCCCCGTTCTCACCGATGACCGCCAACACCTCGCCCCGGCCGAGCGTCATGCTCACACGGTCCAGCGCGAGCACGCCGGGAAACCGCTTGCTGACCTTGTCGACAAACAGCAGCGGCGTGGCGTTGGATGCTTGCCCTGACTGATCGGCGGGTTGTTGTGCGGAGTCCGTCATGGTCGGCCGATTCTAACGCGAAGACGCGAAGGTTCGGAAGAGGCAGAAGATGAGGAGGAAGACTTCAAACGCAAAGTCGCAAACACGCTGAGGTCGCCAAGAAGAATCAGGGCGATGGGATTAGACAGTCATGCCACAAACCATGACCACGCTCATCTCCCTCCACTCTGCGCCTTCGCGCCTCGGCGTCTTTGCGTTTGACTCCGATCATGCAACATCAAATAACTCACTCCGGCAACGGCTTGCCTGACAGCTCGTCGATAATGCCCTGCCGACGCTCGCGCGCGTTCTGCGCGTCCATCTTGCCGACGAACAACATGAGCGTGCCGCCGTCGGGCAACGCCTCGCGGATCAACTTGCCGGCTTCACGACCGGCAAGGTAGTTGTTCGTACCGACGTACGCGACGCGATCGCTTTTAGGTGCGTCGCTGTCGTGGCAGATGACCGTCATCTTCGCCGCGGCCTTGTTGATCATGTCGGTCTGCGTGTCGGCGTCGTTCGGGCTGATCGCCATGCCCTGTACGTTGTTCGTGATCAGGTTTTCGATGATGCGCTGCTGCCCGGCCACGCCGTCGGTCGGCGTGTGGAACTCGCAGTAAACATTGCCCAGGTCGGTCGCCGCCTGGTTCACGCCCGCCCGCGCGATCTCCCAGAAGTCGCTCGGGTTGTTCGTCACAAATGCGATATGCGTCTTGCCCTCGGGCGAGCCCGCGTCGGCCTTCTTCGCGGCTTTGCCCGCCGCGATCTGTTTCTTCAACTCTTCCTCGAACGCATCGACGCCCTCCTTGCGGACGACCTGAATCGGCACGACGATCTGGCCGTCTTCCGGCACGACGTCTTTCTTGCCATTGGCCAACGCCGTCAACACCTCGACCGACTTGTAGCCAAACTGGTACGGCTGCTGAACGACCGTCGCGTGGACGTGTCCGTCGCGCACGCCCTGCAGCGTCGCGGCGTCTTCATCGAAGGCGACAATCTTGACCTCGCCCAGTCGCTTGGCGTTCTTGCACGCCTCGATGATCTGCGGCGTGTTGTACGACCACAGACCGACCATGCCCCCAAGGTCGCCGTACTTGGTCAGCGTGTCTTCGGCGTTCTGCAGCGCGCGGGCCGCGTCGCCGTCATCCGTCCGCGTGTCGAGGATCGTCCACTTGCCAGCCTTGATCGCATTGGACCCAACGTCGTCCTGCTTGTCACATCCCGCTGCGACCACGCAACCCGACACGAGCAACAGGGTCAGAAAACGAACCATTGATTGACGCATGTTCAACACTCCGGTGTGTTCGGCCGACGGCGTCGGCTGATCTCGAATCGTCCAATGTATTCGATCCCCACGCGGGGGACAAGAATCGGCTGAGAAAGGCGCCCGTTCACGTTGGACCCCAGTTTCGTGCCACGGCCGTGTCGGCCGTGCAATACTACTTTGACGAACCGCACGGCCGACACGGCCGTGGCACGAGACAGGTGCCCGGCTCAAGGTGAACGACGCCCCTGAGCAACGGCCCGCACCTTGACACCGACCCGCCGCAAGCGACCATACTCACATGACACGCCCCGCCACCCTCGCCGCCGCCCTGCTCGCCCTGACCCTGCCCGCGATCGTTTCAGCCGAAGACTGGCCGCAACACCTCGGCCCGCGGCGAGACGGCTCCTACATCGGCAACGACCTCGCCCCGAGTTGGCCGAACGCCGGCCCCAAAACGCTCTGGAAAAGACAGGTCGGCGAGGGCTTTGCCGGGCCGGCCATAGCCGACGGTCGGCTAATCGTCTTCCACCGCGTGGACGACCACGACGTGGTCGATTGCCTCGACGCCAAGACGGGCAAACCGATCTGGTCAT
This sequence comes from Phycisphaeraceae bacterium, assembly GCA_028284155.1. Taxonomy (GTDB): domain Bacteria; phylum Planctomycetota; class Phycisphaerae; order Phycisphaerales; family Phycisphaeraceae; genus JANQSF01. Next base: position 201,509 of record JANQSF010000134.1, read on the forward strand.
TCAAGTATGAGACGGACTACCGCGACGGCTTCGGGTTCGACAACGGCCCGCGAGCCGTGCCGACCATCGTCGACGGGCACGTCTACACATTCGGCGCGCAGGGCACCCTGCACTGCATCGATTTCAAATCGGGCAAGAAAGTCTGGGCCGTTGACACGCGACGTGAATACCGATCCGACAAAGGCTTCTTCGGCAGCGCCGCCTCACCCCTGGTCGAAGGCGACCACGTGATCCTCAACATCGGCGGGCGTGACGGCCACGGCGTCGTCGCGTTCGACCGAAAGACGGGCAAGCTCGCGTGGCACGCCACGGACCACGAAGCGGGCTACAGCTCGCCCATCGCCGCGACCGTCAACGGCCAACGCTACGTCTTCGTCTTCACACGTGAAGGACTCGTCGCGCTGAACCCCAAAGACGGTAAGGTCGTCTTTCAGTTTCGTTTCCGCGCACGCATGAACGCGTCGGTCAACGCCGCAACACCGCTGGTCGCCGACGATCTGCTGTTCCTTTCGACCAGCTACCGCGTCGGCGGCAAGCTCATCCGCATCAAGGCCGACGGTTACGAAGAGGTCTGGGCGAACGACACGTCGATGTCGAACCACTACGCGACCTGCGTTCTCCATAAGGGGCATCTCTACGGCCTGCACGGCCGACAGGAATACGACCCCGTGCTGCGCTGCGTCGAACTGAAAACCGGCAAGGTCAAGTGGTCGGCCCCGATGGGCGCGGGCACGGTCACGCTGGCCAACGACCGGCTGCTGGTCATGTCCGAACAGGGCGAGCTGGTCATGGCCGCCGCGTCGCCCGACGGCTACAAACGACTCGCCGCCGCATCAATCCTCACACCAACCGTCCGCGCGTACCCCGCTCTCGCAAATGGCCTGTTCTACGCACGGAACGAGCGGCACATCGTGTGTATCGACCTGCGCGACGGCGCGGCGCCGTAACACAATTGAAGAGGAATGTGACGTCTCCCGGCAACGCCGTGAACTGAACGTAGTTGCCTTGTCCGAGCCGGACTCCGCGAGTCCGATCATCCGAAGAGCCTCGAAGGCGAGGAGGATGACTTATGGGGGTCGCGAAGGTGCGTTGCGGGAGTGCCTGTGAATGAGCGAGGCGTTTCACGGCCCCAAACAATGCATTCCGTGAAAGGCTTCGCCATTCACAGGCACCCAAGAACAACTCAGTTCACGTTGCCTCCCAAGCCCGGCCACGCCGCTAGACAGCGATCCGTTCGGGGAGCGCCGGCGCGATGCTCGCGCGCACCTCGGGCGTCCGCTCGACCAACGCCTCCGCGACCTGCCACACGTCGCCGGCGCCCATCGTTACGATCAGGTCGCCCGGCTTGGCGATCAGTTGCAATTGCTCGATGATCGCGGCGAACGGGTAAAGGTGCATCGCGCGCTGCTCGCGCTGGCGCAGCCGATCGACCAGGTCGGCGCTGCGCACCGCGTGTCGCTCATTCTCACTGTCGCGCACGAAGTAGATGTCGGGGACGATCACGACGTCGGCCTGCGAGAAACTCTGCGCAAACTCGTCGAGCAGGAAGCGTGTTCGGCTGTGCTGGTGCGGCTGAAAGACGCAGATCAACCGCTTCGGGTTGTAGTGATGCCGCAAGGCGCGCAGCGTCGTATCGACCTCCGTCGGGTGGTGGCCGTAATCGTCGACGATCGTGACCGGCTCGTCGCCCTGCCGCACGTCAGGCAACGGCATCTGCCCGATCAACTGCATGCGACGGTCCAGCCCGCGGAAACGACCCAGCGCCCGGCCGATGTCGTCCCAGTCGGCCCCCTGCCGGTGCGCGAGCACGGCCGCGGCCGCCGCGTTGTACGCCATGTGCTCGCCCGGCATCGGGCTCCGCCAGGTCGTCACGACCTCGTCCTTGAGATACAGGAACACGCGCGGACCGCCCCCGCCCTCGTCGCGCGCGATCTCGACGCAGTAGTCGGCCTGCGGCGCGAAGCCGATCGTTTCGATCTTGCAATCCAGCCCGGCCGTCACCGCCAAGCGGTGCGGCGACTCGTGGCGGATCAGCAGGTACCCGCCGTCCGCCGCGGCCGGCAGCCGCCTCGCGAACGTCGCGAACGACTCGATGATTTCCTGCATGTGCGCGTAGTAGTCGAGGTGGTCTTCCTCGACGTTCAGGATCACCGCGTGCGTCGGGTGCAGGTTGTGGAACGACCGGGCAAACTCACACGCCTCAGCCACCAGCAGGTCGCTTGCGCCGACCCGCGAGCCGCCGCCGATCTGGTCGCAGTTCGCCCCCACGATGAATGACGGGTCCAGCCCGGTTTCAATCAACACGTGGCTGAGCATCGACGTGGTTGAACTCTTGCCATGCGTCCCCGCCACGGCCACACCGACCCGCCCGAGCATGAGCTTGCCGAGCATGGCCGAGTACGACAACACCGGCACACCGCGATGAGCCGCCGCGAGCAGTTCTGGGTGGTCGTCCTTGATCGCGGCCGACGCCACGACCAAGTCGCACTTGTCAGGCAGCGAGTCTTCCGTCTGACGCAGCACCACGTCGATGCCGGACGCCGTCAACGCGTCGATCGCCGCGCCTCCCTGTAGGTCGCTGCCGCTGCACTTGGCGTCGAGGCTCTGCGCGATCCGCGCCAGGCCGGACATGCCGCACCCGCCGACGCCCACGAAGTGAACCCGCATGCCAGCCAGGTCGGTCCGTTTGCCCTGCGCGGCGTCCGTCCGCGACGTCAATTCTTCAACGGGCTCAGCGGCGGGCAACGGTCTGGCGGGCATCGGCGGCTCCCGGGCGAAGGGTGTGTCTCGACCATGAATTCATCGGCCGAACCGCACCGCCCGGGTCAATATCCGTCGCCCGTCACCGCCTCGCCTTGTCCAACCCGTAGAACCTCACCGCATTCTTCCACATCACCTTCTCCAGCACGTCGTCGCCTTTGGCTTTGAAGTAGTCCTCGATCACGCGGAGCTGGTCCGCGTACGACCCGCCCAGGTCGGTCACAGGCCAATTGCTGCCATAAAACAACCGGTCCTCACCGAACGCCTCGTAGAGCGCGTCGAAGATCGGCCGATAATGATCGACCGTCGTCGGCGAGTTCGGTCGTTGACGCGACTGCTGGAAGATACCTGAGACCTTGCAGTACATGTTTGGGTGCTCAGCCGCGCGTTTGAGCTTGGCAATGAACTCGGCGTCGACCGGCTTGCCGTCGGCTGAGTAGCCAGCCAGGTGATTCAAGACGATCTTCAGATCCGGCACGGCCGCCGCGATCCGCTCCGCGTGCTCGACGTTGATCTGACCAGCCAGGCAGTCGAGCGTGAGTCCCTTCTTGGCCATGAGCTTCAAAGCGCTCAAAGCCGGCTCGATCAGGTAGTCGCTCCGCGGCGGATTCCGACGGAACCGCAGCCCGACAAACCGCGGATCGCGCGAGTACCGCTCCAACTGCTCGGCAAAGTCGGGCGAGAACGGCTCGATGTTGCCCACGATGGCGATGAAGGCGTCGTCACCCTCTGTCAGGTCGAGCAGCCACTGGTTGTCTTCGACACGATCGCTGGCCTCGACGATCACCGTATGGCTGACTCGCGTCCCCGCCGTCACCTCGTGGAAGTGCTGCGGCAAAACGGGCCGAAAAATGACCGACGACTTGTCACGCGGCCAGGGCACGCCTTCCGGCCGGCTGGTGTCGTAAATGTGGATGTGTGTGTCGATGCCGGTAATCGGGCGACGCGGGGCTTCGGCGCAGCAAGCGGTCAGGACAAACGCGAGCAGCGATGCGAATGCGGCAAGCGACGCCCCACGGGCGACGGCGAAACAAGTGTTGTTTGACATCATTAAAGCTCTTTCAGTTCGGTGACAGTCTGATCCGTATTGAGCAGCCGCGCGTACTTGCGTTCCCAGATCGCCAGGCACGCCTGTTGTAACTCATCCGTAATGGTCGCGCAGCCGTCGGTCACGGCGGTGCAACGGTAGTCGCGCATGGCCGCGCTGATCAGCGTCGAGTTGACGCAGATGTCACTGGTCACGCCGGTGACGATCAACTGCCGCACGTCGCGAGCCCGCAACGCCAGGTCGAGCGGCGTGCCGTAAAACTTGTCGTACGTGTGACCCTGCACGACCAGTTCGTCGTCGCGCGGTTTCAGTGCGTTGATCGTGTCGGCCGACTCCGGCCCCTGCCCGGCGATCGGGCCGATCAGGCAGTTGCCCGACGGTTGACCAAATCCCGTGTCACCTTCAACAGGGGGCAGGTGTTCGACGCCGAACGGGTTGCCGCGCAGGCAGGGCACGGTTGTCGCATAAACGAACTCAGTAAAGATCACCGGCACGTCTTTGTTGCGACAGGTCTCGATCAGCCGGGCGATGTTCGGGACGATCGCTCGGCCGTCAGCCACTTCCAGCGACGCGCCCTCATCGAGGAACGCGTGCTGCATGTCGATCACGAGTAAGGCCGTGCGACCCGGGATGAACTTGTGCAGGTCGTCGATGCGTTGCTGCCGCATGGCGAGCAGGTCGTCGAGCGTGGGCATGTCGCGGTCTCACGTTGTTAGTGGTCTATTCTGAGCCGAGCGCCTGTCTCGTACCACGGCCGTGTCGGCCGTGCGGTTCATCAAAGGTGTTTCGGACGGCCGACACGGCCGTGGCACAAATCTGGACGTCAAAGTGAACCACGACCCTCACGATAGTCGGTGTCACGGACGAGCGGACAGAAGATACACTACCGGCCCATGATCCTCGACCTGCAACAGGTAAGCAAGACGTACCGCACGGGCGACAAGGCCGTGCCCGCGTTGCAATCGATCGACCTGTCGCTTGAGGGCGGCGACTTTGTGGCCGTGCGCGGGCCGAGCGGTTGCGGCAAGTCGACGCTGCTGCTCGTGGCCGGCACACTGCTCAAGCCGGACGACGGTGTCGTGCGGATCGGCGGCGACGACCCATACGCCCTGCCGGCTGAGGGGCGGGCGAGGTTCCGCGCGCAGCAGGTCGGGTTCGTCTTTCAACAATTCCATCTGGTCCCATACCTGAGCGTGCGCGACAACGTGCTCACCGCGTCGCTGGCGGTCGAGTCGAAGGACGGCGACGACCCGACCAAGCGGGCCGACGCCCTGATTGAGCAGTTCGGCCTGACCGATCGGGCCGACCACGTGCCGGCCGAGTTGAGCACCGGCGAACGCCAACGCACCGCCCTGGCCCGCGCGCTGCTCAATCAGCCCAGACTCATCCTGGCCGACGAACCGACGGGCAACCTCGACCCGGACAACGCGGCCGTCGTCCTCGACGCCCTTTCGCAGTTCGCCCAGAACGGCGGGGCCGTGCTGCTGGTCACGCATGACTCAGCCGCTGCCGACCGGGCCCAGCGCGTGCTGCATATGCGCGACGGCGCGTTCGACACGCCTGTGTCGAATTGACCCCACCCGCCCGCACCTCAACAATCTGCCCCCATGACGACCGAACCGGAACAACCCAGCGCCCAGGTCCTCGTCGTCGACGACGAGGAAGCCCACGCCGACGTCATGGCCGAGGCGCTCCAACGGATGGGCCACGTCTGCACCGTCGTCCACGACCTGCCGTCAGCGCAGGACGAGTTGAAGCACGGCCTGTTCGACCTGGTCGTGACCGACCTCAAGATGACCGGCGAGGAAGACGGCATCGCCGTGCTCGAAGCGGCGCAGCAATTCCAGACCAACGCCGAGACGGTCATGGTTACCGCGCACGGCGACGTGCCCACAGCCAAAAAGGCGCTGCGCGGCGGCGCATACGACTTCATCGAAAAGCCGCTGGACCTGGACGTCTTCCGCAACCTCTGCCAGCGCGCGATCGAACAGGTCATGCTCCGCGGCGAGAACCAGGCCCTGCGGCAGCAGGTCGATGAGCGGTTTGGCCTGGAAGGCATCATCGGCGTGAGCCAGGCGATCCAGCGCGTGCTGACGCAGATCCGACAGGTCGCGCCCAGCGACATCCCCGTGCTGATCACGGGCGAGTCCGGCACGGGCAAGGAATTGGTCGCGCAGGCGATCCACAACAACTCGCCGCGCGCCAAGAAAGTCTTCAAGCCATTGAACTGCGCCGGGCTGAGCGAGTCGATCCTCGAGAGCGAACTGTTCGGCCACATGAAGGGCGCGTTCACCGACGCGTCCCGCGACCGCGAAGGCGTGTTCGAGTACGCCGACGGCGGCACGCTGTTTCTCGACGAGATTGGCGACATGCCCACGCCGATGCAGGCCAAGCTGCTGCGCGTGCTCGAAAGCGGCGAGGTCGTCCGCGTCGGGTCGAACGCCCCGCAGCACGTCGACGTGCGACTCATCAGCGCGACCAACCGCAACCTGCAACAGTTCGTCAAGGAAGACAAGTTCCGCGAAGACCTGTTCTTCCGCATCCGCGGCGCGCTGATCGAAGTGCCCGCGCTGCGCGACCGTCGTGAGGACGTGCCGCTGCTCGTGAGGCATTACGTCAACGGCTTCACGCAACGGCTCAACCGCGACCCGGTCACCGTCGAAGACGACGCGATGCAGGCGTTGATGCGTTACGATTGGCCGGGCAACGTCCGCGAGCTAATCAACGTCGTGCAGAACCTCGTGCTGGTGACACAAGCAAATCAGATCACGCTGAACGACGTGCCGCACGAGGTGCGCTTCGCGTCCGGCGAAGAGTCGCCGTCGCGCGGCGTCGGCTCGCTGACGGGCCTGAGCCTCGACCAGATCGAAAAGCAGGCCATCCGCGAAGCGCTGCGGGCCAACACGGGCAACCGTGAGGCCACGGCCAAGATGCTCGGCATCGGCGAACGCACGCTCTACCGCAAGCTCAAAGAGTACGGCCTGCGGTGACACGCGATTGGGTAACAGTGCCGCAACGATTAGCAGGAGGCCAGGAAGGCAGGAAGCCATGAGGGAGATCGTGCGGGAGGATCGTCAGAGTCGGTTTGATTCCGACGTAGGGTGGGCACTGCCCACCACGTTCCGCGGTGACGCAACGACAATCGATGGTGGGCAGTGCCCACCCTACGCTTAAGGCAAGTCTTTCTTCTCATCCGTGCTATCCGCGACATCCGCGGTTAATCAACACTCAGGACGACCCCATGACCCGCATCGGCCACGGCTTCGACCTGCACCGGCTCGAACCCGGTCACGACCTGATCGTCGGCGGCGTCAAGCTCGACCACGACCGCGGCTGCGATGCGCACTCCGATGGGGACGTCGTCTATCACGCCGTGACTGACGCCGTGCTCGGGGCGCTCGGCCAGGACGACATCGGCCAACTCTTCCCCGACAATGACCCGAAGTGGAAGGGCGCGGACTCACGCGTGTTCGTCGAGGCCGCCGCGCAACGCATGCGCGACGCGGGCTACACGATTGGCAACATCGACATCACCGTCGTCCTGCAACGGCCCAAACTCAGCCCGCACAAGGACACGATCAAGGCCAGCCTCGCGTCGCTGCTCGGCTGCGACGTGTCGCAGGTGAATGTGAAGGGCAAGACGCACGAAAAGGTCGACGCGCTGGGCGAGAACCGCGCAATCGCGTGTCACGTCGTGGTCTTGTTGCAGCCGCTTGCGGCTTAGCGCTCCTACCAAGTGAGGCAGACATTCCTGTCTGCCTGTTGACTGAACGGCAGACAGAAATGTCTGCCCCACTACCCATCGACTCGCATGAGCGCATGTAAAAACCCGCGACACGTTGCTCCGGTACCCAAGGTAGCCGAGGTCGGCCTGATGCGAGTTGCTGAGCAGGTCGCGGGTGTGACATTGATATCGGCAATGACCGTGCAACCACATGGGGAATTCAGCAGCAGCGACATATCGGACGCCCACTTAGCCCACCCGATCGCGGGTGCTTGTGAATAAGCGAAGCGTTTCACGGCATTGGACAATCAACACCATGAAACGCTTCGCTTATTCACAGGCACCCAGCGTCCTACAAACCAAAGCCGCGAGTAAAACCAAACGACCAACGACGACACTGGCATTGCGGACAACGACGCCAACAGAAAGCCAGGTACTCAATCGCCGCCAAAAAAACGTCCAAGACGAAGCCACCCATGACGCCCAACACAGGAATCGCCGGGATCACCAACAGCCACCACCATCCAAGACCGTTGGGAAACACCACGCGGACAAGGGCGGTGACCATGACGGACGCCACGCCGATCAATAGGAACATGTAGATCCCACAAGTGACTGTTGGAAGACAACCCCTTGCTTCAGCGTAATCGCAACCCTTGCATTGATACCACATGGCTACCTGACGATAACCAAGATCAATCGGTCGCTCATTCGCCCGCCGCCTTACCGTCCACGCGCAGGTGAACGAACGTCCCCTTCTTGTTCCCCACCACGACGTCGGGCTTGCCGTCGCCGTTGATGTCGCCGGCGATGACTTGCGTGCCGACACCGGAGTCGTTGTGGATCAGATGCGGGACGAAGTCGACGGACACCGGCCCGCCCTTCTTGCGCGAGCCGTTGCGTCTCAGCTTGAACCAATACAGCACGGCCGGCGCGTTCGGCTCGGCGTCGCCTTTGGGGCCGTGCGCCCAGAAGCGCTTGCCGGTGATGATGTCCTTCAGCCCGTCACCGTCCATGTCGACCAGGTCGATCGCGTGGATCTGGCTGAACTTGACACCCCACCCATTGTTCTCCGGCTTCGACCCGGTGATGACGTGTTCCCTAAAAGTCGCCTTGCCGTCTTCGCCTTTGACCTGCTCGAACCACGACAGGCCGTACCCGTGACCGTCGAGGCTGGTGATGACGTCGCTGTCGCCGTCACCGTCGATGTCGTAAGCGTACATCTGCGCGCCACCGCGGAGTTTGCGTGAGAAGCCGACCTGGTGATGCTTCCACGGCGTCTTGCCGTCCCAGTCTTTGGGCTGTTCCCACCACCCGCGCGCTTCGAGCAGGTCGACGCGGCCGTCGTTGTTCACATCGCCGAAGCCGATGCCGTGCGTGTAGCGCTGGTATGGCCCTTTGTTCGAGGCCCGTCGGAACGTCCACACCTTGGTCGGTTGCTTCCAGTCGGCCTCGGCGTAGCCAAGGAACCCGCCCGACATGCAGATCAACTCCGGCTTGCCGTCGCCGGTCACGTCGGAGAAACAGGGCGACTCGCTGTCGGTCACCGCCAGCATGACGTGCTTGTTCCATCCCTTCACCGCGGCGGTCTTGGACAAACGGTCACCCGGGTTCTCGTACCACACCGTCTCTTTGCCCGGCCAACCCACCTGGATCACGTCGAGCCAACCGTCACTATTCATGTCATAGGTGAAGGTCAGGAAGTTGTGGCTGTACTTGGTCGGTTCGTATTCCTTCGGCTCGTAGATCCAGTCTTTGTGCTTGAAGTCCGGGCCGAAGTAGAGGAACGGGCCGGACACGATGTCGCCCTTGCCGTCGCGGTTGAAGTCGCCGAAGTGGGCGCCCTCGCTGTAGAACTTGTCCGTCAGGCGGGTCGTCTTGAAGGCGGGCTCGGCGGCATCGGCCGATACCATCAAGGTGACAACGAAGCAGAGTGCGAGCAAAAGGGCGGGTATGCGTGTCATCGGGCTGATTCCTGATTGGGGCGCGGTTCGCAGCATTGTACCGACACGGCGAGGTCCGCAATTAACGTGGTTGTAACAACTTGCGTCATTGGGGCCCGCCCGGACGAAACCGCGCGAGCCTCAACCTCAATCATCATCCAACCGACACGGACCGTCGGTGACCGGCCGAAACGCCCCTACCATAAGGGCTTAGGCAATCTCCACGCGACGCCGACCCGAGGAACGACCATGAATCGCTCGACGTGTAGCCCCCGCCGAACCGCTGTCCTTGTTGCCCTGCTGCTGGCCGTGTCCTCGGCCATGTCGCCGAGCGTCATCCACGCCCAGCCGAAGGGCCTGCCGATCGCCGATCTTAAGCGGACGGACCCGGTCGATTTCGAGCGCGAGATCCTGCCGTTTCTCAAGAGCAACTGCCTGGCCTGCCACAATGAGGCCGACGCCGACGCCGACCTGGTCCTCGAAACGCCGCAGACCATCGCGCTTGGCGGCGAGTCCGGCGACGTGGTCAAACCCGGCGACGCGATGAAGAGCCTGCTGCTCCGCGCCGCGATGCGCGTCGAAAAGCCGTACATGCCGCCGAGCAAGAACAAGGTCGGCGCGAAGAACCTGACACCGGAACAACTGGCGCTGCTCAAACTTTGGATCGATCAGGGCGCCAAGGGTGAGGTCAAGGGCGGGCGCGGCCCGGTCGATTGGCAGCCGCTGCCTTCGGGGCTCAAAGCCATCTACGCCGTCGCCGTCTCGCCAGACGGACGTTACATCGCGGCCGGCCGGGCGAATCAGATCTTTATCTATCACTTGCCCACGAAACGCCTGGTCACCCGGCTGACCGACCCGAACCTGCTCAAGCTGGACAAGTCGTTCAAGCCAGGCACGGCCCATCTCGACTTCGTGCAGTCGCTGCGCTTCAGCCCCGACGGCTCGATGCTCGCATCGGGCGGGTACCGCGTGGTCAAACTGTGGAAGCGGCCAACCGCGCCGCGGAAGTTTGAGTTGTCGGTCACCAAAGTCCGCGCGGCGGATGCGAGCCGTGACGGCAAGTGGATCGCCACGGCCGGCGACGACGGCGTGATCCGCATCTTCAACGCGGCCGACGGCAAGCCTGCCGGCGAGTTGAAGGGACACGCCGGCCCGGTCAACAGCGTCAAGTTCACGCTCGACTCCGCCAAGGTCGTTTCAGGCGGCGACGACAAGACCGCGCGTGTCTGGACCCTTGCTGACAAGAAGCAGGTCTTCTCCGTCGCCACGCCGCAGGTCGTTTCGGCGGTGACGCCGCTGAAGGGCGGCGCGTGGATTGCCTCAGCAGGCGGGGACAACACGATCCGCATCTGGGACACCGCCGCCAAGCCGGAGCCGACGAAAGACGAGGCCGCGAAAGAAGGCGAGGCCAAGCCAGAAGGGCCGAAGCCGCTGCGCGAGATCGCCGGCCACAGCCAACCCGTCGTCGCGCTGGCGACGCTGCCGAACGCCGACACGCAGTTCGTCTCCGGCAGCCCGGACGCCACGATGCGCCACTTCGACGCCACCAACGGTCGGCAGGTCCGTCAATACAACTGCGGCGGGCCGGTGACCGACGTGGCGGTGAACGCCGACGGCTCGCGCTTCGCCTCGGCCTGCGCGAACAACGTCGCGAAGCTTTGGCGGTCCGACAACGGGCAGCAGGTCAAGGAACTGAAGGGCGACCCGGACGCCGCGCGGCAGGTGGCCGACCTTGAGCGGCATCTCGCGTTTGTCAAGAGCGAGATCAACTATCACAAGACGACCGTCGACAACGCGACGAAGCGTAAGAAGGCCGAGGACGACGCCGTCAAGAAAGCGATGGACGCGCACGCCGCGGCCATGAAGACGCTGGGCGAAAAGCAGAAGGTCTTCAACGACACCAAGCCGAAGTGGGACGACGCCAACAAGCGGCTGACCGAATCGACGGCCAAGCTGGCCAAGGCGGACGAGGCCAAGAAGGCGGCGGACGCCGCGCGTAAGTCGGCCGACGAGGCTTACAAGAAGCTCGCCGCGACGACGCAGCAGAAGCAGCAGGCAATGAGCGCGCAGCAGAACGCCGTGAACAAGGTCGTCGCCGACTTCAACAGCAAGAAGACCGCGCGCGACCGCGAAGCGCAGACCGCCAAGGGCGCGGCGGACAAGACCGCCGCCGCGCAGAAAGCCGCGGACGACGCGAAGGCCGACGCCGAAGCCAAGGCCAAAGCCGCGGCCGACGCGCAAAAGGCCGCCGACGCGAAGAAGGACGACCAGGCGTTAGCGCAGGCCGCTCAGCAGGCTAAAACCGCCGCCGACCAGGCCGTCGCCAAACAGAAGCAGGCCGACGCCGCGCTCGCGACCGCGAAGCAGGCGCAAACCGCCGCCGACACCAAACTCAAGCAAGCCGACGCCACACTGGCCGCCGTGACCAAGACGAAGACCGACGCCGAAGCCAAACTCGCCGCAGCCAAGGGCGAGTTCGACAAGGCCAAGGCCGCGTCCGACGCGGCGAACAAGAAACTCGCCGACGCAAACACGGCGCTCACCGCCGCGAACAAGACCTTCACCGACACGAACAACGCCAAGAACACCGCGCAGAACGACGTCAACAAACTCAAAGCCCCGTTCGAGAAAGCGCAAAACGAGTTGACCAGCGCCGAGGCGCAGAAGCGGTCAGCCGAGAACGCGATCAAGACGTCGCAAGGCGCTCAAAAGAGAGCGGCCGATAAGCTCACCGCCGCGCAGGCCGACCAGAAGGCGGCCGACGAAACCGTCAAAAACGTCGAAGCGTCTGTCGCCGCCGCTAAAGAGACCGCCACCGCGGCTCAGAAACCGCTCAAGGCCGTCACGTTCAGCGCCGACGGCAAGACGCTGGCCGTCGCCGGCGACCAGGGCGTGATTCACCTGTACGCGGCCGACAGCGGCGCGTTCGGCGACGCCATCCGACCCTCAGCCCAGCCCTCGCCCATCAGCGTGTTGATCGCCAGCGCCACCGGCCTGCTCGCCGCCGGCGCCGATGCCAAGCCGACCGCGTACGACCCGAACGCCGGCTGGACGCTGGCGCGCACGATCGGCGCCGCGCCCGGCTCGATCGCCGACTCACCCCTGGAAGACCGCGTCATCGCCCTGGCCTTCCACCCCAACGGCCAGGTGTTGGCCACCGGCGGCGGCATCCCGTCGCGCACCGGTGAGGTCAAACTCTGGAACGTCGATAACGGCTCGTTAGTCTACGGCGTCAAGGACGCGCACAGCGACACGGTGTTCAGCCTCGACTTCTCGCGCGACGGTAAGTTCCTCGCCTCCAGCGCAGCCGACAAATTCGTCAAGACGTGGAACGTGACCGACCTGGCCGACGTCAAGTTCGTGCGGTCGTTCGAAGGCCACACGCACCACGTGCTGGGCGTGAGTTGGGCGTACAACGGCCGACAACTCGTCAGCACCGGCGCGGACCAGGCGATCAAGGTCTGGAACTTCCTGACCGGCGAACAGATCAAGACCGTCACCGGCTTCAAGAAGGAGGTCACCGGCGTCCACTTCATCGGCACGTCAACTGAGTTTTTCGTCGGCGCGGGCGACAGCCAGGTCCGCCGCATCCGTGACAACGGCGGCAATGTCCGCTCGTACAGCGGCGCGAAAGACTTCGTGCACAGCGTCGATATCACACCCGACGGCCGGTACGGCATTGCCGGCGGACAGGACAGCGTCGTCCGAGTGTGGGACCTGAACAACGGACAGTCCGTCGCGACCTTCGACCCGCCGGCCGAGCCGGAGGGTGACAAGAAGGCGGCTCAGCGGTGATCGATCTGTAACCAGTTCTTTCTAGGTGGTCCGCCGACGAGCCGTTTGGTGATGGTGCGTTCACCCAACTGTTTCATCAGTTCGCAACACAAACCGCCATTCACCATTTCGCAACCGTTCTGCTCCCCATTGGGCAAACATCCGCAGGAAACGCAGCCCCACGATGCCATCGACGCCTTCAGGGAGCGCAAGACCTTCCAGCGGCGCGACGATCGCAATCAATGCCCGACGAAAACCCAACTCGGGAATGAGGCAATTGACCAGGGCGCGACGTTGCGGACCTGACAACGCCCCCACTGATTCAGCCTCGGGAAACGGGGCCAGAAACACGTCCTCGTGTCGATTTGACAGCACCATCGCACTTTGGCCGGTAAACCCGGAATCGACCAACAAGTGCATCGCGACGGCGCCGCCGGTTGCCCGTTCCAACTCCACAATCACGACATCGCATTCATCGCGACTCAGGAACCGGGCTATCGGCATCCGCGCCCCCCGCACACCCCGCGCACGACATCCGTTACCGGCACGGCCACTTCGAGCACCATCCCCTTGGCCGGGTCGGGTTCAATGGCCCGCAGCGCCGCCAGCGCATCGTCGAGTGACTCGGCGACGGCCACGACCTCACCTTTCAGCAACGCGACACACTGGCCCGGTTGAAAGGTTGACCCCTGCCACTCAAAATGGCGGCAGATGTGATCGGCGACAGCTTGATTGGCGTGCAGGTCGCTCATCAAACGTACCTGTGTTAATGGACCGCGTCAGACTTCTGTCATTCTAGCACCGAACTATTGGCGACCGGGCCATACAACGCTAATCCGTACCGTCTCGCTTGAATAAGATCGCGCGCACACCGTCGACGACCCGCGGTGTCGGCACGTCCTTCGCTCCGCGCACCGTCAGGACGAAGTTGTCAGCCAACACCTCTTCGGGGTGGATGATGTACTTGGTGTTGCGCCCGATCTTTTCGAAGTAACCCGGTGTCTTTCGCGGGTCGAGCAGCACGGGTTCGCCGTCCTTGATCTGCGCCTGCCACTTTTCGCCCGCGCGTTCGACAACCATCAAGCGGAACACCATGTGTCGAAAGAACGTGCCGCCGACCTTCGGGTCGTAGCGTTCGACGTTCGCGTACAGGATGGGGACGATGTGCGTTTCGCGCCCGTCATGCTCGATGGGCAGGACGTGCTCCATCAACGGCGCGTCGGGGTTCGTGATCTTGCGGTGCGCGAGTTGCTTGGGCAACGCGATCGGCTGGCAACGCTCGAAGCCAACGACTTTGTACAACGCGTCGTGCCGCTTGCGGTCCGTCTTGGCCAGGTGTCGCGAAAGCACGTGGAACAACTCGTGCAGAAACAACCGCTGCAAGCCCTGTTCACCGCGATTGACCATGCGCTGCGGCAGGACGATCGCGTCGCCACGCGTGTACGCGGCACGGCCTTCCTCCTGGCCAGTCGTCTTAATCATCAGGACGCGTTTGGGCAAGACCGGTCGCAGCCCATTCAGCAATGGGCGCACGCCGTTGACCACGTTCGTCAACTTCGCCCGCTCCTCGGCCGTCCAAGGCTGCACTTGTTTCTTGAAGTGGTCGGTGAATTGTTTCTCGTCGACCGGCCCCGCGACCTGCAACTTCGCGGCGCGGTCGAACGGGCTGAGCGCCTTGACATAGTCGTCGCGCGTCGCCAGCACACGTCGGCCTTCGGCGACGTCGGCGAAAACGACCTGCGTGCCGGGGTATAGATCGATCGGCCGAGTCTCGGTCGGCGTCGGCGGTGCGGTCATCGCCGCAATCGAAAACAACAACAGCAGGTTCGTCATGCAAGTGCCTTACGTCTTAATCGTGTGATTGTGTATCACACCGATGTTGACTGCGTCGCATCGTCCGAATCACCTTCGCAATACGCCTTCACCGCGTCCATGTCGGCCGCGACGTACTTGCTGATCATCCTGCACACCAGCGGGTTCATCAGCTTGGCCAACAGCTTGTAGGCCTTCGCGTCCATGACCATTTCCAGGTCGGTCCCGCCGTTGGCCGGCTTGACGGTGAACACCGTGTCCCAGACCGTGCCGTGGCTGTCGGCCACGAGGCGGACGCGGTCGTTCGGCTCGTACTCAGTCACCTCCAACTCCGTCGACGCTTCCTTGCCGTGCATGACGCGCGTCTCGCGGAAACGGGTGCCGACGCCGACGTGCGACTCCGTCAGGAACTCGACGTTGGAGATCTGCGGCACGGCCTTGGCGAAGTTCTCGATGTGGGCGACAGCCTGAAAGACGCGGTCGACCGGTGCGGCGATGTGGCGTTGCACTGTGACTTGAGCCATGTTTCGTCCTTTGAAGCGACGGGCGTCACCACATCGCGAAGCCTGAACCGGGCGTGTGTCGATGGTATGATAAAGGAGTCACGTCGGAGCCGACCCATGTCCCACCCGCGACGCGTCAAACAGAACCTGCCCCATCCCCGGCCCGTCACCCGGCGGGCGATGATCCAGGCCGGCGCGGTCGGGCTGCTGGGCATGGGGATGAACCACGTCGCCGCGTTGCGCGCGGCCGAGGCCGCAGGCGCGACGGCCGGGCGGCGGGCCAAATCGGTGATTTACATCTTCCTGTCCGGCGGGTTGGCGCAGCATGAGAGCTTCGACATGAAGCCGGACGCGCCGGCCGAGTTGCGCGGTGAGTTTTCACCCATCAAGACGAATACGCCCGGGCTGCACATCTGCGAACACCTGCCAATGCTCGCGCAACGATCCGAAAAGTGGGCGTTGTGTCGATCGCTGACGCACCCCTACAACGAACACTCCGAAGGCCACATGGTCATGCTGACCGGGCGGACGCCCAAGCCGCGCGACTTCGACGCGCGCAAGCCGATGCCGACCGATTGGCCGAGCATCGCCGCGCTGGCCAACGACGCACTGCCGCGCGTCCTGTCGGCCGACCAACGCGCGCGGCGCGGCAACCTCCCGCCCGCGCTCGTCCTGCCGGACAAGATCGTGCACCGCACCGGCCGGGTCATCCCCGGTCAGTTCGCCGGGCTGATGGGCAAGCGGCGGGACCCGTGGTTCGTCGAGATGTCGCCCTACCACCCCGAGCACTACGGCGCGTTCCCGACGCACCTGTTCCACCACGCCAAGGGCAAACTCGTCGACCCGCGGGTCAAGTTCCAGGCCCCCCACTTCGACCTGCCGGAGAGTGTCAACAAACAGCGCGTGCGCAGGCGGGTCGCGTTGCGTGACGTGATCGACAAACAACGGCGAGCGCTCGACAGCGCGATCAAGGACGAGACATTCGACCGCTACCGGCAGGCGGCGTTTTCGCTGCTGTTGGACGGCAAGGTGCACGACGCGTTCGACCTGGAAAAGGTCGATCCGAAATGGCTGGACCGGTACGGCCGAAACAGCTTCGGCTGGTCGTTGCTGCTGGCCCGGCGACTGGTCGAGTCGGGCGTGAACCTGGTGCAGGTCAATCTGGGGAACAACGAGACGTGGGACACGCACCAGGGCGCGTTCCCCAACCTCAAGAACCACCTGCTGCCGCCGATGGACATGGCTGTCAGCGCTCTGCTGGACGACCTGGATTCGCGCGGGCTGCTCGACGACACGCTGATCGTGATGGGCAGCGAGTTCGGCCGAACGCCGAAGGTGTTTAAGATCCCCAACGCCAAGCTGCCCGGCCGTGACCACTGGGGTGCCGTGCAGACCGTTTTCTTCGCCGGCGGCGGCGTCAAGGGCGGAAACGTGATCGGCGCGTCGGACAAGGTCGGCGGGCACCCGGCCCGCGACCCGCAACGGCCGGAGAACATGGCCGCGACGATCTATCGCGCACTTGGGCTGCCCAAGTCGGTTGCGTGGTACGACCAACTCGAACGGCCGCATTACCTGTACCACGCGGACCCGATCAAGGGTTTGATTTGACCGGTAAGAAGGCAATAGGGACGAGCGACGAGCCACAAGGGGGAGATCCAAACACAAGACCGTGTCGCAGTCGAACAAATCCCTCGTCGCACGTGGCTCGTCCCTAGTACCTGGCCGCATGTTGAAAAGTGGGTTTCCACTCGGGTGCCACTGGCGGCTTGTCCGCCAGTGCTCTTGCGGTACGGTCATCACACTGGCGGACAAGCCGCCAGTGGCACCCACCAAATCAGCCGCGGTCGACTCCTAATCCCTTTCTTACACCAACCCAAAGAAACGCTCGGCGTTTGCGTCGACCTGTTTCACAAACTCGGCTTCCGGGACGCCACGGCGCTCGGCCAGGAAGCGCGCGACGTACGGGACGTAGCGCGGTTCGTTCGGGCGGACCTTGCGGTGCGGCTCGGGGGTGAGGTATGGCGAATCGGTTTCGACCATGATGCGGTCGGCGGGGACGCGGGCGGCGCAGTCGGCCAGGTCGCGTGCGTTCTTGAACGTCACGATGCCGGTGAAGCTGACCATCGCGCCCAGGTCGAGCACGGCGTCGAGTTCGTCTCTTTTGCCGGTGAAGCAGTGAAAGACGAACCGGTCGCCGGGCAGGCCGCTGTCGCGGATCATGCCGACGGTCTCGTCGGTGGCTTCACGGTTGTGAATGATGATTGGAAGGACCGGGCCGACACGGCCCGGCTCGCTGGAGGACGGCTCGCTGGGGAGTGACTTGACCGTTTCCAATTGCGCGGCGAAGGCGCGCTTCTGGTCGTCGATCGGGGGGTCGGGGTAGTGGCGGTCGAGGCCCATCTCACCGATCGCCACGACCCGCGGATGTGCCGACAGCCTTTGGATCGCCTGCACCAACGTGGCGAGGTCCGGCCATTGCGCGCTGTAGTGCGGGTGCAGGCCGACCGTTGCGAACACGTTGTCGCGCCGCTCGGCCAGGGCGACGGCCTTGAGCGCGTCGTCGGGCGTCGTGCCGACGCTGATCATGCGGTCGACGCCGGCGTCGGCTGCGCCTTGCATCACGTCGTCGATGCGTTCGTGGAGGCCGTCGTATGTCAGGTGGCAGTGGGTGTCGATCATCGCGAGCAAGTTTATGCGCGCGGTCGGGGGTCGGAGTGATGAGCGCTAGGCCGCAAGCGGCCCATACAAAGAAAAGAAAACCGCCCGGCGCTGAGCCGGGCGGTGCGGGGGTCGCTTGATCGGGAGTCGCGGATCAGTCGCTGGACGAGATGCCAGCGGCGGCGCCGAACGTTCGGCCGATGTTGTACTGCTGCGGGTTGTCGAGCAGGCCCGGGAACAGCGCGTCTTCCTGCTCGTTCTGGAGCAGGACGGTCGGCTTGATCAGCACGAGCAGGGTCCGCTCGTCCTTGATGGTCGTGCGGTTGGTAAACAGGCGGTTGAGCACGGGGATCTTGGACATGATCGGGACGCCCGCCTCGACTTCGACGTCGGCGACGAGGCGTTGACCGCCCATGATAAGCGTGCCCTTGTCCGGCACGCTCACGCTGGTGCGGACGGAGGTCAGTTCGAGTTCCGGGGCTTCGATGAAGCCGAACGCCGTGCCGACGCCCGTTTGACCGGTGCCGACGCCGGTCGTGGTCGTCGTGCCCTGCTGCGGGATGGTTCGGATCGGCTGAAGGACGGTCGCCAGGCTCGGCCGGGCGGTCATGGTCACGTATCGGCGGTCGGCGCTGACGGTCGCTTCGACGTCGAGCACGACGCCGGACTGCGTGACCGACAGGGTCGGGTCGAAGCCCGTGGCACCGGGGATCGGCTCCAGGTCGGAGACGAAGGCGATCTGGCGGGCGATGACGACGTTGGACCGTTGACCGTTGAACAGCGTGACGCGCGGGGCGGTCAGGTTGATCGAACGGCGGTTCTGCTCGGACGCGCGGACCAGCAGATTGACCTGGAAGTCGTCGATGAAGGAGATGTTGAAGTCGAGCGATCGGCCGGAGGGCGGCGTGAAGCCTTCCATCGGAATGAACGCGCCGATCGGGGCGATGTCGAGCGGGGCACCGAACGTGCCGGGCAGGCCGGTGCTTGCTCGGCCGGCCACGCTGATTGAGTCCTGCGCCAGCTTGATCGGGCCGAACTTGCCACCGAGGTTGTCGACCTGAATGTCGAGGTCGACGCCGACCTCTTCCAGGAAGTTCTGGTCGACCAGCAGGAAGCGAGCCTCGATGTGGATCTGGATCGCGCGGGTCTCACGCAACTGGGCGAGTAGTTGAATAACCTGGCGGTGGTTCTCCGGGGTCTGCTTGACGATCAGGTTTCCGTTGAGTTCGCGGAGCGAGCCGATCTCGCCGCCGTACGCGCCCCAGTCTTCCTGGTCGCCGACGGTGTCCTGAATGAGGGTGATGATCTGCTCGATCAGTTCCTCGCGGGTCAGTTGGTTCTCTTCGGTGTCGTCGTCGCCGAACAGGTCGGTTGACGACTGGGCAACGCCCTGGCCGGCCGAGCCGCCGGAGCTGGTGTTCGACAGGGCCGAGTTCAGGTCGAACTCGGGCGCACCGGCGAAGTTGGGTACCTGCACGAGCAGGTCGCGGATGTCGTAGACACGCGTGTCGGTCGTGCGGTTCAGGTCGCGTTCGGTCGAAACCGTGACGATGCCTTCGATGATCGAGAAGCCGATCGGCTCCAACTCGCTGATCGAGCCGGCCTGCGCCAGCACGAGGCGGAGGGCCTGCTCGGCCGGCACGTTCGACAGGCGGAGAGTGATCGGCGTGTCGCGCTCGATACCCACGGCCTCGAGCGCAGCCCAGTTGACGAAGAAGTTCAGGCCGGTCGTGTTACGCAGGTACTCGATCACGTTCGACAGTCGGATGGCCTCGAAGTTGATCGGCACGGGGTTGCGCAACGCGGCGGCGGTGCGGCGGTTGACTTCCGACTCGCCACCACTGGTGTCGAGGCCGGCCA
The DNA here is from genome assembly GCA_028284155.1 of Phycisphaeraceae bacterium. Classification (GTDB taxonomy): domain Bacteria; phylum Planctomycetota; class Phycisphaerae; order Phycisphaerales; family Phycisphaeraceae; genus JANQSF01. Next base: position 221,591 of record JANQSF010000134.1, read on the forward strand.
AGCGGACGGCCGTGATCTGCGGCCAATCGGACGGGTAGACCATCACGTCGGAGAAGGCAATGGTCGCGCCGATGTTCAACGCGGATTGACGGGCATTCTCGATCGCTCGGCGACGCACGCTGCGCGCGGCGATGCGGAAGACCTGCGTATCCTGGATCACGTCACGCAGGGCCTGCGCGGCGACGTTATTCGGGTCGAGGAACAGGGCCTGGTCGAGCAGTTCCAGCGCCTTGTCGTACTGCTGCTCTTTCCGCAGGTCGTTGGCACGGCGGAGCAGGCGTTGCACTTCTTCGCGTCGCTCGCGCTCGGCACGCTCGGCACGCTCGGTGGCTTCCTTGACCCGCTCCGCCTCGATGGCCTTGCGATTGGCCTCTTCGAATTCGATCCGTTCGGAGTCGATCTGCGCGGCCAACGCGGTCGCGTCAGCCCGCAATTGGTCATACTGCGCTGGCGGGAGGAAACGGCGCTGCTGATCGAGGATCAGCTTGGCCTGCTGGACCGCGTCGTTCGCCTCGGCGAACCGATTCTGTTCCCGCAGGTTGTTGGCCCGGTTCTTGAGTTCCTTGAACTCGGCCTCGGTCGCCTGGCGGCGGATTTCCATGTCGTCCACGAATCGCGGCAGCAGTTCCTTCTCGCCCACCGCCCCGCCTCGGGCGGCCTCGGCCGCCTGGAGACGTGTCTGCACCTCGGCGTTGGTCGGGTCGAGCGCGGCCGCCGCACGCAGCGAACGGACGGCCAGACCGACATTACCGGCGGCGCGGGCCGCGTCGGCCTCGGCGATCAGTTCCTGCACGCGGACACGCTGGGCCTCGCTGATCAGGTCGTCCGCGTCGGCGGGCGGCGCATCGTCAGCGCCATCGGCGTCAGCGGGCGGCGCGGCCGGTTCGTCACCCTTGTCGTCGGCCCCGGCGGCGTCAGCTCCTGCGTCGTCATCACCGTCCGCCTGCGCGAGCGCCGCGGCGTCGATCGGGCCGTTTTCGACCTGGGCGATCTGCACGCCCATCTGCTCGCGGTATTCGCCGATGCGGCGACGCAGTTGCGTCACGCGCTGGCGGTCGTGCCAGCCCAGGACCACGCCGTTGGCCTGCACACCGCGGAGGCGGCGTTCGGCGCTGGCCAGCTTGGTCGCGGCCGCGAAGTCGCGACCGTCCTGAGCGAACTCGCCGGCGACGCCGACCTCGACCTCAGCCAACTGAATGTCGCGACGGGCTTGCGCCAACGCCGCGCCGTTGCCAGCCGACTTGGCCGGCGCGGCCTTGACGGCCGGCTGGGCGGCTTTGACGTCCGTGGGCATCTTGGCGGCGAGGGGCTGCGAAACGGCGCCGGCTTCCTGAGCCAACGCAAGCGCTTCGGCTTCCGCGTCGGCGGATGCCGCCAACTTGGCTTTCACAGCGACCAACCGCTCGGCCAGCATGGTCCGCTTGGCAGCCGAGAGCCGCTCGGCCTGCACGCGACTGAGCGTTGCGTGGGCTTCGGCATAATCGCCGGCCTGCAACTGCGCGTGTCCTTGCGCCAGAAGCGCTTCGGCGGAGCGGTCGGCATCCTGCGCGACACTGGGTTCGGTCAGCCAAAACATCCCTGTGACTGACCATACCGCGACGATCAGAATGCGACGATGAACCAAGGCATGCCTCCTGTAATCGGGAGCCACACGACCCCTCGTTGCCAGGTCAGCGAGGTCGCTGCTAAGTGGACTGGCGGATTAGGGTCTGCAACAGCGCGGCCCAAGCCACGCACCCACTGGGCGGGACGGGCAGTCTAACGGATCGCAAAAGGTCTTGCAAGTGACCCCCCGCCGGTCGGCGGGGGCAAAAGATAGGCGGCCCCACATATTTCGGGGCGACGCCCGATAAGCGGACTTTCGAACCTCCGGTCCAACGCCGCCTTCTACCCCATCATTGCCGCAAAAACACCGTGGGTGACGCCCCTCAACCCCGCCGCAACCGGCTTTTTACCCTTGTTTTGCACACCCATCAGTCGAACCGCCAATCAGCGGGGCGACTCGATATGGCCATACATCTGAATCGACAGGGCCTGAAGTTCAACCCAAATCCGCTCGCCTTCCACAGCCAGTTTCGACCGGTCGTTCCGCGGCCCGGTGCGGGACGGGTCGGCCAGCCGCCACAGCCGGAAGAACACCTCGTCGAAACGACGGAGGTTTTCGTAGAGCAGGCGGCTGTTCTGGGCCTGGTTGAGGTCGAGCACGGGCTTGTTGCCGACAGCCAACGCCTTGCGGATATGCCCCATCTTTCTGGGGACAAGCGGCGACCAGCCGACCGGCGCGATCATCTTCGGCGTCACGCCGACGCCCCACAGGATCGCGCTGCTGATCAGGATATGAGCCGGCTCCGTCGGCTTGTCGAACTGCGACACAAGCGGGCCCTCGCCGAGGCGGGCGACCTCGACATAAACCGCCAGCATGTAGTCAAAAAGATCGATGAAGTCGACGTTCTTTTCCTTGGCTACGGCTTTTGCTTCGGTGGCCAGCGCTTTGAGGCGGAGGTTGTCACCCAACAGCGTGCGCGTATCGGCCACGCCGTGGTGCGTGGCCGGCGGGCTGAGCACGACCACGCGACGCACAAACTCGTACCCGCGTGCGCGCTCGATGACATCGGCGAGCCCCGTCCGGAACGACGCTTTCAATTCGTCTGTCACCGGCAGGTTTCGCCCGTCGTTGAAACCCAAGCAGATGAACACCACCGTGGGCTTCGACAGTGCGATCACTTCGTCCACCCACTGCCCGCCGTCGCCCGCCTTGACACCGTTCTTGCCACCGTTGAAAAAACGCACGCCGTCACGTGAACGGATCGCCATGATCGCCGACGCGACGCCGCGGCAATAAAACCCCTGCTGCGTGACATCATCGCCCACAAAAAGCAGCCGATCGTTCGGCCGAACGACGTCGGTGAACTTCAACGGCTCCGGCCGCGACTCGGCCGGCGTGGGCGGGGTGTCGGCACCCGTCGCCCGTCGATCCTGCCCATCGCCATCGCCAGTCGCCGGCGGCGTGGTCTTGCAACCGGCCAACGGCAACAGCAACATCGCCAGAATCAGAACAGGCCAGACTCGATGCGCGGAGGTGAGGTCGGTCATGTCAATCGATGGGGTTGTGGTCGACGGTCGTTAGCTGGCCGCGTTGGCCATCAGCCGCTTCATCTCAACCACGGCCTCGCGCAGCCCCACGAACACGGCCCGGCTGACGATGGCGTGGCCGATGTGCAGCTCATTGATGCCCGGCAAAGCGGCGATTGGCGACACGTTGCGGTAGTTCAACGCGTGGCCGGCATTGAAACGCATGCCTGCCTCGATGATGCGTCGGCCCGCGTCGCCCACTTTCTTGAGTTCAGCCGACAGGCCAGGGTTCGATAAGTCGCCCCCAACCGCGTGAAATGCGTGGGCATAAGGCCCCGTGTGAATCTCGCAAAGCCCAAATCCTGCGATGGCGGCCGCGTCGATCTGCACCGGCTCGGCGTCGATAAACGCCGAAACCTCAAGCCCAGAGTCCTTCAGCCGGCCGACGACATCTTTGAGTTGCTCCAGGTGGCCCGCGACGTCCAGCCCACCCTCGGTCGTGATCTCCATCCGCCCTTCCGGCACCAACATGGCCAGGTGCGGCTTGACCCGCCGGGCGATCTCGACCATCTCGTGCGTCGCGGCCATCTCCAGGTTGACCTTGACGTAGCACATCTTCTGAACGCGTTCGACGTCGTCGTCCTGAATGTGTCGACGGTCCTCGCGCAGGTGCATCGTGATGCCGTCCGCCCCGCCCAACTGGGCCTCAACCGCCGCCCAGACGGGGTCCGGCTCATACGTCCGGCGGGCCTGCCGAACCGTCGCGACGTGGTCGATATTGACGCCCAATTCGATCATGGCATGAGGATAGGCTGAGTCGTACCCCGCCGCCCCCCCGCCGCTTGTGGCTTGGCGATTCAGGCATCCATCCAGAAGCTGGTCGGCCCACTTTTCAAGGGCTATACTTGCCGCTCGATTGACCGACCCGCAGCACTCCGACCGACAAGGCAGGTGACCCATGGCACATAAGAAAGGCCAAGGCAGCTCGAAGAACGGCCGCGACTCGAACCCGCAGTACCGCGGGATCAAGCTGTACGGCGGTCAGTCCTGCCGAGCGGGCAACATCATCGTCCGCCAATGCGGCACGCCCTTCAAGCCCGGCTACCAGGTCGGCATCGGCAAGGACGACACGCTGTTCGCGTTGGCGGACGGTGTCGTCGAATTCCAGGGCCGGAAGGTGCATGTGCGGGCCGCCAAAGCGGCCTCGTAAAACAGGACATCAGGAAAGCAGGAAATGAGGGACGCCGGGCGATCGTTGCGCGCCGACTTGTCTTGAATCATTGGATCACCCACAAAGCCTGCGGACGGCTGTCCGCAGGCGTTAATCGCGCACTCGTCCCCATCCCGCTAAAGTCCCCCACCACCGCCCAATCCAGAGCATTTCCTGTTTTCCTGATCTCCTGCTTTCGCGCATGCTCATCGACCACGCCATCATCGAAGTGCGAAGCGGCAAAGGCGGCGCGGGCTGCGTGTCGTTCCGGCGGGAGAAGTACGTCGCCAAAGGCGGGCCGAATGGTGGCGACGGCGGCGACGGCGGCGACGTCGTGCTCGTGGCCGAGCGGGGCGTTGACACCTTGTTAGACATGACCGGCCGACACCACTGGTTCGCCGAAGACGGCAAGGCCGGCCAGGGGTCACAAATGCACGGCCGAAACGGCGCGGACTGCGTCGTCCAATTGCCGCCGGGCACACTCGTCTACGACGACGAGACCGGCGAGTTGATCGTTGACCTGGCCGAAACAGGGCAGGAAATGGTGATCTGCAAGGGCGGCAAAGGCGGCTTCGGCAACGAGCACTTCAAGAGCGCGACAAATCAGGTGCCCCGCGAGTCGACGCCCGGCCAACCGGGTGAAGAACGACGCCTGCGACTCGAACTGAAACTCATCGCCGACGTCGGCCTGGTCGGCAAACCCAACGCGGGCAAGTCGACGCTGCTCAGCCGAATCTCCGCGGCGCGGCCCAAGGTCGCCGACTACCCGTTCACCACTCTCGAACCGAACCTCGGCATCGTCGAATTGCCCGGTGGGCGGCGCATCGTCGTGGCCGACATCCCCGGCCTGATCGAAGGCGCCCACACCGGCGCGGGCCTCGGCCACCAATTCCTCCGCCACGTCGAACGCACGCGGCTGCTGGTTCACCTGATCGAGATCGAACCGACCGACGGCTCCGACCCGGCTGACAACTTCAAAACAATCAACGAAGAACTCGCGTCGTTTTCGCAGACCCTCGCTGAAAAACCGCAGGTCGTTGCGTTGAGCAAGACCGACCTGCTCACGACCGAGGGAGACCGCGAAACAGCGGCCGACCTGATCGAGCAGGCCATCGGCATCCGCCCGATCCGCATCAGCGCCGCCAGTGGCGACGGCATCAACGACCTGCTGGAGGCGTGCTGGGAACACCTGAAGGACGAAAAAGAACCATCGGCAGGTTGGTCGGTGTAAACGTCGCGGCACGCACCGCATTTAGCCGCGTCGCACGCTACGCGCGTCGGCGTCGCAAGCGACGCGGCTAAATACAGACGTCGCGCTAGGATCAGCCGATGACTCCCCCACTGCTCGCAATCAACATCGGCAGCACGCGCACGGGCATCGGCGCGTTCGTCGAAAACAAGCTCACTCAGAGCGCCGTCGTCACCAACGACGAGGGCGACGACGCGCTACGTCAAGCGTTGACCACTGTGAAAGAAGCCGTCGTGGGCGACGACCCGGTCACGCTGATCGGCTCGGTCAATCCGCCCGCGGCAGAGGCCGTCGAGCGTGTGCTGACCGGCCTCGGCCTCGATCCCAAACGCATCGAACGCGACGTGCCCGTCCCGATCGGCCGACAGCTCGACCGCGAAGCGATCGTCGGCGAAGACCGCCTGCTCAACGCCGCCGCCGCGTACGACGTGCTCAAGCAGGCGTGCATCGTGGTCGACGCGGGCACAGCCATCACCATCGACCTGGTCGACGGCGCGGGCACGTTTCACGGCGGCGTCATCGCGCCGGGCGCAGGCCTCATGCTCGCATCCCTGCACGAACACACAGCCACACTCCCGAAGATCGACGCCGACCGCCCCGTCGAACCGGTCGGCCACAACACGGCCGAGGCCATGCGGGCGGGCGTCTATCATGCGCTTCGAGGCATGTTGCGCGAGACGGTCGAGCGGTTTGCCGAGGTGCTCGGCTCGTTCGCGCCGGTCATCGCAACCGGCGGCGACGCCCCGTGGCTCTTCGAAGACCACGACCTGATCGACCGCATCGTCCCCGAGCTGACTCTCTGGGGCTTGTTCGTGACGTTCCGCACAGCCGTCGAGACTGACGCGGACTCAAACGACTGACCCGCAACACGATCATCGCCATGTCGACGAACGACTCCACACAAACCCCCGCTCAAGCCGTGCGTGCCGTATGGATCCTCTGGTCGGCGTTCCTGGCCGGCCTGGGCATCTTCGCGGTGGTGGTCTATTTCGTACGCGACCCGAACGCGCTGCCGCAGGACATCGCTCAGCTCTTCTTCTTGCTCGCATGGGCCGGTGTGTTTGTCGGCTTCCCAATCGGCTACTTCGTGCGCATGCAGGTCTATAAGGCCAATTGGCAGATCAACTCCGTCACGCCACGCGGCTACCTCACCGGCAACCTGTTCTTCTTCGCCGCCGCCGAGCCGGCCGGCCTCATGGCTTTGGTCGCCATCCTTCTGGGCGCGCCGTGGTGGCCGACTTCCGCCCCCTTGATCCTCGCGCTCCTGCTGCTTCTGCCGAACCTGCCGTCAGAACGGCTCATGCAACCGGCGTTGCCGGATGAGATTCGCAAATAGCATGTCGCGAGCCGTCCGCTGTGCGGTGGGCAGTGCCCACCCATTCGTATAGCGACACGACGTCAAATCATGGTGGGCAGTGCCCACCCTACATTGACATTGATGAAGCGATTCAAAGCGCACCAATCACCTGACTTCAAGATGTCATCCAAGTCTGCGCCGATCATCGATTCTCAAAGGAATAAGCTGCGCGTCACTCTTGTCACGGCTCCCACACCCGGCGCAGTCGGGCTGATTCAATTAATGGGCGAAGGCGCGATCGACGCGCTTCAACGACTCACCCAAACGACATCCTGGAAACCCGGTCGACTCAGGCTCGTCAACTTCGCCGACATCGACCGCGGTTTGGCCGTTGCCCTGCGCGACGACTGGGTCGAACTGATGCCGCACGGCGGGCCGCGTGTCGTCGCGCGTCTACTCGACCGGCTGGCCGAACTCGGCGCGTCGTACGACGACGCGCCGCCGGCACGATTGGTCTACCCCGAAGCGGCCAGCCCACTCGAAGCCGACATGCTCGCGGCGCTCGCCCGCGCCTCCAGCCCCGCCGCCATCGACCTGCTCGCGGCGCAGCCGACCCTTTGGTCGGATTGGATCGAGCAATCCAATCTCGCGCAACCCGGTTACGACACTCAGCGCAACGACGTGCTGCAACGTTCAGCCGAACTTGATCGACTGATCGTCCCCCCCACCGTCGTCGTCGTCGGTCGGCCGAACGTCGGCAAGAGCACGCTGACCAACCGCCTGCTCGGCCGCAGCGCCAGCCTCGTGGCCGACCTGCCAGGCACGACGCGCGACTGGGTCGCCGGGCTGGTCGAACTGACGCCCACCGGCGACGGGCACCGCGGCATCGCCGTCCGCTGGCTCGACACGCCCGGCCTGCGTGTCAGCGACGATCCCATCGAGACCGAAGCCATCGAACTGGCACAACAGGTCGTTGCGTCGGCCGACGTCCTCATCGCCATGCGCGATCCAGACACCGACTGGCCCGACGCCAACGACCTGCCGTGCGAGCCGGACGTTTCGCTCGTCAACAAGTGCGACGCCAACTCGCCCACGACAAACGAAGACGACCCGGCCATCCGGATCAGCGCCCTGACCGGACTGGGCATCGACCGTTTGCAACAAGCCGTCACCGCCCGGCTCGCGCTCGACCTGTCCGATTCGCCGCAACTCTGGGCGTTTACCCCGACGTTGAAAGACCTGCTTCGTAATGGCGATACAAATGCCCTGCGGGAATACGTCGCGGCCGACTCGAATTGACCTCAGCGTCGCGCGCATGTGGAAAACCTGAGTGGTCTTGGGCACGCCCACGCCGCGCAGCGGGCGTGCGACCCCGGTATACTTCAACACGGTCTTCGGATCGACGACAGGGGCCGAGAAACGCAACACTTCGACGGGTCTCTTCGCCGTAACGACTGGACCGCTACCGACACTCGTCGGGCACCGGTGCTCGCTTCTTTGAACGGACGGACCGCGGCCATCATCCGCGAAGGGAGTCTTCAGTCATGACGTCGTTTACACGCTGGTTCAAGCAACGCCGACTTCAAAATCAGGCCCGCCGACAAAGCCAGAAGCGACGCCGCCCGCCCCGCCACGACCTGCCGGCTGTGCGGGTCGAACCGCTCGAGAGCCGCGTCCTGCTGACCGTGTTCGGCGGCGACCTGTTCTATACGACGTTTACCAACCACCTTGAAGAGACGGTTGAAGAAAGCGTCGCCAACTTCGACATGACCGGTCGACCGGCTCCGCTGGCGTTTGACGGTGTCGATAACGTCCGGCGAATTACATACAGCTACGACGACGCGACGAATCAGATCACCGTGTCCAACGACACGGCCATCGCGCAGCTCAACGGGGCGGACGGCATCGTGCTGACGCCCGACCAGCAGGACGTCATCGTCGGCGGCGCGATCAACGGCGAGATCCATAAGGTTCCCGTCGCCGGCGGCGGCATTCAGACGGCCGTCATCCCGGGCAACGAGTCGCTGCACGTCACGCTCGACCCTTCGGGGCAGAAGGTCTGGACGACCCAGCAGCCCGGGTCGTTGCTGACCGAGGTGTCGGTCAACTTCGGCACGGTGATCAACAGCCAGGCGATCACGGGCGACGACACGGAGATCACGCAGATCGCGTTTGGCAACGGCAGAACGTACTACACGAGCAGCGACCGCGACGGCGGTGACGCGACCGACAACGACGGCTTTTTCGGCATCCTCGACCTGAGCACGGGCGTCACCACGCGCATCGACCTGGGCGGCGGCATCGGCGACAACCTGCCGTATGCCCACTCGATCGTGTTCGACCCGTTCACGGGCGACCTGATCTTGTTCGGCCGACGACACATCGCACAGATCGATATCAGCAACCCGGACGCACCGTCACTCAAGGCCACGCTTGACCTGTCCGGGATCCTGAACAACCTGACCGGCCTCGACGGCAGCGCGACGCTGCTGGCCAACGGCACGATCTTCGGCAACCCGATCAACAACTTCGACACCGGCATCGAGCTGAACGTCTTCGACCAGGGCGTGACCGACGGGCAGGGCCACGCGCTGGTAGCGGTCAACACCGGCCACCTGTTGCTGCTCGACTACAAAGCGACCGGCCTGGTCACCGGCGGCGTGGTCGCGACCGACCCCGCACCGTCCGACGGCAACGGACTGGGCATCTCCTTCGTCGAGCAAGACCTTGACGACGTCGCGCCGATCATCGACCTGGCGACGATCAGCGGCACGAAGTATTCCGACGACGACGGCGACGGCACGCAGGACGGCGGCGAACTCGGCCTGCAGGGTTTCACGATCTATCTCGACGGCGATAACGACGGCGTGCTCGACACGAGCGAGCCGCGGGTCGTGACCGACGCCAACGGCGACTACGCATTCACAGGCCTCGTCCCCGACACCTACCGCGTGCGCGAAGTGCAGCAGGCCGGCTTCACGCAGACCGAACCGGGCAGCGGGTTTTACGACATCACGATCGCGGCGGGCGAGACGTCGGCCGACAACGACTTCGGCAATCAGCCGCTGCCGATGGGCACGAACCAGATCACCGGCTTCGCGTGGATGGACGCCCGCGAAAACGACATGCAGGACAACGTCGGCACGCCGGCCGGCGAGCACGGCATCCGCGGCGTGACCGTCGAATTATTCAAGACGTCGGACACCGTCAACCCGTTCCTGACCACCACGACGAATTCCGACGGTGAATACTCGTTCGACAACCTCGAAGACGACACGTACTTCGTCGAGTTCACACCGCCGAACAACCGGTACGACCTCGTGCAACAGGACGTTGGCAGCGACGCGGTCGACTCGGACGCGAACACGTCGACACGTCGATCGCCGAACGTCGTGCTCAACAACGGCAACCCAAGCGCCGACTTCGACGCGGGCTATACGGCCAACGGTATCGTCATCCACTTCAACTTCGACTTCGACACGTCCGGCTTCTTCGACCCGGAACCTCGCCGCGACCTGATTCAGTCGGCGGGTGATGCCGTTGCGACGCATCTCCAGGACGACGATTACGCGGGCATCGATGCGGAGAACTTCTCAGGCCAGTTCCCGAACAACACGTGGGACGCGCGGTTCGATAACCCCTCGACCGGGAACCTTGAAACGATTACCGATCTGCTGGTCGCGACCAACGAAATCATTTTTTACGCGGGCGCCGTGGCGGGACTTGGCTCTTTGGGCACCGGCGGGCCGGGCGGCAACTCGGCGTCGGGCGGGCAGGACTTTTTCGATCTGCTCAACGGTCGGGGGCAGGCCGGCGCGGTGGACACGCCCGCGACCGACTTCGGCAACTGGGGCGGGCAGATCCGTTTCGACGCGAGTGCGAACTGGTTCTTTGGTGAGGATACCAACGGCCTCGGTCCCGGCCTGAATGACTTCTGGTCCGTGGCTGTACACGAAGTGGTCCACGCGTTCGGATTCGGATTCGGCACGTCGGATTCATTTACGGCACTCATCACGCCGCAGCCGCCGACGCCTGGACCGTACTTCTTCACCGGCGATTCGGCGCGCAATGAACTCGGCCTGGGACCCGGCGAGAACGTGTCGATGCCGGACGCCTCCCACTTTGCTCCAGGCCAAATGAGCGAGACGATTGGCGGCACGCCTCAGGAAGCGGTGTTGGACCCCGATCTATTGCAAGGCACGCGAAAGGAGTTGACCCGCCTCGACCTGGCGGTGCTGAACGACATCGGCTGGGAGGTCGACATCTTCCAGCCCGCGCAACAGCCCGGCTCGATCGGTGACTTCGTGTTCGACGACACGGACGGCGACGGCATCCAGGACGGCGGCGAGACCGGGTTGGCCGGCGTCGACGTGCAACTGCGCGACGCCAACACCGACGCGTTGCTCGACACCGACACGACCGACGCGAACGGCGCGTACCTGTTCGACAACCTCACGCCCGGCGACTACCTGATTTCGATCGACCAGGCGACGCTGCCCGCGGGCGCGACAATCTCGCCGGCCGACCAGGGCGGTAACGACGCAACCGACAGCGACCTGCTGGGCACGAACCGCACGGCCACAATCACCGTTGACGAGGCCGAGGACGACGACACGGTCGACATCGGCGTCACGCCGGCGCCGCAGGTCGATTTCGACTTCGGTGACGCCGACGACACGCTGGGCTACAACGTCACGCTCGCAGACGACGGCCCGCGTCACATCCTCGGCAGTGGCCTGCACCTGGGCGACGGCGTGGACATTGACGCGGACGGGCAACCCAGCGTTGACGGCCTGGGCGACGACAACGACGCCGCGCCCGACGACGAAGACGGCATCAACTTCCAGACCGACATCCTGCGCGGCCGGCGCGCCAGCGTGGGCCTCGACTCCAGCGCCAGCGGCCTGATCCAGATGTGGGTCGACTTCAACCAGGACGGTGTGTTCAACGACGTGTCTTCCACCATGCCGGGCGGCGAGCGTGTGTTTACCAACTTCGCGATCAACCCCGGCGGCTCGGGCACCGGATTTGACGTGCCTGAAACCGCGCTGCTGGGCAACACGTTCGCGCGCATCCGAATCAGCACGCAGGCCGACCTCGGCCCGGACGGCGAGGCGCCCGACGGCGAGGTCGAAGACTACCGCATCCTCATCGAAGAGGGATTGGGCACCGGCTCGATCGGCGACTTCATCTTCAACGACCTCGACGCCGACGGCATCCAGGACCCGGGCGAGCCGGGCATCGAGGGCGTCACGGTCAGCGTCCGCGAAGACGGCGGCTCGATCATCTTCGGCACGACGACAACGGACGTAAACGGCAACTACCTGTTTGAGAACTTGCCACCGCGAGACTACCGCATCCTCGTGACGACGCCGGCCGGCGCGATCGACAAGTCGCCGGCCAACGTGGGCGGCGACGACACGGTCGACAGCGACTCGGACGGCAACTTCGGCAGTTTCCCGACGATCGCGCCGATCCCGCTGGCCGCCGGCCAGGTCGACCTGACGCAGGACGTCGGTTTCATTTTTAACAACGTGCTGCCGGAGGTCACCGTCATCGCGTCGGACGACTCGACGACCGAGGAGACCGACACCGGCGAGTTTCTGTTCACCCGCACCGGCTCGACCGTCGGCGAATTGACGATCGACTTCACGGAGAGCGGCGACGCGACGCCGGGGCTCGACTACGCAGTGCTCGGCGACTCGATTGTGATCCCAGACGGCCAGTCGAGCGCCACACTGACCGTGACGTCGTTCTTCGACAACGTCTTCGACCCGGACGAACAGGTGATTGTCACGATCGATCCTGATGCGGCGTACACCGTCGGCGCTCCAGATTCCGCAACGGTGACCATTGTCAACACTACACCGCCCGCGACGTTCACCGGCAAGATTTTCAATGAGTTGGTCAACCCCAACGGCGGCATTGAGTTCGGCGAACCGGGCCTGCCGGGCGTCGACATCATCCTGCGCCAAGACACCGAGCAGAACGGCAGTTTCGAGACGTTGATCGATCAGCAGGTCACCGACGCGAACGGCGACTATACCTTTACAGACCTGACGTTCGGCCTATACCAGCTCGAGGTTCCGACCGCTCAAACGGCGCTGGCGGGTCTTGAACCGACGTTCTTCAACACGCGCGAAGCCAACATCGGCGCCGGCCAGACAACGACGTTCAACTTCGGCTTCACCGACGGTATCCCCGAGATCCAGATCACGGAGGACGACGCGGAAGCCGCCGAGCCGAACGACACCGGCCGATTCCGGATCTTCAGCGACATCGCCGTCGACGAAGACACCACCGTGAACTTCACGCGGTCGGGCGACGCGACGGCGGGCGTTGACTATCAGGACTTCCCACTGAGTGTCACGATCCTTCAGGGTCAGACCGAAGCGTTCATCGACGTGATCCCGATCGACGACGGCTTGTTCGAGGGCGACGAGCTGGTCACGCTCACCCTGCAGGCCGACCCCAGCTTCGACCTTGGGCCTGGCACGGTGGGTCATGTGACGATCCGCGAAAACGACTCCGCCGACCAAAGCTCGATCGCGGGCACGAAATTCAACGACCTGAACCGCAACGGTGTGCGCGACCCCGGCGAGCCGGGCGTCGGCGGTGTGACGGTTTTCTTCGACAATAACAACAACCTCATGCTCGACGGGGGCGAGACATCGACCGTCACCGACGCGAACGGCAACTACCTGTTCGACAACCTGCTGCCCGGTGTTTACATGGTGGCCGAAGACCTGCCCGCCAACACCATCCAGACGACCCCACATTACAACTCGCTGCTCACGCCGGATCAGGAAGTGCCGCCGACGAGTTCCGACGGCAACGGCTTCGGCTTCCTCGCGCTCAACGAGGCGACGAACGAACTCGTGTTTGAGGTCAACTTCACCGGCCTGACCGGCTCGACGACGATGCTGCACATCCACCAGGGCGCGGCCGGCGTCGATGGCCCCGTGCTGTTCGACCTCGAGGCGATCGCGGGCGTCAGCGATGGGTTCGGCAGCCCGGTGTCGGGTGTGATCGATATTGCCAACGACGCGCAGCTCGCGCTGAGCGTTCAGGACATCATCGACGACCTGAATGCGGGCAGCCTCTACTTCAACCTGCACACCTCGACCGAGCCGGGCGGCGAGATCCGCGGGCAGATCGCGAACGTCGCGTCCCATCGCGTTCAACTCAACCCGAATCAGGATGTGGTCGGCCGCGACTTCGGCAACTTCACGCTGACGCCCGAGATCACCGTCACGATCGGCGCGGCGCCGGTCGAGACCGGCGTCGGTGAGGTGGCGTTCGGCGACGTGCTGGCGGGTGCCGAACCGGGCGAACTTCCGGGAGTGACGTTCACAATCGCGAACGACGGCGAAGCGCCCCTGGACCTCGACACGCCCTCGCTGCCGGCCGGCTTCTTCTTCGACGCCGGCACGCCATTCCCGGTCGTGATCAACCCGAGCCAGTCTGCCGACGTGACCGTCCGCCTCGACAGCGACTCTGTCGGCGTCAAAGACGGCTCATTCACGTTCAACAACAACGACGCAGACGAGTCGCCGTTCGCTATCAACCTGACAGGCGAAGTAACCGACCTGATCGCCAATTTTGATTTCGACGGCGGCACGATCGACCCGTTCGTGGGGCTGACGGGCACGGTAGAAAACATCAACGGCGCCCTGGGCCTGACCGAGAGTTCCGACGCGGCCGCATCGACGCTTATCAGTCTGCCCGACAGTGCAGCCGACCTGACGTTCGATTTCGCGTTTACGCAGACGGGCAACGCCGGCGATCGCCTTTCGGTGGTCATCACGGGCGACAACGCCGTGCCGGTGGAAGTCGCGTCGTTCGATGGGCCGGATTTCACGCCCGGGGTGTTTAACGACGGCGGCCTGGTGAATGTCCGCGACTTCGCGGGCCAACAGATCACGCTCGAATTCCGCCTCGTCACGGCCGACCCGGTCAACGCGCAGGTGCTGATCGACAACGTCGTGATCACCAGTGAGATGTTCGACGTCGTGCCGCCCGACACACGCGGCCGGATCGTTTACACCGACTCGGACAACAACGTCGTCACGCTCTCGTACCGTGGTGACGGCGGATTCCAACTACTGCGACCTGCGGGCACCGGCGGCGACCTGACGATCCCAGCCGACGCGAGCAATTTCGTCGTGACCGGCTCGACCGCGAAGAGTTCGCTGACCGTTTCCGTCAAAGGCCCGACCGGCTTCACGCACGTGGACGACATCGAGGTCACCGGGGCGATCAATCAGATCAAGGCGGACAAGGTTCACCTGCTGGGCGACCTGACGACGACGGGGCCTGCCAAACAGGTGCGGTTGGCTGACGTCGACACCGACCACAACATCTTCATCGGCGACGACGGGGCGGGCGACCGCGACTCGGTCACGTTCACGTTCGGCGTCGTCACCGACCTGGTGCTGGTCTCGCTGATCCCGATCAAGAGTCTCACGGCGATCGAGTGGATCGATACGAACGACGCGACCGTGCCGGACCGGATCGAAACGCCGTCGCTGGGCAAGCTGAACATCAAGGGCAACAAGCGCACGGGCGAGCTTGGACGGTTTGAGGCCGACCTGCTGCTGGGTCAGACACCCGATCCCAATGCGCGACAAACGCTGGGCAACACGACGATCGCCGGGCCGGTCGACAACGTCACCGCGAACATCGTCGGCGACGTGGGCAACCTGACGTTCCGCAGCACGGTGAGCAACACCGACTTCACCGTAGCCAGCAAGGTCAACAAGTACGCCGCGACCGGCGCGATGACCAACGTGAACCTGTTCTTCGACGAGATCGGCATCTTCCAGTCCGGGGCGTGGGACGGCGGGTCGTTCAACGCGGAGTTCGGGAGAAACTTCGACGTCCGGGCCGACCGACGCAGCGACACGCCGGGCGACCTGCGCAACGTGGACGTTACCTTCCGCAACACGCCGGGCCAGACCGAAGACCGGGTCATCGGCAACTTCAAGATCGCCGACACGATCGAGAACGTGTCGCTGAACGCGACGGGCGACGTCAACTCGGTGCGTGGCGGCGACACGTTCGACTTCGACATCGACGCGCTCGACGTCGGCAACGTGCAGTTGGCGTCGGTGCACACCGGCGAGTGGAACGTCGACAGCATCAAGCAGGTGCAGGCCCGGTCGAACCGCAACGCGGCCGACCCGAGCATGACCGGCCAACTGAACGACCTGACGATCAGCGCGTTGGGCTCGGTCGACCCGCGTGTGCGTGACGCGATCGGCCAACTCAAAACGGACAACGGCTCGACGAACCTGGCGGTCGAAGCGTTCGGGTCGGGCGGGAACGTCGACCTGCGCGGCGCGATCACGGGCCTGGCGCTCGAGTTCCTCGGCGCGTTGAAGCAGTTGAAGCTCGGCGACGTGGCCGACGGCAGTGTGACGGCCGACTCGACCGGCAACGTGACGGCGGCGCGTTGGCTCACGGGCGAGGCGATCTTCGAAGACGTGAGGAACTTCAAGATCGCCGGCGACCGCCGCGAAGGCACGCCGGGCGATTCGGGTGTGAACGTGACAGTGAACCAGGACGACCTGAGCGTGGCCCGCAGCGCGGCCGGCAACATCTCGGTGGCGGACAACCTGACCGGCACTTGGCGGGTGCGCGGCGACACGGGCAACGTCTCGGCCGGCTCGGTGGACGCGGGCTTCGACGGCCGATTCGTCGGCGAGGTGCGCGGGCTGACGAGCAAGACGTTCTTCGACGGTTTCGCGGCGGCGTTCGCGTTCGGCAAGGTCGACGTGAAGACGACGATGACGGCCGCGACGATCATTGCCGGCGGCGCGGCCGGCAGCGCGCTGCCGAACGACATCGGCACGTTCAAGGTCGGCGGCGCGGTGACGGGTGGCACGCGTGTGCTGGTCGGCGTCGACCCGGTCGTGGACGACTTCGCCTTCGACGACGGCGATGACCTGTTCAAGGGCGACCCGGACAACCTGATCAAGTCGATCACCATCGGCCCGGCCCCGACGAACACCGACGTGATGTTCCAGGCCGTGACGTTCCCCAAGAGCGTGAAGATCGACGGCGACAGCATCGATCCGCTGGCCGACACGGAGGGACGGTTTACGGTGACGTGAGGCGCGAGCGACAGTGATCGACGATCAACGGATATCCCACGGATGGCCCCCAGAGCGGGGCCATCCGTGGGCTTTACTTTGATGGTGGTCACTGCTGTTTGGGCAGTTCCAGTGTTGGCTCGCCCTTGAGGAATCCGAGTGACGCGAGAAACTTGTCCATCGCGCGGACGGTGCGGACGAACGACAGACCGTCGCCACGGCCGTAGTTGAAGTAGCCGTGTCCTGCACCGTCTTCACCGACGACCTCGCAGCGGTTGCCCGCCTTCTTCATCGACTCGGCGAAGCGCGTCGCCTGCGCGTAGGGCACGGTCTTGTCGCCCTTGCCGTGGAAGATGATCGTTGGCGGCAGGTCTTTACGCACGTGCTCCTGCGGCGAGAGCTTCTGATGATTGCCCGCGAAGCGCGCGATGATGCTTTCACCACGCCCGGGGAATCCGCGTTCGGAAATGTCGAGCGCGGGGTCGAACAACACCATCGCGTTCGGCGACGCGCTGATGTCCGTATCTTCACCCTTTTCGTCGAAGCCTTTAATCACGCCGACGGCTGCGCCCAGGTGCCCGCCGGCCGAGCCACCGCCGCTGGCCAAGCGGTTTGGGTCGATGTTCAGTTGTTTGGCGTGCTGACGCGCCCAGCGCATGGCGCTCTTGGCGTCGGTGACGCACTTGTCCGGGTCGACGCCGTGCCGGCTCTTGACGCGGTACTCGGCCGCCATCGCGACCATGCCGCGCGAGGCGAGGTATTGGCAGTGCGGGTAGAACTGCCTTGGCGTTCCGCTGCGCCAACCACCGCCAAAAAAGAAGATGATGGCCGGCCGCTTCTGCCCGTCTTTCAGGTCGGGCGGGTTGAAGACGTGCAACGCGAGCTTCACGTCGCCCACGGTCTTGTAGACCTTCTGGACCGGCTTGATGTCGGGCAGCTTCGGCTTGTACGGCGCGGCGACGGCGGAGGAGGCGACGGCAAGGGCAAGCGTGATAGCGACCGGATTCAGTGTGTTACGCATCGACCTGCTCCTGAAGGTGTCGTCGCGATGACCTTGCAGGATAGCGTAACATCCAACGTCCCAAAGCGGTCAGGCTGGCGGGGATTGGCGAAGTGATTCCGAGGCTTGGGCGTCCAATACCTCGACACGCTACGCCCCTTCACGAACACGTCCGCGCGGGGTCATTCGATGGCGGCCGGCCGCCGCAGCGGCAGCTTTTTCGGCGACAACGCCCCGACCACGGATTGATCAGCGACGATGTCGATGGGGACCTTGACCTCATCGACCGTGCCGCCCTGCAGGTCGTTGATGCGGACGTTCAGGACGTACTTGCCGACGGTCAGCGTCGGCGGGAGCTTGATCAACTGTACGACGAAAAAGTCGCGCCGGCGGTTGCGCGAGCGGTCAACGATCGAGACCGGCTCGTGCCGCCAAACGACCAGGCCGTCGGCCTCGTTGTAAAGCTCGATCTGCTGGGAGAGGCGGACTTCCTGTTGGCCGACCGCGTCGCGGGCGGGCTTGACGGAGAAGTGGTCGAGTTCGGCGTACACGATCATGGCGTGCTGCTTGCGGGCGATGAACTTGCTGCCCGCAAACGACTCGAACACGCCGTAGCCGCGGACGCGCTTGCACAGCTCGACCTTGCGGATCGTCATGGCACGCGGGCCCATCAGTGTGTCGAGCTGTTTGGTCATCGTGTCCGGGTCGAGTTGCGACCCGTCTTTGGCCAACTGCCGGCTCAACGCGATCACGACGCGCTGGTAGCGTTCAACCTTCTCTCGCTGATCCGGTTTGAGGGGAGTTAGAAAGGCGGGGTCGATCTGTGTGCGACCGTCGATGACTGAAAGCGTCGCGGCGGTGAGCGCCTTACTTAGATGGTCGTCGCCGCCGCGCTGAATGGCCGCGAGCAGATCGGCCAGGAGTTGGTTGCGGGTTCGCGAGTCGGCGGCGGCGCTGCCCGTCGAGTCGTTCGCCGACGGCGGCGTTGCGGCCGTGTCGGTCGTCGCGCCGACCGTTTGCGTCGAGTTGGTTGTAGCCTGCCTTGGCCGAGTGACATCTGTCGTCGGCTTGTCGTTCCGCGCCGACGTGTGGGCGTTCACGTCGCGCGAGGACGTGTGTTGGTGTGCCGGTGGCGAGACTTGCACGTTCTGACGTGCGGCTGGGCCGTAGTTGTCCCAGTCGATCCGAGCCGGCGGTACGTCATCTTCGCTGAACGCGGCGGCGGTGGCCGCGGCGCGAGAAGCCAACCTTGCCACGTCGTCGTCACGGCTGACGTCGCGCGGCGTCGGCGGCTCGGCGGCATCGGTGGACTCGGCAGCAGTGGTCGCGGCAGGTTGGGCGGTGCAGCCGCCAAGCAGCAGGCCGAGCAGCCAGAGCAGACAGATGATCAGTGGGATAAAACGCATGGCGCCTCCTGCTTGCGTGGCCCGTCGCCGGGCGCGCGGGTTCATCCTGAACCGCGTGGATAGGCCCCCAACCCGCTTTATCGGTCGTTGGCGGCACAAAGGTGCAAAGGAATGCACGCGAGCGAAGGTCTGTCACCCGGCCGCCTCAGCCAGCTCAAGACAGAAACACTCGAGGTGGCGCGCTGCTTGGCCGACGCCGCGCTTGGTCCGCGCGTCGCGGGCGATGATCTGGTCGAAAAGTCGGCCCGCCGCGGACGCGTCGATCCGCCGCATCGCCTGGGTGAAGGCCGTCTGGCGATCCCGCGGGAACAGGCGGAGCGCCTTGCCGATCTCGAAGTCTTTGGCCCCCTGCCGCTTCATCGCCCAGCCAAGAGTGAGCTTGCGGCACAGGTCGATGACAGCCCAGGTGATCGGCACGGGGTCGTGGCCGGCCACGTCGATCAGCTCACGCACCTTGGCGATCATCGGCCCCGCGCGGCGGGCGGGGTCTTGGCCCGGCCCCAAGTCGGCGGCAAGCGCGTCGAGCAGCGCGCCCTGCACGAGCCAGGCGGCCTCGTCGCTGGCTCGGCCGGTCGCGTCGGCAACGAGTTGCGTGTCGATCGTCTGCCCCTCGTCGACCATCAACGCGAGCTTAGCCAACTCCGAGTCGAGCTTCATCAGGTGCGTGCCCAAACGTGCAACGAGCAGGTCGGCCGCGTCGCGGTCGATCGGTCGGCTGTGCGTCGACTTGGCGCGGCCGATCAACCACTTCGCCGCGTCGGGCGACTTCAACGGCTCGCACTTGACGATCGCGCCGACCTTGGCGATCGCCTTGTCGAGGTTGCCCCGGTTCCACTTCGACGCGCGCAGCACCAGCGTCGCGTGATCGACCGGGTCCTTGGCGTAACGTTCCATCGGCTCGCGAAACCGCTTGACGAACTCGTCAGCCGTGTCGACGACGACGAGCTTGTACGACTGAAACATCGACAACGTACGCAGTTCGTCGAGCACTTCCGACAGGTCGGCGCGTTCGCCGTCGAACATGGCCGGCTCGACGTCGCCGTGCTCCGCCGCCAGCGCGTCGCGGAGACCCTGATACGCCTCCTGCTTGAGCATCTGCTCAGGCCCGTGGATAACGGCGATGCGCGAGGACGCGTCGAGCGTCGGGGCCGAGGCGGCGCGGCGGGTTGTTTTCTTCTTGGCCATGGAGATGGGAGTCAAAGGTCTAAGGTCTAAGGTCTAAGGTCGAAAGTCGAAGGTCGGAGATTGGGGCTTGGCGTATCGGGTTCGGTGGGCGGATATCCCACGGAAGGCACACGATCGAGCCATCCGTGGGCTTGGCGGGTGCAGTTTAACCGGACCGTTCCGGGCGCGCCGTACCCCATCTACTGCTTTGCTGTTTTGCTGCTTTTCTGCTCTCACTCATGTCAGTTTCTGAATGACCAGCAGCGCAACGGCGAGGACAGTGAAGAATCCGAAGAAGTCGACGCAGGTCGTGATGATCGGGCCGGCCGCCATGGCGGGGTCGACGTTGAAGCGGCGGAGGATCAGCGGCACGACGCCGCCAAGCACGACGGCGAAGACGATGGTCAATGGCATTGACCCGCCGACGACGAGGCCAAGCCAAACGCCGCCCGTCCAGCCGGCCAGATACGCCCACACGGTGGTGATGCCGAATACACAGACGCCCAGGCAAAGACCTGTCACGATGCCCAGCCCGACCTCCTGCCGCAGGACGCGGAGCACGTCGCCCGTCTTGGCCAAACCGAGCGACAACTCGCGGATGCTCACCGCCAACGACTGGTTCCCGCTGCACCCGCACAGCCCGGCGACGAGCGGGAGGAAGACGGCCAACGGCGTGACCTTTTCGAGCACGGACTTTTCGAACACCGCGATCACGCTGATCGACACGATCATCAGGCCGATCATCGGGACGAGGTAGGCCAACCGTTTGAGCGACCGCTCCAACACGGGCTGCGTGCGCAGCTCTTCGCCGCGCACGATGCCGCCAAACGCCTGAAGGGCTTCTTCAGCCCGCTCGCCGAGCGCCTCTTCGACGGCCTCACGGGCAACGACGCCGACAAGGCGATCCGCTTCGTCAACCACGGGCAGCGCGACGATCCGGTCGAACCGGTCGAACACGTCTTCGAGTTCTTCCAGCGTGGCCAACACGGGCACGCGTTCGGGCTCACGGATCATCATGTCACTGATCGCCCGGTCGCGTCGGCTGAGCAGCAGATGACGCATCGGCAATACGCCGACGAGCTTCTTCTGGTCGTCGATCAGGTAGGTGTAGTGAAAGTCGAGGTCTTCGTGTTCCTCTGCCTGCTGCTGCATGTCGTCGATGATGTCGTCGACGCGTGAATCCACCGGGTAGGCAAAGTATTCGGTGAACATGATCCCGCCGGCTGTCTGCGGGTCGTACTCGATCAGCCGACGCGCGTCTTCCGCCTCCTGCGGGTCCATGGCCGCGAGGATTGCTTCCTGATCGTCGTCGTCGAGTTCGAGCAGGATGTCAGCCTGGTCGTCGGAGTCCAGCTCGTCGACGATCGCGGCGGCTTGCTGCGGGCGCAGCTCTTCGATCAGGTCGGCCGCGTACTCGTCCGACAGGTAGAGCATCAGCTCGGCCGCGACCTCGGGGTCGATCAACCCAAGCATGCGCGTCTGTTCGTCTTCGTCCAGCCGCGCCAGGTTGTAGGGGATGTCGCCCGGTGGCAGCAGGCGCAAGAACGCCTCGAGGTGTTCGCCGTTGCCGGACGCGATGATCTTGGACAACTCCTCCCACGGCTCGGTCCCGAGTTGTTGAACGTTGGGGTCAGCCATGAGTCGCTCTTGTCACATCGCTTGCCGGTCGTTTCGGGGCGATCGAATCTTGTCGGCGTTGATCGTAGCCCCGTGGTTCGCATCGAGTCCGTTTCAGCCCACGTGACGTGTTTGCGCCGCGTGAATACGAGGCGATCGGCCGACGCCGCTATGATCGACACATGTCCGAGTCGTTCCCAGAATCCGTGGACGCCCTGCTGCAACGCATGGTCCGGATGGACACGGTCAACGGCCACGTGTCGGGCCGAACCGCGCCCGAAGCCGAACTGACGGCCTACCTCGAAGCGCTGGCCGAGGGTTGCTTTTTCCAAACGCGCCGGCTGCCCGTGCCCGGCTGCGGCGACAACCTGCTGGTCACGCACCAGGTCCACAAAGATCGGCCATGGATTCTGTTCGACAGCCACCTGGACACCGTTGACGTCAAGGCCATGACGATCGACCCGTTCGCGGCTGAGATCCGCGACGGCAAGCTGTTCGGCCGCGGGGCCTGCGACACCAAGGGTACGGGCGCGGCGATGCTCTGCGCCCTGCGCGACTACGCCGACAAGCCGCCGCAGCCGAACAACATCGCAATCCTGTTCAGCGTCAGCGAAGAGGTCGGCATGGACGGCATCCGCCGATTCGCGCAGCACGACCTGAATGAACTTGGGTTCAAGCCCGCACTCGCGGTCGTCGGCGAGCCGACGATGCTGCGGGCCGTGGTCGCGCACAACGGCGTGATGCGATTCACCGTCACGACGCGCGGCGTCGCGGCGCACTCGTCCGTCCCGCACATGGGCAAATCCGCGATCAGCGCGATGGCCAAGGTCATCCAGGCGATCGAGTCAAAGTGGGTCAGCGCGATCGACGGCCGACACGACCTGACCGGCAAGGCCGTCGGCAGCATCAACCTGATCACCGGCGGGTCGCAGATCAACATCATCCCCGAACGCTGCACGATCGAGATCGACCGGCGCACCGTTCCCGGCGAGAGCGAGCAGGCGGCCATCGACGCGCTACAAGCCGTATTAAACGACCTGCAACGCGAGGACACGTCGGTCGAGGCTGAACTGGACGTCGGCACGAGTCACGGGGCGCTCTCTGAGACAAGCAACGAATCCGTGCTGCCAATATTCCAAGACGTCTTGCGCGCGATGGACCTGCCGACCGAACCGCTGGGCGCACCGTTCTGCACACACGCTGCGGAGTTGGCCCGCGCCGGTCTGCCGTCAATCGTCATCGGCCCGGGCAACCCGTACCCGGCCCACACGAAAGACGAGTACATCGACCTGGATCAATTGCGTCTTGGTGTCGAGTTTTACAAGACGTTGATGGAAGCATCTGTGTCAGAACAGTGAATGAGAGCGAAAGCGTTTGGGTCGGGAGGGCGAGGCTCCGTCCGAGCCGCGGGGCGAACTGGTCGCACAGTGTCTATTGCGGCTCGGACGGAGCCTCGCCCTCCCAATCATCTATCAAGGTATCATGCCAATCTTCGACCGGTCCAAAGCGACCTCGCGCTGCGCTTGCGTCAACTGCCGCAACGGGTCGAGATAGGCTCTCTCGTCGAGTTTCAGGACGGCCCGATACTGCGCTGCCGCATCGTCTTGACGATCGATCGACCAGAGAAACTCGGCGAACGCCAACCGGTCGATGATGCTGTGCGGCGCACTCGCGATGACCCGTCGCCAGGCTGCGACCGCGTCGTCGGCCGCTTGTCGTTGGCTGGTCACCTGCCAACGTTGTTCAGCCACGCGCGCCCGCCAGCGCGTGATCTCCAGCCCCGTCAACCCGGCCGACTCCGCTTCGTCGAGCGCGGCGTCGGCCCTGTCCAGTGCGACGACCGCCTCGGCTGGATGATCGCGAACGTTCGCCGCGTGGTGCGCCGCCTCCAGCCAGAGCGTCGCCCGCCAGCGGTAAGGCCGAGCGCTCTGCGGCGCGTGTTCACTGGCCCGTTGCAGCCCTTCGATCGCCGTCAAACCCTGGCCGTCGCGCAGGGCGATGGCGGCCGACGCCAGGTCGCCCTGATGCCGCGTGATCGGCCCGGCATAGAAACTGGCCATCAAGATGACACCGATCAACGCCGCACCCAATGCCCCGGCCGCGCTCGGCGCGTTCGTGCGCAGCGCATCACTGGGCACGTCGCCTTCATCGCCGCCAACGTTTCGGCTCAACCCGCCGGCCGCGCCGACGAGCAACCACACGACCGGCGCCGACCCGACCTGAAACCAGGTCATCTCGATCTGATTGTGTACGAGCACGACGCACGCGCCGCCGAACGAACCCACGACGGCCCACCGGTCCTGTACCGCATCAGGTCGCGACAGCCACACCGACACCAGCACGAAACTCACGACGCCCAACACCCAGACGGCGGCGCTTTCGATGAACAGTTGATCGATCTGTACGAGGTACTGCGTGCCAAACACGACGACCGCCAGCGCGAACAACGCAAGCAGATTGACGTAGCGAATGGGGCCGCCCGATTCCTCGTCGGGTTGCGCGTCCTGCGTGTTCCACACACCGCGCACCGCACGTCCCGCGCGCCACATCCAGACGCCCAGCAGGCACGCCCACGCCAACCCGCCCAGCCCGAGCATCGCGACCTGATCCACAAACAAGTTGTGGGCGCTGGTCACCTCTTCCGGGTTATCCGCCGGCTTGTGCAATAAGTACGCGCGACGAAAACCGTCCTGCCCGAGTCCTTTCGTCACGGCCCGCACCGGGTCGTCCGCGATGGCGTTGACCGACCCCAGCCAGTAGTGGTATCGAAACAGCAGGCTCAACGTCGGGTCGTCCGGTGTCTTCGGCGGCCCTATCGCCCCACGCACCAGCACAGCCGACACCGCAAACACGATCAGCACGGGCGCAAGCCAGACCCATGCGGCCTGCCATCGCGCATGCTTCATGGTTAACAAGACAAGCAACGCCACCACAGAGACAACGACCACCAACGCCGCGATCGCGCCGCGCGAATGCGTCAGCCAAACCGTCACCACACCGCCTAACGTTGCCATGCACGCGAACCAAACCGGCAACCCGCGGCTGCGACCTGACTCTTCGTCGCGGCCTTTCCCAATTCGCACGCGTCGCCAAGCGCCGACCAACACCCCACAAGCAACCATCGCAAAGCCCGCAACGACCGACCCATAAACGTTCGACAGCGCGAACGGGCCGATCGCGTCGTCGAACGCCAGTCGGCGTTTGAACTGCTCGTGGTGCATCGACCCCTCAGTCCAACCGCGGGCCTTGAGGAACTCCGCCTCGTCCGCATAAAACGCATCGACCGTCATCGGGTGCTCGACGAACTTGTAGAGCAGGCTGCTCAACAGGAACGGCACGAGCATCGCCACGACCGCCGCCACGACCCACCGCCGGGCCGGCGCGTGTTGGCACAGGTGCGCGGCGGCAAACCCCGTCGCCGCCGCGGCGACCCACGCCCCGCCGATGCGTGTGTTGTCGATGTGATCCGGCATGTGCAGCACACACGCGGCGATCCCCGCGAGCACCAACACACCGCCAACCCAATCCAATCGGCCGCCCAACCAGAGATGCCCCGCCACCGCCAGCCCGGCCGCGAACACCGCCAGCGTCTGCAACCAGGCAGCGCCGCCCAGCCCCAACCCGGGCAGGTTCACCCCGCCCATCGCCAGGTCGGCTGCGCCCCGCGGGTCCTGCCCCCAGTACGGGTCGCCCCACAACGGCAACACGCACGGGATCAACACCGTCGCCAGCAGCAACATCGTCGGGCCAACCAGCACCCGTTCGGCCAGCGTCGCGCGGTTTCGCAAAGCGACCCCGCCCGCGTCACTGCGCGACGTGTTTCGTGGTCGTGTTGTACTTGCCCGCCTCGATCGCGACATGCGCCAAGTGTATGGCCTCCCCGCGCAACGCTCACGGCCGACTCAACACAAAGACAACCGGCCGCCTCCTCCGGCGACCGGCTGCCACGAAGTCAGGTCTTGGTTGGCCCCGGTAGAGAAAAACCTCTTGTCGGCCGTGGGGGGTCCAGGTCAACCGACAAGAGGTCTAAACGACTCGGCTGGACACGGCCCCCACGTGTCACGGTGCTATCGGCCGGTGTCGAGCGACGCCTTAGCCGGCGCAAAAAAACACGACCGGCCGCGACCCCCCAGTCCGCCGATCGTGTCGATTGTCTGTTCTGTACCGCCAGCAGAGCGCCTCAGCCAAGCCGTCCACGCCTTGTCGGCAAAAGAAAAACCTCTTACCGGTGGGGGGGCCTGTAAACCGATAAGAGGTTTAAGCTATTCAGTTTGCGTCGCCACGGACCCCCCGTGAGCAATCATGCTGTGCTGGTACTATCGTCCGGACCGGTCCGCGACCTTTAGCGGCCGTACCCATTTTCTGACCGGGTGATTCGACAGGGTCTCCCAGCCTCCAGCAACAAACGGACACACGGGAATAATCCGCCCGCCCGGCGCGTCTGTTCATTGGACCGCCGTCGGCTCGCGATCCGTTAGACTGTCCCCGCAATTCGGGCTGACTTCCGCAGCAGGCGGATCAACAGCCTTGCGGCGCATCGCACCGATGATCCAGAACCCCGTCGCCGATCGCGACAACGAAACGACCCCTTCCCGTCAAAGGACCTCATTCATGAACGCCAAAGACCTCACCCGTCGCGACTTCTCCAAGCTCTCGGTCGCCGCCCTGGGCGGCGCGCTGGCCGGCACCGTCATGGTCGGCTGCGGCGACAACAAAGACGGCGACGCCGACGGCAAGAAGGCGGACGACAAGAAAGGCGCTGACAGCGGCGGCGGCGACACGCACAACGTGGCCTACCTGCTCGAAGAGCCGCACGTCTGCCGCGGCCTGAATACCTGCAAAGACAAGGGCAAGGGCGGCGGCAACGACTGCGCCGGCGCGGGCGCGTGTCATACCGCCAGGGCACACGCCTGCAACGGCGAAAACACCTGCAAAGGCCAGGGTGGCTGCGGTGACTACCCCGGGCAGAACGAGTGCAACACGAAGGGCAAGTGCCAAGTGCCGCTACACGGCCACGAAAAGCTCGACATGGAAAACACGTGGGGCAAGGCACGCAAGGCGTTCGCCAAGGCCTACGCCGACGCCAACGACGGCAAGAAGCTGCTCGACGCGCCCGCGGCCGACGGCGGTTAAGCGGCGCTGATCGCCCGGCCATCGATTCTCAATCAAACACCCTGCCGCGCTCGGCCTTCGGGCGCGGTACTTTTTTTGACTCACCCGATTCCTCCGCAACGTGATCGCCATGCCCCTCCCCCGCCTCGGCCACGACAACCTCGGACTCGGACTCGGCCTGCGGGCGACCCACTACCCGCACATCCTCAAGCACCGACCCAGCGTCGATTGGTTCGAGATCATCAGCGAGAACTACATGGACTCGCACGGTCGGCCGCGTTACGTGCTCGAACAGATCGCCGAGCACTACCCGCTGGTCATGCACGGCGTGTCACTGTCCATCGGCTCGACCGACCCCCTCGACCGCGACTACCTCAAACGACTCAAAGGCCTGGCCGACGCGGTCAAGCCCGCCTGGGTCTCCGATCACGTTTGCTGGACGGGCGTGGGCGGCCGAAACACACACGACCTGCTGCCGATCCCTTTCACCGAGCAGTCATTGAAACACGTCGTCGAGCGCGTCAAGCAGGTGCAGGACGTGCTCGAACGCCCGTTCGTTCTGGAAAACCCTTCAAGCTATGTCCAATTCCGCGGATCGACGATGGACGAGTGGGAGTTCATCACCCGCATGGCTGAGGACGCCGACTGCGGCCTGCTGCTCGACGTGAACAATGTTTACGTCTCAACGTTCAACCACGAACTCGACCCGCACGAGTTCATCCGCAACCTGCCGCACGAACGCATTGTGCAATTCCATTTGGCCGGCCACACCAACATGGAAACGCACCTGATCGACACGCACGACAACCACGTGATCGATCCGGTGTGGGACCTGTACCGCATGGCCCACGAACTGACAGGCGGCGTCTCGACCCTGCTGGAATGGGACGCCAACATCCCGCCCTTCGACGTGCTGCACGCCGAAGTCCTCAAAGCCAAACGCCACATGGGCGAGCAACTCCAAACGGACGACTCGACCGAAGGCAGCCCGGCTACCGACGACACACATGAGATGCCGATCGACGACGCTTCATGGGTCCCCCACCCCCTGCATCACATGGTTGCGGAGGTGGAATAACACGCCCGAAGCCCACGGATTCCAATCCGTGGGCGTCCCGCACAAACAGACATGTCCGACGACACCGCATCATCCCCCGACCTCAACACCATCCAGAAATGGCTCCAGTCCGTCGTTACCCACCCCAACGGCGTCGCGGCTGGTGTCGAATCGGATGCCGCGCAACAACACGTCGCGCTGACACGCGACCAACTTGAACAACTGGTCACACGCACGAGCAACCGGTCAGCGGAAGAACGACTCAACGTCTACGCCCACGCCTACTACGCCCGGCTCATCGATTGCCTCGGCGAGGTGTTCCCCATGCTCAAACGCGCACTGGGCGAGGAGGTCTTCAACAGCTTCGCGTCCGACTATCTCCAGGAATACCCGTCGCGCAGCTACACGCTCAACGAGATGGGCCGACACTTTGCGCAGTTCTTCCAGGAGACCCGACCCGACCGCGACGAACATGCGTCGGCCGACAACGACCTGCCGGTGAATTGGCCGGACCTGCTCATCGACCTGGCCAACCTCGAATGGACGATCAACGAAGTGTTCGACGGCCCCGGCATCGAAGGCCAACCGACACTCACCCACAACGACCTCGCCGCCGTCGCCCCGCGGGATTGGCCGAACATCCGCCTTCAGCCGATCGTCTGCCTGCGACTACTGGCCACCCGCTATCCCGTCAACGACTACTACACCGCGCTCCGCCAGGCCGACGAGAACGACGACATCGACAAGCCCGCCCCCGCGCCCTCATGGGTCGCCATCGCGCGGCGCGACTACGTCGTCCGCCGTTTCAGCCTCAGCCGACCACAGTACGCCTTGCTCACCGCGCTGCAAGACGGCGCGACCGTCGGCCAAGCCATCGAACACGCCGCCGAACACGCCGACCACCTCGACGACTCAGCCTTCGCCGAAGCGTTGCAGGAATGGTTCAAGTCATGGACGGCCGAGGAATTGTTCGCGCCAATCGAGAACGCGTGACGGGACGCGATTCACCAAGTGCCGCATTCGGCTCACTTCTGATTGACCAGCGTCGTCGCGTCCTGATAGACCATCGCCGCGTTGGAGCCGGTATTCTCTTCGTCATCAGAAAACAGATTGTCCGCGTCCATCACCGGGCCAACGCCAAAACGGGTGTTGGTGAGGACAGGACTGTCGTAATCGCCGTCATACGGTGAGAGGAACAGGGAACTACCATCATTGAATTGAACTTGGCCCTCCCATCGCCCGCTACCTGCTTCGGCAAGGTCGCTTTCCGCCTGCCCGACGGCGCTGCCCGATCCGACGTTTCGATCGCTCAAGACGACGGCCGAAGCATTCTGTGTGGCCTGCCATTCACCGCGTCGCCCTGACAGCGGATCGTCGATGCGAAGCATGGCGTAGGAAAAGTTGTCAGACGACACCGAGTCATCCACATCGTCTACCTCTCCAATAGGCCAAACCTCCGACTTGCCATTCCCTTTCTCAGCCGGACGGATCATGTATTCCGGCGTGAAGTAGCTTGCGTTAAGCATGACGCAATAGCGCACGCTCGGGTCGTCTCCTCGAGTGCCGTCAGAGAGAAAAGTGCCGTCAACACCCGTGAATGTGACCGCATCGACCAATTGGCCGCTCCCGTTGAGGCCGGGGTAATAACCGTCACCTGTCGGTCCCCTGTTGCTCTGCGAAAAGGTCACCATCCCCTGAAAAATACCGCCCATCTGATCTGCATTTGACGCGAATCGCAACCGCCGCTTCAACGTATGGATTGCGGGCACGGCAATCGCCAGAAGCACGGCAAGCGTCACTACCACGATCAACAGATCACGGATCGTCATGCCGCGTTGACGAGCGTTATTCATCGGCTTGACCTGCTATTGCTGATCCACCAACGTCGTCGCATCCTGAAACACCATCGCCGCGTTCGAGCCCGCCAGCGTGACGCCGAGCGGGTCGACATCCTCGAACAGGTTGTCATCCTTGACGACAGGCTGGACGCCATAGCGTGTCTCGGCGATCGTCGGTGTGTCGTATCCGTTGTCTTTCGGGTTGATGTACTGCGCGACGCCGTTGTTGAACATGACCGTCCCTTCCCACCGCCCGCTGGCCGCGCCGGTCCAGGCGCTCGCGGCCTGCCCCGCGCCCGAACCGGGGCCGATGTTCCGGTCACTCAACACGACCTCGTGCGGGCTGATGGTCTCCGCCCACGCCTTGCGGCGTCCGTCCGACCCCTCGCCGATCCGCAGCATCGCGTACGAGAAGTTATTGGGCGAAAGCACTTCGTCCGCACCACCGCCCGTGCCGATGGGGCTGACCGACATCTTGCCGCTTTGCGGGTCGTTCTCCATCGGGTGGATCACGTACTCCGGCGTGAAGTACGACTTGTTCAGCATGTACGTGAAGCGGACCGCGGGGTGCGCCCCATGAACCGTGTCGCCGGCGGTAAACGAGCCCGCCGCCGTCGGCCAGGTAAACGCAGGAACAACCGCGCCGCCACCTGTCAGCCCCGGATACGTCCCGTCCCCCGTCGATGTTTTGCAGCTCTGTGAAAAAGTCACCATCCCCTGATGGATCCCTCGCAGTTGTGTTGCATTCGTCAGTTTGTGCGACACGCGCCTCGCACAGGACAACCCCGGCACGACAATGATCGCCAGCACAGCAAGGATCGCCAGAACGATCAAGACTTCCCGGATCGTCATCCCACGTCGATACGCATCACCCATGGTTGCCACCTGTGTCAGTGTTGGTCCACCATCGTCGTCGCGTCCTGAAACACCATCGCCGCGTTCGAGCCCGCCAGCGTGACGTCCATCGGGTCGTCGTCCGCAAACAGGTTGTCGTCCTCGACGTACGGCTCGTCGCCGTAGCGTGTCTTGGCCAGCGTCGGTGTGTCGTAGCCGTTGTCGCTTGGGATGACGTAGCTGACGCTGCCGTCGTTGAACACGACCGTCCCTTCCCATTCGCCGCTGTCGACGCCAGTCCAAACACTTGCGGCCTGCCCCGCCCCGGAACCCGGGCCGATGTTGCGGTCACTGAGAACAACCTCGTTCGCGCTGATCGTCTCCGCCCAGGCCGCCCGTCGCCCCTCCGAAGGCTCGTCGATCCGCAGCATCGCGTAGGAAAAGTTGTCCGGCGAAACGACCTTGTCGTCGACGCCGCTCGTGCCGATCGGGTGAACCAGCCTCTTGCCGCCCTCTCGCCCGGCATCCATCGGATTGATCAGGTATTCAGGCGTGAAGTACGACTTGTTCAGCATGACCGTGAAGCGCGTGGCAGGCTCGGCGCCGTGGACGGTCTTGCCCGCGGTGAACGTGCCGTTCGCAGTTGGCCAAGTGAACTCTGTCACCAGTGTGCCGTCAGACTTCAGTCCGGGATAAGGACCGTCTCCTGTTGCCTTCTTGGAGCCTGCGGAGAAGGTCACGCACCCTTGGTGAATACCGCGCAACTGAGTCGTGTTGGTAATCTTTCGAGATACACGGCGCACGCGGGCGAGGCCGGGCAGAAGCAGCACCGCCATGACGACGATGCAAACCAGAATGATCAGAACCTCTCGGATCGTCATCCCGCTTCGATGTCTGTTCTTCATAGCACGCGCACCGTCAGGTCGTTGATGGGATCGAACGCTGTGAAATCAGACGAGCGCACGAGCCGATGGGTTCGACCGTTTTCGGTGAATGTGACACTTCGATAGAAAGTCGCCGCCAGGCCGAACGCGACGCCGGCGTTTTGCGTATCAACCTCACGCAGGCTCAGCCGCCCAAGCGACGCGGCCGAGATGTGGCTGTTCAACATCGCAAACGGTTCGTCAACCAATCCGCGCAAAGCGACAGACGCGATCGACGCATCCGCAACCAGGTCGTCGCGTGTTGTCGGAAGCGTCAACAGGTCGTCGCGCACACCGGCGAATAAGGCCGAGTCGAACAACGCGCCGGCCACGACGTTGCCGATGTGGCCGGCCGATCGCAGGACGACTTCGAACAGTCGGCCGGTCACCGTCATGCGCGTCAGGTTGCGGTCACGTGGCGAATCGCCGATCGGCCGAGTCAGGTGAACGTCAACGCCAGACACGTCGCCGCGCGTCTGCCATGTCCGAATGACCGGTGCGCTGACCACGTCGGCCGACCCGTCCGTCTCGCCCCAGTCGCGTGTGCCCAGCAGTTGCACGTCGGTGTCGCTGAACACGTTCAGGTCGTTGACGAACTCCGCCCGGATCGTGACCTTGTCACGCTCGCCGCCCGGCCCGACCTCGATCGTGTGCGGCTGATCCGTCGGCAGGAAGTCGCCCAAGTTGAGCTGCTTGGTCGTCCCCGTGATCAGGACATCGCCCGTGAAATCAATCTGCCGGGCGTTGATCCGCCCGATCGACGTGCGGTCCGCGGGGTCCCCGACGTCGCCCACCTCCACGCCGCCGATCGTAAACCGGCGATCCCCGCCGATCGCCGAGATCGTCAGGGCCGACCGATCGGTCGTGCCGGTCAAGACGATGACCGCATTCTCACCCTCGCCAAAGACCTCGCCCCGACCCGGCCCGGTCAGGGCGAGCGTCAGGACCGTTCCGTCGCCGTCGCGCATGCGGAAGCGAACATTGCGACGTGTCCCGACCGTGCCGAACTGGCGCTCGACGCGCACGGTTGTGTCGCTGACGATAATGTTGTCCGCCTCGTCCGCCTCCGGGAGCAGGTCGCCGGAATCCAGGTGCGTGATGATGTAATAGTCACCGGCCACCACGTCAGCCGAGGCGGGCAGGTCGATCACCGGTCGATAGGTGCGCTGCCGGCCCGACCGCAACTCCGTGCGCAGGTTATTCGCCGTGCCGATAGGCGTATCTCCCGCATCGAGCGTTTGATCCGCTGAAAGATAGAACTGCACGTCAACGTGACCGCGCGCAAAGCCCTCGCCTTCGTTGCGCATCACGATGCGTGCCCGGACTCGGTCGCCCGGCACGATGACATCGGGCAACGCCTGCGTTTGTGATTCGCCCGTCAGATCGACGCCGCGCTCCGTCGATGCGTGCAACGCGAGCGTGTAATGCGGGTTGAAGAAGAAATCGGTGTCACACGCTTCAAAACCAAACGACCCCGTTTCGCGACACCGTTCAACGTCGTGGCGGAGCGCGATCGAGTACGTCCCCGGCGGCAGGCCGGCCATGGGCAGCCGCCGCGTCACGGCCGCGCCCTGCTCGATGTCCGTGCGTTCGATGCCCAGCACGAGCACCTGGTTGTTGCTGACGACACGGCGCAGCACAGGTCGCACGAGCCCGTCACCGATCATCGTGCTGACCTCGACGAAGTCGCCGACCTTGCCCGTGCCCAGCATCTGGAAGGTGAAAAAGTCCGACCCGTCCAGCGTGTTCAGGTTGGTCACGACGCGCAAGCCTTCGACTCGGCCGAGGTTGGCTGGCTGCAGGTCTTCCAGAATGACAACATTGGCGTTGACCTCGAACGTGCCGAGGTCGCCGGCCGACGCCGCATTGCCCAACAGGTCAAATACCTCGTTTGCTTCCATTCGAACGGTGTAAGTGCCGTTGTCGTCGGGCGACCATTCACCGCCCGGCGCGTCGATGCGGTACGTCGCGGTTACACGCGTGTCGTCGAACTGACGATTGATCCGCACGAACCTCGCAAGTTGCCCGCCGCCGCCCGGCTCGACCACCGACAGGTCGAACCGATCGAAGCTGAAGATGTCCAGCCCGTCGGGGTCGTCAAACGTGACGACAAGACCGTGGAATTCGTTCCCGCCCTTCTCAACGTCGGCCACGTCGAGCGACACGGTCGGCGCGCTGAGCAACGTACGGCGTTCGAGTGGCTCAAACCACAGCCCGTCGCGATCGGGCGAGCTGAGCGTTGCGGCTTTGTTGAAAGTCAGGCGGCGCACGTGGGCCTCGTCGTGGGGTCGCCTGAGATTATACACGATACGTAGACGTATCGACGGCATCACTCCGCGGCGCGGTCCGTGCGGTAATTCAATTCGATCACGCTGCCGCGCGCCTCGAGCCCGGTCAGCCGAACATCCTTGCCGTCGAAGTTGTGCCGCGGATCGACCTTGAACCCATCCAGGGCACGCTGGAGCCAGGCGACGACCTCGGCCGGCGGCTTCTGCCCGCCGATGCCGTCCCGCAATTGGTTGACGAGGAAGTTAACGGGCAGTTCAAGTTCGCCGCCGCGCACGGCCAGGAGCCGAAGATGAAGTTGGCCGTCCTGTGTCATCCGCGCATCGAGCACGGCGCTGACGACCTGATTGATCTGGTCGGCCTTGAACGCCACGACGAGTTTGCCGTCCTGAATCGCGACGATCGGCTTGCCGATACCGCTCGGCAGCCGATCGTTCTGATTGGCCAGGGCCTTCTCCAATCGCACAGCCAACCACGCGTTGGCTTCGCGCAGGTCGAGCACGAGCCAGCGCGTGCCGTCTGACGCGATGCCACTGCGCGCGGCCTCGTCGGCGCCCTGGATCGCGGCGACGGTGATCGCGTCGAGCGCTTCCTGAGCCGTCACCGGCGTGACGTAGTGGTTGCGCCCCAGCGTCATGTCGTGCTCGTTCGTCGCGGCCAACACGCGTTGCTGCACGGACGTGGCGATCGCCTGCACGCGTGGGTTGTTTTCCGCGTCGCCGAGGAACGCCTGCGCCTCGTCCCAATACTGCGGCGTCGAGTTCCAACGCCACCAGGCGACCACGGCGAGCAGGATACCGATCGCAATCAACGCAAACAGACCGCGGACGACCCAGCCTGCTATCGATTTGCGGCGTTTGGAGTTGGCCATCCGGAACGGTCTCGTCGGTTCAATTCAAGTCGATAAAGCAACTAACGTGCGGCGCGCAACGCGCGGGCGGCGTCGTAAAGACGCTGGTGCAGGATCTCGTGGTCGTTGACGACGGCGAGGCAATCGGCCAACGCGTTTATGCGCTCGACACCCGTTACGTGCGGGCCGACGGTCGCCAACGCCGCGTCGCCGAGTCGTTCAGCCGCGTCAAGAAACCAGTCGGCCGGCGTCTTTCCATACGGCCGACCCCCCCCGTGCGGTTCGTTCGAGTCTTGCGGCGTCCTCCACCGTCCGATCCATTCGGCGGGCGGCGCGGGCAGTGTGCACGACACGTTCGGCCCGGCCGTGCTGCGGATGACCCATTGCGATGCCTCGGCCTCATTGTCAGCCCAAAGCACTTCGACATGGCGGCGGTCCAATCGGGCACGCTCGACCAGATCGGCGGCGGCGGATCGGTCTGCCGGTCGTGTCACGACGACACAGCCGGCCGGTCGCTCGTCATTGAACAGCGTATCCAGCGATTCGCCCCGGGGTGTACCCAACATGACAGGCCCGTCCGCCGCAATCATGCGGCGTTGTCGGCGCGCTTCCTGCAACGGCAACAACACGCGTGTAAAACACGGCCAATCCTCCCGCCGCCGCGCCTCCGCCAGCGTCGCCAGGCAGAGCGATTCGGTCGCCAGATAGTCCATCTCGGCCAACGCTTCGCTGGCCGACTCCATCACGGCGTCGAGATCAGTCTGCGCGTCGATTTTTTCGATGGCGGCGGGCATGACGGGATTGTACGTCGCCCCGACGCGACGTACACCGCAGACCACGAATGCGGCACATCATCAATCCGGGCATTTCCGATGGCCCGGAGCCAATGGACCATCAATGTCGCGTGCGATGCGGGCCTTCGGAAGGGCCCGGCTTCCATCCAAACGAGTCCTGCGCACGCATGAGCTCAAAGCCTATTTGGCTTTCGGCTTCTGTCCGCCGGCGACCTTGCTCCACTGCTCCGCTGTGAAGCCGGTTTGCTTGGTCAGCTTCTTGTTCAACTCGTTGACTGTCATCGCCTCAACGTGCCCGTCGCAGAACCCGACACCGACTTTACCGTCGCGCGCGAAATGCACCTTTTCGAAGACCAATACCGTTTCGCTCGGTTGCTTCACGTTGTCCATACGCCCTTCGATGGGGATGTAGGCGTAAGACGCGTTCTTGTTGATCCACGCACGCAACTTCGGATCGGAGAGTTGCTCGACCGCTCTTTCCGGCGTGGCCTGCGATTGTGGCGCTCGCACGACGAGCATGGGTTGTCCGAGGTATTCCTTTATGCTACCCAGGTCGGTGGGGAACCTACCTTCATGATCGACAGCGTACGCATGCACCGCAACGCACAACTGTCGGATGTTGGACATCGAGACTGCCTGGCGGGCGGCCTGCCGTGCCCGGTAGGCGGCCTGCACACCCCACTTGGCCAACGCCTGCGCATCCGAATGCGACAGTTTCAGTTGCAACTGATCGCCCAATTGTGTCGGCGTCAACATCTGAAGGACCTGCGTTGTCGGGACAGGGCCGCCCCACTTCAACGCCTCCTGCTTCCAGGTCTGCAACGCCGCGGCAACGAGCAGGCGCAGGGCCTTGGCGGCCGCCGGCGATTCCGATTGCACAACGAGTTGGCCCTTCACTTGCTGACCTGTTTCGACCGACGCGGCGGCCCAAGTCAGACCGCGCGAGATGATCAGGCTCGTCCCGCCGCCAATCTCCTTCGGCAGATCGAACGGGACCTCGTTGAACGCGCGGCGGATGTACGTCGCGGGGACGAACACGGCACTGGCCGTCGCGTCCTCGTCGACCGCCCGCCATGCGCGGCGGAGGTCGGCTGATCGGTCTTCCTTGTTGGACATGGCGCGGTCGACAAGCGTGCCCGGGCCGACGAGCACGGTGTTGTCCGGCCCGACGCGGGCCTCGCCCGGCAGGTTCAGGCTGAGGTTGAAGCGTGGCCGGGGTTGACCCGGCTCGACCTTGGCGGCCTGGAGCAACGGGAACAGCGCGTCGGCCTTCGCGTTTGGTGTGTGCGTCGCAACAACGACGAACGACGGCTCGGGGAAAACGGTCATGTCGATCAGCACGTAGATGTCACGTCCGCCCGCATCGTTGAACGCTCTGATCCAGTCCGTGCCGGCCTTTTCAAACATCGCCAGACCTCGCAACATGTCCTGCCGGCTTTTCTCGTCGCCCGGCTCGGGGTCAGACGCCTTCGCCGCGTCGAACACGACCTTCAACACCGACTTCAGATCGAGCTTCGACGTTTGAATACGTACGACGGCGACCGTGCTCGACCCAACGAACCGCTTGATCGTGTCGGTCGCATCCGCACGCACCGTTGCCGGCGCGACGGTGAACGACGACACGAGGGCGAGGGCTGTCAATGTGACTCGGATGACTTGCAACTTCATAGGGAACCTCACTTTTGATTGTTGCGCTTCTTTTCGATCACGATTTGGTATTGAATGACGCCCGATGCACGCCAGTTCTTCGGTGTCGGGCCGGCAACTGTCGCGACACCATCGACCAGGTGGTACTCGAACGGCTTGCCGGTCACGGGGTCGATCGGCGTCGGCGTGCCTTTGATCATCGCCAGCGACCCGGGCAACTGTTGGTCGTTCGCCGCGGCGTGCAGACGGATGGCCTCGACCGTCCGGAGAGCGGCGACACGACGACCGAGCACGTGTTGGCTGCGCATCGCGGCGCTGAGCGCGGGCAGGACCATGTTAAACGGCCAACCGTCCTGCTCGGCCACGGCCTTGGTGAAGGCGTCCTCCGTTTTCGCCAAACCTTCG
This sequence comes from Phycisphaeraceae bacterium, assembly GCA_028284155.1. Lineage (GTDB taxonomy): Bacteria > Planctomycetota > Phycisphaerae > Phycisphaerales > Phycisphaeraceae > JANQSF01. The sequence continues at coordinate 259,446 of JANQSF010000134.1, forward strand.
ATCTGCTGCCGGACAGGCACGTTCGACCACTTGTGAATCTCGTCACGCCAATAGCGGTAGCGGTGCAATAGGTAGATCATCGTGACCTGGGTCACCGGCATGTCGTCCACAGCCTTGGCCGGCCGACCGCGATCGATCAGGTGCTGCCGCGCGGTCGGGTAGTACTTGGTCGACAAAGCCACGAGCAATGCGGCGGACTCCCGGCTACGTTCCTCCCCTAAGCCGACGAACATCTTGGCGATGCCCTCACGCAGGAAGGTCTTCCACTGCTCGGCGGCCATCGGCTCGCCTTCGATCCGGTGTATGTCGGGCCAGGTCATTTCAAGCGCCTCGCGCTCGACCATCAGCCCGTTGCGCATGCTTACCAACGGCGATGGCAGGTCGGTCAGCGCCCAATACAGGTTGGGCGAACCTGGCTGCCGAATGAACTCGTCGATCCGGTCGAGCATGATGTTGGCGATCGCGATCCCGATCAACCCTTCGATCAGCGTCTCGCCTTCCTGCAGGTGCCGCGCCATCGCGAAGCCGAGTTGCAACGACTCGACCGCGTCATCGAAGCGGCGTTCTGCGATTTCGAGTCGGATGCGCAACGCCAGCAGTTTGGCCAACGTTCTCACCTCGACCCGCCCGGGCAACAAAGCCATGAACCCGTGCTCGCGAACGGTCGACTCCCAGACACACCGGACACGCGTCGCCGCCGTCTCGACCTGTGTCAGCAGGCTGCTTTCGCGCACCATCGCACCGACCTCGTCCTTGGGCAACTCCGACAACGGCGTGTCCAGCCACTTGGAGACCTTCTCCACGTCTTCCTTCTTAAGACTGTCCGCCAATTGCACGCCGCCCAGGTAGAACAGCGCGGCGTTGCCCGGCTTCTGCCGTGTGGCCGGTGGCATGAGCACGAAGCGCAACGCCGGCTCGGGAGTTGCGGCGGCGTGGACCTTGAACTTCCTGACCGCGCTCGCCTCGCCGTCGGCCGGCGCCTGCGCCGAAGCCAATGACACCGAAACCAGCACAGCGCACAGCGCGGGCGCACTGACAAAACACGCACTCTTCATGATGGTTCTCCAGGAGTGGTCGGTCCGAACAAACGCGGGCGCTCAAAGGGCGCGCGGTCGGTCGGCCTGTCAATCAAGTTGTCGCCGGGGCGCAGATTACGCGTCGGCAAGCCGCTGGGCGAGGCCTCGGGCAATGCATCGACCCCGTCGCGCAAGACGCGCTGACGCAACACAAACACAGACGACGGCGCGGGCGCACTTGACACGAGCACGACTGGTTCGTCAGACCGTGCCCCGGGTGGATCCATCGCGCCAACTCTCGACTGCATTGCAGAGCGTTCCTTGGCATCCGACGCAGGCCCGCTCGCCACGCTCGGCTGACCCGACACGTGTGACGCCGTATCCAACAGCCGCAACACCGGCACCGTCACGAGCACAGCCAACAACACGGACGCCAACGACGTACACCACGTCACCCGCCGCGCGGCACGTCGCCCGTTGGCCCTGCCAAGCTCGAACAACATCGCGTCTCGATCGCCACTCGGCGTCGCAGGCTCAAGCCGGCCGAGCGCCGAAGCCAGCTCGTTCAACGCCGGGTCGAGGTCGAATCCGTCGGTGTGTTGGTCTTGCATGAAGTCTCCAATCGTTTTCGCAAGGCGTTCAGCCCGGCCTCGTATCGCCGGAACGCCGTGGCCTTGGACACGCCCATCGTTGCCGCCACGTCGTCGAAACTCAGGCCGCCCCAGACGCGAAGCACGATCGCCTCGCGCTGCTCGCCGTCCAATTCGCCCAGCAGCGACGCCGCCAACCGGGCATCGATCAGGTCGTCCGGCCGACTCTCGAACGGCGCTGCACCTGCTTGGCCGACGGCCAACTCATACCGGCGACGACGACGACGCGAACGCGTTCGGCTGATTGCACCGTTTCGCACGACGCGGAACAGCCAGGCTTTGACGTGCACCGGCTCGCTCCGCTGCCGCATGAGCTGCACGAAAGCGTCCTGCACAACGTCGTCAGCCGCCACGGCGTCAACCCACTGACGGGCGTAAAGCGACAACGACGGGCTAAACGCCTCGTACCAATCGCCCAGCTTCGTCGGGTCAATCCACGTCATGAACGGCCAATCAATAACAAGACGCCACCGGCGGCGTTCTGTTTCAGCACTTCAGACTTTTTTTCTCAGGTCGAGAGTCGGGGCCCACTTTGGCCGCTCTCACTCGCCACGACATGACGCGACTCGGACGCCGGCCCAGCCTCCGCGTGCCCGCCCCCGCCGTCGTGGTGCGCGCGGAACAGCCACAGGCCAAGGATCAGGAAGGCCGTCAACGCCACCACCAGCGCAACCAGCACGACGCGTCGGTCGTATTCCTGCACCTTGCTCTTGAGATTGTGCGATTGAAGCGCGACGCGCTCCTGCGACGTCGGCTTCAAAGGATCGACGGGCTTCGGCGGATCGTCCACCTTGACCGGTGTCCAGGGACGGAGCATGACGATGCCGCCGAACGCGCTGCCCACAGCCAACACCAGGATCCCGATCGCCGCGTAGGTGTGGTTGAAGCCCAACATCAAGGCGAAGATGTGCGCCAGTTCGACCACATAGACCGAGATCAGGAACACCTCGACCCACTCGATCTTGTGCTGAACGTGCAGGATGTTCTTGACGGTGGCTTCCAACCCGCGCGACTCAAGCTCCGCGTCCAGCTCGGCGACGGCCGTCTTGAGGTGGTCCCACGCTTCCTGCACCCGTAGCGCGTCGCGGACGAGGTGGTAATACCGCGTCGCGCGGTCGCCTGTCGAGAGCTGGCCGAACTGGCCGCAAAGCGTGAAGTCGAGAATCTGCTTGCGCAAATCGGGCAGGCCGGCGCGGATGCGCCGGATGCGGTCTTCCTCCGTCGACGGCTCTGCCGGGCCTTGCGACGCCGTGCCATGCAGCAGGTCGACCGCGTCTTTCGAAACGCGGTGTGCACACCACAGTTGCAACAAGGCCGTCAGGTACTGAACAAAGTGCTTGTCGAACGTGCGTCGCACGCGGTGCGCGTTGAACGGGTGATCGCCGGGCTGATCGTTGACCAGGTGCACCGCACCGCGCAGATTGACGGCCGTCCAGTGACACTCCGTCATCACCAGCTCGTTGACGGGCAACGCCCCGTCGGCCGCCCCCGCATAATCGGACCGCCAAAGGCCAACCAACGCCGCCAACTGCGGGCCAAACGGCGCACGATCGTCAGCCGTGCCGAACGTCACGTGCTCATCAAACCCGACGACGGTATAGGCCGACAAACTGCGCTGCACGGCCTCATATCCCGGCAGCAGGTCGTCGCCCTCCGGTCCGTTTAACAGGGTGTTGATCAGGTCGAACAGGCGTGCTTCTTTGTCAACGAGACCTTCGATCGCCCCACCGTCGCGGAGAATCATGGGGCTGTCTTCACGGTCGCCAATGTGCAACGCGGCGAGCCAGTCGCGCACGGACTCAAGCGGCATCACCTCATCACCCGGCGTGAGCGCGATCGACAGCAGGCCCACGCCCGGCGCGATCAGAAACAACTCGATGCCGGGCAAACCGCCCTCCCCACCGTCATCGACCAGCGCACCGCGATGCGTCGCGTCGTCCCCGTCGGCCCTGCGGTCCTGAAACGTAAAGCCGCCGAGCAGGTCGCGGGCCAGTTCGTCCGGCACACGCAGGTAGGTCGAAACACTGCGGTCGTAACCGAACCAGTGATTCCGGATGTAATCCAGAAAGTTGTCTTTATAAAGGTCGGGGACGTCGGCCTCTTCCCAAGCCTGCTTACCGCTGACGTGGCGTCCGGTCAATTGCGCGACCACATCGCGGACGCAGTCCCGCTCGACGAAGAACGGCCAGAGCATGCGCGACCGGACCTGCGTTGCCTTGTGCTTGAATGCCTTAGCCATGGATCCCGCACCCGAATGAACGAACTTGCGTCCTAGGAGGACTCGAGTTCATCGACCAGCGTCGCCAACTCCCGCGCCGGCCCTTCCGGACCGTGACACAACAACGCATCGACGACGGCGCGATAGTACCACAAACTGCCGTCCCGCCCGCCGCGAAACCGTTCCCACACAGCCGAGCCTTCACTGCGAAGATCGCGCAGGATCGTACGTGCGTTGTGCGCTTTGTCCGCCGCCAAAATGAGCCTCGCCTCCGACGGCATGCGCGCGATGGCCTCGACCGTCCGCTGCTTCCGTTCCCGCCAAGGCGCTTTGGGTTGGCCGTCCACCGGCAGGTCGTCCGAAAGACACTCGACGAGTTCCGCCACGCGCGAACCGAAACGTTCCGTAATCATCTCCAGAACACGTCGCCCGCCCTGGTCTTCCGCCGCGTCGTGAAGCAACGCGGCGATCGCCGTGTCCTCGTCCCCGCCATGCTCCAGCACCATCGAAGCGACCGCCAACAGGTGCGACACGTAAGGCACATCCGACCCTTTGCGCAACTGCTCCCGATGCAACTCACACGCGAGCGCCAAGGCGTCATCAAATCGAGACGTCAACAACATCCCCCCATCCTAACTCTTCCCCGCCGCTTGCGGCTTAGCGCTCCCTCAAATCAACACGAACCGGCCCTCACCATCATTCAACGGATCAATCCGCACCCGATCGATACTCACGCTGCGCGGGAATTGCCCCGCCGTAAACGCCACGGCCCCGCCCGGCGCCGCCCCACTGATCGTGATGTTCTTGATGAAATGAACCGCCCCACTCTTGAGCGGGTCGCCCACGTCGAACCCGTCGACACCCACAAGCACGACCGTCCCACCCGTGACCGCGCCGCCGACACGGAACGTGCCGATGCTGTTCCCCTCGCCCGGCCCGGTCGGCCCGCCGGCGATCAGGGTTGCCCCATTCATATCGCCTCGAACATCGACCCGGCCGAACGCGATCGCGGCGGCGAGGCCGTCGAACTGGGCCGCGCTGGCCAGCGTCTTGACCTCGCCCTCAAATAGGCCGTCAAAACCCGCGTCGATCACGCCCGCACGCACGTTGCCCACTGGGCCGATGACCCGCCATCGGCCCGTCAGCGTGTGGGCGACCTGCGCGTTGGTCACAACGCTCCGCGCTTCACTCGTGCCGTCGGCGTTGACGGTCACATTTGCGCCCATGTCGCCCCGCGTGTTGCTCCGGCGATCGCCCGCGATGCGCAATGTCCGCACGTCGAGCAGCACGACCTCGCCGGTCATCCACTTCACCGCCTGCACCGTGCCCGTGCTGCCGGCCGACAGGTCGCCGCTCCCCACGTCACCGATTCGCGCCGTACGCAACGGACCGGCGATATCGGCGTCCAGCCCGTCGACCGCCCCGCGCAGGTCGAACGTGCCGGCCGACCCGCTCACCGTCGCCGCCAATGTGTCCGTATCACCGTCGGCCCTGAACTGCCCAAGCGCGTCACGGACGCGCGGGTCGTTCGAACCGCGCACGTTCAGCCCGACGCGCGTCACATCGCCCGGGTCGCCGCTGCGCGCGTCGCGACGGACCAACAACGACCGCGCGCTGGCGATGTCGAATGTCACCTCGGTGATCGAGTTGAACTGAAGCGTGCCGAAATCGCCCCCGGTCATGTCGACCGTGTCGAGTTGCCCCGCGCTCAGCCGGTTCGCGCCACCGTCCAGCGCGATCGTGCTCATGCTCACATCGCCACCGAACGTGAGATTGCTGGCCGCGCCGTCAACCAACCACTGCGTGTCCGTAGTGTCGCCGTCGATCTTGACATTGCCCGCGTCGCCGTCGAGGTCAAAAGTGACGCCCGACGCCGGACCGGCCACGCGCAAGTTGTCGAGCACACGGCCGTCAACACCAATACCCGTCGCAATCAGGTCGGCTTCGAGCACGCCTTCCACGTCGCGATCGCCCTTGACCTGTACTGTCCCAAACTTGGGCGCTATGAACGACTCGTGTGCCGGGTCGACATTTTCGATCCGCGTCGCGGTGAGGCGTTGCACGATCGCGGTCGAAACGAAGTTGACATCGGTGAGCACGCCGAAGGTCAGGTTGACGCCCCGGTCGCCGGTCGTGCCGCCGATCTCGACGCGGTGTTGCGCGTCGATGTCGCCGGTCACCATCGAACCGACCCAGCCGGCGATCAGGATGTCGCCGACAAACCGAACATCCCTGGCGTTGATCGACGCCAACGCGCCGTCGGCGACGATGCTGTGCAACGCAGGGTTGACCGCGTTGCGATCAGGCCGAACGGTCAGCCGACTGCGATCGGTCGTGCCGGTCAGTTCAATCGACAGATGGCCGTCCGTATGCTCGAACAGCGTCGCCTCGCCGTCGCCGTTGAGCGAAAAGTCAAACACGTTGCCGAACCCGTCGGTCTGTTGCAGACGCGTCACGCCGATCGATTGGCCGAACGCCCCGACGGCGATACGGTCGACGCCGAACCCGATGATGTCGAACGTGTAAGGCGACTCGTCTGCGTCGTCGCTGAGCACGGTCACGGTCGCACGCCGCTCGCCGCCGGCCGACGGGTCGAACGCGATCTGGAAGTCGACGCTGTTCGCCACACCCGGCGCGACGGTGTCGCTGACCGGTTGAACGGTCACGGCGAAGTCGCCCGCGTCGACACCGGTGACCTGCACGATCGGCTGACCTGTCAGGTTCAACGTGGCGTCACCGAGGTTGGTCACGGTGAACGCGTGCGTCACCACGCCACCGGCCACAAGCGCATCGCCGAAGTCGGTGTTGTCCAGCGTCTGCGGCGTCGTGTCGCCGTCGGCGATCGAAAGCCCCAGTCCGGTGATGTCGATCTCCGGCGCGGGCGCTTCGACGCCGACGCCGAGTATCCAAAACGTGTACCCCGACTCGTCACTGTCGTCGTTGGCGATCGTGACCGATGCCGAGCGCGACCCCAACGCCGTCGGCGTGAACGTCACGTCGAACGACACGCTGCTGTCGGGCGCGACCGTCGCACCGGCCGGTTGCGTCACGACGAAATCGCCCGCCGCCACGCCGCCAATCGTCACGAGCGGGTTGCCGGTCAGTTGCAGGTCGGCGTCGCCGACGTTGTGCACGACGAACGTGTGCGTCACCGGCGTACCGCCCAACTCGACGCTGCCGAAGTCGGTCCCGTCGGCAGGGTCGGGCGACGGGTCGCCGTCGGCGATCGACAGGCCGTTGCCGCGCACGTCGATCTCCGGCCGTTCGATCGTGTCGGCGTTGAGGATGACCGCGTAGTCGCCCTGCGCCCCCGGCGCGGCGTTCGCGCCGGTGTTGGCGTCGTAATCACCGGCATTCGGCGACGCGCCGTTGACGCCGATGAAATACGTCTGACCCGGCTGCGCCTCGAACGTCACCCGGCTGGCGACCGTGGTCGAGTTCGCGTTGTCGTTGCTGGCCATCTCGTTGCCCGCGGCATCGAACACGCGCAGGAACGTGTCGGCGCTGAAATCGGACACCAGCGCCGTGCGCACCTCGACCTCGGCGTTTTCACTGGCGTCGAACCGGAACAGGTCGATGTCCGTAGCGCCGCGGACCAGACCGTTGTCCGACCCGATGAACGCGGAAAGCGTGTCACCGGCGTTGATCGTCGTCACCCCACCGAACGAAATGCCGTCGTCGGCCCGCGCATTGACCGTCGCGATCGGCAGCAGTTCTGCGTTAAATTCGTAAAGCCCCGTGTCACCCGGCGTGCCGCTGCCGAGTTGGAACGGGTCGAAGTTGTCGTTGCCGAACCCAACGATCGCCACGAAATAGTCGCGCCCGCCTTCCACCTCAGCCAACAACAACGGGTCAAGCCCGTCGGCGTCATCGTTGCCACCGACCAGCACGCCGTCACTATCGTATAGATAGACGACCGTATCGACGGCGTCGGCCGCGTCGAACACGCTGTAAGAATCGATGTCGATCTCGAGTACGCCGTCGTTGGCCGGCGTGACCTTGACGAAGTCGACGTCGCGGTCGCCGACCTGTTGCAGGCCCTGGTTCGAGCCGTCGGTACCGATCTCGCCCGGTTGATCGATGATCGGCAGGCCGATCGCGTTGCCGTCCACCGCCTGCGGGATGCTGCCGTTCAGGTCATTGTTAAAGAAGCTGATGATGAGGTTGTAGAACCCGCCGTCGCCGGTGGCCGGGCGGTTGTCGAGGTTGGTCGGGTCGTACAGGTTGTTCAAAAAGTCGCTGACGCCGATGTAAAACACGTCACCCCGCGTGACTGTGCCGGCGATGAAGCTGTCGGTCTGATGCCCGTCGAAGAACTGACGGTCGACCGGGTCGTGGAAGGCGAGGTCGCCGAACAGCGGGTCGGTGAACTCGGTGGCGAACCCGTCGATGTCGACGGACAGTTCGTCGTCGCTGAACGCCAGCTCGTTGCCGGCGCTGTCGAAGACGCGCAGGAACGAGTCGACGAATTCGCCCTCGACGAACGGCGTGTCGATGTCGATCAGCAGCGTTCCGTCGTCCGGCACGACGAGACGGAACAGGTCGACGTCGGCGACGCCGACGGGCTCGCCGAAGTCCGCGCCGATGAACCCGTTGAAGAACTCCGGCTCGCCCCCGCCGCCGAGGTTGACCGGCACCGCGCCGGTGAGCAGGCCGTTGGGGTCGGGGTTGGTCAGGCTGAACAGCAAGCTGTAGTTGCCCGTCGCGCCGGCGACGCCGCCGCCGGCCTGGTTCGGGTTGTACTGGTCGTTGTTGAACCCGCTGACGCCGACGAAGTACGTCCCCGGTGCGAGGTCCGTGCTGATCTGGCTGAACGTCTCGACGCCCGGTTGGATGTCGTCGTTCACCGTCAGCTCGACGCCGTTGGAGTCGAACAGGCGGAGGATCGTGTCGAAGTCGTCCGGGTCGGTCGGGTGCGTGTCGGTCGTGACGGTGAGGGTGCCGGGCGAGAGCATTTGCACGCGGTAGAGATCGACATCGGTCGGGCCGATATCCGCCTGCTGGTCGAAACCGATCGACCCGAGAACGACGCCGGTCGGCGCGCCGTCGAGCCGCGGGCCAAGGATCGCGCCTTCGATCGTGCTGTTCGGGTCGCCCGTACCGGGCAGGCCGGGGTCGGGCGCGGCGATGTCGGCGAACCGGCGTTCGATCTCCTTCACTGCCTCGTGCACATTGAGCCGTGGATAGACCAGGTCGGTCGCCTCGAACGGGCGCAGCTCGTTGTTGCTGATCACACCGTCGCCGTTGGTATCGACGAACGCGACGGAGTCTTCGTCGTCGCCGTCGAAGATGAGATCGGCTGTGTTAATGATGATGTCCTGCACCTCGGCCGTCGAGAGCAGCCGCCCGCCGAACGTCAAAGCCGCGTCCTGCATCAGCGCGACCGCGCCCGCGACCATCGGCGACGCCATCGACGTGCCGGGCAACTCGGCGAAACGGTTGCCCGGGATCGTGCTGTTGATGAACGCGCCCGGCGCGAAGATGCCGTTGGCGGCGTTCGTCGGCGGGCGTTGGCTGAAGCCGGTGATGCGGTCGGCGTCGGTCGTGTTCTCGACCGTGTTGCCGACGATGAAGTCGCCGCCCTCATTAGTCTCCCACACCGCGCCCACGTTGAGCGTTGACACAATTCCGGGGGCGCCGGAGTTGGGGAACATCGCGTTAAACGTCTGCCCGCTGCTCGGGTCCTGGAGGATGCCGTACGAGTTGCCTGCGGCGCTGACGACGGTGACGCCGAGCGCCTCGAGTGTCTGAATCTCGTCGAGGTAGATCGGCGTGCCCGCCTGCGCCGGCGACGCAAAGAACCCGCCGCCGAGCGACATGTTGACCGCGACGATGTTGTGCTGCGCGCGGTTATCAATCACCCACTGCAACGCGTCTTCGATGTGACGGTTGCTGGCCGTGGGCGATTGGCCCGGCACCGGTGTGAAGACCTGCAAACCGATCAGGCCAACGCCGGTGGCGACACCGATCTCCGGGTCGGTCGCGCCGACAATGCCAGCCACGTGCGTGCCGTGCTCATGCACAGGCGTCGCTTCGTCGCCGCCGAACACGAGGTCTGCACCGGCCACGAAGTTTGGCGACAGACGGAAGTGCGTGAAGTCGACGCCCGTGTCAATCACCGCCACGCTGACGCCCCCGCCGTCGATGCCGGCGAAATCGGCGTCGGCCCGCAGGTCGGTCAAACCGATCAGGTCGAACGCGGCGCTGAGCAGGACACGCCGCTCCAGCGCATCGAACCACGCCGCGCCGCGGCCTGGCTTCGCCCGATTCAGGTTGCGATTGACGCGGCCCGCCTCCCGCCACGCGGCCCACACACGCGACCATCGGCCGTGCAAACTCCACTCTCGCTTGGCCCTGGATGGCATGGTTCGGATTATATCGACAGGATTGGCAAACCCAATGGACGGATTTGAGCACACACAATCTGGTCGTAGCGATGCGATCAGCACAACCGGCACAGCCGTCACAATGGGCAAGGTGCGTTGAGCCGCGAACGGGCCGGGGCGCTACTATGGCGGCGTTATGAACGACACCAACTTGGCCATGCGGCACGTCATCGCAGCCCTCGTCACCAACGAGCCGGGCGTCCTCGCGCAGGTCGCCGGTATGTTCGCCGCACGCGGTTTTAACATCGACTCGCTGGTGGTCGGCCGAACCGAGACGCCCGAGCTGTCGCGCATGACGATCGTCGTCAACGGCGACGACGCGGTACTCGAACAGGTCCGCAAACAGTTGCAGAAACTCGTGCCCGTGGTGAAGGTCGTCGACTACAAGGACGTCGCGTTCGTGGAGCGCGACCTGATGCTCGTGCAGGTCGCGACGAACGGCCCGGACGGCGAGAACCGGCGCAGCGAGATTATCGAGTTAGCCAACCTGTTCCGCGCCAAGGTCGTCGACGTGAGCAACGAACGACTTATGATCGAACTGTCCGGCCCGGAGGACAAGATCGTCGCGTTCGTCAAGCTGCTCCGCCCGTTCGGCATCGTCGAACTGGCGCGCACAGGCGTGATCGCGATGTCGCGCGGCGACACAACGCCCGGTCGGAGCCAACGCCAGGTCGCCGCGACCGTCGAGTCCACCGGCCCGGGCATGGACGAAGGCGACCTGCCGCCCGGCTAATTCAAAATGCAAAATGCAAAATGCAAAATGGCTTCGGATTGGGGATCTGTTGTGTATCCGAAGTCAAGGTTAGTTGTGCGCCTATCACCTACGCTCGATCTTCATGACTCCGCATTTTGCATTTTGCATTTTGCATTTTGAATTCTGAATTCCCTCCCCAAACCGAGCAGTATCCATTGCCCTCCCCCACCGCTCACACACTCGCTCACGTTACGCACGAGGCCGTTGACCACATCGGCGGCATCGGCACCGTCCTCGAAGGGCTGATGGTCAGCCCGGTCTATCAGCAGCACGTCAAGCGTTCGATCCTGGTCGGCCCGACATCGACGCACATGCAGGTCGACCCGGAGAAGCGACTCGGCGAGCACGGCCGCGTTCTGTACAGCTCGATCGACGCGATCGACCGCATGAACCTGGCGGGAAAGTTCAGGCCGGTCGAGTGGGCGTTTAACGTCGCCATTGTCTACGGCACACGGCAGTACAACCCGCCCGGCCAAGGCCGAACCGGCGAGTCCGAGGTGCTGCTGATTGACGTATTCCGTACGAACCCCGATCGGCTGGGCGTGTTCAAGCTGCGGCTGTGGGAGACGTTCGGCATCGACTCGGCGCGGTACGAGCAGGCGTGGGACTATGAGGAGTACGCGCGGTTGGCCGAGCCGGCGTACTACGCGCTGCTCGCGCTGCTGCAACCCGAGGACGAGCCGTGCACGCTGTTCGCGCACGAGTTCATGGGCATGCCGGCCGCGCTGCAGGCGATCATGGAAGGGCCGCAACACTTCCGCACCGTCTTTCACGCGCACGAGTGCGCCACCGCGCGGCGCATCGTCGAGGACCACCCCGGCCACGACACGATGTTCTACAACGTGCTCGACCAGGCCCGCGCGCAGGGCAAGTACGTGACCGACGTGTTCGGCGATCAGAGCCACCTGCTCCGTCACGCGCTGGTCAGCCGGGCGCACCTGTGCGACGGGGTGATCGCCGTGGGCGACCGCACGCGCGACGAGATGTACTTCCTCGACCCGCACTTCGATGGTCAACCGATCGACCTGGTCTACAACGGCCTGCCCGCGTTCGAGGTCGATTTGGCGACGAAGCTGCGCAGCCGACGCATGTTGGCCGACTATGCCACCGCCCTGCTCGGCCACGAACCGACGCACCTGCTGACGCACGTCACTCGGCCGGTCATCAGCAAAGGACTGTGGCGCGACCTGAAAGTGTGTCACGAACTGGACGCGCTGCTGTCGCAACGCGGCGAGTCGGCTGTGCTGTTCATCCTCACCAGCGGCGCAGGCGTTCGGCGGGCGCAGGACATCGCGATGATGGAGGAGCAGTACGGTTGGCCGCGCGACCACCGCGACGGCTACCCCGACCTGGTCGGCCCGGAGGTCGACCTCGACCGCGACATCGAACGCTTCAACGTCGACCACCAGGCCGTCCAGGTCGTGATGGTCAACCAGTTCGGCTGGACCTGTCCGCGCATCGGCAAGCGGCTGCCCGAAGGCATGACCATGGCCGACCTCCGCCGCGGCGCCGACGCCGAGTTCGGCATGGCCGTCTACGAGCCGTTCGGCATCAGCCCGCTCGAACCGCTGGGCGCGGGTGCCGTTTGTGTCATCACCAACGTGTGCGGTTGCCAGGGTTTTGTGAATCACGTGACCGACAGCGCGGGAACGCCGAACGTCATCGTGGCCGACTTCACGCAACTCGATCGGCCGCAGGACATCGGCGAGTTGTTGGCCATGACACAGGAACAACGCAACGCGCTCGAGGCGCCGGTCGCCGCGGAAGTTGCGTCAACACTGGCGCAACGTCTGCCGCGAACAGAAAATGAACGTCAAGCACTGCTCGACGAAGGCCAACGCCTCGTCGCCAAGATGGGCTGGGATCAGGTCATCGAAGACAGCCTGCTCCCGATGCTCGACCGCATCGCGGCGCTGCCGGCGGGGAATGGCTCACAGTAGCATGGCGGCGGCACAGTTTCACCCGCCAAATTGGCCGATCCCCTTCAATCGTTCGCGATTGCACGCCCACACACATCCGATTAGACTGACGACTTCTTCCAACGCGCTGCGGGAGCGTGTGCTCGTATCACGATATGCACGTTTCATAGAAAGGGGGCGACCAGCCATGGAAACGACGAACTGCCCACACTGTGGAGCCAACACCTCTGTAGGGCAACAGTACTGTGAGCAATGCGGCATGGCCCTGCCGACCGCGCAGGGTGGCCAACCTCGGGTCGTCGAGGGCAGTGCGATCGCCACCAGCGCCGTCGGCCAAGACCTTCAAACCGATGAGTTAGCGAAGAAGTCGCGCTCAGCGTGGGGCGCTTTGTTAGCAGTTGCGATCTTGCAGGTCATCGGCGGCATCGCCATCTACGCCTTGCTGAACAGCCAAGGCGGTCCGGCGGCGAAAGGTGCACCGATGGTCTTGTTTGTGATGCTGGGCATCGGCGCGTTGTTCTTCGGTCTGGCAATCTGGGCCCGAAAAGACCCGTTCCCCGCCGCGATCGCCGGGCTGGTTGTTTTCGTAACCTTGCACCTTATTGAAGCGGTCATGGACCCCCCGTCACTGGTACGTGGGATCATCGTCAAAGTGATCGTAATCGTCGTACTGGTCAACGCCATCAAAGCGGGGGCTCAGCACCGCGAGATTCTGAATCAGCAGCGTGCCAATCAGGCACGTCTTTAGTCCGAGCCTTTTGTGAGCAGTTGGACCGCCGCGGTGAATCCCCTCAATCCCGATCACGATGACCGCCAGAAATGGGACCACGACGCGCTCGCAGAAAGGGCATCGTTTAGCGAACCGCCGAAGGAGCGTGCCCAGCCGGGCGACCCGGCCGATGCACCGCCCCGCTTTTGCGCCCGTTGCGGCGCGATCCTTGACCTGCCCACAGGCCATTGTCCGGCATGCATCGCGCGGAGGGTGCACGCAGAACAATCTCCGTCGATGGCATCGACCAGCCACGCGCTGAGCCATGTCAAATCGGCCGTCGGCCTCTACTTCGCCCTGCTCCTCTCGTTCGGCCTGTTCTTCATCATCGACGACCTGTTCGAAGCCGAGTGCATCGTCGGCGTCATCGACGCCGTGCTGGTCGGCATCTGGTGTATCGCCTGCTATCGTGTTGCTGGGCCCTGCTTGACCAAAGTCGGCGAAGCGAAGTGGTACGGCATCGCGGCGGGTCTTTCAGTCGGCACGTTTGCGTTCGGCTGGGCGCTCATCACCGTGCTGACCTCGGTGTTCGAGGTCGAAGACGTCAGCTACCTCGAACCGATCTTCAAGGCGGGGTATGGCTGGCCAATGGCCATCCTGCTGATCTGCATCCAACCCGCCATCGTCGAAGAGTTGGCATTCCGCGGCTTGATCCTGCCCTCCCTCGCCGAGACGATGAGCGTTAATGCGGCGATCGTGTGCAGCGCCTGCCTGTTCATGATCCTGCACCTGTCGATCCCGAGCATGCCGTTCCTGTTATTGCTCGGCGCCGTGCTGGGCTACCTGCGCGTTAAGTCGGGATCGATTTACCCGCCGATACTCCTACACTTTTGCCACAATCTGCTGGTACTGCTCGCCGAAGGCTTGGCCTGATCCCGACGGGGGTGTCGCTTGATCGTCGAACATCAATTCATTACCACGCTGCCGCCCGACGACTACACCATGTTGGCTACGGCGTTTCTACGCGATATCGGATTCACTGCACACAGCGATGAACACCACTCGGTGATCGGTCGACGCGGCAAGAGCGGCGCGACCTACGCAAAGTCTGCAGACCAGTTGCCGCAGAATGTTCGACTCAGCTACGACCGGGGCCGGGTTAACGTGGCTGTCTCAGTCGAGACCGCCAAGCTCAAGCTGAAGAACACGCAACCTTACGCCTTGGCGATCGCCACCGGGCTGGAGCGGATCTTGGCACACCTCGAACCGATGGACGAATCCGTCATGACGGCGCGTCAGGCGGCAAACGCGTTGTCTGAAGATTTCCGCTCCCGCAAACAATTCCGCCTCGGCCTCGTGCTCGCGGTCGTGGGTGTGATTGTCTTGCTGCTGTTCGGCTGCATCATCTTTGCGATCGCCATGTCGTAAACCGGCCAACACTAATCAAATGTCTGCCAAGCAAGACCTTGTACGAGTGCACGCACGTGGTTGGCGGGCGGCGTGGCACCTTTTACGACGAGCCTGAGCGTGTCCTTGGACGGATCGCGCGCAGCAAACTCTCAATCCGCTCGCCCAGCGGCGGGTGCGACGAGAAGTATTCGCTCAGCCAATCAACGTCGCCCGCCTCCTGTCGACGCAGCAGCCGCCTCAACATGTCCGGGCCGCCCATCGGGTCGTAGCCCGCGGCCGAGGCCAGCTTCGCGCCCAGCGCGTCGGCCTCGAACTCGTTGGCCTGCGAGTAAGCGCTGTGGATCGCCTTGATCCCCGCGCTCTTGATCATCCCGCCGACCACGCCCCGGCCAATCGGGACCACCTTCGCCGCCGTGCCCACAGCCGAGCTGTGCAGCATCCGGTCGGCCGCGTGCTTGCGGATGACGTGCGCCATCTCGTGCCCCAGCACAAACGCCAACTCGTTCGGTTGCCACTCGCACAGGTCGATCAGCGGGCGGTTGATGTAGATGAAGCCGCCCGGCAGCGCGAACGCGTTGGGCGTCTCGGCCGGCACACACCAGAACTCGAACCGCCGCGCCTTGTTCGACACGCGTTTCACGAGCCGCGGGCCGATCTCGTCGAGCAACGTACGCACTTTCGGGTCGGCGTCCACGCCCATCTGCTGCTGGGTCTGCGCGGCCAACTCTCGCCCGATCTCGTACTCAGCCCTGACGATGTCCTCTTCGGCCCCGGTGACCGACTCGAACATCCACTTGCCCTTCTTCAGGCCACGCCCCGCCGCCCGCCCGAGGTTATAAAACCATCCCGCCATATAAGGAATATAGCCCGCCCGTCCCGGGTGGGTTCCGACGTATTTCGCTACAGATCAGAAGGGTCGACCAAGTTACGCCTTGTGGTCTACGTTCGTTGAATTGCACAAGTCGGACCGATAGGTATTGAAGAGGCGATGCCCTGCCGGGCGGGCCGGCTCACCCCCGGGGGCGCCGCAGCGGGTTGGCGCTGCGCCTTGCGGACGACATGAGTTGGGGGACGCTCGCCGCCGCTCCCCCAAACCACCGAGGCTCCCCCGCGGAAGGGTGGGCAACGCATTGAGCGCCGCCCGCGCCTTGGACAGGTGCGGCGCAGGGCGTGTCAACGCGGGCGAAACGCCGTTGCTGCTGGGCGCAAGTTCTGAGCCACTCTGGCGATTGAAGAGGCCCGCCCGGCAGGGCACCGCCTCGATTGAGCCGCGCGAAGATTAGAATGCCCTATTTGCTTACTGATCGCAGAACGCGCGCAATATGTCGAGGAAGTCTTCGTTCAAGGATGGACTCCCCTTTGCTCGCCCAAGCATCGACGGTCACCGCCCAGACCATCTGGATGCGCTGCTCCATCGACAAATGAAGCAGGTCGGAATCACCCGCTTGCTCACGCAAGGTCGATACACGCACGATATCGCGGTTGCTTTGCACGGCGCAGTATAGCGCGGGTCGGCTGCCGCTGACGGGTCGGCAGACACAACAACCGTCTACTTCTCCGCCTCGCGCTTCTTCGGCCGATACATGAAATCGACCTCGGCTGTCTTGCCCGCCTCGACGCGCACCTTGATCGTTTCCTTGTCCGCGGCAAAACGTTTGAACTCGTGCCAGACGCTCAACTCGTACTCGCCTGGCGGCAGGCCCTTGATCTCGAACGTGCCGGGCTTGCGTGTGATGTCGAAGTAGGGATGCTCCACGACGTGGATGTAGGCGAACATCCAAGGATGAACGTTACAAGAGACGCGCATTCCGATCTCAGCTCCATCGAATCGCTTGTCGGTTTTCTGGCCCTTAACAGGCATTGCGAAATTGAACGGCGGGTTCTTGTTGTTTCTCGGAATACCGAACACGTTGTGCAACGTGGCGTCGCTGTTGACGAATTGCACCTTCTGCCCTTTCTGGATCGCGATCACGTGCGGCGTGTAGACGCACTTGATCTGGTCGAGCACGACCGGCTCTATAGGCGGCTTGTAGTCACCGGCCTTCACACCTTTCGAGACATACACCAGGACGTTCTGTAACGTGTCGTTGTTGCCCCAGACCCAGCGTTCCTTGAGGATCGGGACGCGCGGTGCGCCGGGCACACACTGAACACCGTTCGGGTCAACCGGCGGTTGAGCAGGCTTCGGCCCCGTGTATTTGACCTTGCCGCGGATCGTACCCGTTTGGGTGGGTTTGTCGTCCGCCTGGCAAGGGGTCTTCACGATCCCGCCAACGAGCAACAATCCGGCCAACGTCGTTGCTAGAGCTTTCATGGTGAGACCTCGACACATGTTGGATCACGAAGGGCAAGTGCAAACAGTTTACTGGCAAAGGTGAGGGCCTTCACTCCAGTTCGGCCTTGAGTCGACCCAGCCCGCCAAACGCACTGAACCTTTTAGCGCCGTCGGCATTGATCTGCGCAAGCGACTTTGGCTTGCCGTCGCCGCTAACCGGGAACAGACAATATGCGACGCCTGCGCCCGCGCCGCCGACCCGCGTCGATGGATTGATTCCCAGCGAGTTGGCCAACGCGATTGACCCTTCTCCGAGGTTGTCCACACTCCCTCGTTCAGCCACGATCGCATACGCGACCTTGTTGTTGGCTAGATTGACTACGGCTGCGACGTCTCCCAATTGCACACCGAACAGGTCCGTCTTCCCCGGCAATGCGATGTACGGGATTACAGACGCACTCACGTACCGACGAGGGTCTGTCACCTCGAAGCGCTCGTCGGCGAGTGAGGTCTTGGAGACGTAAAAACCCGGCGCGGGATCGGTAGGCCCCTGAATAATCGGATTCCCGGAAGACTCGCCGTTGTCCGTCACAAGCCGTCGCCACTGGCCCGGACGACCCGCGTCGCGCAGGTTCGCCAAGCCCTTCGCGTCGTCCGGCTTGGGGTGAAACGCCATCGGAGCGCCATCCGCGAGGACGGTCAGCCCGCTCTTGTAAACCACCGCCACGCCAGCCGACTCGTTGCCCACTCGCTTGACCCGTTCTCCGCCAACAATCATCTGATTTGGCTCGGTCGCGGCGCAGGCCGTCAGAAAAATCGTTGCGAACAACACCATTAAGCACTTAAAGACTGCGTCCATCATCATGATTACCCATTGGTCAATAGTGAATCGAACACGACACAAACGAGGAACTGATCCAATGCGCGCATGATAGCACTTGCGCACGACCTGACCGTTCTACTTCCGGCCCGTCCATCGTTCACCGTTGCGCAGCACGGCATGAGGCTGAGCCAATTCGACACAGGCTGACTCAAACTCATCCGGCGTCGCCGTGTTAAAAGTGAACATGTCGTAATGACATGGGATCACGACGCCCGCGCCGATATCGTGGGCAAGCTGGGCCGCTTCGCGCCCCCACAGGTTGCCCGACACGCGGCGCTGCGGCGCTCGGCCGTTGATGGGCAGCAGCGCGACATCGATCTCAAACGGCGACAGCGCTTCGGCCATGCCTTCGTAACGGACGGTGTCGCCGCTGTGATAGACCGTCCACGGGCCGAGTTTCGCGACGACGCCGATGTGCGTGTACCGCCCTTGTTCGTCCGTATCCAACGACTCGTGCGCCGCGGGGACAGCGTGCAGTTCAGTGTCGCCGATCGTCGCGGGCGCGGCGACGTCCATCACTTGCAAGCGGTCTTCATTGACTCCGAGCCGTTCGGCCGCGAACGCGCGATTCGCCGCAGGCACGACGATGTTGACCCCCGGATTGGCGTCCATCAGCGCGCCGAGTGTTTCTCCGTCGAGGTGGTCCGTGTGGTTGTGACTGGACGTCACGACATCGACCATGTCCAACCGGCGCGGGTCGATGACCAGTTCCGTCATGCGCACGTGCGGCTTTTCCGTGTCCGCGTACTTGCGCGTCAGCGAGTCGGAGAGGTACGGGTCGAACAGCAGATGTTTGTCGGCGTGCTGGAGGAGGAACCCGCTTTGGCCGAGCCACCAAAGGTGCAGCGCGTTGTCGGCGGAGTCGTCGCGTGCGACCGCGATGTCGGCGAGCAAGGCGTCGTGTTGGAGCACGGGCTTGATCAGTGACATACCTCAGGCCACTCCCAATTCGCGGCGAACGCGCCGCACGCCCTCGACCATGTTGGCCAGCTTCTTCCGCGCCGCCCAGCGCGCCGTCTGACTGAGGCCGCAGTCGGGCGCGAACGACAATCGCTCAGCCGGCGCGTGTTCGAGGCAGGCCCGCACGCGATCGGCCACGTCGTCGGCCGACTCGACGTAGTAGCTCTTGACGTCGATGATGCCCACCGCCACGTCGCGCTGCTCGGCGATCACGCCGATGATGTCCAACTCGGAGTACTCGCGTGATGCCATTTCGACGTGCAGTTCGTCGACGGTCATGTCAAGGAAGGCTGGAAACATCGGCGCGTAGCGACGCAGGCCGACGGCGTGGCCCTTGAAGTTGCCGAAACACAGGTGTGTCGACAGATGTGTCTTACCGACAATCGGCTCGACCGTGCGGTTGAACATCTCGACAAACTTCGCGGGGTTGGCCGCACTCCGATGTGCGTAGCAACTCATTGACGGCTCATCAACGGTCAATTCGCGACAACCGGCCTCGACCAACGCGACCAGTTCGCGTTGAACGATGGGCAACAAGGCCTCGGCCACCGCGTCGCGGTCGGGGTAGTCGCTGTTCGGGGTAAGCCGACCACTAAGCGTGTATGGCCCGGGCACGGACGCCTTGAGCACAGGCCGCTTGTCAGCCGGCACATTCGCGAGCAGGTCGTCGGCGAGTCGTTGCAGACGTTCAAACTCCTCCACCGCGCCCAGGCCGTCGGGGGCGCGCAGCTCGCCGACGATCTTGTGCTTGCCGCGCTGGTCGTGCGCCGGCGGGCCGAACACGCGCGGCGAGGCGCTCTCCATCTCCAACCCGTCGAGGTAGCCGTAGAACGACAGGTTGAAGTCAAAGCGCGTCTGCTCGCCGTCGGTCACCACGTCAAGCCCGGCCGCGAACTGGTCGTGCAGCGCGGCCGTGACCGCGTCGTCCTGCATCTCGGCGATCTCATCCCGCCCGAATGCGTCGAGGTGTTGCGAGGCGTGTTCGAGCCAGCCGGGGAACGGGTAGCTGCCGATGACGGTGGTGCGCAGGGGGATGGGTTTCATGTCGCTGCTCTTGTGTGTCTGCGGGTCGTCGGCATTGGTAGGTGCCTGCGACAAAGGCTTTGCGTGCCACAGGTCGCGGTGCGGTCCACCACTACAAGGTGTCACACTTTGGCTTTGCAAAGTGTGCCGTCGCGCAAACGTTGCCGCATGTCGAAAACGCACACTTTGCAAAGCCAAAGTGTGGCACCCTACTTCCTATGCGTCGTCGCGACCGAGGCCTTCGTACAACTTCGCCAACCGCCGCGCGTGTTCGTCGTAGGCCGACTCGAACAGTTCGACCGCACGGTCCGCACCGACGACGCAGCCGGCGCTGAGCACCTTCGGCGGCCGACCCGCTTGCGTCAGCCGATGCGCGACCTCGGCTTTGATGGCGTTTACCAGCAGGCAGCCGCCGACGGTCGAGCCGGGCGACACGGGCGTGTCCAGACCGTCGATCGACACCATCGCGTCGCCGGGCGGCGCGCCGGTGTCGAGCACTAGGTCGGCGAAGTCGGTCAGCTTCTTGCCGTCGTCGCGCTTCGACGTGCTCGCGTCGCTGTGCGCATGGCTCACGATCGCGACGACCTTCATGTCGGCCGCTTGCAAGCGCTCAGCCATCTCGATCGGCACGACGTTGCAGCCGCTGGACGAGATGACCAGCCCAGCGTCGGCCGTCGACAGGTCGAAGTTGCGGAGGATGCGCGCCGCCAGGCCGGGCACGTTTTCAAGGAACATGGCCTGCCGCTGGCCGTTCGACCCGACGACCGGGTTGTGGAAGGTCAACGATAATTCGACGATTGGGTTGAACCCGGGGAACGACCCGTACCGCGGCCACATCTCCTCGACCATGATGCGCGAGTGACCCGAACCGAACACGTGGACCATCCGGTCGGCCAGGATGGCGTCGGCGAACCAGTCGGCCGCCTGCGCGACGGCGTCGCGCTGCGCGGCGACAGCGTCGAGGATCGTGCGGCATTTGTCGAGGTATTGGTCGGCGGGGGTCATTGGCGGGCAACGATAGCACAACACACGCGACCCAGCCGAGAGCGGTCAGTGCGAGCCTGCCGCAAACCCCAGCGCGTGCTTCGCCGCGCCGATCGCGCCCGCGAACTCGCCGGCCGTCGCCTTGACGATGGGCACGCTTGGGCCGAACGGCCGCCACTCAATCTCGTCCATGCGTTGGTTGAGCGGTTCGAACAGCGCATCGTCGGCCTGCGTGATGCCACCGGCCAAGACCACGACCTGCGGGTCGACGGCGTTGATCAGCGAGGCGATGCCGGCCGCGAGCACGTCGATCGACTTGAGCCAGATGCGCGCCGCTTCCTTGTCGCCCGCGCGGTAGGCGTCGATCAGTTCGTGCGTCGAAGCGAACTGGCCGTTGCTCCGCTCCTTGATCGTGTAGTTGCCGATGGCGTGCTCGAGCGCTCCGGGGCAGTTGGTGATGCTCTTGGGACCGTCGGGGTCGAGGCTGATGTGGCCGAGGTGACCCGCCCGGCCGGTGTGGCCTTGCAAGAGTCGCCCGCCGGACAGGATCGCGCCGCCGACGCCCGTGCCGAGCGTGAGCATGACGACGTCGTCGCATCCTTTGGCCGCGCCGAGCCAGACCTCGCCGAGCATCGCCGCGTGCGCGTCGTTGATGACGGGCACGCGTGTGTCGCGCCCGAACACAGGCGCCCACTCGAGTCCGACCAGCCGTTCCATGCGGCCGACCATCCATGTGATGCATCGGCCGTCAGGCGCGGCGATACCCGGGCCCGCAACGCCGATGTGGTCGGCCGGCGCGTCACGATTGGCCTGCAAGCCTTCGGCAATGCCGCGCACACCGGCTTGCCACGTCGCGTCGTCGCCTTCGTCGTCGTCCGTGCGGCGCATGACCTTTTCGAGGATGTCGCCGTCGGGCGTGACAGCGACCGCCTTGATGCGTGTGCCGCCGAGGTCGATGCCGATCGCGTACGTCATGATTCAGTCGCCCGCGTGGTGTGGGTCGGGCGATGATACAACACGGGCCTAGCGTTGGTGCTCCGGGCTATGGAACCCCGCTTTGCAACCCGCTTCCCACGCGTCCGGCAGATTGCCGTGCGCGGGCACGCCACCGGCGTCCTTCAGCATGCGTGCCAGATGCAGACAGTTCCAAACCAGGAACGTCGTGTTGCGATTCGTGAAGTCGTTCTCAGGACCGCCTGAGCCGGGGTCCATGTACGACGGGCCGGGGCCGGCCTCGCCCATCCAACCCGCGTCGGCCTGCGGCGGGACGGTGTAGCCGATATGCGACAGGCTGAACAGGATGTTCATTGCGCAGTGTTTCACGCCGTCTTCGTTGCCCGTAATCAGACACGCTCCGACCTTGCCGTAGTCGCGGTACTGGCCTTTGTCGTTGAACTGATGCGTGTAGCCGTACATCCGTTCGAGCGTTCGGCTGCACACCGAACTCTTCTCGCCCAGCCAAACAGACGTGCCAATGATGAGGATGTCGCATGCGTCGATCTCGGCCTGGATCTTCGGCCAATCGTCGCGCTCCCATTCGTCGGTTTGCGACATGTCCAGCCCAAGCCCGGCAGGAACCTCGTAATCGACCGGGCGAATCAGTTTCGTCTGCTTCACGCCGACCGACTCGAATATGCCCTGGGCGACACGGATAAGGCCTTCGGTATGCGACATGATCGGATTTCGGCTGAGTGTGCAGTTGAGAAACAGCACGCTCAGATCGTCATACTTCGCTGGGGGACAGGAACAGAGTTGTTCATTGATCGACTTCGTCTGCGTGGACATAGTCTGCCTTTCGAGATGGGCCTGGAACGCGACCAGTATTCGATGCAGCGTAACTCAATACGTCACACCTTGACGACGTGGCAATGAATAGCCCGGCTCAGCGCGATGCTGAACCGGGCGTTCACGATCCCTCCCCTGTCCCGTTTCCCAGAGACCACAGGTGTTTAACCGACCAGGATCGCGATGATCGACAGGTCTTGACCATCCGGTTCGCCGACATCGTGGACGTCGTGGTGGTTGTGTGCAGCGAGGCCGAACTGCTTCAGGTTGTTGCCGCTTTCGGTCTCAACGACCGCGTCAAAGAAGAACGGATCGTCCTGAATCTGCGTTCTGACCCTGACGCCACTGGCGGTGTTGTGTTGCGCGTCGCCGCCGGCTGACGCACGGACGGGCAGGATGTCCGGCAAGAGCACGCCGCCGAGTTGGTTCGGCTCGTTGCCGGCCAAGTCTTCGAAGGTTTGGACGACCACGGGCCGATTCTCGATAGCGCTGTCGGTCGCGCCGCCGTCGTCGACCATGGTCGAACTCATCAGCATGCGATTTTCCAAGGCGTCGAAGAAGCGGGTGTTCGTGTCGGCGAAGTTGTGGTTCGGCTTGCGGGTCATCGGTCGGCCTTTCGTGAGTGGGCGACGCGTGTCGTCGCTTCGCCCCTCTAATGTGCACACGGCGTGCCAAAGCGAACAAACCCCGTTCTGGGCCGCCAAGGGGGATTCCCCTTCAGGCCAATGGGGAGTATTGCCCAATGCGGGGTGAAATCATGGGGAATTGCCCGGAAGCAAAGACCGGCGGTCACGCGTCTCCGGTCGACCGCTACGATCGTCCATGCACGCGGTCTTGGCCCATGTCAAGTGGTTCAGCGAGTATGACTTTCATGACAAGCCTGCGGGGCTCGCCGAGGTCTTGACACCGAGTTTCTGGGCAATGGCAGGCCTCAGTCTGGGCGTCATCGCCTTGCTAGTCCTGATTGAGAAACCGATTAGCCAAAGCGTCTGGGCAGGCCGTCTCGACTCATGGTTCAGCCAATTCCGACACACGGCCACAACGATCATGCGCGTCGGCGTGTTCGCCACGCTGCTGTGGGCGTGGCAAATGGGTGTGCTCTTCGCACCGGACCTGACCGTCTGGGCACCGTGGGTCGGCTGGGCCCAGTTTGTTGTTGCGTTGCTGATGCTGCTGCCCGTGACCGTGCCGCTGGGAGGGGCCGCGCTGATCGGGCTGTACGCGGCCGGCGTCGGGAATTTCGGCTTCTTCCACATGCTCGACTACCTGCTGTTCATCGGCGTGGGTTACTACCTGATCGTCACCAGGTTGAACTCGGCGAAACTGCGCGAAAGCGGACTGCCCGTGATGTACGCCACCGTCGGGTTCTGCCTCGCCTGGCTTGCGGCGGAGAAACTCGTCTATCCTCAATGGTCGCTCTACCTGTTGGCCGGGCACCCCGAGTTGACGTTTGGCATCGATCACCGGTTCTTCCTTGTCGCGAGCGCGTTTATCGAGCTCAGCCTCGGGTATCTATTGATCATCTGCCTCTTTGAACGCACCTGGGCGATCATTATCACGTGTACGTTCTTCAGCACGTCGATGGTGTTCGGCAAGACGGAGGTGATCGGTCACACCATCCTCCATGCGGCGCTGCTGGTCTTCCTTGTACAAGGGGCGGGCGAGCGCTACACCGCGCCGATCCGCCTGGTTCGCCAAACGCCGGCGCGACTCGCGGTGGCGCTGGTTGGCTTCGCCGCGCTGCTGGCGGTCATCCTCATTCCATACAGCGCGGCGGCTAAACACAACCACCGGGCTGCCACCGCCGACTCGACCGGGAAGCACACGGCCGTCGCGGTCGACGATTGGGAGCGGCAACCGGCACTCGAGTTATCCGTCAGCGCAACGGATTCCGGCGGCTGGAACCTGCACATCCGAACCGAGCATTTTCGATTTGCCCCCGAACATGCCGACGGACAACACGTTCGCGGCGAAGGCCACGCGCACCTGTATGTTGACGGACGCAAAGCCGGGCGGATCTACGGCAACTGGCATTACATCCCGCCTTTGCCGGCCGGCACACATGAATTGAGGGTCACTTTGAACGCAAACCACCACGGGCCATACACGGCGCAGGGCGTGCCGATCTCGGCCGAACTGACGGTCGAACAAGAGCGGTAGTCAGCCAAGCCTGCATGCCGACGCGCACGCGCCCTACGAGATGTGCCCGCAACCCTTCGGACACCACGGGCTGAGACCTCTAGTAACTCACTTGCCAGTGCTGGCGGATGAATCCCGCCGCCTCGCCCCCATAGACATAGGTCTCTTCCTTCGCCACCAGTTCGACGTGCGCGTCGTAAAAGGCAATGTTGGCCGCGTCGCGGTCGCCCATATGGTGCCGGGGGATCATGCCGCCCCACCCGCCGTGGTCGATGTGGCCGCGGTCGAAATACTGCAGGTAGTCTGAGAAACGCGAACTCATCCACCAATTGTCGCCGTCGGCGAACTGGAACTTCTCCGATGCGTTGTTGATCGTCGCAGCGCGACCCGAATCGCCGTGCGTCTCGCGGTTGTACGCGATGCCGATCTCATGCCCCCAGTAGTCGTTCTGCACCCAGTAATTCGGCTTGCCCTGGCTGGGGCAGTCGAACTTGTCAGGCCACTGACAGCCGGCCTGGAACCCCGCGCCGTAATGCCCGGGATTGGTCTTCCATTTGTTCGATACCTCTTCCGTCGTCAACCCGACCCGGTCGAGAAAGTCAGGCGTCGTAGACCAGTAGTCGGTGTAGTTGACACCCTTGTAGCTCGCGCCGCCGTACGTGTTGTAGATGTACCGGCCGTCTAAATCGTCGGCGTAGCCCGCATTGGCCACGGCCGTCTGTTTCACGACCGTCTGGCATTTCATCGTCCTCGCCTGGTCGCGCGCATTGTTAAGCGAGGGCAAGAGCATCGCGATCAACAGGATGATGATCGAGATCACAACCAACAATTCAACGATCGAAAAACCGGGCCGAGAAGCAAATCTCCACAAGTCTGACATCGTATTGCCTCGACTGAAAGACACAGAGCCCCTGGATGCACAGCAATCCGATTCAAATCACATCAGAACGGTCTTGCGAAGCCAATCAGCACGTCGCATCAATCAATGCTATCTCCCGTTGGTTCCGATCTAACGCCGACTTCGACCGAATCGACGCCCGTCACGGTCGACGCAAAACGCGACAGGTCTCCGAATAGACGCTACCCCCACTCCAACGGGGTCAACACCTTGACGCGGATCGACAGATGTTAGAATCGCTCAATCGACTCCTGCACGATCCCCTGCCCGCTCACCTTCGCTACCGAATGGAAGAACGACATGCACCTTCATCGACACACTCGATTCTTCGTTTTGATATTCACGCTGTTCGCCGCGGCCGCATTCAACCCAGCCCAGGCCGAAGCCGCCGAGCCGCGCCCCAACTTCCTGTTCATCATCGCCGACGACCAGTCGCCGTTCGATCTGAAAACGTACGACCCGTCATCGAAGCTCGACACGCCTGCCATCGATCGGCTGGCGGCGCAGGGCATGGTGTTCGACGCCGCGCACCACATGGGCTCGTGGTCGGGCGCGGTATGCACGCCGTCGCGGCACATGGTTATGACCGGCCGAACGGTCTGGCATATCCCCACGAAGCGCCGCAATCGACGGAACCCGAACGAGACGAACAACAAACTCGTGCCGCCGGACCTGGCGAAATACACCATGCCGGCCGTCTTCAACCGGGCCGGGTACGAAACGATGCGTACCTGCAAGCGGGGGAACAGTTACGAAGCGGCCAACGCGTTGTTTACGATCCGCAGAGACGCGACCAAACGCGGCGGGACGCACGAATCGGGCAGCGCCTGGCACGGCGACCAGGTGATGGACTATCTCAAGCAGCGCGAACAGCAAGCCAAGCGCAAACCGTTCCTGATCTACTTCGGCTTCTCCCACCCGCACGACGTGCGCGACGGCACGCCGGAACTGCTAGCCAAGTACGGCGCGGTGAATCACAAGAACCGCAAGACATTGCCGGCCGCCAACCCCATCGCCCCGCCGCTTCCCAGCAACTACCTGCCCAAACACCCGTTCCACCACGGCCACCCAAGACTGCGCGACGAGGTCTCCGTCAGCGGTGTGTGGGAACGACGCGATCCCGTGACAATCCGCAACGAGATCGGCAGACAGTTCGCCTGCAGCGAATACATCGACATCCAGATCCAACGGGTCTTGAAGAAGCTCAAAGCGATGGGCGAGTTGGACAACACGTACATCATCTACACAGCCGACCACGGCATGGCGATCGGCCGACACGGTTTGCAGGGCAAGCAAAACCTTTATGAACACACGTGGCGCGTGCCGTTCATTATCAAGGGGCCGGGCATCAAGCCCGGCACACGTGCCAAAGGCAACATCTACCTGCTCGATGTGCTGCCGACGCTGTGCGACCTCGCGGGCATCGACGCGCCGAAGACGGTCGAGGGCCTGAGTATGCGACCCGTGCTGGAAGGGAAGAAAGACACCGTGCGCGACGTGCTGTACGGCGTCTACAGCGGGGGTACGAAGCCCGGCATGCGGTGTGTCAAGAAAGGCGACTGGAAACTGATCAAGTACGACGTGATGGAGGGTACTGTCCGCAAGACGCAGTTGTTTAACCTGGCTGAGAACCCCGAAGAATACCTGCAAGAACACCACGACAAGGCCGTCACCGCGGTGACCAAGCATCAACCAAAGCCCAACCAGCGCAATCTCGCGAGTGACCCGAAGTACGCGGACAAGCTCAAGGAGATGGAGGCGTTGCTGCTGTCTGAGCAGAAGCGATTGGATGATCCGTATCGGCTCTGGGATCAACCCAAGGACTAAAAGACATCTCACGATCTGTGTGATTGAGTTACACCTAAGCCGGGCCTTTCCGAAGGCCCGGCTTAGCTTGCTTTGGGGCGTTGCAAGGCAAGTTGGACATTGTTGATCGAACCAGACTCGCCCACTTGTGGCCCAAGCTCAATCCCCAGAATCTCCAATCACAAGACTTAGGATTGACTCGACTCAAACTTTTAAAGAAAGTTGCTCGAATTCGGCAATGATCTATTGCCTTTCGCCGTTGATGCCGATAGCCTCTGTTGTCCCGCAAAGGGTTTTGCACCGATGATCACCAAGCAACATATTTCGAAACACCTCCGACGCACGTCATGTGCGTGGTTGCTTGGTGGGCGCGGTCAGGCGTGGCGCGTGTATCAGATAGATACACACGCCCCGACGCAGCTAGGCGACGACGCCAATACGCTGGTCGGAAGTATGGGTCGACCGTTTACCGGTTTACCCGAACGCAAACGCTCAGCCTGACGCGCAACCCCAGAAACGACAACCGAATAACGTCAGAAAACGGCCAGGCATGGCCTGTTTCGACCCTGTGGTGTAATGGTCAGCACAGCGCCCCTTCATGGCGCAGATTCGGGTTCGATTCCCGGTAGGGTCATTGATTCGTTCGACCGCAAAACCTCGCTGCCCGCTCCCAAGCGGCACTCAGGCGACGCGGCCTGACAACCCGGATGCGATGTAGCTCAACGGCAGAGCAAGCCCCTCATAAGGGAAAGGTCGCTGGTTCGACTCCAGCCGTCGCAATTGACAATCGAGCAGCATCGTCGTGGAACCGCGATTTAGAACTATAGAACATCGCGTGCGCGATCGGTCTGCCCAGAGACTGCCGCGTAGCTCAGCGGCTAGAGCGCCTGTCTTACAAACAGGAGTGCGTCGGTTCGAATCCGACCGCGGCGATTGACAAGTAGCGATCAGCGATTAGCGGACAGCGATCAGCCAGAGAACGCTTGCTGACCGCTGATAGCTGACCCCTGACAGCTACCCCTCGCTGGTTCGCTTAGCGGGTAAAGCGCTCGGCTGAAAACCGAGAGCCCTCCGTTCGAATCGGAGACCAGCGGCTTGAACGGAATAGCATGAACGTGGCTAAAGCGTTCGGACGGGTCCTTGACAAGTGAAGAGCGGATCGATTGTTGAATGCAACCGGTGCGCCCGCCCAGGCGGGCGCACCGAAACGACCTGTAGCTCAGTGGCAGAGCAGTCCCCTGATAAGGGACAGGTCGGGGGTTCGAGTCCTCCCGGGTCGATTGCAATCACTCAAGCATTCAACCGAAAGACACAGGCGGCGGCATGGTCGTCCGCGCGGCGAGTGCAGCGTCGCGCGGGCGGGGCTTCACGCCCTCCCCGCCTGACCTGGTGCTGTAGCTCAATTGGCAGAGCACTTCCCTGTCACGGAAGAGGTCGCGGGTTCGATCCCCGCCAGTGCCGCTTTGCATAGAGCGCGGGAGAAAGGGAGCGGGGGAGAGTGGGAGATCGCGAGGGCGACAGAGCCTGTGCTCCCAGCGACGAAAGCAAGACGTGACACTCTCTCTTTCCGCTCGCGTTCGAATGGCTCCCCTTCTCCCCCGCTCCCTCGCTCCCCTGCTCTCCTGGCCGCCGCGGTAGCTCAATGGCTAGAGCAGCCGATTCGTAATCGGCAGACTACAGGTTCGAGTCCTGTTCGCGGCTTTTCATGAACACACCGAATACCGGGAGCGCCGAATCGGGGGCGGCGGTTCCAGTGGCCAATCCTCGCGTAGGTAGACCCTTCCGGGGGTTTGATACCTCGTAGCTCAATCGGAAGAGCACCGGACTACGAATCCGGCGGTTGCTGGTTCGACTCCAGTCGGGGTAATTCATGAGAGCGGCCAGCGATTAGCAATCAGCGGTCAGCCAGAACGGGTGTCGTCTTGCTGACCGCTGATTGCTAATCGCTGGCCGCTCCAACCCAACCCGTAGCTCAGTAGGAAGAGCACCTGTCTCCGAAGCAGGAAGTCGGAGGTTCGACTCCTCCCGGGTTGATTGAATCGGGGAACATGGAACAGTGGGCAAGGGTCAGAGTGAAGGGACTGCGGACTGATCCGGGTCTTCGGAAAGACCCGGCTTATGAAGTCGGCAACTGTCCCCTGTCTCTTGTTCCCTGTTCCCCGTCCCCTATCCCCTGAACACGCCGTCGTACCCCAATTCGGCAGAGGGAGCCGGCTCAGACCCGGTCCAGTGCAGGTTCGAGTCCTGCCGGCGGCATTGATCGAATAGCCCCCGTGGCGAAACGGGAAAACGCGGTGGGTTTAAACCCCGCTGCCGACTGCGGCTTGCTGGTTCGAGTCCAGCCGGGGGCATTCCGGTGAAACGCCGGAAACACTTTTCAGGCAGTTGCGTTGAGTCTGGCCCGGTATCCCAACCGGCAGAGGAAGCGGATTCAAACCCCGCGCGTTGTGGGTTCGACTCCCACCCGGGCCACTTACTTACCTGGTCGCCGTACCCCAATCCGGCAGAGGGACAGCGCCGAGAACGCTGACAGTGGAGGTTCGAGTCCTCCCGGCGACATTTGGGATGTGCGATGTTTGATCGGCGATGTGCGATGTCAGAGGCGTGGCCCAACACACAACTACATCGCACATCATCCACATGGGGTTGTAGCTCAATGGGAGAGCACCCGGCTTGCACCCGGGGGATCGGGGTTCGAGTCCCCGCTACTCCACTTACCTGATTCCCTTACTCTGACCGCGGAGGTGCCCTGTGCCAATGTACATTCCCAACGACGACGAGCAGTCCTTTTGAGCCCATGAGCAAACGGAGGCGCGGCTATCCTACCGAGTCGCGGGTCAAACGCGGCTACCGCGAGGTTCACGGCAACAAAGAGTTGCTGGAACGGCTCGGCCGCAACGACCTGTGCCCGTGCGGCTCCGGACGACCCTTTCAAGCGATGCTGTCTGGCGTCAGGCCGATACGATGGCAGCAACCGTGACCACTACTTTTAGGGACTGACCGCGCACGCGAGGTGTGGGCACGAACGATTGCCCATTGATTCCCTTCACCCCTAACCCACGGAGGTGCGACTTGCTCCCGATGACGATTCTGCATTCGCCCTTCGTGCGGCAGGCCTTCTATGTCCTGCGTGTGCTGGGTGTGATCCGTTCGGCCGGCTTCGCGGTCGACTGGGTCGGCGACAACGTGCCGATCGGTCGGAACGTGAACGCGACGACGCTCGCGCACGACCTGACGCAGGTCGTGGGTTCGGACGTTTTCCGTTGGGCGCTGGTGGGTCGGAACCTCGTGTTCGTCCCGTTCGTGCTCGACGCGATGTTCGACACGGCCGAGGCTGTGGAAGCGCCGACCAGTTCGGCCCCTTCGATCGGCCTGGATCACAACGACCTGTTCAGCTCGATGGCATCGACTTGCCTCGAACTGATCGCGCGACGTTCGGGTTCGCCCAACGAACGGGACGTTGCCAGCGCACCTGTCGCGCGTCATGACAGGGCAGAACGTGTGCCGGCGTGACCCGCCTCGCGAGCCCCACCCAAGCCAGGGGTGGCGGACCGCGAACGCAAGCGTCGCGATCGGCTTGACCAGTTAACCTTGAACGCAATCGACACGGGACGCCGGCCGACGGGCCCGTCGGCTGACGGCTTCGTTTGTGCGGGCTGCATCTGACAGCCTGCCCATCACCTCGAGGACGCAGCCGACCCGTGGTACGACCTGTGATTGGCCGACTCGCCGCCGTAAGCGGCGACGTAACAGAGTGGAGCTCGGTGGCTGAGCACCCGGTTTGGGCCCGGGTGGACGCAGGTTCGAATCCTGCCACTCTGATTGTGACGGAAGCTGAAGCGGCCGAAGCACCAGGACGTGACCCTGGGGGAAGCGGGTTCGAGTCCCGTCCGTCACCCTTTGTTAGGCAGGAGACAGTGGGCAGGAGACAGGAGGCAAAGGCCGTCGCCTTTGTCGTTCTCCCAACATGCCGAGCGCTGCGTTGGGCACAATCGATTGCGTCGTTAGCTCACGTTGGTCGAGCGGGTGACTTCCAATCACCATGCCGTCGGTTCGATTCCGGCACGACGCATTGCATGGACTGGTAGCTCAAGCGGGCAGAGCACCCGGCTTTTAACCGGGAGGTTGTGGGATCATGGCCCACCCGGTCCATTACGATGGCATCTCCCAATTCGGCGCTGGTTCGCCATTACCTTCACAACTGGAAAGCACACCAGTAATCTGACTTTGCTGCAATGACCTAATCCAACATACCGATTGGAGCCGCGAATGGCCACTATATGGGATACACAGAATCGGATTGTGTTTCAGAGGGGAGTTGCTTGGCAGAAAGACTCCGACGGTCAGTGGCACTGCGAAGGAACAGATGAGAACGTTGGACGAATCACTGCCAAATACATGGTTGAAGAGCTGCAACTTCGCCCACTTCGGATCTATCCAGATGTGCAGTATACACACTCGTTGCTTCTGCCATTTGGTCGAGGAGGTGCACTCGACATAGAACTGGCCGAAATCGAACAGCGTCGTATTCTACAAATGTCATCAGATGGCACTATTGCTTCAGCGGACGCGCGCAATCTCAGAGTCGTGATGTACAATATGCAATGTGTTTTGTATCACTGCAAGCAACTCTCGCAGTCCTACGTCAGTACAGTCGCGGAATTCACCAAATGGCCAAATCCGCCGACACTAGGCGATCGGGTTGGATTCGCGTCGATGGAGCCATTCTTCGAGTTTGATGCACTCGTCACAGCGGTTGTTCGAACGCTAGACAGTCTGCGTCGTCCGATCTGGAACAAGTTCGGCAATCCTGGGTCAATGCCAAGCTCGTTCAATCGCGTTCTCGACGATACGTCTATCGCATTGAAGATGCCACGCCACTTGTTTGACAAGCTAGCTCTTGTAAGAACTAATTGGTTTGACAAAGCGAAGGAGTATCGTGATTGTGTACAACACTACTACTCGCCGGGATCCGCTGGACCTCGGAGTATCATGGAACGTCGCACACCGGGCTTATGGACGCTCACCGCGTGGCTACCAGATGAACCGAGCCGTTCCCTTGATGAGTTCAAGTTTACGAAGCAAATCGATGTGCTTGACTACGGGTGGGAACTCACGACAAGAGCCGTAGATGCCTTGGCCGTAGTAATGGACATCTATGACCCAGCCGCCTAACACCCCGCACTTGAACATACGTCTTTGCATCGTAGCTCAACGGTAGAGCGGCGCCCTGTTAAGGCGACGGTTGCTGGTTCGAGTCCAGCCGGTGCAGTTGGGGAGTAGCGGTTAGCTTTTAGCGGTCAGCGGTCAGCCAGAGTCGGCGGCCCGGCGTTGGTTGAAAAGGCTGATCGCTATCCGCTTCTGGCTGACCGCTGACCGCTACCCGCTTCTTGCTGATCGCTGATCGCTAACAGCTAAAAGCTTCATACGCATGTAGCTCAACTGGTAGAGCGCTGGATTCCAAATCCGGTCGATGAGGGTTCGACTCCTTCCGTGCGTGTTTTGCTAACGACCTGCGTTCAAGTATAGATTGTTACGATCTCACTCGTTCGCTATGGCTCATTGACGGGTTGCGTTTCCGTGGCGTCGTTTCGCGGGCGCAGGCTGATGTATGTGCCGAGGCCGAGCAGCGCGAACGCCGCTACCACGGCTGTCACGCCCCATTGCAGGACGTTCTTTGGCATCGCCGCGTGGGCGTTTTTCCAGATCGTCGGCAGGTCGTGGCCGGCCGCGGCGGCGGTCAGCCAGATGACCGACCAGGTGGGCAGCCAGTAGCCACGACGGGACGCGAAGGCGGCGAGCATCAACGCGGCCGCGCCGATCAGTGTGATGCGCAACGGCGTGATCCAGATCGGGAACGACGGCGTGCCGACATCCGTGATCAACCCGTCGGTGAACGGCATGGACATGGCCAACGCGAGAAGTGACGAACAGACCAGCACACACACGGCCCAACCCTTTGACACGGCAATCCGCGACCAACGGAAGAACCACCACGCAAATGACAAGGCCAGCGGCGCGACGAACGGGAGCGTCAAGGGGACGTCGAATACGAAGTGACCGCTGACCAAATGCAGCACCATCGACGCGGCGGGCCCCGCGAAGAAGGCCACGCGTAGCACACGTCGAAGCACGCGGGCCCACATGCGGGCGAACGGTCGCGACATGCCTGGCTGAAGCGGGACGTTTTCGTCCTCGGCCGGTCGCACCCTTCGCCAGAGACGTGGCCCAGCCAAACCCGCTAACAGCGCGGCGACGCACCACCAGCCGACGTAAAGAATCCATTCGGACAGGATGCCGCCCGGTGCGCAGTATCGAAACGCGACCGGCAGCCAGACCGCGGCGACGATCGAGGCGGCGATGAGCCACCAGCCGGCCCGTGTGATGCCCAACCGTCCGACGCGGCCGACGACGGCGAGCTTGATGACCGCCAACGGCGTGGCGACGCTGGCGAGCACGGCGCCGACAGGCAGCGAGTGCGTGACGCACTCCTGATAGAGAAACGCCAGGTCGACAATGAGCAGGACTTCGAGCACGAGCAGGTAACCCGCGTCGCGCATCATCCCCTTCTTCCGCCAAAGGTACAGGCCGAGCGTGATCACCAACGCTTCATAAACGTTCAGCACGACGAGCAAAGCTGTCAGTTTGATCAACGGCTCGCGGTCCTGATGCGTCGCGTAGGCGATGAGGAAACAACCTGCCAACATGCACAACCCACTTAACAGGTGGAACGGGTTGTGGTCGTTGATCCACGCCCGCCAGGTCGGCCGACGGAAGAACGCGTCGCGGAGTGTGGGCGGTTGATCGGCGTGGGGACGGTCGGCGGCGGGCGTTTCCATGGGCTTCTCCAGGTCCGGGTGCGGTAAGAACGAACCACAAGCGCCGGGCGTGTCTCACGTCCTGACCGCACGAACACGTTGTGCTTGGCCAAGCGAGACGACACACCCATCGCGCGGCCGAACTACGCGTTCGGCTGGCAGGGTCGCGGGCATGCACCCGACCTGGGATGAAGGAAGGATCAGATAGCGGTTGGCTGTGGAGGTCGGCTGCGCACCGCAGGTCAAGTTGTCAGGCGGGCCGCGGATGCAAACACATGTGCGCGGCACGCCTGGGCCGACGATCGCCCTCTAACCAAGTGACAGACAAGGCCGGCTGCTAGCAAGTACGGCCGAGCAGGTCGTTTGGTTCGTCACGCATGAACACGCAACGCGACCTACTTCGGGAGGGCGAGGCTCCGTCCGAGCCGTGGCGAAGTCTGTGCGACCAACTCGCCCCGCGGCTCGGACGGAGCCTCGCCCTCCCCATGTATCAAAGCCAAATACGTTCCAAGCCGGGGTGTCGCCCGTCCGCGTGGGCGGGCGGCATTCCATTTACCAACACTGCGGCAGTCGCTCAATTGGCAGAGCACCGCCCCGCCACGGCGGAGGTGCAGGTTCGAGTCCTGCCTGTCGCATTGCCTTGCTCACTCAAAACCAACCTCACCGAAAGGACATGCCATGACTGTTAGCCAACCCCTCACTGCACCCTCGTGCCCGTCGGCCCGCACCGGAGCGGACCTGGTGGGCGACTGTTCGATTGACATCGATTCGAGTTGACAAGGAGTCCACCATGGACAAAGGACTACTCAAGTCCGAGTTTGAGCGGATCGGGTCGCGCATCGAGATCAACAATTCGAGACGTCGGACCCGTCGCCGTGATCTATTCAGCCTCGACGTCGTGCATGACAAGGATGGAGAGCTATTCAGCCTTCGTTCGAGAGTCACGACGATCCAACACTGGCGTGTACTTGACAGCCGACCGGACATGAAGCACCTGCTGCTGGGCATCCAGGTACATTCGTTCGGGTTCATCGACTCGTACAAGTACCTTTGCGGCCGTGATGAACGGCACTGGTTTGTCGCGGCGATCCCGCCCCACCCTTCGTCGCAAACGGTGGCGGAGGCGATGGAGGCCTTAAAGCCGCCGGTCGTGCTCGATGCACAGTTCGCAGCCGGCATTCGTCCTTTCGAGCGACTACGCCGCCGCAACGCCGCGTACATCCGTCAGGGCGAATGGTTCTTTGTACCAAGACCTGATGATCACTACAGCCAGCGACAAGTCCGCAAGGACGAGCCGCTGAGCCGCGGAAACGGCAGCAAACCACACGTTGTTGAAGAAGCTGTACGTTTCGGTGGCGAGGTGGTGTTCGTGAGCGATGCCGTACCGACAGGTCTGACCGGCCGCGAATTGGCTGACTGGTGCCGAGTTCACCCGCACCGCCGCGTCGAATGGCGCGAAATGCGTCGCGGTGCCAAGGTCCTGGTCCGCGGTCGAGTTTGGCATCCCGACCACGAGACGATCACGCTCAATGGATGGCACGAGGTCGCCATGAACCGGGAAAGTGAAGCCCCGGCCATGCGTCACGTCGTGTTCCTCGACTGATCTCCCCTGGGCCGGGCGGCCTCGTGCCGCCCGGCCTTCTCTTCTGACTTGTTTCGTGAGCCATTGAGAGTACGCAGCGCGGTCACGGCTGATCGTCCCGCCCCTTGAACCAATCAGCATTGATCTCGATAAAGTGCCTCTTGTCCTGCGGCAACTCGTCGTCCAGAAAGATCGCATCGACCGGGCATTCCGACGGGCACAGGCCGCAGTCGATGCACTCGTCGGGGTTGATATACAACTGGTCGGCCGCGTCGAAACCCGGCTCCGATCCGGTGGGATGGATGCAGTCCATGGGGCAGACTTCGACGCAGGCCGTGTCCTTGCAACCGACGCACGAATCGATAATGACGTGAGCCATTGGGTTCACTCCTGTTTGAATGCTTGTTGATGGAGCGGCGACGGACAGGCCGCCACGGATCGACTCAGTTGCTCAGCCGGCGGCGCAGTTGTTCGCGGATGCGCAGGAGCCCGACGCGGACGGCCGACGGCTTGATGCCGAAGATCTCGCCGATTTCGGTGGCTGTCATGCCCTCGGCGTAACGCATCTCGAGGATGCGTCGTGACACGAGCGGGAGGCTTGCCACAGCGTCGGCCAACCGTTGAAGCGACTCGTGCTTGTCGTACGCCTCACCGATCGACGGGCTGTTATCCGTCAACGCCGCCACGGCCCAACCGAGTTCGGTCTGACGCTTGCGTCGTTCGCGGAAGTGCTCCTGCACGACTCGGCGTGCGATGCCGCGCAGGAACGGCCCGGGGCTGTCCGGGTCGCGGATGCGGTCTGCTCGGGCGATGGCGCGTGTGAAGACTTCCTGCGACAGGTCGTCGACGGCCTGGGTATCGCGAGACAGCGCCGCGACATACGCGCGGACCATGCGTTCGTTTTCCGGCGTGGCGATGGACAACGTCACCCGACTCCGCAGGCTGAGCGTCGGCTGGGCAGGCAAGGAACATGTTCGAACGGCGACGGCGGCAACCATCATACGACTCCTGTCTGGTCATATAGAGGATGGCGCAACCCGCCGGGGTGTTACAAGAAAACTCGAACAAATGAAACGACCACGTCGCCCGTCGCTCTGGCGTGCGACTCCGCTTGGCTCGTAGTTTCTGTCGGTAGAAATACCGGGCTTTGAACCCGGTGTCCGCAGGTTCGACTCCTGCCGAGCCAGCTTGCAATTCACATCGATCCGCTCTTCGCCTCAAAAGACCCACTTGGCCGGGTGCCCGAAAGGCCAGGGGCCTGATTGCAACTCAGGCGTATGCAGGTTCGAGTCCTGTCCCGGTCTTTTGCAGGAGCGGTCAGCGACTAGCGGTTAGCGGTCAGCCAGAGAGCAGACGTTCGGGCGTCGACTCTGAAGCTGAACGCTGACGGCTAACAGCTCATGGCTGAAAGCTGACGGCTTGATTTGGAAGGTGAACCGACCGTTGGGGTCGGCCGCGGCTGCTAACCGCGTGGTCCGACCTGACCGGC
Source organism: Phycisphaeraceae bacterium (assembly GCA_028284155.1). GTDB lineage: Bacteria > Planctomycetota > Phycisphaerae > Phycisphaerales > Phycisphaeraceae > JANQSF01. The sequence continues at coordinate 297,150 of JANQSF010000134.1, forward strand.
CGGATGTGGATCGTGTCCACCGCCTTCCGCTTGATAAGGAGCTTTCAGCGATTAGCTGTCAGCGGTCAGCCAGAGAAGAGACGAACGGGCGTCAACTCTGAAGCTGAAAGTTAGTAGCTAATGGCTTGTTCAGGAAGGTGACGTCGCCGGTGGGTGCGGCCCCCGTCTCGAAAACGGGTGGGGTTTCACGGCCTGGGGTTCGAGTCCTCCGCCTTCCGTTTGATTTGAAGCTGTTAGCGATTAGCGATCGGCGGTTAGCCAGAGAAGAGGCGTACGGGCGTCGACTCAATGCTGACCGCTAACAGCTAGTAGCTGACAGCTAACAACTGAGGTAGCTGGGCATTGGCGGGCCCACCTGGTTGTAACCCAGACGCCTTTCGGGGCCATGGCGGTTCGACTCCGTCCTGCCTCATTGGGAAATGTGACTCTTGTAAGGAGTGTGACACGATGCAGACGCAACTCAACGGCAACCTGACGATCGGCGACCTGGTCGCGCGCTACGGCGTGGCGCCGCAATCGCTGCGCAACTGGGAAGCGCAGGGCGATATCCCGCCCGCGCAGCGCACGCCCGGTGGCCACCGGCGTTACTCGCAAGAGCACGTCGATGCGCTGGACCGCCTGTTCGGTATGCAGTCTGTGCCGTGGGAGCCCACGCGCCACAGCATCCTTCCCACCGAGGGGCCGTTGGATGTGAATGAGCGCCGTGAAACCGTTCTGAATCGGCAGGCGGGCGACTTGGCAGCCATTCTCTGAATGACCCAGGCGGCCTGCTGCGACGGATGGACTGTTATGCGCGAACGCAAGCCACTAGGACGCAAAGCTTACGGCTCGATCGGCCATATGCCCGGCAGCCGTCGTGGCCCGGGTGATCATGGTGTGCATGACGGGCAGGGCGCGATCTGCACCGTCAAGCCGCGTGATCGGCATGACACCGTGATTGTCCAGGAGAAGCTCGACGGCAGCAACGTCGCGGTGGCTCGTGTTGATGGTCGGCTAGTTGCACTGAACCGTGCGGGTTACGTCTGCTGGTCGTCCCGTCGGGCACAGCACCACATGTTCGCACATTGGTTGTTTCGCAACGAGTCGTCGTTCGACTGGCTTGATGAAGGATGGCGCGTGTGCGGCGAGTGGCTCGCTCAGGCTCACGGAACCCGGTACGACCTGGTCGGCCTGCGGCTGCCTCCCTTCGTCGCGTTCGATCTGATGAGCGGTACCCGTCGTGCTCCGCTGGCTGAGTTCGAGTCGACAGTCAAGGGCATACCGCGCGCACGCGTCATCCATGTCGGCGGTGCGTTGCCGATCGATGACGCGATGGCGATGCTTGGCGACAAGGGACAGTACGGCGCACTAGATCAAGTCGAAGGTGCCGTGTGGCGCGTCGAGCGTCGCGGCGAGGTCGACTTCCTGGCGAAGTACGTTCGGCCTGACAAGGTGGACGGCTCCTACCTGCCCGAGTTGACGGGGAAACCGCCCGTTTGGAACTGGACGCCATTAGATCTGTCAACGTAGCCGTATCCAGGCTGGCCCGGCCGTGGCGGGCGCGCACTTCGTGTGACCCCGCCACGCCGGGCTGCGCCCGCGTTGAGTCGGCGTGCGCCGGCCGACGGCGCATCGGCTAGACTCTCCGCGCAGGCTCGCCCCGCTCGGCCCAGTGGCGGAATTGGCAGACGCGACGGACTTAAAATCCGTTCCATGGCGACATGGGTGTGGGTTCGAGTCCCACCTGGGCCATTGGCCGATGCATTGCGTCATAGTCGACCGGGCGGTCCAAGTCGAGATACTCGATCGGCCTGCCCAATGACGGCGTGCAATGCGAGGGACACCCAGCGATTGCCGTCGCCGCCAGCGAATGCAAAGCATGTCTATTCAGAACTTTATGACTCATTAGCAGTTGGGCGCCTGTCCAAGTAGAATAGACACCGACGGGTGGGACATGGAGTGAGCACAATGCCCGAAATGGCAAGATCGATGAGAGCAGCGGCTTACGCGGCGGTTGTCGTATTGGTTTATGCCATGTCGAGCACGGTCCAAGCGGGACCGGTCACCATTGACGACGGCCAGATCAAAGTATCAGTGAGGCGGGGGGAACCTCCAGCTTCAACGCCTTCAATGTCAACCGACGCCGAGTTTGGCACGGGCATGCTATCAGTTCAAGACAATGTGCTTCCGTCGAACATCGCAACCGTAGAGTATGACTTATCGCAAACCGGATTCATCATTGACAGCACGCTCGAGATCGATACTCGCAAAGGGTCACTGGCGAGATCATTCGACACGGGCATGAACTTCATCAAGTTCACTGTTACTCAAAACGGTACTTACGACCTGTCTGGATACATCTCCGCAACCAATCATGCCAAAGTAACGCTGAAGGTCGTATTGTGGGATGTGACAGCCGGCACACAGGAACTTTTCAGCAACGAACAAGTCAGTATCAACACGCCGGACGAAGTGCTAACTCTAGGGGAAACAGGAGGCGATTCGACTAACACTCTATCAGGCAGCCTTACGGGCAGTTTGATCGCGGGCCATTCTTATTCTTTCTTCTACGAGACAGAGATCATCAACTCAAACAACACCACGCACCTTGCCTCGTCTACATCCGCTACATCGAACATTACCCTCGCCCTGACCGTCCCCAGCCCCGCCGCGGCGGGACTGGGCCTTCCGTTACTTGGGATGCTTGGCATGTCGCGTCCTCGTCGTCGCCGGTCGTTCTGAACAACTGAATGCGAACAGTGACCGACCCCGCATTGCCGGGCGTTGTTTGCTGCGCCGATTCTGTCGCGCGCTTGTTAGTTGTTTGCGTGTCAAGCAGCGGTCTTGCTGCACTTAGGACCGACCAGAGCACGCATCCGCATATCCGGCTTTCCCCCATAGCACTGAAGGGACACACGCCCATGGCTGGTTGAGCGCGATGAGTCTAAAAGAGTGGCCTCATACCGATGTGGGCCTCGTTTCTTTGTCACCCATGGCCAAACCCGACTCGGACAGGACGTCACCGGCTGCCCCGCAGGCCTCTACACGCCGCAGTTTCGTGGGTGGTGCTTGCGCAGCGGCGATGGCCGGCGGGTTGGCCGCGTCGTACGGGACGTTCTTCGCTTATTCAGGTCGTTTCCTCTACCCCGCTCGGCCGGCTGAGCGCGGGTGGATGTACGTGGCCGTCGCAAACGACCTGCAAGTGGGCGACGCGTTGACGTATCGCACACCGGCCGGCGCGGGCGTGACCGTCGCGAGGCAGGGCGACGAGGGCGGTGTCGGAGATTTCATCGCGCTGTCGAGTGTCTGCCCGCACCTGGGCTGCCAGGTCTTTTGGGAAGCCAACAACGATCGCTTCTTCTGCCCATGCCACAACGGCGCGTTCGACCCGTCGGGCAAGCCGAAATCCGGGCCGGTCGCGGAGGCCAACCAATCGCTCCCCGAGTATGAGCTGCGGATCGAGGACGGCCTTCTGATGATCAATGTCGAGTTGGAGTCGTTGGTCAGCGTCTCAACCCGGCAGCCACGCGACGAAAGGACGGCCTGACATGGCTTCGATCGTCGCCTGGTTCCGTCAGCGCATCCCGCTCTCGGGCGTCAAGCTGCGCGAGCTGACGAACGAGCCGGTCCCCAACCACCTCAAGACCTGGTGGTGGTGCCTGGGCGGCACGCCGGCTTACTTGTTCGTCGTGCAGATCATCACGGGCATCCTGCTGGCGTTCTACTACGAGCCGTCGCCGCAGACGGCGTACGAATCGGTGCGGTACATCACGGAAGAGGCGGCGTTCGGCTGGTACATCCGGAGTGTGCACAAGTGGGCGGCGACGCTCATGATCGCGGCGGTCATCCTGCACCAGATCCGCGTCTTCTTCACCGGCGCGTACCGCAAGCCGCGCGAGCTGAACTGGATGATCGGCTGCTGCCTGCTCATGTGCACGCTGGTCATCGGCTTCACCGGCTACAGCCTGGTCTACGAACAGCTCAGCTACTGGGGCGCGACGGTCGGTGCGAATATCGCCGACACCGTGCCGTTCGTCGGCGGGTTCTTCAAGCAGATGTTGTTGGCCGGCGAGACGTACAACGAGCGGACGTTGCCGCGGTTCTTCATCCTGCACGCGGCCGTGCTGCCGACGGTCATGATCCTGTTGATCACGATCCACATTTTCTTCATCCGGCTGCAAGGCGTCACCGAGTTCCGCTTCGGTGACGAACCTACGGACCAGCCGACGCACTACCAGTTCTTCCCGGACCACCTGATGAAAGAGCTGATCATCGGCCTGGTCCTGATGATCCTGCTGAGCGCCTTGGCCACGGCGTTGCCGGTCACGATGGGCCCGCCGGCCGACCCGCTGACGACGCCCGAGGTGATTAAACCCGAGTGGTTCTTCTACGCGACGTTCCGCTGGCTGAAGATGTTCACCGGCGTCGCGGCCGTGCTGAGCATGGGGTTCATCGTGTTCGTCATGTTCATTTGGCCGTTCATCGACGCGGCGGTTCGGCGGTTCCTCCCACGCAGTGAGTTCAGCGTGTGGGTCGGCATCCTCGGCGCGGCCGCGATCATCGGGCTGACCGTATACGAAGCGTTGGTCGTGCATTGACGGGGAGAGGGACCAAGGGACCAAGCCACCAAAGGATTCAAGACCGAACACAACTGCCGGACTCGACTCAAACCACCCGGACCAACGCCCTTGATGGCTTGATCGCTTGATCCCTCGATGGCTTTTTAGCTGGTCCAACTGACACCGTCGCAACAGGTTTAATCGCTGAGAGTTTTCACCCATGAGCCTTCGCAGCAAACAGATCATCATCGCCCTGCTTTCGATCGTGTTTCTGGCGTCGCTGATCCTCGTGCAGTACCGCGAGGTCGCGCACCGGCGTGAGCAGGCCGGCCTCCGTGCGCCGCACATCGTGATCCCCGCCAGCTCGAAACAGTGCGTCGAGTGTCACAACCAGCAGACGCCGGGCATCATCGCGCACTGGGAGAACAGCACGCACGCGCTCAAGGGTGTGGGCTGCGTCGAGTGCCACACGGCCGACGCGGAGGACCCGGACGCGTTCACGCACTACGGGACGACGATCGCCACCATCGTGACGCCGCTCGATTGCTCGCGCTGCCATGAACACGAATACCAGGAGTTCGCGCACAGCCACCACGCCAAGGGCGGGAACATCCTTGCTTCACTGGACAACTTCCTGGCCGAGACGGTCGAAGGCTCACGCGAGCCGTTCAACCCGCACTCCCCCACACCCGGTCGCGCGTTCGACAAGGTCAACGGTATGGCAAGCGCTTTCAGCGGTTGCCAGCAATGCCACGGGTCGAAGATCGCCCTGACTTCGACATCCGGCGCGATGATCACCGTCGACGACCTGAAGCCGGACAAAGACGGCAAACCCACCAACAAAGAGATCCTCCGCGACATCATGAAGAAGGACATGGGCGTCGCGGGCCAACGGCCTGTCTTCCACGCCGGCACTTGGCCGAACACCGGCATCGGTCGGATCAACCTCGACGGCTCACGCGGGTCGTGTTCAGCCTGCCACAGCCGACACGATTTCTCGCCTCGTCGCGCCCGGCAGCCGGAGAACTGCGCCAAGTGCCACCTCGGCCCGGACCACCCTCAGAAGGAGATCTTCGAGGAGTCGAAGCACGGTGTCGCCTACCGCGACCTGAAAGACCACATGAACCTCGACGCCAAGAGTTGGGTGCTCGGCAAGGACTACGCCGAGGCGCCCACGTGCGCGACGTGCCATATGTCAGGCCACCTGCGCAACGACGGCAAGATCACGCACGACCCCGGCCGACGCATCAGTTGGACCAACCGCCCGCCGGTGAGTCGGTGGATGGACACGGACAAGGACCACGTCATCATCGGCGAGACCGACCCGGCCGAGCGTCAGAAGCGGCTGGCGGATGGCGGCGACACCGGCATGGCCAAACGCGAACGCATGAAAATGGTGTGCTCGCACTGCCACACACCGGACTATGTCAATGCCTTCTACCAACAGTACGACGACCTGATCGTCCTCTACAACGAGAAGTTCGCCAAGCCCGGCCAGGCGATCATGGCTGCTCTCCTGCAAAACGACCTGCGCACCAAGACGCAGTTTGACGAAGAGATCGAGTGGACGTGGTTCTACCTGTGGCACCACGAAGGCCGACGTGCCCGTCACGGTGCGAGCATGATGGCGCCGGACTACACGCACTGGCACGGCATGTACGAGGTAGCGGAACGCTTCTACATGGAATTGATCCCGCAAGCGCGTGAGATCACCGAACACGCGGCTGAACACGGCAAAGCCGACCAAGCCAAGGCTGTCAACGACGTGATCGACGCGATACTCGCCCGCCCCGAACACAAGTGGTTCTCGGAAGGCGCAGCGGAGGACGCCGAACGCATCCGCAAAGCCATGGAAGAACGCTACGGCAAACAGACGGGCAAACCGAAGCAGGAGTAAGGCGCGTCCTGTTCCTTCGCGGGCGGGGGCGCTGACAGCCCCGCCGCCGCAACGCCGTCACGCCTTATGATCTGTCATGGCGCAGTATCAGGCAGAGGACGGACGCGAAGACCGGCACGGCGAGATGACCGGCGCGATCTCGGTCAATCTGGTTCTCTGCTGCCCGCCCGTCACCGCGTGGTGCGTGTTCATCGGCCCGTGGCTGTTCGCCGACCGCGTTTGGCTGACGGTAACGACAGGCGTCGCGATGGCGCTCGTCCTGCCGCTGGCCTTGCTCAAGCCAAGCCGGTCGCTGTGGGCGTGGCTGAGCGATTGGGCGGGGCGGGTTGAGGGGGATGAAGGCGGACAGGAAGGCACGGAGGGTTGATGTACCGAACGACCGTCTCGTAACGTGCATGTAAGGCTGCCGCCTGACGAAGCTTTGACCTAGGGCAGCCCAATGGGCACGCCGCCAAACGGGCCGTCCAATAAACAACCCCTTCGTGCCTCCGTGCCTTCGTGCCTTGCCCCCTCCCTTTCTGGCGTCGCAAGCCCGCGCACGCCGATTCCAGAAGAGACATCGTGCGACTCCCCTCCCGCTCTGCGCTATCGCGTGGCTGTGGGTGGCGGACGTTTGTGGGGCAATTCTGGATCGCCAGGGCCAAGGAAGGTCAACCACACTCGGAAGCGTAACCATGAATCGACGGATCGAACTGCAGTGTGCCACCGATGAGCACGGTCAGCCCGGAGTTCAATTCTTTGTCCCGGCCGACCAGATGCCCGAACTGCTCGACGCACTCGAACTCGCGGCGGACGACGGAAACCACGACACCATCGACCAGTTGCTGGTCCAGCTCGATCGCCTGATCAAGCGGGCCTCCGACGCCGGCGACGACTGGGCGACCCAGTTGCTGACCGAGTTGGAACAGGCTGTAGACCTGTCACGCGACCAGTTGCTCCGCCGGGCGGGGTAGGCTTGGCAGGGACGAGGGACAAGCGACTAGCCACAAGGGAGAATGACCGGGCTGCCCAAACAGTCGCTCGCTGTCTCTGCCCTCGTCGCTAGTCGCTTGTCCCTCATCCCTACCCTCCTTGCATTTCCCCGCCAATCCGCCAAAGATAGCCGCTCACCCCACTTCGTGGAGGAGCGGTCCACATGCCCGCAATCGCCCCGTCGTCCCCCCCGTCCCCCCGGTCCCCCATGACCGCCCGCGAACGCCTGGTGACCGCCGTCTATGACGACGCGGCGCAGGTCGCCATCGCCGTTGCGCAGGAGATCGCCAGCCTCATCCGCGAGCGCGCGGCCGCCGGCCAAATGGCTGTGCTCGGCTTGGCCACCGGCTCGACGCCTGTCGGCGTCTACGACGAGTTAGTGCGCATGCACAACGAGCAGAAGCTCTCGTTCAAGAACGTCATCACGTTCAATCTCGACGAGTACTTCCCGATGCAGCGGAAGGAGTTGCAGAGCTACCACCGCTTTATGCGGGAACACCTGCACGACCTGGTCGACATCGACCCGGGCAACGCGCACATCCCCGACGGCACGCTCGACATCGCCGACGTGCAGCAGCACTGCATCGACTACGAGAAGAAGATCGACGACGCCGGCGGCATCGACATCCAACTCCTGGGCATCGGCCGAACGGGCCACATCGGGTTCAACGAACCGGGTTCGAGCAAGGAATCGCTGACCCGCCTGATCACGCTCGACCGCGTGACCCGCCTCGACGCGGCCAGCGACTTCTTTGGCGAAGAGTATGTGCCCCGCCGCGCGATCACGATGGGCGTCGGCACGATCCTCAAAGCCAAGCGCATCTTCCTGCTCGCATTCGGCGAACACAAAGCGCCGATCATCGCGCAGGCCGTCGAGGGCGACATCTCCCCGCACGTCAGCGCGAGCTATCTTCAGGAACACGACAACGCGCAGGTCATGCTCGACACCGCGGCCGCGGCCGAGTTGACCCGTTACAACACGCCCTGGCTGCTCGGCCCCGTCGACTGGGACGCGCAGCGCATCCGCAAGGCGACCATCTGGCTTGCCCGCCACCTCAAGAAACCCATTCTCAAACTGACCGAAGGCGACTACAACGAGGCCGGCCTGCAAGACCTGTTGGCGGGGCACGGCCCGGCCTACGAAATCAACATCCAGGTCTTCCGCTCGCTGCAGGACACGATCACCGGTTGGCCCGGCGGCAAGCCGGCCGGCCGAGCGGCCGAACGCCCCACGCCCAACCGTCGGGCCGGCGATGACATCTTCCCCAAGCGCGTCGTCATCTTTTCTCCGCACCCGGACGACGACGTGATCTCCATGGGCGGCACGCTGCTCCGCCTGGTCGATCAGGGCCACGAAGTGCACGTCGCTTACCAGACGTCGGGCAACATCGCCGTGTTCGACGAAGACGCGATCCGCTTCGCCGACTTCGCCAACGAGTTCAACGCGATGTTCGGCATCGACCCGGAGAACACCGCCAAGATCGAGGAGCACATCGAGGAGTTCCTGCGCAACAAGGAGCCGGGCCAGGTCGACAGCCCAAAGGTGCAGAAGATCAAAGGCCTGATCCGCCGCGGCGAGGCCCGCGCGGCCGGCCGATACTGCGGCGTGCCCTATGAGCAACTGCACTTCCTGGACATGCCGTTCTACGAGACAGGACGAGTTCGCAAAAACCCGCCCGACGAGAAGGACGAGAAGAAGGTCGCAGACCTGCTGCAACAGGTTAAGCCGCATCAGATTTACGCGGCCGGCGACCTGTCCGACCCGCACGGCACGCATCGCGTGTGCCTGAACGTCATCTTCAAGGTCATGCACGACCTGGCGAACGAAGACTGGGCCAAACAGTGCGTGCTCTGGCTCTACCGCGGCGCTTGGCAGGAATGGGGTGTCGAAGACATCGAGATGGCCGTGCCGATCGCGCCGGTCGAACTGATGCGCAAACGCAAAGCGATCTTCAAACACGAGTCGCAGAAAGACGCCGCGCTGTTCCCCGGAACGGACACCCGCGAGTTCTGGGAACGGGCTGAAGACCGCAACCGCGCCACCGCGCAGCTCTACGACCAACTCGGTTTGGCCGAGTATGAAGCGATCGAGGGTTTCGTGCGGTGGAAGGGCTGATCGGGATGTGCGATGTTCGATCGGCGACGTGTGATGTCCGGAGGTAACGGTTCATGCCATGCCAAGCGTCTGTCTCGTGCCACGGCCGTGTCGGCCGTGTGGTGCAATAGGCTGTATCGCACGGCCGACACGGCCGTGGCACGAAACCGCACGTCACAGCGAACCGCCGCTGGCTGCATGTGACATTGCACACCAGACGACATCGCGATAGCTTGGACGACTCAGCGCGATTCCTCTGACATCGAACATCCAACATCGCACATCGGAGATCTACATGGCTTCCCAGTCCCCCGAGCAACTCGGCGTCTGTAGCTGGTCAACCCTCGCCGAAAGCCCCGCCGACCTGGTCGATAAGGTGCAGTCCATCGGTGTCAAGCGTGTGCAACTCGCCCTGACCGCCCACCGCGGCGACCTCGGCGACTGGGCCGCCGCGCCCGAGGCGCTCAAGGCCGTGGGCGTCGAGGTCGTCTCCGGCATGTTTGGCACGAAAGGCGAAGACTACTCGACGCCGCAGACGATCAAGGCCACCGGCGGCGTCATCCCCGACGAGCACTGGGAAGAAAACCAGCGCATCTGCAAGGCCGCGTGCGAGACGGCCGCGAACATGGGGCTCAAGCTGGTCAGCACGCACGCCGGCTTCCTGCCGCACGACCCAGCCGACCCCGACTTCGCCAAACTGCTCGACCGCATCGTCACGTTCGCGAAGATGCACGCCGACCACGGCCTGACCATGCTGTTCGAGACGGGGCAGGAGTCAGCCGACTCGCTCACGCAATTCCTCAACGCCGTGCATGAGACCGGCGCGACGAACGTCGGCGTCAACTTCGACCCAGCCAACATGTTGCTGTACGACATGGGCGACCCCGTCGAGTCGCTGCGCAAGCTCATGCCGCACGTCCAGTCCGTCCACATCAAAGACGCCAATGTCCCGACCACCCCCGGCACGTGGGGCGAAGAAGTCGTCGTCGGCACCGGCCAGGTCGATTGGCCCGCGTTCCTGAACGTCCTGAACGAAGCCGACTACACCGGCGACCTGATCTTCGAACGCGAGGCGGGCGACGATCGGGTTGGCGATATCAAGCAAGGCATCGCGAATCTGTCGGCGCTGATGTGAGTCTGGACGACCAACGGGTTGAACCACCGAGAACACAGAGGACACAGAGAAGAAGAGAAGAAGAGTGGGGAGAGGGAGATCGAATCGATGAGCATTGGGTGCCTGTGAATGAGCGAAGCGTTTCGCGGATTTGGACGCCCCCGATCCGTGAAGCGCTTCGCTTATTCACAGGCACCCGACTCACCCCTCTCATTTGCCTCGTCTTCTCCCTCTCGGTGCTCTCGGTGACCTCGGTGGTTAAACTCATACACGACACACACCCCAAGAGGTGACACCATGAGACGCTTCACGTTTGCCCTGACCGCCCTGCTGCTGGCCCTGACCTTCGGCACGTCGTCCGCCCAAGCCGCGGACAAGCCCACCAACTTTGTCTTTTTCCTTGTCGACGACCTGGGCTGGACCGACCTGGGCTGCTACGGCAGCACGTTTTACGACACGCCCAACGTCAACAAACTGGCCGCGACGGGGATGAAGTTCACCAGCGCCTACGCGGCCTGCCCCGTCTGTTCGCCGACGCGCGGGAGCATCATGACCGGGCGGTACCCGACGCGTATCGGGATCACCGACTACATCGGTGCTGCGCAGCCGAACCGTTGGCGGCGTAAGACCAAGCTCCTGCCCGCGCCGTACAACCCGAAGCTCGACCACAAGGAAACGACGTTGGCTGAGGCGCTCAAAGGGCACGGCTACGCGACGTTCTTCGCCGGCAAGTGGCACCTCGGCTCGGAGAAGTTTTGGCCGGAGCATCAGGGCTTCGACGTGAACATGGGCGGCATCGACCGCGGCGGGCCTTACGGCGGCAAGAAGTATTTCTCGCCCTACGGCAACCCGCGTCTCAAAGACGGCCCGCCCGGCGAGCACCTGCCGGATCGCCTCGCGAAAGAAGCCGTCAAGTTCATCGAGCAGAACAAGGACAAACCGTTCCTGACGTACATCTCGTTCTACTCGGTCCACACGCCGCTGATCTCGCGCGACGATCTGAAGCAGAAGTACCTGGCCAAGAAAAAGAAGCTCGGCCTAGAAGCGAAATGGGGCCATGAGCGCGCCCGCAAGGTTCGGCTCGTGCAGGAACACGCGGTCTACGCCGGCATGGTCGAGGCGATGGATCTTGCGGTCGGTAAGGTGCTCAACAAGCTCGACGAACTGGGCATCGCCGACAATACGGTCGTCATCTTCATGTCGGACAACGGTGGGCTGTCAACGTCTGAAGGCCACCCCACGTCGAACCTGCCGCTGCGCGCGGGCAAAGGGTGGATGTACGAGGGCGGCATCCGCGAGCCGATGATTGTGCGTTGGCCGAACGTCACGAAGCCGGGCAGCGTGTGCGACCAGTACGTGACCAGCACCGACTTCTTCCCGACGATGCTCGACATGGCCGACCTGCCCGCGATGCCCAAGGCGCACGTCGACGGCGTGAGCTTCACGAGACTGCTCAAGGGCGAGCCGATGGACCGCGGGCCGATCTATTGGCATTACCCGCACTATGGCAACCAGGGCGGCGCACCGAGCGGCGCGGTGCGCGACGGCGACTGGAAACTGATCGAGTGGTATGAGGACGGCTCACTCGAGTTGTTCAACCTCAAGAACGACCTGGGTGAAAAGACCAACCTCGCCAAGCAACACTCGGACAAGGCCAAGGCGCTGCACGCCAAACTCGCGTCATGGCGGAAAGCGACCGGCGCGAAAATGCCGACGGTGAAGCCCGGACAATAACACCAGATGCGTCCTGCCATACGTTGAATCACTTCTGATTCTCATGGTCGTCCGCCTTCGCGTAGACCATGGCGGCGTTGGCGCCGTCGGAGCCGTCGTCAGGGACGAACAGATTGTCTTTCTTGACGACGGGCTGCTTGTTGTAGCGTGTGTTGGCCAGGAATGGACCTTCGTATTCGTTCCGGAAGTTGCCCTGTCCCTCAAACATGACCGCGCCGTCGTTGTAGACGACGTTGCCGCGCCATTCGCCGCTGCCGGGTTTCGTCCAGTAACTCTGTGGGCTGGCGACCGTGCCGAGATTGCGCGTGCTCATAACAGCGGCCTGTGAGTTGATCGTCTCTGACCACTCTGCCTTGCGGTGCGCGTTGTCTAGTCGAAGCATCGCGTAGGAATAGCTGCGCGAACCGATCGGCGCCGCACCCGGCTGACCCACCGGCTTCGCCACGGATTTTGTGCGCCTGTCGAGAGGGCTGATCATGACGTCGGTCGTAATGTAGCCCTTGTTGATCATGATCGAGTACCGCGTGGCCGGGTGGTCACCGGCCATCGACTCGGCGGTGTAGGTCCCTTCAACGCCGGACCATGTGAATCCCTCGTCTGGCAGCGAGCCGTCCCGTTTCAGCCCGGGGAAGAAACCGTCGCCGGTGGGCGTCTTGTTGTTTTGCGCAAAAGTAAGCAGCCCCACGTGAATCGAGCGCAATTGCATCGCCTCGCGCGTGCGATACCGCGCACCGATGATCGGCATGTTCGCCAACACGGCGAGGTCGTCCGTCGCCTCAACACGTTCGATCGGCGGCAGTTCGCCTTCGAAACGTTGGACCGGCCCGTCCAGGCGCGGCTTCTCGCTGGCCACGCTCGGGGGCTCCGGCGGCGGCTTGGACGCGCCTTTCTTGTCATCCGCCCCCCCGCCCTTCGACTTCGACGGTGAACTGTTGTCGCAGGCCACGACCGCGAACAGGACGAACGCGGCGAACATGACGGTCAGAACGGCGGCTTCGATCAGTGTGAACGCGCGACGGTGAGGCATGTGTGAGTCCTTTCGAGGGAAACTCATTAGAGTCTACTCGAACTAGCTCATGTCGTCGGTGAGCAGGATCGGCTGGTCCATCTCGACCGGCAACCTGTAGTTGCGCCAGTCGTTGCGGTACTTGCCCGGCCTCTCTCGGCCTCGGAGCTCGCGCATGACCCATTTGTATCCCAGGCCCAACGACATAACGCCAACAGAGGCGACCCAGTGCAACATCTTTTGCGTCAGGTTGCCGTCGCCGAGTACGGTCGCTGTCATGAACCAGAGAAAGCCGCCCAACAGTCCATACGTCGATACGTGCAATACCAATAAGACGAGAATCGCCCAGCCCGTGTGATGGCATGACCGGACCCACCGGACGCACTTGTAAAGCCAGAACACGCCGGGCAAGATCGCCCCAACAGACATGAAGGCGGTGTGTCTATCAAAAAAGGCGACGCCACAACACAACGTCGAGAACGGGATGAACAGTGACCAGAGCACCGCCACGGCCGGCCAATGCTGTCTGACCTGTTCGCCCAAGGGCATCTTCGTCATTTGCCATAGCTGCGGTGTTCGCAGGTCGTAGGCGTGGCCGCACTCGGGGCAGCGGATGAGCGGTCCGACCAACCCGCGCAGGTTGTAGCGGCAACCCAGACACGGCAGGTAACCGGTCAGCAGCCAACGGTGTTCGGCGTTGGATGGCGTCGCTTCGTCTGGCAAGGCCCGGTTGCCCCCTGCGCGTCGCGTGATGGACTCGATGTTTCTACGTCGCGCCGACCGCGGCCGGTTCGACCGCCCGCCATTGCGCGCCGTCACGTTCGACGTGGCGGTACAGGGTGTCGCGTTCGATGGGGTCGAAGCCGGCCTCGACGATCGCGTGGCGCAGTTCCTTGACGCCCAACTCCTGGTGCGTCGATGCGCCGCCGACCTTGGTGATGTCGTACCACACGACCGTGCCGTCCACGTCATCGACGCCGAAGTGCAGCGCGGTCTGCGACAGCTCGATCGTCTGCATGATCCAGAACGCCTTGACGTGCGCGAAGTTGTCGAGCATGAGTCGGCTGACGGCCAACATCTTCAGGTCGTCCAGACCGGTCGGGCCGTACAGGTGTTCGAGTTCCGAGTCGTCCGGGATGAAGGGCAGCGGGATGACCGTCTGGAAACGACCCGCGTGGCCGCGCTCGATGGCCTCGTCCTGCGCCTGACGCAACAGCTCGAAATGGTGCACGCGGTCTTCGAGCGACTCGATGTGGCCGTACAGGATGGTCGCGTTAGTCATCAGGCCCAGCTCGTGCGCGGCCTTGTGCACGTCGAGCCACTGGTCGCTGCGGATCTTGCCCTTGAACGCCTCGTCGTGCACGCGGTCGTCGAACACCTCGGCCCCGCCGCCCGGCAGCGAGCCGAGTCCCGCGTCTTTCAGGTCGGCCAGGATCGAGCGGATGCCCGCCGCGTTGCCGCCGCGTTTGCTGATGCGCGCCAGGTGCACGATCTCGACGGCGGTGAACGCCTTGATGTGAAGCTGCGGCGCGGCGGCGCGGATGCCGCGGAGCATGTCGGTGTAGTAGTCGAACGGCAGCCAGGGGTGCAGGCCGCCGACGATGTGCACCTCGGTCGCGCCGCCCTCAGCCGCTTCGCACGCCTGCTTGACGACGTCGTCCACCGAATACTCGTACGCGCCGTCGTCGCCCTTCTTGCGGTAGAACGCGCAGAACTTGCACGACAGGGCGCAGATGTTCGAGTAGTTGATGTGGCGGTTGATGTTGTAGTACGTGGCCGTGCCATGCCACTTACGCCGGACGTGGTCAGCCAACTCGCCGATCGTCCAGACATCCCGGCTGCGCAGCAGGGTCAGGCCGTCGTCGGCGCTGAGGCGCTGCCCGGCGAGGACCTTGTCAGCGATCGGGGCGAGTTCGGCGTCCATTTCGCGACATGGTAGGTGACAGAAAAGCAGGAGATCAGGAAAGCAGGAAAGCAGGAAATCGGAGACGTCAGCGGTCCCCGTTCAGCCGCGGGGCTTGCCCCGCCGACCGGCGTTGCGATCGCCATCACCGCGGCGGGGCAAGCCCCGCGGCGAAACGCCCCGATACTCTCATTTCCTGTTTTCCTGCTCTGTTGTTTTCCTGTTCTCCTGATTCGGCTATTCTTTCGCCCCCCGAACCGATGATGGAGTCCGACCGTGGCAGAGCAACGAACGACCCCGGGCAGCACCGTCGCCCTGACAATCGCCGGCAGCGACAGTTGCGGCGGGGCCGGCATCCAGGCCGACCTCAAGACCTTTACCGTGATGAACGTGTTCGGCTCGACGGCCATCACGGCCGTGACGGCGCAGAACTCCAAGGGCGTCGACGCCAGCTACGTGCTGGACGCCAAGCTCGTCGAGCAGCAGATCGACGCCGTGGCCAGCGACTTCAACATCAAGGCCACGAAGACCGGCATGCTCGGGTCGGCTGCAAACGTCGAGGCGATCGTTGACGCGATCGACCGCAGCAACCTGTTCCCGCTGGTGGTCGACCCGGTGATGGTCGCCAAGAGCGGCGCGGAATTGGTGGACGAAGACACGATCAAGGCGATGGTCAAGCAGCTATTGTCCAAGGCGACGATCGTGACGCCGAACCGTCACGAGGCGGCGAAGATCCTTGGGCAGGGTCAACCCATCAAGGACGTGTCGGCCGGGCCGGGCGTCGCGCGACAGGTGTGCGAAGCGACGGGTGCCGCGGCCTGCCTGCTAAAGGGCTTCAAGCGCGAGAACGAGGAGGAAGGCGAGGCCGTCGACTTCTTCTACGACGGCGAGGAGGCGCAGGAGATCGTCAGCGATTGGCGACCGACGGAAAACACGCACGGCTCAGGCTGCGTGCTTGCCGCGGCGATCACCGCCGGCCTGGCGCTGGGGGCTGAATTGAGCGAAGCCGTCAAGACCGCCAAGGCCGTCGTGGCCGAGTCGATCCGACAAGCAACGGACCACGGCGGCGGCAAGGGGCCGGTGAATCCGTTGGCGTATATGAGTGTGAAGAAGTAAACGAAGGCTCGTTCAGGCGCTGAACGAGCTGCCGCAGCCGCAGGAACTCGTCGCGTTCGGGTTGTTGAACGTGAAGCCGCGGATCAGGCCGCCGTCGTCGGTCTTGTAGTCGATCTCGGCGCCGTTCAGGTAGAGCAGGCTTTTGGGGTCGCAGACGACGCGGATGCCGTGCTGCTCGAACATCTCGTCGTTGTCGCGCGGCTCGGGGTCCAGGTGCAGCAGGTAGCTGAAGCCCGAGCAGCCGCCGCCGCGGACGCCGACGCGCAGGACGGCCTTCTCGCGGTCGAGGTCGAACTCCTCAGCCTTCTCTTCGATCGTGTGCTTGACGGCCTCGGCTGCTTGTTCGGTCAGGTTGATCACGGGTCAACTCCTTCATTCGGTTGGGTCGCGATGGTTCGCGAGACCCATATCGTATGCATCGGTTCGTACGACGGCGCGGGCCCGCCGGATCGGGCCAACACCCCTTAGATGACGCGCAGGGCCGAGGGGTTAGGGCGACTGCAAGGGTCGCAGGCGGGTTTTCCGGCCCGTTTGGCGTCAATACTGCCCCGCTGGGTGGCTGTGAATGAGCGAAGCGTTTCACGGCTATGTGTCGTCAGTATCCGTGAAACGCTTCGCTTATTCACAGGCACCCACACAACGGACGCTCAAGCCGTCGCGCAGGCGTCGGCCGCGTCGGTGTCGCCGGGCTGGGCCGCGCCTTCGGCGCGTTGGGCGTTCACCCCGTCGGCGATCATCCGGCAGGCGTCGTCGACCTCCTGCGCCGTCGTCGCTCGCCCGAGGCTGAACCGCACAGCGCCCGCCGCCAACTCGGGCGACAGCCCCAAGTGACGCAGGACGTAGCTCGGCTCCAGCGTAGCGCTCGAACAAGCCGACCCGGTTGACGCGGCCAGGTCGGGCAGCGAGCGGAGCAGGCGGGTCGCGTCGACGCCCGCGAACGCGACGTGACTGGTGTTGAACAGGCGATGCGACACGTCGCCGTTGACCTGCACGCCGTCGAGCCGATCGCGCAAGGTCGATTCAAAGCGGTCGCGCATCGCGCCGATGCGCGCCGTGTCTTCATCCATCGATCGCATGGCCAACTCGGTCGCGACGCCGAACCCGACGACCCCCGGCACGTTCGTCGTGCCGCTGCGCATCGTGCGTTCGTGTCCCCCACCGTCGAACAGCGGCGTCAGCCGGGCGCGCGGTCCTTTACGACGCACGTAGAGACAGCCGACACCCTTCGGCCCATACAGCTTGTGGGCCGACGCGGACAGCAAATCGACCTGCGCGGTGTTCACGTCGATCGGCAGCTTGCCAACAGCCTGCGTCGCGTCGGTGTGAAACAGCACGCCGCGCTCGTGACACACCGCGCCGATCCCCGGCACGTCGTTGATCGTCCCGACCTCGTTGTTCGCCCACATGACCGACACGAGGATCGTGTCGTCACGGATCGCCGCCGCGACCTGATCGGCGGTGACACGCCCCCCGCTGCCCTCGGCCGGCCGAAGCCAGGTCACGTCGTAGCCGCGCTCCGCCAACCGCCGACAGGGGTCGATCACGGCCCGGTGCTCGTGCATAGCCGTGACGATGTGTCTGCCCTTGTCCTGATAGTGATCGGCCACGCCCTTGATGGCCAGGTTGTTCGCCTCAGTCGCCCCGCTCGTCCAGACGACCTCTCGCGGGTCGGCCCCGATCAGCGCGGCAACTTGGCCACGGGCTTTGTCGACCGCTCCGGCCGCGGCGCAGCCGGCCGAGTGGGCACTGGACGGGTTGCCGAACGAGTCGGCGAAGTACGGCAGCATTGCCTCGACGACGCGGGGGTCGGTCGGGGTGGTCGCGTTGTGGTCGAGGTAGATCATCGGACTCCACCGGCGGTCTGAAGCGGGACAGGCTTCATCGTAGCGGTCGGGGGCGACGCGCTAAGCCGCAAGCGGCGGCCGTTTGTCCCACATCCGGCCCGTCACTATCATTGGCCCCCCCTTCGAGGTCATTATGGGTCCGCTGCTTTCCATCGCGATCTTTCTCGGCTTCGGCCTCGCGTTTGTCCTGATCAACCTGTGCGTCGGGGCGCTCGTCCGCCCGAAGATGCCGCAGGAAGAGAAGGGCGCGATCTATGAGTGCGGCGAGCCGACCATCGGCAGCGGCTGGGTTCAGTTCGACCTGCGGTTCTACATCGTCGCCCTGTTCTACCTCGTCTTCGACGTCGAGGTCGCGCTGATCTACCCGTGGGCGACGGTCTACCGCGATTTCCCGCGCGAGGCCCTGTTGCTCGGCCTGCCGTTTCTCCTGCTGGTCATCATCGGCTACGTCTACGAGTGGTACTCGGGCAGCCTCGATTGGGTGCGTTCGAGCATCAACACGTCGGTGAAGGGCACGCGCGGGATCGACATGGCGTCGCTGGCCCGCCGCGACCCCGAGGCGCTCGAAGACGAGGCCGCGCGGGCATAAGTCTGCCGTTTGATTGCGGCCTCACACGAATCTGACGATAATCCCTGCATGAGCGATTCCACGCCCCATTCGGCCGGGTCGGTTCCCGCAGAGCCGTACACCACCGTGTTATTGTTCGGCGCGCCCGGAGCGGGCAAGGGCACGCAGGGGGCGATCCTCGGCCGAATCCCCGGCTTCTACCACTGCGCCTGCGGCGACGTGTTTCGTTCGATCGACATCACCAGCCGACTGGGCAAGATCTTTTACGAGTACAGCTCGCGAGGCGAACTTGTGCCCGACGAGGTCACTGTCGAGATGTGGGCCGAAGCGATCCATGCACACACCATTCTCAGCGACTTCAAACCGACCAAAGACCTGTTGATTCTCGACGGCATCCCGCGCACGGTCGCGCAGGCGGGCTTGATGCACAAGTACATCGACGTTCAGAAGATCGTCCATCTCAAGTGCGAGAACGAGCAGGCGATGTTCGAGCGGCTGCGACGCAGGGCGTTGAAACAGAACCGTTTCGACGACGCCGACGAGAACGTCATCCGCAATCGTTGGCGGGTCTATGAAGAAGAAACCGAGCCAGTGCTCGGCTGCTACGACGCCGACCTGATCTTCAACGTCGATTCGATCGGCTCACCCGCCCAGGTCCTGCACGACATACTCGATGTGGTCGTGCCGATTCAGGACAAACTGTTCGCCGGCGAGATCGACTGACCGGGCCGTCCATCGGGCGTCCGAGCCGCCAAAAGGCGTCGGCCCCTTCCCTTTCCCAGCCAAACCGCACAAACGGCGAACCGAGGCGGCCCGGCGTACGTGCTATCATTCAGTTGACACAGGAAGTGTCCGACACGAGATCAGACGGACGAGCAGGATCGGAGTGACGCCAGAGGTCCCCGCTGAGCCCGCGCCATGGCTATCCAGGACAACCCGCCCACCCAACCGCCGGCCGACACCGCCTTGCGCAGCAAGTTGGCCTCGGTCTATGTCCACCGCGCCGAGGCGCTCGACCAGCAGGGGCGGCATGATGAAGCGTTGATCGACTACGGCAAGGCCGTCGCGGCTTTTCAGACCCTCGTGGACGACCAGGGCCGTCACGACCTGCGTGGCGATTGGGCCAACTGCCACAGCGGGCGGGCTGAAACCTATCGAACGCTCGGCCGAATCGACGACGCGATGAACGACCTCGACGCGGCGATCCGCATGCGCGAGAAGATCGTGATCGTCGACGCCGGCGGCGCATCGCGCGAACTGCTCGCCGCCGACCTCAACGCCCGCGGCGAACTGCGGCAGCAGGCTGGCGAACTCGACGCGGCCGTGCGCGACTTCGAGACGGCGATCGAGATCGGCGAAGCACTGCTGCGCGAGGGGCATGACGCCCCGCCCGCACGAACTGCTCTCAACGAACACCGGCTAGGCGCAGCCCACACGCCACGACGTGTCACTACTCGAGACGACAACGTCGGCGCCATGCCGACCTCGCGCGCCGCCGCGCGACGTGCGCAACGTGCCGCGGACCAGGCCGAGGCCGCGCAATTGGCGACGGCGTCTACCGCGTCGCCCACTGCCCAGCCCAAAGAACCCTCGGCCAATCCGTATGCCAACGAACCCGTCACGACCGAGGAGTCGGGCGACCTCAGTTCGTACTTCCCGATCGACGACCCGCCGCCTTACGTCGAGCCGGCAGAGCGTCGTCCGATGCCGGTCACCGTTCAACCGATCCAGCCCGTGGCCTCGCCGCAACAACTCGTGTCGTACGTCGATGCCGACAAGCCACGGGCGGGCAAGTTCGTGGTCGTTACTCGCGACGCCGGGCTGGGCGTGGTCAGCAAGCTCTGGGTGACGACCGAAAACCTCGCGGCCGAGATCGCCACCATGCGCGCCGCCGGGGCACGCATCACCAAGGTGATGCCCGTCTGGGCCTATTACACCAAGCGCATCGCGGCCGTCGCCGCGGTGATCAGCCTGCTGGCCGTCGGCTTTTACGTCCTGCGCGACGGCTCGTCCGGCCGAAGCGCCGACCGGATCGACACCAACACCGCCGGCGTCGGGACGCGCAACGACGCGGCCGACAACTCCGGCGACCGCCCGCTCGAAGACACCAAGACCCGGGCCGAGATGGCACAAGAGATCGGCCGAAAACACCTCTCCCGCGATGAAGTCGATCCCGTCACAGCCGACGCACTTCGCCGCGCCGGCGTCAAGGGCGACCCCAACGGCGACCGCGTCGAAAACTCGGGCAGCAACGTCGATATCTTCGACCTGTCCAACCCGGACTACGTGCCGGACCAATTCAAGCTCAACGGCAAGTCGCCCAAGCGGGATTGATTCAGTCAAGAGTGGAGCGGCTACCCCACGGCGCTGACCCCGCGGTAATCGTCCAGATGACCCGCGCGTGTCGAGCCGCGCTGGTTGGCCTGCCAGACTCGGCCGGACTCCGTGTTCAGGCATGTCAACCAGCCCCGGCCGTACACCCACGTATCGATGCACACCGCGTGACCGGCGTTCAGCGGCTCGCCGTTCTTCTGTACCGTGTGCCCGCACACCATGACCTTGCCACTGACGTGCGGCTTCGGGCTGCGGAACTTCGTCCATCGACACACACGCGGGCGCTGACCCTCCAACGCCACGTCAGACCGAACACCGCCGTGCACGAAAAAGTGCGAGTCCGTCTCGTGCAGATCGACACAGAACTTGTCCAGGAACTTCCAGTGCGACCGCGGGATCTCTTCCAGGCTCTCCGGCTCGGCGGCCAGGCCGTACGACTCCAACACCTCATCACCGCCATACGACATCCAGAGGTCGAACTCGTCGTCGCCCTCGCGTGCCCCCATCATCAACTCGTCGTGGTTGCCGCGCAGGCTAATCAACCGATGCGATTTGCGGAGCTGAGTCAACCTTCTCAACACGCCGGCCGAGTCCGGCCCACGGTCGACGTAATCGCCCAGCGTCACCAGCAGGTCGTCTTCGTGCGGCTCGATCAGTTCGAGCAGCGCGTCAAACGCCCTGAGGCAGCCGTGGATATCGCCGATTACAAGTGTCCGCATCACCGGTCGTCCTTGACGCTGCGCGGGCGGGGAGTGAATGTTGATTAGATCGTCTGAATCCGCCTTGATTCATGATCGGAAGGTACAACTCGGCTTTGCGACCATTCTAGAACGCGTTTGGCGCCGATTCACCCATCAATTGTTAGGCTCAGACACGACACGCTGTCACGTCAAAGGAATGAACTTCTGATGAAACCTCTCCCTCTGGGAGAGGTCGGCGGCTTCGCCGCCGGGTGAGGGTTGCGCGCGGCGGCGGTGAGTTTTGAAACGGTTGTACGAAGGCGCAGAACCCTCACCCCAGCGCTCTCCCAAGGGGAGAGGGAGTCTTCCCTCAGCTCTTCTGGGTCCACTTCTCGTCCTGTCCCTTCAGCCAATGGCCCTTCTTCGCGATCGAGAAGTTGCGCAGCGCGGCCTGCTTAGCGACGACCTCGGCCGGCACGTTCTGCCGCTTGCCGATCAACTCGTACAGCCGTTTGCGATCGGTGTTCTCCGCCTCGACCAGCTTCGCGTCCGCGCCGGTCAAAGAACCGCGTTCCTCAATAAGGCCCTTGTAGTTCTCGCCGATCGTGCCCTCGCCCTTGATGCGTAGCAACTCCTTATAGCGTTCATTGAAGCGCTTCTTCAGGTCGTCCAGTTCGTCGGCCGAGGCCTGCGGCGCAATCAAACCAACGGTGAACAGGCCAAGCAACACGGTGGTCAGGAGTCGTTTCATGTCACACCTCGGTGTGGGGGATGGCGGTGTCGATTGAATCAAGTCATTCACGGCGTGTTTGTGCTGATGTTTTCGCCCGGGTCGCCGGGCAGGATGTCTTCGAGGTCGCGCTGCACCTTCAGGTTGATCGTGATCTCGCCCTTCAACTCGATCACGTGGTGGGTCTTGCCCGCGACCTCCACCCTGTTGTCCGTCTTGACGCACGCCGACACAAAGGCCAGCGCGGCGACCAACGCGATCATGGACATGTGTTTCAAGGGTCTTACCTTTCCTGTTTAACGCGGACCAAGGATCCGGATCAGTTCGTTTGCGATGGCCTCTTCACTGCCAAGCGACGTAATCAACCGTTCGTTGAGGGCCGTGCCGAAGTTTTCGAATCTCATCGTGAAGCCGGCGTCGTCAAGAATCGTCAGTTGCTTCTGCGGCCCGCCAAACCCGTTGATCGTCGCCACTAATCTCGTGTCGAGTCCCACGGGGATGAAGTCGAACGAGAGGCGAGTGTACTGAAACTGTGAAACGCCTTCAAGCAGAATCCGCTCAAGCTCCTGCCGGACAGCCTGGTCCAAATCCGGATTGATAAAACGCCGAAGGATTGGCTCGGCAAAATCGCGGTCCCGCACCGAGAGCTTGCCCGGCTCGGGCTGTGAATAAAGGAAGCCACGACCTAGCACGATCCGACGCTGTTCGTTCGGCCGAATCGTCACCGGGATCCGCCCATACAGCTTGCCCTGCCCCGTCACCTTGCCGCGCGTCGCGACGGTCAGGTAATCACTCAGGTCGAGTTCTTCGATGAACACCTGCAGGTCGTACTCGGGTGTGTCGGTGCGATAGCGGAACGCGTGGACCCAGAACTTGCCGTTGTCGCCCCAGTTCCAACGCGTGCGTTCGACGAAAATCGAGTCGGCGCCGTCAACCCTGAACGCCAGTTCGCCATCGTTCAACTCCAGCGCGCCGATGCGGAGCGTCTCGACCGAAAACCGCTGCGTGCCGGGCGTGGTCATCGGCGTGAAGCCGTCGAGCGTGACCTCGCCGTTGATGCCTTCCAGGTTGATGTCGTACTGGTCGCTGCGCATGGTCACGTCCTTGGCGCCCAGCGTGATGTGCGGGGTCGCGCCCCCGCCGTGGAAGTTGATACGGCCATCCAACGTCATCGGCCCGGAGAACTGCAAAGGTTTCAGCGCCGGCACGATCGCCTCGACCAGCTTGTAGTCGTTGGCGGTCAATTCAAACTCGCCTAATCGGAACTCCAACGGCCCGATGACCGCCGCTTTCGTCAGGTCAAGCCGCGTCGAAAGCTGGCCGGTCGCCGACTCCAGCAACGGCCAGGTCGCCAGCGCGTCAACGACGCCGTCCACGATCGCGCCCTTGCCGCTCGCGCTGCGCAGGTTCTGCCCCTCGTACGTGATCTGCTTGATTGAAAACTGGCCGACATTCGTATCGTCGACGTTCTGCACGATCGGGATGTTGGCATCGACGCCCGACAGGCGTAACGCGATCCCCGGGAAGTCGAACTCACCGCCGACAATGTCGATCCCGCTGCGCAAGGCAACGTGTGGCTTGCCCTTCCGCCCATCACTGCGCACCGTCGGGCTGACCGTGACCATCCCCGCGACGGCAAAGCGTTTCACCGACGCTTTCAACGTGTCGTTCTCGAACGTCAGCGGGTCGTCGCTGGACAACGTCGATCCGATGGACCATGTCTTGGCCGACCGATCCCAACGCAGGCCGAGCGACGGTGAGGGCGCGTCCGTGCCGATCCGCCAACGCGACGCGCCCAGCACCAGCGGCGTTTCGTCGAGGTCGCCGAACACGCACGACTCGAACTCAAAACCCGACGTCGCGGCGACCGGCACGAGCACAAGCCCGCGCGGCGATAATTGCCCGGACAGGTTCAGTTGACCCGTCAACGACTTCAACTCCACGGGCGGCGAATCCACCAGCAGGTTGACGTTGTTAACCGCGGCGCGCAATTCCGCGAACTCGACCTGCCAGGCGTCCAGTTCGTCCTCGGCCGACGGATTGATCTTGCTCGTGCCGACGAGGCGACCGCGCGATCGCGCGACACCGGTCATGCGCAGGTCGATGCCGGCCTGCGTCAATGGGTCGAGCAGTACGCGCGGCAGTCGGCCTTCCGCGTCCCAACTCACAACGACCTTGTGTTCCGTGCTCGGACCGGTCGGCTGATAAAACACCGGCAGGTCGGCCTTGGCCACGACGCTCCAATCCGACCCTGCCACATTGAACGACGCGGTCACGCGGTCGCCGTCCTGTTGCATGTCGATGTCGCAGGATTCCAAGTCGATCTTCGGTGACGACAGGTCGCGCACGGTCGTGGTGAAACTCAATTCCGAGACACGGCCTTCCTCGTCCACCGCGTATCGCCCATGAACCTCGCCGTGGCCAACCGATGTCGCCACCGGCCCGGTGCCGAGCGTGAAGTTGTCACCCTGCGCATCCAGCCGAACGTCGAACGACTGCCGACCGGCCCGCCGCCGGTACGTCGCTTCGAGATTGAACGGCTCGCCCGACACGTCACGGTGGACCTGCCTCGGCCGATCGACGTCGGTCATGCCCTCGGCTTTCAGTTCGATGTCGCCGGTGTCTTCATTCACCTCGCCAATCAAGACGACCTTCGCGCCCAGCGAACGCAGCACAGCCGAGACGTCACGCCGCCCGTCCTTGCCCGTCGGCCCAACTACGGCCGAGGCGTACACCGGCACACCGGCCAGGTCGCCGCCCGCGTCCAGGTCGAGTCGGCCGCCTTCGCCAACGGTGAGCGTCGCCTCGACCGGCACACGCAACGCGTAACCGTCCCAATCGATCACGACCAGAGACGACTCGATCCGCAACGTCTCAAACGGCAACGGCGTGTCTTCCTCGCCGCTCGGCTGAATAGCGTCGAACGGCGCGGCGTCGATCACACCATCCTTGACGTGCAAGTTCCATTCGACGCCGGTCAGCTCGATGTGGCGCACCCGACCGTCCAACAGCATGCCCAGCGAGTAACGCACATCGATCGAGCCGATCCGCAGCCGGTCGTCCGGGTCGGCGACATTGACCACCTGCAACCCGCTCAACGACGTGCCGCGCACTTCGAGCGTGGCGTCCGGCATGCCCAACGACGCCAGCACGTCCTTTACCGCGCTGCGCGCGATTATGGGCAACACGGTGACATAAAGCAGCAGCAAGACGAACGCGACGATCAGTGTCGTTAAACCGACACGCTTCGACCAGAGGATGACACGTTCCTTCTGCATGCGTGACTTACATGGTATCGCGTAGACAAGACAGAATTACGAATGGCGAATTGCGAAGTCGGATGACTCCCTCTCCCTTTGGGAGAGGGCTGGGGTGAGGGTTCTGCGCAATCAACGCCCCTTTCGTAGACTGGCGCACGGCCGCGCGGAGCCCTCACCCGGCGGCGAAGCCGCCGACCTCTCCCAGCGGGAGAGGTTGTTTAGAGAACCCCAACGGCGAATGGCGATTTGCGAATTCAGAACTTGCGCCCGAACGCCTGTCCGACTTCGTCACTCGCTATTCGACTGTTCGACATTCGCCATTCTTCCCCATCTTCGTATCAACAGCCTCGGCCACCCATCCCTCACGGCCCCGTCTTCGGCCGTTGCGGCAACGGTACGACCGGCAGCGTCCCGCCCGGCTGCACGACGCCCGACGCGCCTTTGCCGTCGAGAATCTTGGGCAGCGTAATCTGACCACCGAGGTGACCAACCGCGCCGTCCGGGTCGATCGCGCCGTTAAGTGCTTCATACAGCACGGGCGTCGTCGGCCCGGCGTTCGGCGGCGGCGGCGCGTAGATGTAGCCCGGGTTCTGCTTTGTGCTCGGGTTGGTCATTACCTTCTGGAGCGCCGGGTTGGAACGCAGCAGGTCGGCCATCGACCTGGGGTACTCGCCGTGATTCAGGTGGTACGTCCTGATGGCCAACAGCAATTGGTTCATGTTGTGCGACGCGACGACGGCCCGTCCCTTGTTGCGGGCCTTGACCAGTTGATCGAAGTAACCGTCGCCCTCTCCCGCAGCCACGGGCGGCAGTTGCGTCGGCCGGTTGTACCACCAGACCGCCCAACTGATCCCGCCGATGACCAGAAGCGCGACGACCGCGACGCAGATGCGCGTCAGCAGCGCGACTCGTCGCGCGTCCGGCCTCGATGTGTCCGGTTCATCGATCGGCCGAAGCACAGGTCGCGTGTCGACCGGCGCATCGTCGAGCCCATCGGCGAAGCCGGCCGGCTCAGCCAATGGCACGACCTGCGCCGCGCCGCAATGCGGGCACTTGATCGCCCGCCCGGCCAACGCGTCGGGGGCGTTGAGCTTCTTGCCGCAGTCGCATTGCAGGAGCGTCGGCATGGTGTGTCGTCCGAACGTCGGTCGAGGCGATCGGCGATCGTCCAAAGACCCGACCCTGTATGGTATAGCCCATGAACACACCCCGCCGAACCATCGTTGTTGCAAGCCTGCTGTTGTGCCTGGCCATCGCCGCGTCGACTGAAGGCCAAACGATCCACACCGTCGCCGGCAACGGCAAGAAAACGAACAACGGCGACGCCGGCCCGGCACTCAAGACGGGCATCGGCAACCCGTTCGGCGTAGCGTTTGGACCGGACGGGGCGCTCTACATCTGCGAGGTCGATCACCACCGCGTCCGCCGACTCGACCTGAAGACGGGCAAGCTGACGACCGTGGCAGGCAACGGGTCGAAGGGCTACGCAGGCGACGGCGGACCCGCGACCCAAGCGGCGCTGAACGAGCCTTACGAGGTGCGTTTCGACAAGCACGGCAACATGTACTTCGTCGAGATGAAGAACCACCTGATCCGCAAGGTTGACGGCAAGACAGGCCGCATCTCGACCGTGGCCGGCACGGGCAAGCAGGGCTTCAAGGACGGCGTTCACAGCGAAGCGCAATTCAGTCGGCCGCACTCGATCGCGATCGACGACAAGACCGACACGCTCTACGTCGCGGACATCGGCAACCACCGCGTCCGCGCGATCAACCTGTCGGGCGGGCCACGCAAGGTCGTGACAGTGGGCGGCACGGGCGCGCGGAAACCGCCCGTGACTGGACAAGTCATCACAGGCCGCGCGCTGCTCGGCCCGCGCGCGCTGGACATCCACGGCCGAACGATGTGGCTCGCCCTGCGTGAAGGTCACAGCGTTTGGCGGATCGACCTGGACACGATGGTCATCACGCATGTCGCGGGCAGCGGCAAGAAAGGTTTCGACGACGCGCGCGGCAACGCCGCGACATTCAACGGCCCCAAGGGTATCGCCGTCGGCCCGAAGGGATTCGCCTACGTTGTTGACACCGAAAACCAGGCCATCCGCAAGGTCGATCCGAAGACGGGCGTGGTCACGACGTTGGCCGGTGTCGGGCCGAAGGGCCGCGGCTACAACGGCGACAACATCGCCGCGCGCAAAGCGCAGATGGGTCGGCCGCACGGCGTGTGCGTCGGCAAAGACGGCGCTGTCTACGTGGGTGACAGCGAAAACCACCGCGTGCGTGTGATCCGCGCGGAGTAGGCCACAATTCGAAAGCGTGCGCCCTCAGCGGCGTGCCCATCCGCAGGGTGTCTGTGAATAAGCGGAGCGTTTCACGGATCTTGACGCTCCGTGCCGTGAAACGCTTCGCTCATTCACAGGCACCCGCCGCGCCTTCGCGTTTCAATCCATCTACGGGCAATCCAGCCCGCCACTTCACACGTTCGACTTGAATAATTGCATACTGCTAAACCGACTGGCGAACGATCGGCGGCGCGGTCGATAACCCATTGGATCGACTCATCGCGCAGCGTTTTGTCGGGACGGAACCGGCAGGCCTTGCGACGCGGAAAGGAGTGTGCCAATGGCGTGAAACAACACCGTGGGAGAGGGTGAGATCGGAGCGTTTGAGACTGAGAGAAGTGAAATGGACTTACAACTTCTACAAGGACGAATCATGAAAACGCTTGAACAACAGATCAAAACGATCGCCCTTGGCGTCGCCGCCGCGGCGATGTTGGCGTTGGGGGCCGATGCTGTTGCCGATAATAATCAACCTGAAGACCAGCTCATCGAGCAATTGATCGCTCAACTGCTCGACGAGAATACCGTGGAACAGACCGTCGCCGCGCCCGTGGTGATCGAGCCCTGCCCCGCCACGTCGCCGTCGTTCGCGGCCGACGAAAACGCGGACGCGGGCACGACCGATAACACGGACGACGCGACCGACACCCCGATCGCGGCAGACACCGACGACGCCGAGTCGCCGGCCGACGTTGCCGCCGAAGATACGCGTGACGAACCTGCCGCCGCCGACAGCAACGACGACGCGGCCGCCAACGACGACCCGTTTGCGGACGACGAGACCGCGACCGAAACCGATGCCCCCACGGCCAAGGCCGACGACGACATGCCGTCGACCGACGCGGCCGTTGAAGATACGCGTAGCGAACCCGCAGCCGCCGACAGCAATCACGACGCGGCTGCCAACGACGACCCGTTTGCGGACGACGCGCCGGCCACCGACGCGTCGGAACCGATGCCGGCCGAATCGGACGACCCGTTCGCCGACGACGCGCCCGCGACCGAAACCGATGCCCCGCTGGCCAAGGCCGACGACAAATCGTCGACCGACGCGGCCGTTGAAGACACACGTGACGAGCCTGCCGCCGCGGACAGCAATGACGACGCGGCCACCAACGACGACCCGTTTGCGGACGACGCGCCGGCCACCGACGCGTCCGACCCGATGCCGGCTGAGTCAGACGACCCGTTCGCCGAGGTCGGTGACGCCGTCGAGTCGACCGAAGCACCGGCCGTATCCGCGACCGACGAACCGACCCCGGCCGTCACGGTCGAGCCCCTGCCTAGCAAGATCGACACGACGATCGAGAACGGCATCGACGCGCCGGCCGACGCTTACGGCGAAGAGCCGCGTGCGACCCAGTCGGCTGACGACGCGACACTGCTCCCGTCGCTTGATGCCCCGACGCACAAGATCGTCCCGCTCGAGCCGACGCAGACGCGGAACAAGTTCTCGATCACCGAGTTGTTCACGCTCGGCCAGGCGACGCTGGGATTGGGCGATGACCAGACCGCGACCCACGAAGCGCTTCAGTGCGAGGTCGCAGCCCTGACCGCCGAATTGAAGCAGATGCGCGACGAGATGAAGGCCCTGAAGAAGCAGATGGCCAAGATGCGTAGCGAACTCGACTCGTACGCGTTGAATGACTGAGTTAAAACAGGCAATCTGAACGACCATCAGCGGGCCCGAAAGGGCCCGCTTTTCATTGCGCTTCACAGCATCATCACCGTCATCTCAACACGCGACCACTCGCGACCGCCCATCAAGCGCGGCGACGGCGGCGCAAGACGGCCAATCCCGCAACGCCAAGGAGCGTGAACGTCGCGGGCTCTGGGACGGCCGGGAGGACCGAGAAGAACCGCACTTCGCTGAGGCCCACGAAATTGACGTCGACATTGTTCAACCCGTTGGGGTATTGCGCGCCGTTGTGGTTCGAGAGGATGTCAAACATGACATACTGCCCGAAGCCGCTGACATGCAGAATCTCAGAGTAGTCGAACAGCGTGTTACCGGGCGCTAAACCCAGGTTGAATACACCAAGCGACGTGAACGGCCCCGTTGGTGTGTCCCCGACGAGGATTTCCAACTCGTTTACTCCGCGACCGAGTAGCTCAGGCCGGTTGGGCAGCGTTTCGTTGTAATTCCAGATCTGGATGGACTCGAGTTCCTTCGGAGCGCCGAGGTTGAATACGACGAACGGGTCGTTGTCCACGTCCCCACCACCGAAGCCCGTTCCGTTATTCAGCCACATTGTGCCGTCGGGAGCGATCGAATGTTCCTCGTTCGCGCCGAGTCCCGCCCCGTTGACCAGATAGTCGGCGTCCCGATCGAAACCGCTTCCGATCTCGGTTGACACACCGGCGATGGACACGCCGGCAATCTGGCGAGTCAACTGTTGCGCGGCATCCACGCGCACCTCACTGAGGCCGAAGAAGTTGTTGTCCGAGCCGGGTTGCGCACTTTGGATGTCCAATTTGACAAAGCGTGCGGGGCCAACCATCGGGAACGTTTCGGAGAAATCAACATTGTCTGCGCCGGGCGCCTGGGCAAGTGTCACGGCCGGTCCTTGCGACACAAAGTTGACGCCGTCAAGCGAAGTCAGCAACTCAACATCCTCAACGCCCCGCGCCGGGAGGTTGATCTCGTTGTAGTTCCAGATGCGAATACTGTTCAGGTCGTACGTCGCGCCCAAGTCGATCGTGACCTCGGGCATGTCGTCCAGGCCGGGACCGGGTGAATTCACATATGAGAATCCACCGCAGCAACTGCCCGTGTTCAGCCACATCGTGCCGTCGGGGTCCGACGAGTGCGTGCCCGGACCGTTGATGTCGAGCCCCGAGCCGTCGATGATGCGGTCGGCGTCACGACTAAAGCTCTGAATCAACTCGCTGGACACGCTCTGAATCGACGTGCCGGTGACCGTCAGGGCCGATGCGGGCGAGGCAATCGCAAGGACGAGCGCGATGACAGCCAACAATGCGGTGCGGGACTTACGCATGGTGCGTCTCCTCAATTCATGTGATTAGGGCTCACTCAATCCGATTCAATACAGAGATCATAACTTCTTGCCGCGGCGATTGCAATAGCGAGTCCGCGGCCGATTCAGTTACTCAGATCCCTTGTCCGGCCACAGGATGAGACCACAAATCCGTCGAGATTCGGTAGGAATCTCACCCCGCCGCCTTCGCCGCCGCTAGCGCCGCGTCGTAGTCCGGCTCGGTGGTCAGTTCCGGAACGATCTGCTCGTAGACAACCTTGCCGTTCTTGTCGATGACGTAGATCGAGCGGGCGAGCAGGCCGGACTCTGCGATCCGTAGGCCGAACTTGCGGCCGAAGTCCCAGTGGCGGTAGTCGCTCAGGGTCTCGACACGCTCGACGCCGGCCGCCCCGCACCAGCGCTTCTGCGCGAACGGCAGGTCCATGCTGATCGCGACGACGACCACGCTGTCACCCAGTGACGTAGCGCGTTCGTTGAACGTGCGCGTCTGCGTGTCGCACACCTTCGTGTCCAATGACGGGACGACGCTGAGCACGACGGTCTTGCCGCGGTAGTCGCTCAACTTCTTCTCTTGCATGTCCTGCCCGACGGCGACGAAGTCCGGCGCGGGTTGGCCGACGGTGACGCCGCCGCCTTCAAGCGTCACGGCGTTGCCACGCAACGTGACGAGGTCGGGACGCGTCGTGTCGCTCGAGGCGCAACCGATCAACAGGACGACAGCAAGAGGGCTCAATGCGAGCAGGCGTGACATGGTCATACTCCGTGGTGTCGGGCGGACGCACGTCGCGAGCGACGCGGCCGAATTGATTCATGCGCGTTTGGTGAATGGCTCGCTTGGGCCGAGCGTCCGGTTCATGCGGGCGAGAATATCCTTGAGACGGTCTTCGCCGCCGCCGCCGACCTCGGCCGCGGCCCAGCCGACGAAGCCGATGTCCTTGAGCGCCTTGCGCACGGCCGGCCAATCGGCGTCGCCGTCACCGATCTTGCAGAAGCCGCCCTTGAGCTTGAAGTCCTTGACGTCGAGTTTGACGACGCGCTTGCCGAGCGTGCGGATCCACTTGGCCGGCGGGCCGTACTTGACGTGGTTGCCGATATCGAACTGCATGCCCACCCACGGCGAGTCGCAGGCGTCCACAAACTTGACCATGCGTTCAGCCGTCTGGTCGCCGGGACCGCTGTGGTCGTAGAGCATGTGGTTCCACACGTTCTCGATGGCGATGTAAACGCCCAGCCGGGCGGCGATCGGCAGCACGCGCTTGATATGCTCGATCGCCAGCTTCTCGATCTTGTCGGCCGGGCCGTCTTTGCCGTGACCGGGCACGAGAAGCACGGTGTTGCCGCCGAGGTCGTAGGTGTCCTGCAACGCGCGGGCGAGGTTGTCCTGCGCCTTGGCGCGCACCGCCGGGTTCGGGTCGGTCAGTCTGATCGACCAGTGCCCCGCGCAGACCGAGCCGTCCACCGGGAAGCCGGTCTTCTCGACCGCGGCGGCGACCTCTTTGACGTTGACGCCCGGCGCGTTGACCTCGATGCCGTCATAGCCGAGGTCTTTGAGGATCTTGAACTTGTCCTCGACGCTGTTGCCGACCTTGGCCATGCCCCACTTGAGGCTCTTGAAGATGTGCAGGCCGGCGTCCATGTCGGGCCCGGCGGCGGCGGTTGCTTTGTCCTGCGCGTGAGTCATGGCAGCAGCTCCCAGTGCGGCCGAAGCGGCGAGCGCCGATCCCGTGGTTTTCATGAAGTCGCGGCGCGACGTTGTCGTGTCTGCGGTCGGCATGTGTCGTTCTCCAAGGGGTGAACGGCCATTCTACAGCATCGCCACGCCGGGTTGTTCGCCGTATGCAATCCCGACACGCGCACCGTCGTGCGTCACCGACAGCCGCGCAGCCTCGACGACCAACTCGTTGATGCTGCTGTTGGCCGGCGTGGCGATCAGGCCGCGGTCGTCGATCTGTTTGATCATCGCCCGGCGAGCGGCGAGGTCGTCGCCGCACGACGCGACGCGCGACGCGGCCTCGACGTTCGCCTCGATCGAGTCGTAGCCGTAGCCGACTGGCTTCAAGCCGTCGCCGTCCCACGGCACGAGGCGGAAGTAGTCCGGATTGATGAAGCCGAAGTGCTTGCCCGACGCGTCGTCGACATAGCCGTGGCTGACGCCGCGGAACTGGTCGTCGTGGCGGATGATTGAACCGGAACCTTGCTCAGCCTCAAGTCCCCGACCTTGACCACTTCCGGGGGCGGGGGCTTCGCAGAACATGCAGATGCCCTGGTCGTTCGAGCCCGCGCCGCGGTCGGGGTAGCCCAGGCCGGTGAGCACGCTCAGCAGCGCGCCGTTCTCGAACGTGACCGTCCCGATCGCCCACAGGTGCGCAGCGTTGCCGTTGGGGAACACGCCCTCGACGCCGCGCACCGACACCTCGGTCGGCTTCAACCCCGTGATGAAGTAGACCAGGTCGACGTAGTGGCAGCCGATGTAAGTAAACGGGTCGGTCTTGTCCTTCGTGAACCAGTTCTGAAAGTTCGAGTGGCGATAGACGTAAGGCTCGACGAGTTTCGCCTCGCCGCATTTGAACTCACCGAATCGGCCTTGTTGATACAGCCCGCGCGCTTCGAGCGATCGGCGGTCGAATCGTTTGTGGTACTCGACGCCGACAAACAGCCCGCGCTCCAGCGCCAGCCGTTCGATGGCCGCGGCCTGTTCGTACTTATGTACGAGCGGTTTGACGCACAACACGTGCTGATCGTGTTCGAGTGCGAACGTGACCATGTCGTTGTGCAGTTCGTCGGGTGTCGCCACGACGACCAGGTTGCCCGGCCGCATGTATGCGACGACCTCTTTCCAGAGGTTCGGCGCGTGCGCGTCGTCGGGCATGTCCATCGGCGGGTAGGCCTTGAACGACTGCCCCGGAAAGGCGTCGGTGAACCGCTCGCTGAACAGGTCGCGCAGCCGCTTGGTGCGGGTCGCGACGACGCTGAGATCGCCGACCCGGCCGAGCCGTTGGAGGTGGTAGATGCTCGGCAGCACCTGGTCGTGCACGATCATGCCGCCGCCAATGATGGTCACGTCGATGGGCATGGCGGGCATGTTACAACGGCGCGACGGTGACGGGGCCGGCGGGTGTGACGTCGATGGTCAGGCGGTGACCGCGCAGGAGGGACATGCCGAGGAGGGGTTGGTCGCCGATCGCTTCAACAGCGATCATTCGACGGTGTCCAAACCATTCGACACCAACCACGTATTGATCCACAGACACGACCGTTCCGTCGACCATCCGCAACTGCGTCGTCCCGAGCGGCACACGAGCCAAACGCTCGACGAGGGACAATGGCAGCGCCAAGTTCCCCTCGTAGCCCGTATCGACCATGACCGCCACATCGGTCGTCTCGTTGTTTGCATCCGCAAACCCCAAGACGATCTCAATGGCGCATCTCTGATTAACGCTCCCCCGGATCATGTCGTTTTGCTACGGAACAGTGTCAGAAACCTTGCACCAATCGGATCCGCCACGCGTCGTGTCCAGAATCGGCCTTCGGGACGACGCTCGCGCAGCCGCAAGAACGCCTGCGCGTTGTCCTCATCTACCTCAAAATCTTCCGAGTCCAGATCGATCACAACATACTGACCGTTGCACGCCGGCTCATACTGATCGCGGATGCGACGGTCGTAGATCGCGTTGGCCAAGTCGAAATCAGCGTTCGTTTGCGTGTCGTCTTGAACGGCCATGATTGCACTCCCAACGAGACGTCAAGGCACCACCGAACGTGGCGGTATTCTAGCCGCGCTCGTTCACCGACTCCCCCACCGCATCTGCAATCACCTCGACGCCCTCGCGCAGCGCGTCTTCTTCGATGCAAAGCGGCGGGCTGATCTTGACGCACGCGCCCATGTAGCCGACCGGGGCGAACAGCATGACGCCTTTCTCGACGCACCGGCGGACGATGTCGGCCGCGCGGTCGGCGTCCGGCTCGGTCGTGCCAGGCCTAACCATGTGTAAGGACGCGACCAGGCCCTTGCCGCTGACGTGTCCGACAATGTCGGGAAAGCGCTCACCGATCGCGTGCAGCGCGGGCTGCATCACTTCGCCCATGCGCTGCGCGTTCTTGACGAGCTTCTCGTCGTCGATCACGCGCAGGTTGGCCAGCGTCGCGGCGCAACACACGGGGTTGCCCGTGTGCGTGCTGGTCATCGAGCCGGGCGGGTAGAGATCCATGATGTCGTTTCGGCCGATCACGGCGCTCAACGGCAGGCCGCTGGAGATGCCCTTGCCGCAGCAGATCAGGTCGGGTGTCACGCCGTAATGCTCGAAGCCCCAGTACGTGCCCGTTCGGCCGAACCCCGCCTGCACCTCGTCCATGATCAGCACGGTGTTGTGCTCGTCGCACCATAGCGCCAGGTCCTGCATGTACTGCGGCGGCGCGAAGGCCGAGTCGCCGCCCTGGTATGTCTCGGTCATCACGCCCGCGATCCGATCGCCGCCATAGCCAAGCGATTTCAGCCCGTTCAGGAACGACTCGAAATCGGTGTGCGTGTTGCGGAAGCCGTCGGGGAACGGTACTTGGATCATGTCCTTGTCGTGGTGCACGATCCAGTCTTTTAGCGCGGGAATGCCGCCGGCCATCTGCGCGCCCATCGTGCGCCCGTGGAACGCGCCGTGAAACGTGACGATCGCGAGTTTGTCGCGTCCGCCGACATGCCGGCCGTGCGTGCGAGCGAGTTTGATCGCGCACTCGGTCGCCTCGCTGCCGGTCGTTAACAGGAAGACCTTGTCCAAGCCGTCCGGCCCGACGTCAGCCAACGCCTCGACCAAATCAGCCCTCACCCGCGACGGGAAGCAGTAGTTGTGCAACAGCCCGTGCTCGACCTGTTCGACAATGGCTTCTTTGATAGCGGGGTGCGCGTGGCCGGCGTTGGTCACGAGCACGCCGCTGGAGAAGTCGATCCAGCGGTTGCCGAAACGGTCATAGACGTGATAACTCTCAGCCTTGTCCCAGACAATCGTCGGCTGCCCGCCCATCGAGCGCGGCTCGTATTCGCGCAGTTGCTCAAGTGTCTCGATCGTGCCGGGTGCGGGGATCGACGTGACAATGTTGCGGTACGTCGTCTGCACACGCGGCACGTCCTGCGGCTCGGTGGGGAAAGCGGCTCCAGCCATGCGACACCTCACTGCTGTCCGCCGCGTTCCGGTGGGTCAGGACGCGTGCGGTGGGGACCGGGGGTGATGCGATGGCGGAACGTCGGCCGGCAGTGCCACCACGGGTGACCGGCCGAGTTTGTCGCACGATTGTACGGTAGCATGCTCAGCCGAGGTACACGCTTTGACTCAAGTCCACAAGAACATCCTGCGCGGCCTGCTGGTGGCGCTGGGCATCACCGCCGGCGCGGGCGTCCTGTCGGTGCTGATGCAGGACTCGATGATGGGCCGGGTGACGGGCACGAGTTTCGTCATTGTGCTCGCGGCGTTGATCATGCTGAAGATCGCCGCCGCGCTGGAGCACGAAAAGAAACGCCCCGCCGCAATCTTCGGCCTGGGTGTCACGGCGGTCGAAACCGTGCTGGTGCTCGTGCTGATCTGGTCGGACGTGCTCGCCTTCGTCGATTCACAGAAGTTGCTTTCCAGTGTGTTCGCCCTGCCGATTTGGTCGCTGCCCACCACGTTCGCGGTGCGAGCCGTGTCCGTTCGGCTCAGCCGGAATGCAGGCTGGGTCGGGATTGGGTTCGCGGTCCTGACCTTGGTGACTGGCGCGGCCGCGATCTGGGGGCCGATCGAGACCGAAGAAGAGTGGTACTTATCGACAGGACTGTCTGTCGCCATGGGGTTGGCCGTGTCCGCCTCGTGTGTCGGTCTGGGCGCGCCGCCCGAAGCCAAACTGCCGCCGCGCTACTGGCGGTGGATCGGCATCTTGGCTGGGGCCGGCGCTGTCACGTTGGGCATGTACGCCATTTGGGCCGCGAAGGGCGCTAACGAGGAAGCCTACATGCGCACGGCCAGCCTGCCCGCGCTGGCCGCCGCCTATGTCGGCTTCGCCAACATCGCGCTGTTCACGCCGCTCAATCCCAATCAACGCTGGCTGCTGATTGCCACGCTCGCCTCCGGACTGGCGACCTGTGTGCTGATCGCGCTGGCTGTGTTCGAAGTCACCGACGATCGCGACAGCGTCCGCTATATCTCGGCCATGGCGATTCCGACCGTCTGCGGCGTGATCGCCCTGGCCGCCGTCGCGCGGTTCAACAAGCGGCCCGAGTCCGAGTTGACCGCGCCGGACTACCTGTCCATCTACCTCGCCTGCCCGCGTTGTCGCAGCGAGCAGGAGATCAAGCCCGGCAAGTCAAGATGCAGGTACTGCGACCTGATGTTTGACATCAAGTTTGAAGAACCGAAGTGCCCGCACTGCGACTACCTGCTCCACATGATCGAAGGCAAGACCTGCCCCGAATGCGGTGCCCCGATTGTGAAACAAGTGCTGCGTACAGACACGTCTTCATGACGAACGATTTTGCCGATAGTACCCGACCATAAACCACGCCAGCCAACCCACCACGGCCAGACACACACCGCCGAACAGCATCAGCCAAAACGTGTTACCCGTGCCGACGATGCGCGACGAGAGGTGCTCGTAACCGAGGTATTCGATCTGCACCTCCTGACCGGGCACGTAGTCGTCGCCCTCGTCCAGCCCGACCCGCGTCCAGTGCTTGGCCGCCTTCCGCGTGTTGTCGTTTACAAAGACGTAGGTCACCGTATAGCCGATGTGCCGGTTGCCGCGCGACGAGGTCGCTTCCGTAACCTGCGTGACCCGAGCCGTGGCCGTCTTTCCTTTGAACATGTACTGCAACGACTCGCACGACTTGTACATGCTCACGCAGAACATGAGGAACACGAACAGGCCGGCCTTGATC
Organism: Phycisphaeraceae bacterium; assembly: GCA_028284155.1. Classification (GTDB taxonomy): domain Bacteria; phylum Planctomycetota; class Phycisphaerae; order Phycisphaerales; family Phycisphaeraceae; genus JANQSF01. The sequence goes on from JANQSF010000134.1 coordinate 335,176, forward strand.
GCATTGGGGTGGTATTCGGTTTCCACGAGTTGAAGCCTTGCCGGGTCTAGGGAACGCGTGAAAGCGACATGCCCGATCGTGTCGACGCGGCCGACCAATAGCTATTGCCCGACCCATTCTGTTAAAGTTTCGTTAGAATCATATTAACGCGCTGGCGTGGCGAGCCGATCTCGGCTCACGACGCTGCGCAGTGCTCAATGAGGGCGCGGCGACTGGAGTGCGATTCGTGATTCTGGCCAATACATCTCAGACCATCCAAGTGGGCACGATGCTGATGACGCTGTTCGGCGGGCTGGCGTTGTTCCTATTCGGCATGGACCAGATGGCCAATGCGCTGAAGGTCGTCGCCGGCAATCGCATGAAGAACGTGTTGGCGAAGCTGACGACGAACCGGTTTACCGGCGTCTTCGCCGGGGCCTTCGTCACCTCCATCATCCAATCGTCGTCCGTCACGACCGTCCTGGTGGTCGGGTTCATTTCGGCCGGCCTGATGACGCTGACGCAATCGATCGGCGTCATGCTTGGCGCGGGGATCGGCACGACGATTACCGCGCAGATCGTTGCGTTCAAGGTCACTCAGTACGCCCTGCTGCCTGTCGCCGTGGGCTTTGTCCTGCTGTTTTGTTTCAAGAACGACCGCGTCCGCCACTACGGCCACATGATCATGGGGTTGGGGCTCATCTTCTTCGGCATGCACTTGATGGCTGAGGGGACGCGGCCGTTGCGGTCGTACCAGCCATTCATCGACGTCATGCAGGGGATGGACAACCCGCTGATGGGCATCCTGATGGCGGCGGTGTTCACCGCAATCGTGCAGAGCTCGTCCGCGACGATGGGCGTGGTGATCGTCTTGGCCAGCCAGGGGCTGATCTCACTCGAAGCGGGCATCGCTCTTGCCCTGGGCGCGAATATCGGCACGTGTATCACGGCGTTGCTGGCATCGATCGGCAAGCCACGCGACGCGGTGCGCGCCGGCGTCATGTACATCCTGTTCAACGTGGTTGGCGTCGTGATCTGGCTGCCGTTCATTGCGCATCTCGCGCACGTCGTGACCTGGATTTCACCGTCTCACAGCGAGCTGAGCGGCACCGCACGACTCGCAGCAGACACGCCCCGTCAGATCGCCAACGCGCACACCATCTTCAACGTAGCCAACATGCTCGTCTTTATCGGGTGGACGGGCACGCTGGCCAAGCTGCTGCAGCGGCTGGTGCCGGACCGGGTCGAACCCACGCCCGACGTGATCCAGCCGAAATACCTCGACGAAATCCTGCTGCAAACACCTTCCGCCGCCATGGACACGGTTCGGCTGGAGCTGGGAAGGCTTGGGGCGCGCGCCCTGCGCATGGTGCGCGGCGTCCTGGACGCGGTGGTGGCCGGCAATCGAAACGACCTGGACCGGCTGGAGAAGATGGACAACGACGTGGACGCGTTGCATGGGGCCATCGTCTCCTATCTGGGCCAGCTTTCCAAGCAAACCCTGACGAGCGAAGAGTCCGAACTCCTTCACGATTATCTCGCCGCGGCCAACTACATGGAGAACATTGGTGACATGATCGAGACCAACCTGGTCGTGGTTGGCCGACAACGGCTCAAAGAAAACGTGCAAATCAGTGCCGCCACAAGTGAGGTTCTGTCCGCCTTCCATCACAAGGTGTGCTGGAGTGTCGAACGCGCGATCAAGGCTCTGGTCGAGAACGACGCATCCATTTCGTCGGAGATCACGTCGGCCAAGGAGGAGATCAACAGGGTCACAACCGACGCGGAGAACCACCTTATGGGCAGGCTCGCGGCCGACGAACCCAATCGGCTTGCGGCGTTCCGCCTCGAGTCCGAAATCATCGAATACCTCAAGCGCATGTACTACTTCGCTAAGCGAATTGCCAAGATCGTACCCGAGAGGGAAAGCGAGCCTTCCGCGCAAGCGAAAGAAGGCGATGCCGCGACGCAGGCGATCTCGGCCGCCGACTAAGTCGCACAGGAGCCGACATGTCCAAGCCCCCCAATGAATCTGAGTTTCACGCCGCCGCCGCGGAGTCGGACACGGCTGACATTGCCTCCATCGACGGCCCGAAGAGAATCTCAAAAAAACGGTATGAACGTGAATTGGCCAAGTTGCAAACCGAGTTGGTCAAGCTTCAAAGGTGGATCAGCCACAATGGTTTGAAGGTCGTCGTGGTCTTTGAAGGGCGCGACGCCGCGGGCAAGGGCGGCACGATCAAACGGATCACCGAACGACTGAATCCGCGGGTCTGCCGCATCGTCGCGCTACCTAAACCGACCGAACGCGAACAGTCGCAGTGGTACTTTCAGCGCTACGTGAATCACCTGCCCGCCGCCGGCGAGATGGTGTTGTTCGACAGGAGTTGGTACAACCGGGCCGTGGTCGAGAGGGTCATGGGTTTCTGTACCGACGACCAGTACGACGAATTCCTTCGATCATGCCCCGAATTCGAACGCATGCTCGTGCGCTCGGGGATCATCCTCATCAAGTACTGGTTCTCGATCAGTGACGCGGAACAGGAACGCCGTTTCCTGAGCCGCATCAACAACATCACCAAGCGATGGAAGCTCAGCCCGATCGACATCGAATCACGGTCGCGTTGGGTCGAGTTCTCGAAGGCCAAAGACGCCATGTTCGCACACACCGATATCAAACAAGCCCCCTGGCACGTCGTCGACGCCGACGTCAAAAAACGCGCCCGTCTCAATTGCATCGCCCATCTGCTAAATCAGATCCCCTACGAAGACCTGCCCTACGAGAACGTCGAACTGCCGCCCAAACAACCACACGGCGGTTATATGCGCCCACCGATCGAAGAGCAGAACTTTGTTCCCGACCAACACTGACGCAAGACGTCCGAGTCCTCACGACTGTCAACTCGATGTCAGGTTTTCAGGATCGTCTAGCTCACAGTCCGTCACACGCAGGACGGGCGGTCGGCGAACTCCGTGAGCGCGGCTGAATCACGTGCCGGCCGTCGCCCTACTGACAAGGCAACCAATCTTCATCCCGCGTACGTCTCGTCTTGTTCGATCGTGCTCAACACCCAGTCGAACTCGCCACTGGTCACCTTCGAGTCGCAGTATTCGCAGACGCCGGCCATGCTGATCTTCAGCGGCGCGCCGCAGCTTGGGCAGTTGCGCGCGTCGTGCGGGTTGGGCTTGGCGCCTCGGCCGCGGATGAACGTCCAGTATTCGCTGAAACGGCGTGGGTGCGTCTTGTTGCCGCACACGCGTTCGCCGTGTTCGTCGACCGTGTAGTCGATCACGCTGGCGTAGACCCGGCAGGTGATCGCGTCGTAGAAACGGTCGCTGCGCACCTTGACCGGCACCATGCGCTCGAACTGAATCTGCTCCAACACGTTGCGCAGCTTCTGCTGCTGGTATTGCCGGATCCAGAACAGGTGGTTCTGGAACAGGCTGTCGGTCTCGTAAGGCCGAGCACGCTGCCAGTCCTGCTCGGTCCACGCCGTTTGCAACTCCATGAAGATCGTCGTGAACCGTGCGTGCACCTTGTCCCAATCGAGGCCGGGGTTCTCAGCGAGCAAGCGGTCGTGCTGCTCCTTGAGGTCGGGCGCTTTGATCGTCGGCCGTTCCGTCCCGACCTCCGGCACGTCACTGGTCAGGATCGGGCCGCGCGTCTGGCGTTGCAGGACCTGGATGCCGCGCACCTGCCAATGCTGTGTGCCCGGCTCGACCTGTCGGCCGCAGTGCTGACACGCGCCCTCCGCATCAAACTCCAACGCGCTGCCGCAGGCGGGGCAGCCGATCCGCGTGATCGCTTGCGGCTCCGGGCTCAGCAGGTGCGTCTTACGCGACAAGTGCCACATCTCGACGGTGTAAAAGGAGTGCTCCTTACCTTCGAAGCACTCGGTGTAGTTACTCTCGAATCGGATCGTCGCCGTCACGACCGGCCCTTCAGGACGCACGACGGACATCACCGACATGCCACCCACGATCACGTCTTTAACCTGATTGACGGGCACGTTGCCGACGATCCGACTCAACGTCACCTGTGCGGGCTTGCTCACGTAAGGCTTGTACCGGTCGAGCGAGCCGTCACCACGTGCGACGTGCAGTTTCGCGTAGAGCGTGTAGACAAAATCGCGGAACAGCGCGACCGAAAAGTTCTGGTCCTGCTCGCGCAATACGTCCCACGCCTTCTGCACACGCAAGGCGCGCTGCCGGGTAAACACCGCTGACGACCCGCCGCCAACGGACCCGCTGGGCGGGCGGTTCTTGTAGCGATAGATGTGATAGCCGACGAAGATCGCAATCAACGGCAGGCTGATAAGCGGATACTCGATTATCAGATAGATCAGGAGGATGAGGTCACCGCCGTCCCCGCCGCCCGACCCGCCGCCGCCGCTGAAGCCGCTGCCACCGCCTCCACCAAAACCGCCACCGCCGCCACCGCCACCGCTGAAACCCTGACCGCCACCGAGCCGGGCCAACGTCGGGCTGGTCAAAAGCAGCACGCACAACGCCGTCAACCAGCACGTCGCACGCGCACCGGCGCGCTGAACGAGGCTGGCCAATCGGCGCGCGACGGACATGCACGCACGACTCCAACGACCACGGCGCGCATCACGTCGGCTTGGACGTTCACCCCGACTCATACATGCGCCCTCGGCCGATCGGGCAGTTCGTTCACGTCGCCCTCGCCGACGGGCAACGGCTCAGCCAGGAACGCGCCGAGTTGACGGACACATTCAGCCGACGCTTCGACCGGGTCGTCCGACGGTTGCAGCGCCGCCAGGTTGTCGATCAGGTCCCGCCAGGCCTGGTCGTCTACCGCTTCGAGCACGCCGACATCGGCGATCACTTCGACCCGCCGCTCCAACTGCGAAACGTACACGAGCACGCCCGTTCGGCCGAGCGTCTCGCTCACGCCTTCCTTGACGAACGCCGCCAACGCGCCGTCGACCGCCTGTTCCCGCCGACGCTCCTTCGTCGACAGCAGCCGGCAGAGCAACGGTGAAACATGCACGCCCAAGCAAACTAACACGAACGCGATGACGAACTCGAACGGCAGGAGCACCGGGCTGTGCACCGTCCACGGGTTGAAGACGGCGAAGCAGATCATCAACAACCCGCCGGCCGCGCCCGCGTACGCGCCCAGGTCGAGGTAGCTGCCCGACTGGGCGCGCAACACCACGACAAACTCGCCCGCGGTCTGAGACTCCACCTCGACCACGGCGTCGGTAATGGTCTGCGCTTGTGCGTCGGTCAGTGAGATGGTCAGCCCCAGATGGCGGTCCAATCACGGCGCCCGGATCGACAGGCCCCATATCCAATGGACAGCATAACATCGACGCTGCGCCCCGCCAGCCGTTGCGTTCACCGACGCACAGCCAGATACCCCGCATCCAACTCCGCGCGCACGAGGTTTTCCTGCGCCATGTAGTCGTGGCAGCGGACGCAGGTCATGACCAGTTGCATGTAGTCGAGCGTGGCCGCGTGGAGTTTCTTCTCCTCGGCGTGACGCTTGAGTTCGCGCGTCTGCCAGCGGAACTGGTCGCTGAAGTGGTTGTATTCCATCGTGCGGTGAACGCCCCACTCAGCCTTGTTCGACAGGTCGTGCAGACTCCGCGCGTTGTCGGCGATCTGCTCGAAGTCCTTGCGTGCCAAGCCTTCCAGCACGCCGTGCGCATGGGCCTGCTTGGCGACCATGATGCCGCGCACCGATTGATCCAGCGGCGAGGCCGGACCGTCTCCGTCACCACCTTCCGCCTTGCTGTTGTCGGCGTCCGTGTCGGCCGACTGGCAACCGGTCAACACGAGGGTGAGCGCGAACAGAACCGAGAGAGTTGAGAAACGGCGCATGGTCAAAGTCCTTTCAGATTCAAGCGTTCAGGGGCGGCCTGCATGAACTTGTACTGACAGCGTTGATCGCCGCGAGGCGGGCAAACGGGCGCGGTGTGCGCACACGGCGATCCGGTCCGGTTGCTCACCAGGTCGAGCGAATCAATTGGCTCAACATACTTTACAGTCGGATGCGATGTCCGCGCGCGCACGAGCCGCAGGACCTGCCTCTTTCGAATCGTTGTTGCAGAGCCGTCCGCCAGCCATCAGGTCGCCCCCGGGTCAGGGCTCGTGTCTGGCCTGACATCGTGTGACCCGCCGACAGAAGACAACCCCAATGCTAAGTCCATGCCACGGATTGCTTTCCAACTCGAGCGCCAAGATAAGTCTGATTCGGCTCCCGTGTCAGGGAGGAATCCCCGTAGACACGCCCAGAGCCCTGCGCTCATGCGACTTACGTCCGATGCACGCCACGGGGGGAGGGGGCGACCCGCCATCACGCCACGCGGCGGGGCTTCCGCCGGGCCAGCCCTGCCAAACGTGCAGGCACAAGGTGCAGGGACTTGGAATGGGTCGCTACAATGGGCGTGCGTTGGTCCGGCGATCGGCTGGGCTGACCGGTTCACGACACCCTTTGCCCTGAACGCAGGAGCCTTGACATGACGGATTCGAGCACGAACAACGCCTCCAAGACGCCCACAGACACCGGCTCGCCCTCGCGGCGGCAGTTCTTGGCCACGACCGCCTCGGCCGCGAGCGTCGCGGCGGCGGCGACCTCGCTGGGCATCGGGCAGGTCGCGCACGCGGCGGAAAACGGCACGCTGAAGATCGGCCTGGTCGGCTGCGGCGGACGCGGCAGCGGCGCGGCCCTGCAGGCGACGCTGGCCGACCCGAACGTCAAGCTCGTGTCCGTCGGCGACGCGTTCAAGGACCAGGCTGAGCGGTTCGCCGCCGGCGCCCGCAAGAACGGCACGGTCGATCGCTGGGGCAAGCCCATCCGCGACAAGGTGGACCTGCCGGCTGAGCGCGTGTTCGTCGGATTCGACGCGTACAAGCACGTGGTCGATTCCTGCGATGTCGTCGTGTTCGCCACGTCGCCCCACTTCCGCCCGCTGATGATCGAGTACGCCGTCAAGCAGGGCAAGCACATGTTCGCCGAGAAGCCCGTCGCCACCGACGTGCCGCACCTCAAGCGCGTCAAGGCTGCCTGTGACGAGGCGGAGAAGAAGGGCCTGGCCGTGGTGTCCGGCCTGTGCTACCGCTACGAGCGCGCGAAGCAGGAACTGATGAAGCGCATCCACGACGGCATGATCGGCGACATCGTCGGCCTGCACTGTTACTACATGACGGGCACGCTCTGGCACCGCGGTACGCGGGCTGAGCACCCCGAGTGGTCGGAGATGGAATACCAAATGCGCAACTGGCTGTACTTCAACTGGCTCAGCGGCGACCACATCGTCGAACAGCACATCCACAGCCTGGACAAGATGGCGTGGGTGCTCAAGGACCAGACGCCGGAGTACGTGCAGTCAACCGGTGGGCGCATCCACCGCACGGACGAGAAGTTCGGCGATATCTACGACCACTTCTGCAACCACTTCATGTACGAAGACGGGCTGGAGATGCACAGCCACTGCCGGCAGATGAAGGACTGCGCCTACCGCGTGAGCGACCACGTGATCGGCACGAAGGGCACTGCCGACATCATGCGTCACTACCTGCGCGACCACGAGGGCGACATCATCTGGCGTCACCGCCGGCCGCGCGGCCGAAACGTCGTCGAGGACAACATGTATCAGAACGAGCACGACGACCTGTTCGCGTCGATCCGCAAGGGCGAGCCGATCAACAACGGCAAGTACATGGTCAACAGCACGATGCTGGCGATTATGGCCCGCAACAGCGCGTACACGGGCAAGAAGATCACCTGGGACCAGGCGTGGGACAGCACGGAAAACCTCGCGCCGGCCAAGTACGAATGGGGCGACCTGCCGCGTCGGCCGGTGCCCGTGCCGGGCAAGACGGCGATTGCGTAAGACGGAAGAGCGACAACCGAAATCAAAACGGCCAACCCGAAAGGGTTGGCCGTTTGAGTTAATGGGCTGAAAGCAACCCGGTCTTTGAAAAGTGAATCAAGCATGAACGGGTTACAATGCGGTCATGGCAGGACAACCGCCGCATGAGCCGACGAATGCGACCTGCGGGCAATGCGGGTACAGCGTCGAAGGACTGACATCGTTCAACTGCCCGGAGTGCGGGGCGGACCTGCGAACCGTTGGGATAGTCTCACCCAATTCGCGTCGCCCCGGTAGTCTGCTTCACCTGTTCTGGCAGATCCCGCTCGTCACCGTGTGCAGCGCGGTGTTCGGCCTGTTGATGCAAAGCGTCATCATGGCGATGACGGACGGCAATCAAGTGCGTGCCAGGATGATGGGTCCGCCCCTCACGATCCTGATCTGGGTCGGTTGTTTATGCCTGCTGGTCTGGTGGCATGTGCGCAAACGTCAGGCGACGCTGTTAAACCCCGTCACGGCTCATCGTGTGACTCATGAGCCGACCGGCAGTGCCTCGGACACGCAGCCAACCAGTGCCGTCTTGACCATCATGTTCGTCGACATGCAGGACTACTCAGGGCAGACGACGACGCAGTCGCGTCAAGGGCTGGCCCAACTCGTTCAGCGGCTGCGCGACATGGTCGACGAACACACCGCCCGCTACAACGGTCGGCTGGTCAAGTCACTCGGTGACGGGTTCCTGCTGGCGTTCCCCAGCCCGACGGACGCGTTGATCTGCGGACGCGCGTTGCAACAGTCAGCGCGATCCGTCGACCTGCCGGCGTTGCGGGTCGGGATCAGTACGGGCGAGGTGACGTTGCAGGCGGACGACGTGCTGGGCAAACCCGTCAACGTGGCCGCACGCATCGAGCAGATGACGGAACCGGGACACGTCTACTTCGGCGAGGCGACGTTTCACGCGATGTCGGAACAAGAAGTGCCGCACGAGAAAGTGGGCACTTTTGAGCTGAAGGGCGTCGCGATGCCGGTGACTGTCTTTCGTGTGTTGACCTGACCGGGCAAACGCCGCCGAGGCAAGTCGCGGCCCGGCACTCACTGCCGATCGGCGGATTCAGCCAAAGCCAGCGTCGACCAGACCGTTGCGAAGTAGCTGGCGATGTCGGAGTCGTGCTTTTCAGGATTCATGCGGGTCAACGCGTACCACGTGCCGTCGTCACGTTGAAGTTTGACGAGGTACGACTGGGCCTTGGCGACGTAACCAGCCGGCACGTCGTCGCCGAGTTGAGCCAGGACATACAGCACGACGGCCGTCGCCCACACGTCGCCCTCTTCGTTCGCCAGCCAGGGCCAACTGCCGTCTTCGAGTTGGTCGGCAAGCAGACCCTTCAGGAGCGCTTGCGTCTGTCCGGCGTCGCCGAGTCGGCGTTCGAGTAACAGGCGAACAGCCCGCACATCCGTGGTCTTCGGCGACTTGGCGGCGCGGATGTATTTGAGCGCGGCCTCGCGTTGTTCCGCGAGCGACTTGCGGTGCGGTTCGAGGCGTTGGATGGACAGGACGTTCCACATCGTCTGCAACAGGTGCGCTTCGCCCTTCGGCCGACGTTGGCCGGTGAACTGGCCCGCAGCGAGCCACGACCCGTCCTTCTGTTGCGCGGCTTTGAGTTCGTACGCCACGGCGTCGATTAGCTTCTGGTTGTTCTTCGCGTCCCAATCGCTCGGCTGAGCCAGGGCGAAGAAGGCGCCAAGTGTGTGACGCCACTTGTTCTTGTCCGGACCCTTCTTGCCGTTGGCGTACCTGATCAGGATCTTCTTCTCGAATGACGCGTAGCCGTCGGCGTCGATCTTGTAACCCAACTGTTCGGCGTGCCGCTGCGCCCAAACCGTCATCGGCCCGTGATGGCAGGTGATGCATCGGCCGTTGTCGCTGGTGAATTCCGGGCCTTCCTTGGCCAGATAAGCCAGGGCTTTGGTGACGGCGGGTTTGACCTGCGTTTGCTGAATCTTGTCGCCGGCCTTGGTCACACTTGGTAAGGCGATCAAAGCGATGGCGACGATCCAGACGGTCGTTTTCATGGCAACGCTCCAAGACGTGGGCAGCGACGTGACTTCTACATTATTGACTTGAACGGGACGGTGTTACACCGCTGCGGGCCATGCCAGATAATCACCATCTTATGATGGCTAAAAGAGGGCCAGACTAGTGTCAAGACCTGCTGCTTACGGCGGGTTAAGCGAGCAACACACCCACCAACCGAACGGCTCGGCTACTTCGGCGGCGCGAACGGCTCGCGGACGTGGACGGTGCCTTCCTCGTCCACCTCCGCCATGCCCATCTCGGACAGGGCGTTGAGCGCGGCGTTTTGCTCAGCCTCTTTCTTGCTGTTGGCCCAGGCGGAGCCGAACTGCTTGCCTTCGACCTCGACGGCGACCTCGAAGGCCTTGGCGTGGTCGGGGCCTTTCTCGTCGAGCAGGACGTAGGTCGGGTTGCACGGCAGGAAGCGTTGCGCGTAGTGCTGCAGGACGCTCTTGAAGTTTTCCTGGTGCGTGCTGCGCGCCGCTTCGCGGATGATGGGGCGCATGACCTTGAGGATGAACTTGCGGGCCTGAACGATGCCGCCGTCGAGATAGATCGCGGCGATGACCGACTCGAACACGGCCGCGGCGACGCTGCTTGGGACGCTGGGCCGATTGCTCATGCCTTTGCCCAACGCAAGCATGCGGTGCAGGTCGAGTTGCTTGGTCACGAGGGCGCAGACGCGTCGGCTGACGACGTTGCTCTTGATCTTGGTCAGCTCGCCTTCGAGGTATTCGGGGTATTCGCGGTAGAGGAAATCGGACACGACCATGCCGAGCACGGCGTCGCCGAGGAACTCCATGCGTTCGTTGGAGTCCAGCCGGTGGTCGGCGCAGGAGGCGTGCCGGAGGGCGGCCTCGAGCAGGTCGGGGTTTTTGAAGGTGTAACCGAGGACGTCACTGGCCTGGTCGATCATGGGCGCTCCATACGTCGGACGGATAGCCTGGATCGCCTGCTGGAGGTGACGAAGCGGGCCCCTCAAACCGGGGTGGGCGTCCTTGCGTACGGGTATGGGACAATGCCCGTACACGGGGCGCGCTTCGCACAGCGCCAACGGCGGTCGGCCGAACACCGCGTTCGGCCGGGTCAAGTTTTGGGGAGGCTGAACCGTTGAAGTGCGACGCTGGCTTACCCTGGGGCGGCCGCGGTCTTGGGCGATCCATGTCGCTGAAGCCTCAGCGGCATCGAACCGACGAAGAGCGGGTCACACGGGCGGCTGAAAGGACGCGCCTGCAACGTTTCGACTCCCTTGCCAATCATAGCCCTGCCGGATACGCTGCGCCCATGAATACCAAGCATTTTCTGTTCGGGTTGACGCTCGTGTGGTTTACGTTCTGTTCGGCGTCGACCCACGCGGCGGATGAGGTTCAAAACGGCATCGTCCGCCCCAAACAAGCGACGCCCATCCTCAAGATTGGTGAGATCCGACGAGGGATGAAAGGCTACGGGCTGTCGGTCTTCCACGGCGACAAGGTCGAGCCGTTCGCCGTCGAGGTGATTTCGGTCATGCGCGACTTCGCGCCGAAGCGCGCGGTGATCTGGATCCGATGCCCCGGTGAACGGATGCAAGGTACGGGCCCGGTACAGGGCATGAGCGGCTCGCCGATTTTCTTGTGGGACAAAGGCGAGAAGCAAGAACTAGGCAAGGGCGGCAAGCTGATCGGCGCGTTCGCGTACGGCTATTCATGGACCCGCGACTGCTACGCGGGCGTGCAACCGATTGAGTTCATGCGCGACTCGGGCACGCGCGCCAAACAGAAGCCGGGCGACAGCGTCGCCGACGCCTCGCAAGCCGGCTCGCCATACGTCATGTTGAGCAACCTGCTGACGGCTTCGGGCGTGAAGAGCGAACCGGTCGCGCGCTGGGCGCCCGACGCCGGTTGGCGGGCCGAGTCGTTGCGACAGATGTTCGCGCCGCCGAATGCGAACGAGGACGACACACTTGACTCAGCGACGACCGTCCCCGCACCGCGCGAGCTTGGCGGGTTTGGTCATGCGATGCCGATGCCCGTCACCGTCAATTCAGCCTCGCTTGCCAAAGCGTTCGGCCCCATGCTCGAAACGGTCGGCCTCCGTGCGGTCGCGTCGCCGCTTGGCGTCAAGGCCGGCTTCCCGCCGCCGGGCGTCGATGCGAAGCAGGTCAACATTCGGCCGGGAAGTGTGCTGGCCGTGCCGATGGCGTTCGGCGACATGGACCTGTCCGGCACGGGCACGGTGACCGACGTGCTGCCCGACGGCAAGGTGCTCGGGTTCGGCCACGCGATGTTCGGCGAGGGCAAGGCCGCCGTGCCGATGGCGTCCGGCTATGTCCACTTCGTCGTGCCCGTGCAGTCGGCCGCGTTCAAGCTGGGCGGGTCGGCCTCGATCCGTGGCGCGATCGTGCGTGACGAGAACAGCGCGGTCGTCGGCGTCGGTGGTGTCAACTTCCCGACCGCACCGCTGAAGGTGCGCGTCAAGATGCCGGACTTGGAGGCCAAGGAGTTCAATTACCAGGTCATCATGCACAAGCGGCTGACGCCGATGCTGGCCGGCATGGTCGCCGCCCAAAGCGCCATGGCCGATGTGAGCCTACCACCGAACAACACGACCCGTATCCGGGGCTCGATCAAGTTCGCCGGTCACAAGGAGCCGATCAAGATCGACAACCTGTTGGCCAACGGCAGCGCTCAAGGCCTGCTTATGCAGATTGCCCCGCCTGTCGCCTCGCTGATGAACAACAGCTACAAGGCCGTGCACCTGGAGTCTGCCGACCTGACCATCGACGTCGAGCCGCAGACGCGGCTGGGCACGGTGATCGAGGCGCGCACCGACAAGACCAAGTTCAAGCCGGGCGAGACCGTCAACATCGACCTGCGCATCCAGCGCTACCAGAAGTCGTTCATCAACAAACGCATCACGTTCAAGCTGCCCGACCGTCTGCCGGACGGCCGATACCCGATCATGATCACCGACGGGCGGAACTACGTCCGACAGATGCTCTCGGCTCGGCCGCACCTGAATCTCGCGCTTAAGGCAGACGACATCTTTACGTATTACAAGTGGCAGGCGACAATCCGCAACGACGCGCTGTACGTCGTGATGGCGTTGCCTAAGACCGGCGTTGCCATCGGGCGGACCGAGTTCCCGTCGCTGCCGTCCAGCCGGGCGTCGCTGATCGTCTCGCCCAGTTCGTCGATCACCACGTCGTACGTCGAGACGGCCGAGAAGGTCATCCCCATGGACATGGTGATCGGCTCACGTTCGGCCATCCAGATCGAGATCGAAAACGACCCGACGGAATGAGTGTGATGTGAAAAACCTCGCGACGCACCACACGACAAAGAGTGAAAAGACGTAAGTACCAAGCGTTTAGCGGCGAGCCCGCAGGGCCGCCTCCTTCAGAGTGGAAAGAACGCACGCACACCGCACGCTAAAACGTGCCTCGCCAACCGCTAACCCATCGAGTTCATCATGCGTAAACCCGCCGTTACCGCCCTGCTGCTTTCCCTCATCTGCGCCGCGTCGGCCGTGGCGATCCAGCCCCAAAAGTGGGTGCACACGACGGAGGCCGACTTCCAGAAGGGCAAGACCGAGCACGCCGTCGTGACGAACCTCGGCGACATCAAGCTCGCCACCGCGTCGCAGGCATTGGGCGAACTGCCCGAAGAGACGACGGTCATCTACGACTTGGAAACGATCGGCGGCGCGACGATCGCCGCGGCCGGCCCCGAGGCGTCGCTGCTCCGACTCAAGGGCGACAAGCTCGAAACGATCCTCAAGCTCGAGGGCGAGCAGGTCTTCTGCCTCGACAAGCTTGGCAACAAGTTGCTCGTCGCGGTTAGTGGCGAGAAGACGACACGGCTGGCTGTGCTCAACGGCGACAAACTCGAGACGGTCGCCGAGTTGAAGGACACGCGGTACGTGTGGGACACGGTCGTCGCGGGCAAGACCATTTACGCGGCGACGGGCAACGAGGGAAAACTGCTGGCGATCGACACGTCGGGCAAGGAGGCGAAGGTCACCGAACTGCTCGACGCGTCGCAGGCGAACATCCTCTGCCTCGGGCGCGACAAGAAGGGCCGCATCTACGCGGGCACGGACACGGACGGCCTCGTTTTCCGACTCACACCCGACGGCAAGGGCGGTTTCGACCCGTTCGTGCTGCTCGATGCGGCCGAGCCGGAGATCGGCGCACTGCTGGTGACCCAGGACGGCCGGCTGTACGTCGGCACGGCCGACGCCCAGCAGGCGAAGCCGGGTCGTTTAATGAAACCCGCCACGGCCGAGACCGGCCGACCCGCACCCGATGAAGCACCCAAACCCGGCGACCTGCCCGGCGTGCCGCCGAAGCCGGTCCCCAAAGACGGCGGCGACAAGCCGGCCACACCCGACACACCGAAATCGCCTGACACATCGGTTCCAGACACACCCAAGTCACCCGACGCGCCCGCACCGGACGTGCCGAAATCGCCGGACACGCCGAGTGCTGCGGACACCCCGCCGGCCGACGCCAAGCCCGCCCCGCCGCAGCCGCCGACGCCCGAGCAGTACGACCAGGTCCGCGCCGAGATCCGCGCGCGTCTCGAAAAGGCGCGGCAGACCGGGCAACTCCAGGCCGGCGCAAACGTCCCGCCGTCGCCCGGTTCGTCCAGCCGACCGTCCACCACACGCCGCCCGTCCTCCAGCACGAAGGCCAAAGCCGGCAACGCCGTCTACCACATCGACGACGCCGGCTTCGTCACCGAGGTGTTCCGCGAGTCGGTCATGATCCTCAAGATCGTTGAAGACGGGAACAGCCTGCTCGTCGCGACGGGCAACGAAGCGCAGCTCTACCGCGTCGACCCGGCCGCGGGCGAAACGACGATCATCGCCGACCTCGACCCTCAACAGATCCCCGCCATCGCGCGCAACAACGACGGCACGATCCTGATCGGCACGGCCAACGTCGGCGGACTGGTCAAGCTCGACGGTGGGTTGGCCAAGACCGGCACGTTCCTCAGCGAAGTGCAGGACGCGAAACAGATCAGCCTGTGGGGCGTGCTCAAGATCACCTGCGACTGCCCGGCCGGCACGACGCTCACCGTCGAGACGCGCACCGGCAACGTCGAAGACCCGGATCAGGCCGCGTGGTCCAAGTGGTCGAAGCCGCAGGTCGTGAAGCACGACAAGAACCACACGCCGCTGACGCCGCACGAGTTGAAGATCGAAAGCCCGCCGGCTCGCTTCATCCAGTACCGCGTCACGCTGGCCGGTGACGGCAAGATGTCGAGCGTGCTCGACCGCGTCGAGCTGGCGTACGTCGTGCCGAACATGCGGCCCGAGATCGAGTCGATCAAGGCCGAGTACGACGGCGGGTCGAGCAGCTCGCGCTCCAGTAGTTCGTCGGCCAAGAAGGACGACACGCCGGCCGCGCAGACGAAGCTCAAGATCGAGTGGAAGGCCAGCGACCCGAACGGCGACAGCCTGACCTACAAGCTCGAGTCGCGTGTGGCCGGCGGCGACGCCTGGCTGCCCGTCGCGTCCGACCTGTCCGCCAACCGCCACGAGTGGGACACCCGCCGCATCCC